>NZ_BQXM01000011.1 GCF_022836495.1 Desulforhabdus sp. TSK
TTCTCAGCCTATCTCTCCTTTAGTTTACTACAGGAGGCCATTGATCACATATTGAAGAACTTTGGAACGAAATACACAATCAACTTCTCCACCTAGAATGTTGTGAAACTTTTGCTTGGGTACTTAAGTGCCGAGAAGCCTGTCCCACCAGGGGAAATTGAAGCCGTAATTGCTGTTGGTTTCTCGGAGGATCACCGAGTGATGCACCCGGTGCATGTCGGGCGTCACCACCAGAAGCCGCAGGAATCGGTCCACGGCTGCGGGGATATGGATATTGCTGTGGTTGAACATGGAGGTGGCATTGAGGGCTACCTCGAAGATGAGCACGGCCAGTGGGGGCGGCCCAAGGGCTGCTACCATTGACAGCTTGATGCCCATGGAAACGACAATTTCCAGGGGGTGGAAGCGCAGGCCCGTCGTCACATCATAATCGAGATCCGCGTGATGCACCATGTGCAGCCTCCACAGCGTAGGAACGGCATGGTGGAGGACATGCTGGAGATAGATGGTCAAATCCAGTGCCAGCACTCCCAGGACCACTTGGAGCCGGTAGGGGAGGAGGATTTGGCTGAAGAGTCCCCATTGGTGCTCAGCCGTCAAATGAGCCAGCGCCACGGGGAGAACCGGGAAGAGAGCCCGAACCGAGAGGGGATTGAGGCCGACGATGACGAGGTTGGCACCCCATCGAGCCGCCTTGGAGGTGGTGAGAGGGCGGCGCGGCGCAAGGATTTCACAGACAGCAACCACAAAAAAGATGCCGAAGAAAAATCCCAGGCGTATGGATGTTTCACTGGCCGTCACGTCGAAGTCCTCCACAGTCCCTATGGTGTGGCTCTGCCCTTAGCGCCTGTCTCTGCGGGCAGCTGAAGCCTCGGGTTTGGACCGTTCATTCCAGGCCCACCCGCTGTGATGCCTTCATCTTTTCTACTATTTTGGGGATAAAAAAGGAGAATATAAAAAGTCCGAGGGAGAAAAAAACCTTCCAGGAAAGCAGCCCGCTCCATTGGCGTGTCCACCAGACCTCTTTGACCGTTCCCACAAAGAAGGTGAAAATGAAGGTCCCCACCACAATGCCCAGGGCGGTTCCGAAGAAATAGTCTCTGAAGCGGACGCGGGTGAGTCCCATCCCGAAGTTCATGGGAGTAAACGGGAAATAGACCAGGCGGAGGTAAAGGACCGTTGCGAATCCGTTGCGCTCGATGGCTTCATCATATCTCCTGAGCCTGTCTCCAATGAGGGAGGCGGCAAAATCCCTTCCCAGGTAACGTCCGATGAAGAAGGCCAGGCTTGCTCCCAGCATCGCTCCCAGCCACACGTAGAGAAAACCGAAATAGGGGCCGAAAAGGGCAGCCCCCACGATCGTGAGAAGTGTTCCGGGCAAAAAAAGGCAGACGCCTGCCGCGTAGGCGCCGATGTAGGCCACGGGAGCCCATGGTCCCGCCATTTCCAGAAAAAGCCCCAGCCTTTCGGCCGTAAGGTGCTCCCTCAGCGGCGTGAAGCGTGCCGTGACAATGGCTGCAGCAATGAAGGCCAGCAGAAAGGCCGCTTTGATGGCTGACCTCTTGCGGGTTTTATTCGCTTGCGCTTCCATCCATCATTGCCCAAAGATTCTGCCAAGAATGCCCTTCTTTGAAGTGCCGGGTTCGGGCAGTCCCAGGTTTCGGCAGATCACCCCTTCGACCTTCTCCTGTGAAACATTGGAACCTTCCACTACGATCTCATCCCCCACCATGACGGCGGGAGCGACGGGCAGATCCAGTTCGAAATATTCATCGTTCTGGTATTCTGCGATGGGTTTGGAGGTCACCTCAATTTCAATGTCTTTGTACTTTTCGCCCAACCTGGGCATCATCGAGAGGAAATTCTTTCAGGGCTTTCCGTTCGGCTCATTCAGAAAAAATCTTACCTTCAGCATGGTTGTGTCTCCTTTTTGCTTCCTGTCTGCCGACTTTGTGTATTTCCGCCCTCCGCACGAGGAACTGGTACCCTGCGGCGAAAATCATCACCTGGTCCGGGGGGGGAAGTCCCCCTTCGAGGGCGGAATCGCACCGCCCCATGGGATAAAAACTTTCGCCAGTCTGTCCTAGAGCTTGCCTTCACGCTTGAGCTTGGAAAGGAGAAACGTGGCTCCTCTCATGGAGAGGCCTGCTTTTTCCGCCAGCTCTGCTGGATCGAGAGGACCATGCGTTCTCAGGAGGGACACAATCTCCTCCTCCAGTTCTTCAAACCAGTCTTCGAAAAGCACCAGGAGATCCGGGTCGGTCATGGCCATCAGCTGCCGCGATTGAGCCACCTTCTCCACCAATCTCTGGCACATTTGCGTCGGGTCGACACCTTCGCCCATGCATTCAGCCAGTCAGAGGTGAACGAGGCTCGAGACCTTATCGTTCCTGGATTCTCCCATGAGCTCCCAAAGAAACTGGGAGCGCGCCTCATCGCCCAGCGTGGAGAAAAGCACCTTCAGTACCCCGGCGATTCCTTCCAGCGCCTCCTCCGGGTCCAGGCGGCGGATGGCTCTCAACATCTCATCCATGTGAATACTGATGACACTTCCCATCTCAAAAGGTTTTCCTTGCCGTCAGCAGATCTGTCGCCACGGTGCTCAGGGTGCGAATGACTTCCAGGATTCTGGGATCGACGAGCTCATAGTAGATGAAAGGACCATTGCGCTCGATCTTGACCAGGAGGGAGCGCTTCAGCTCCTTGAGGTGGTGGGATACGAGGGGCTGTGAGAGACCGAGCTCCTCCACGATGCTGGAAACGGATTTCTTGCCGCTGCTGACGCAAAGGATGATCCGCAGCCGGTTTTCGTCTGAAAGACTCTTGGCCAGAAACGCCACGGAATGATAGTGTTCGTCCTGCAGTAACGGCACGTGCCGACCTTCAAGAGGCTCCTGACTTGCCTGATGGCTGTCGAGATCCCTCAGAGACTTTTCTCGGGCTGTCTTTCCCATGGGTATCCGTCCAGTTCTTACTGTGTGGAGCCGGGAGACGCTGTACATGGGGGCGGAAGTCATCCCCTGGCACGGGAGGTTTGGAAATCCCTCTCTGAAGGGGGATCCAGGGAATGTGCCATGACGCTCACCCCCCCACCTCTCCCCCCTCGATATTGTTGACCTGAAGAGGTGGATGCGTTGCCTTTCAGCCTGTTCAGCAAGCCTGAGCACAAACCGTCGATCAGCTCTTGAGTCAGGCCAAAAGCATATCAATTATTGTTTATGTGATTATGATCTGAAATGTCAACTCCTGAATTTCGATTTGGGCGGGACACTGCTGCAACGCGGGGAAAGTCATCCCCTTTTCCGAGGTTTTTGAAGTTCCACATTGCCGGGAGACCTGCAGGATCCTCATAGTTTCCCTTTGTGCCCGGCAGGCTTCGGGGAGCGTCTGAAGAATCCCGGCTTCTTCGGTGCCGGCTGGTCCATAAATCCCGCCAGGTAGTCTTTCCACCTGACGGTCAAGAGCCGCTGGAAGGCCGACGGCAAATGGAGCCGCTGCACAGCCCGTGTGAAGGCGACGTAGGCTATGTTGATCTCCTCTTCATACTGAGGGGATTCATGCTGAGCCGCGGCAGAGATGTTTTCCGCGATATCCACATCGATGGTCACTTCGTCATACTGCTGGCCTTTGGCCGTATGAATGGTGGAGAGAGTGATATCCTTCGGGGTCTCGGAAGTAGTCCTGCCTCGGGCGAGATCGGACATTTCGAACACCAGGGCAGGAAAGGCATCATGGCC
Source organism: Desulforhabdus sp. TSK (assembly GCF_022836495.1). Lineage (GTDB taxonomy): Bacteria > Desulfobacterota > Syntrophobacteria > Syntrophobacterales > Syntrophobacteraceae > Desulforhabdus. The sequence goes on from NZ_BQXM01000011.1 coordinate 3,738, forward strand.
GTGCCGTTTGACAATCTGGGCCATGCCCGTCAGGGGGAAATCCCCCATGGATTCTGCATAGTCTTCCAGCTGCCCGAAGGATGCGAAAGAGCCGATGAAAACGTCCCTGATCCTGTCTTTTTGGCCCCTCGAGAGCCAGTAAACATCCAGGGTCCGGAAGAGGACATGCTGCAGGTCACGTTCGAAATGAAAAGACTTCCCTTCCGAACGGAGCTGTATGGCCTTTGAAAAGAGTGCCAGGTTGGTTCGAGTCAATATGGCCCGGGAGGCGGTGCCTGTTCTTGAGGGCTGCACCGGGGAGAGGGAGACGCAGGATGATTTCTCGGGATTCCCGGAGATGTGGAATTTCTTCTCCTGCTTGGCCTCCTGGATGAAGAGGCTGGCCAACTCGGCTATGGCGCTGCCGAATCGAAAGCTCAGCGTCAGATGGAAGTCCTCGTCACAGGCAAGCCTCTCCATGGCGTCGGTGGCATAGCGGAAGCTGTAGATCTGCTGATGGGAGTCTCCCACAAGGACGATGCGCCTTCGACACCCTTGGAGCGCATGGAGCATGATGGGGGAGAGATCCTGGGCCTCATCCACCAGGATGAGGTCGTAGCGGTCGAGCTCCTGGTGGAATTGCCCGGACTTATGAAAAAGCTTCAGATAGAAATCGTGAGGGCACGGCTTTTCACGCCGGTTCCAGACGGTTGCGATGTCCCGGCATGCCTGGATGATCCTGCCTGCCTGCTTCTCGAAAAATGGCTTCAATTCGGGGGAGAGATGCCGGTAGAAATCCTCTACGGCGCTCTCGAGCCTGGTATGTTGCGAGTTCAAAAAATATGTGAGGTACTGGTGGCTGATGCCGGCAAGGTGGTGGGCGGCCTTCTCCCTGCCGAATGCGGGAAGCATGTCGACGGGACTGAAGACACCCAGGTTCTCCTTCCAGCGATAGCCCTCCCTCCGGTAGGCGAGGGAATGGACGGTGTGGACCTGGACGCTGGTCGGGAACTGCTTCTGAGCGGCCTCCCGGGCCTTGCGGTTGAAGACCAGGTAAAGCGCTCGCTTATCCGGATGCTTTTCGGCGAGCATCAGCAGAGTCGTCGTCTTTCCCGTTCCTGCCCGTGCATTGATCCGAATGACTCGCCCCCTGGAATCCAGGATGGCCTCTTGCTCGCTTGTGGGTTTCATGAATCAACGAGTATCACAGAGTCCTATCGAGTGTCGAGCAGTTGGTGGCAGCCCCCTGCATTCAGCGGCTTACAGTCGCTTTCACACTGCAGTTTCGGGTGGCCTGTGTCTTTGTCAACTCGTATTCCCTTGAGGGAAGATGTTTCGGCAGTGCGGAGATACTTTTTCCCGTTATCAGTTTCTGGTTGACTATTGTATGACATTTGCTCGTAGTTAGCTGTGATTTAGCTGCAAGCAGGCAGCGAATAGCCCAGAGAGCGTTTTGGGAGGCCTGAGCATCTTGTGCGCGGGTACTTGAAGGATTCTTTGAAGAATCATTCGGCTGGTGTTGGATGCGGTGCCATCGTGGGTAGAGGGTGGCATCCTGATGACCTTCCAGCCCATGTTTCATGTTTAGATTGCTGTCTGAATACTCTTACCCGCGCTCGCTCATTCATCATTACTCGACTCTGAAGATCCTTCTCTCGTCCGCTCGCTATTCAATCTCACAATTCCACTTTCACCCGCCCTGCAGTCCGTTCGTAAAGGCATTCATCATTAAAGCTTGACAAGTGGCCGGCACGGTCATCGCCGGTGCCCCGGGTGCAATCCTGCTCGCTTCGACGAAGCGGCGGGAAGTCATTGTGTCACTGTTGAGGTTTATTCACAGGGCTGATAGTGAAAGGTATTGGGGCACGGCTTTTCTGCGTGGGAAAAGTCGTGCGTGGGAAGGTAGCCGAACTGTGCCTTGCAGTCGCCGTCAGCCTGGTTTTGACGGTCACCGGAATCGGTTTTGCCCAACAGAAGGACCCCCGGGAGGCATGGAAGCCCAAATTTGATCCCTCGGGTGCCAAGTTCGTCATGAAAGTCTCGATCGTTTCCAGTCCGGCCATAGAGGGCTTCGCAGTCGGCTTCCGAATCCGGGATGAGCTCTGGAAGCGAACGAACGGGCAGGTCTTTTACGACTATTACCCTCTTTCCATGCTGGGCGGCGAAATCGAAGTCCTGAACCAGCTCACCATGGGGGCGGTCCAGGGCATGCTCTGCTCGTTCGTCGTGGCGCCGAAGATCGGCCCCCGGTTCGGCGTGGTGAATCTCCCTTTCCTGGTGGACTCGTTCGATAAGCTCGACAAATTCGTGGGCGACAAGGAGATCTTCAACCATTTCCTTTCCGCCGCCGAATCCAACGGTGTCATGGCCGTTGAAATCAGCGGCTACGGCAACTACGGTTGGGCCTCCGTAAAGCCCATCAAGACGCTCGCAGACGCAAAGCCCTTGAAGTTCCGTATCGCGGAAGCGGACGTGAACCAGAGCATCTACAAAGCATGGGGACTCAATATCGTGCCAATGCCGTGGCCCGAGGTGCAGATCGCCTTGAAAAACGGGGTCATTGACGCCCTGGACCAGACCGCGATGGTCTGCAACATCACCAAGAAGTTTGAGGTGGCGAAATACTGGACACCTGTCAACTACGCGCAGGGTCTCCTCATCCACATGATCAACAAGAGCTTTTACGATTCGCTCCCGCCCGACCTTCAGAAAACGGTCGTCGAAGTGATCCGCGAGGAGTGTGCGAAGACCCGCGATCTCACGCGCAAGCAGGAGGAAACTGAAATCCAGAAGGCGAAAGCGTCGGGAGTCGAGTTCATTCCGCTGCCGAAGGAGGACATGGAACGTATGAGGAAAGAGGGCCAGGTCGTCTTCAAGGAGTGGCAGCCGAAGATCGGTGCGGAGTATCTCAAGAAGGTCGAGAATCTGCTGGGCTACAAGCAATGATGCAGTTTGCGAGGGCCGCGCTTCACGGCGCGGCCCGGCTTTTAACTGGAATAGCCCTTCTCACACCGTTTTCCAGTTAGAATGGCTCACATCACATCCGCGCCCGAACCCGGGCGGCTCTCGGGAGGAACCGGAGAATGTTTCGAAGCGTCCTTCGCCGTTTGGACAAGATTCTCTATTTTCTGGAAGACTGGATACTATTCCTGACGGTCTTCACTGCCATGATAGCGATGTTCCTTAACGTCACCACGCGGTACTTGATGACCTACACGATGACCTGGCCCGAGGAGTATGTCCGGCAGGTCATCATGGTCACCACATTCATCGGGATTTCGGTGGCGGTACGCAACCGGGCCATGATCCGCATCGACGCATTACCGAACCTGTTCCCGAGACTCAAGAAACCCCTCGACTTCATCAATCATGCATCCATTTTGGCCTTTTCATATTTTTTGATCCATGTCGGCCTCAAGCTTGTTGGACTCCAGGCGATGACCGGACAGGTGACCACCGTCCTGAAGATCCCCACGGTCATACTCTACAGCGTCCTGCCTCTCATGGGCAGCCTGATGATACTGCGGCAAATACAGGTCATCGTGGAAGACCTCACAGGCAGGAAAGTCGCGGAATAGATTGAATCCTTGCAGCAAGGGACTGGACACCTATGGACAATTCCATCCTTTACGTGATTCTGATCTTCCTCGGGGCCCTGGCCGTGACCATCCCCGTGTCCCTGAGCCTCTTCATCGCCGGCGTGATCGGGATGGCATTCTTCGCCGAAACCGTGTTGTCTTTCGAAAGGCAGTCCATGCTTCTCCTGGAAGGGTTCTACAAAAGCATGGACAATTTCTCCCTGGTGGCCGTCCTGTTCTTCGTGCTCTGCGGGAACATCATGACGGCGGGCTCCATCGTGGAGAAGCTCCTTCGCTTCGCCAAGTCGCTGGTGGGGTTCATGCCCGGCGGCCTCGGCATGGCCGGGATCCTGGCTTGCGCGCTCTTCGGCGCCATCTCGGGCTCCACTGTTGCAACCGTGGTGGCCATAGGGGGCTTCATGATCCCGGCGCTCATTGCGGAGGGCTACGATGAGTCCTATAGCATCGGCTCCATGACGACCGCACCCATCCTCGGGATCATCATCCCGCCCAGCATATCGATGATCCTCTACTCTGCGGTGACCAACGATTCCCTCGCCGCGCTCTTCATGACGGGCTACGTACCCGGGATACTGATCATCGCGAGCATGTGTCTCTACACCTACGTCATCGCCAGAAGGAGCGGGATGGTCAGGCAGAAAAGCCCCAGCTTTCGCGAGTTCATGGCCATCCTGAGGGACAGCATCTGGGCCATTCTCCTCCCAGTCGTGATCTTCGTGGGCATCTATTCCGGCATGTTCACGGCTAACGAGGCGGCGGTGGTGGCCTGTGTCTACGCATTCGTCGTGGAGCTTTTCATCCACAAGAATATGACCTTCGGGCAGGCGAGAAAGATCATCGTCTCCTCGGCGGTCACCACCGCCACGCTGCTGATCATCGTGGCGGGATCGAGCGTTTTCGGGAAATACCTGACCGTGGAGAGGCTCCCCGAGATCATCGCCGGGGCGGTGACCTCCAACATCACGTCCGCCTGGGCTTTTCTGCTCGTGGTGAACCTTTTCCTGCTCGTCGTCGGCATGTTCATGGACATCGTTTCGGCAACGATCATCATCACGCCGATCATGCTGCCCATGCTGGCGAAGTTCGGCATCAACTCCCTGCATTTCGGGCTTCTGATGACCGTGAACCTCGGCATCGGGTATGTGACGCCGCCGGTGGGGGGCAGCCTCTACATCGCCTCGGCCATCGCAAAAAGGGATCTCATGTTCGTTGTGCGCGCGGTGCTCCCCTTCATCATCCTGCAGATCATCATTCTGGCTCTCCTCACCTACGTGCCTGACCTCAGCCTTTCCTTGCCCAAGGTATTTTACAAAGAGGCCGTGGAAGCCGGCTACGCGGTAGGGGTGGACGAGAGCGGCGGCATTTGAGCCGGGCCTGGCGCAGAATTCGGAACGGGCGACAGGCTGAGCGCCTGTAAGATCAGAGAGGAGAAATCCCTATGTCTGTTCGCACCATCGTCACCACCGACGGTTCGGAGGCCAGCCGCAAGGTGGAGGAGTTCGTGCTGCGCCTCAACCGCGCGCTTTCGCTTCACGTCATGCTCGTCCACGTGGTGGATCTACGAAAGCTCGAGTATAAGAGCATCTCCGACCTGGAGATCGAGATGATCCGAAAAGGCGCCAGGCGTGCCGCGGAAGGGATGATCGAGAAGGAACGGCTTTTTCTGGAACAGTCCGGAGTGAAAGCCGAGGTGCGCCTTCTGGAAGGGGCGCCCGGCGAGGCGATTTGCGACGCGGCCGAACGGGAGAGGGCATCGCTGGTCGTCATCGGGCGGCGGGGCCATGGCGACCTGCAGGACTGGCTGTTTGGCTCCGTATCGAACCATGTCCTGCAATATAGCCCAAAACCTGTGCTGGTCATCAAGAGACGGGGACCTATCTCTTTGGGGGATGATGCGGCCCGCCCGCTCAGGGTCCTGATGGCGGTCGATGAATCCGAGGCCACGCAGCGTTGCCTGGACTGGCTGACATCGAGCGCCGGGTACTCCACAGGGATGGAGTTGACCCTGCTGCATGTGGTCAACCCGAACCGGCATGGGCTGGAGTACCTGGCCGGTTCGGCCCGGGATGCGGCACTGGCCGGCCTCAAGGGGAGCGGTGAGGATCTTCTGCAAAAGGTCTCGAGCAGGCTTCAGGGGCATGTCTTCCCGGTGAACACCCGCGTCGAGGAAGGCACTCCTGGCAAAACTCTCTGCCGCGTCTACTCCGAGGAGAATTTCGAGCTCATCGTCATGACTCGCCGCGCCCTCACCGAACCGGGGGAGACGGGCCTGGGCCAGATATCCTACTTCGTCGTCCACCACTGTGCCGGCCACGTGCTCATAGTGCCCTGACGCGAGAAACGTTGCCGGATATACGTCCTGCAAGGCGGGTTTTCATTGAGCACATGACCGGCCGCTCCCCTTGAAGCGCGGGTTGGGCGGCATCGCAAGGGACAACTACCCCTTCATGGCGGCTTCTTGCCCACCTTGATCATGATCCTGTCGGCGAAGTTCTTGAGCTTGGGATTTTCTCGAACACATCATGGAGTATCACTGAATGCTACCGAATGTCATGGAGTTTGTCACAGACCTTGTGTCTCTGCTGATAGAACAGCAGCAGAAACCCAATCCCTTCAAAATTCCTGGTTTCACCTGAAGCACAAGGTAATCAGCCTCATTGCAGAGCTTTCGCCAGCAATTGATCGAATTCATCCAGTGTCTGGCAGGTTTTTCGTTGCCGCCTCAGCATCCGGAGAACGCCGTGACTTTGGATCTCGCGTAGTTTTTCCGTCAGGCTCAGGGGGAGTACTCCGAATTGTTCCTCCAGGAGTTCAAGGAGGACATCGTGAGCCTCGGAAAGCTTTCCTTCTTCCAGCCCCTGCCTGATACCCTTTTGCAAGCCTGCCGTCTCACCTTGCTGGAAGTGGTGCTCTGCGGCTGTCTTCATGACCATCTCCTCTATCACCGGATCTATCTGATCAACGAGCCCGGTCAGCTCATCCCATTCGTCGCTACTTCTCATATAATAGACGTATCGCAGGATAGTTTCAATATACTCGAGGCCGGTTTTCCGGTGCCTGAGCTCCGCAAGGAGCGGCAAAATCCTCGTGAAGGATTCCAGGAGGTTCTCATCGCGAATGTGGCGGAATAGACTGAGGGCAATTTCCAGCTCCAATCTTTCCCGCAGAAGCTGGTCCGGGATGGCGCTCAGGTCCACCAGGATGTATTCCATTTCGGTGGGGCGGATTCCCAAGTCCTCCCGGATGTCGAGCGCTTCGGAGAACCGGCGGGGCGTCGTCCACGGAATCTGCCCGTGGTAGAGGACGACCGGTGCAATGAATGGCAGGGGGTGCTCGCCGGGATGCTGCGCCCTATGCTGTTCCCATATTCTCACCAGGTAGCGAAGCAGCCGGAAAGGCATGTCCGGCTCGGGCGTGCTTTGATGCTCGAATAGAAGGTAAAGCCAGGCCCTCTTGCCGTTCTTCAGAACCGTGCGAAAGAGCAGGTCGGAATGACGCTCATGGAGCCTTTCGTCCACGAAAGATCCCTTCTCGACCTGCAGATGATCGAGATCGAGCTCTTTGGCAAGTGGTTGTGGAAGATAGGCATGGAAAAACTGGCGGCTTATCTCCAGATTGCCGAAGACCGATTTGAAGAACGCGTCATGCGGATTGGCAATTTCCTTCGTCATGCTCCATTCACCTGTTACTGTTAGCATTCTTTCGCTTGTTGCCGTTTGAGCGTACCACCTTGTCTTCTTTTTGGGAACCTCAAAGATGCTGCTTCTTTTCCCTACGCGACAGGTGTTCAGGCATGGCCGGCCCGCATCTGGCCGAGAATCTGCCTGAATCCCAAATTCCATCCGAATTGATTGGATCCTCATCTGGTGGTATAGTCTGTGCTATCCGATTTGCAAAAGGAAACAGAATAACGAATTTACGGCAATCCCAACGAACGGCTGCGTCAAGGTAGTGGAACGGCAGAATGCGATTTTGCCCCTCCGTATCCTGGATCTTTTCGACTTTGTTAGAGCCCCGATCTCCAACAAAACTCCCATGTGGCTGCTCGATGAAGAGCATGGAATCGTGGCTTTTTCCTGCAAAATCTACCAATGGTGGAGATGCATGAGGAACTATGACGAACTGGACTGGTCAAAAAGATGGAAGACTTTCAAATTCGACCAATGGATCACAAGCGAAGATGCTGAATATTCCCAGGTTTTCCATTGAAGACATCGGAGCGCTGGTGCAAACCGTTGAATGCTGGCCTATCAATAAGGTGCCTACTCGGACCTTTTCGCAATTCCCGCATGGCGGCAGAGACCCTGTAGCTCATCGGCGAGCAGATTCACCTCTTCAAATGTTGTCTCACACGAAGCGGAGAATCGAATCAAAGAGGAAGCCTCCTCATAGCTATATCCCATCTGGGCTGCCGTCCGTGACGGCTCGATACTCTGAGCCGAGCATGCAGACCCTTTGCTGACGGCAATGCCTTTGGCGGCCAAGGCGAGCACAAGATCGTCGGCATCGGTCCCTGGAATCCCGAAGAAGCTGGTGTTAGGAAGTCTTGGGGCCAGCCTTCCCAGGATGAGCGCACCTGGGAAAACCGAGCTGATACGCTCCTCGAAATGATCTCTTACGGCTCGAACGGCCTCGGGCTGTCTTTCCCTGAGAAGCTCCCAGCACTTGTTGGCAGCAGCACCGATGCCTGCAATCGCGGGTGTATTCATAGTGCCGGAACGAAGATCGTTCTGCTGCCCCCCGCCCCGGATCAGAGGCTCGATAAGTACTCCGTTTCGAACGATCAGTCCGCCGATCCCCTTCGGACCGTGAAATTTGTGACCGGAAAGGGAGATCAGGTCTACTTCATCGAGATCATCCGAAAACGAAATCGGCATCTTTCCGAGTACCTGTGTAGCATCCGTATGAATGAGACATTCCGGTGAGCGCTCGCGGATTAGGGCTGTAGCCTCACTCACGGGTTGGATGATGCCGGTTTCGTTGTGCGCAAGCATCAGGGAGACAAACCGAAGATCCGGGTCAACGAGCCCCTTGAGCTCATCCAGGTCGAGGGCTCCCTCTCTCGTTACAGAGGCCCAACGGACGCAGAGCCCTTGCTCTCGAAAATGCTCAAGGGTCTCCCGCACGGACGGGTGCTCTATTTGCGAGCTCAGCACCCACCCGCCACCGGCAGCTTTTCTTGCGCCTTCTGTTACAGCCCACACATTAGATTCGGTGGCGCCTGAAGTGAAAATCACTTCATCTTCGGAGCCAACCCCGCTCAGCTTTCGAATCGCAGCTTTGGCCGACTCAACAGTTCCTTCCAGGCCGTCGACCTGTCCATATGCGGAAGACGCATTCCAGAAGCGGGAGGTCATGAACCTCGTCATGGTTTCCACCACTTCCGGAAATGGCTTTGTGGTTGCGTTGTTATCCAGGTAAATCATATTTTGACCAGCGGTTCCGCGGTGCTCATCTCTGTAAATTGGGCGTTGATGGTCTCGGCCAGCTCTCTCATCTCCTCCGTATCGATGAAGGGAATCTGGCAGTAAACCGGGTAGGGGTAATCGGCAGTCTTTGCCATCATGTGGCCGTGCTTCAGCAGGTTCTCGGCGCCTTCCTCCTCCAGGGCTATCTTGGATGTACCCTTGTCTGCCACCTTCAAAGCCAGCCGATTGGCCAAATTGCTGCGCGTTTGCATGGGGAAGTCGCGGTTATCGGGACGTTGGTCCGCAAGAACCAGGAAGATGCCGGCAGCTCGCGCCTTCTTCGCCAAGGTGTTGATCGGGGGCTCGATGGCTTTTCGAAAATCATCATCTTGCACCCAGATCCCGAACTCGTCGAAGATGAGCCAGCGAATCGGGAGCTTGTTGCCTGTTTTCCTACGATAGCTCGTCAGGTTGTCCACGACGTGCTTTTTGAAGAGTGAGTATCTTTCATCCATTTCCTCGTTGATGTGCTGCAGCAGTTCCAGAGCGACATTCGGATCGTCGACCAGCTTGCTCCCTTCGTGATCGAGAACATGAGGCAAGGGGTAAAGGCAGTTAAAATCCAGGCCACCTTTGGCATCGATCAAAGTCACTTGAACTTCATTGGGTCTCTGCGCCAAACAAATAGCGGCCACCATGTTTCGCAGCAGAACAGATTTCCCGCTTCCCGTTGCGCCAGCGACCAGCGAATGGGGCTGCTCGAAAGGTTTCAAGTACACGAGCGAATTATCATCCTCCCGAACGGCTACGGGAATATCATGAGCAGCAGCCTTGCCCTCATCAATCTCTGACAGGTAGCGCAAAAACATCTCCGTGGAATGCAGGATCGCTCGGGGTGAACGACGAATAGCAACTGAAATCCGGCCGACTTCACCGACTACAGAAAGGATGTCCACCCCGTCCGTGGTTCTAATCTCTGCGCGGTACTTGTTTATGATCGATTCCGTGACATCGGATGAGCCCTTGACCTTGAAAATCAAAGAATTGGGAGAAAGGATCGGATCGCAGTCGAGATGGAAAGGCATGCCGCGGCTGATAAAGGCCGAACGGGTCTTCTCAGCCGTTTCTTTTGCCCAAATCACCGCCTCCGAAGAGCTGTTCTCCAAAGCGGCGGCCTTGGAGGATAAGAACCCCCAGACAAGTCCGTGATCCGGCTGCTTCTTGGGCACCGCTCTTTCAATGTCCGACGGGGTGCCCTCAGCAATGCGCTCTTTCTTGCTGCCGGATAGATCCGGCTGCGCTGGTAAAGTTGTCTCCTGAGGCTCAGGGGCGGCGGCAGCGACGATCATCGATGGTAAATCCTCGTTGCTCGCATCGTCTGCGGGCTCTTCCTGGCTCGTAAGGCTTGTCGGTTCAACCTTCGGGACCTGCCCCGCAGTAGGCTTCACTCCCTCGATTTCCTTCGGTGCTGCGTTCCCCTGAAGTCGAAGCTGGTGCACTTTGGCCGGGGCCTCTTCGGGAGCTCCGGCGTAAATCCGCAGCAGCTCGGCCAGGGATTGATGATTGAATACTTCCTGATAGCTTTGGGTCCCGTCAGCCCGCAGGCACATGGTGAACTCATGCCTTTGAGAAAGGTGGCTCTTTGGCCCGTGGCAGAAGATGTGCGAGTATCCGCGAACCCTGATGGAGCAGTTGCCGGCCCGAATAGCTGCCTTCCATTTCTCAGCGCCCAGGAATTGCTGTGACCGAAGATTATTGGCCAGCAGCTCGGAGAGTCGAGCCAGGATCAGGGCGCCATCCAGCGTGGCCAGGCTTGGATCGGTTGACCGATGCAACTGCTTTACGGTGTCGACCAGCTGTCTTTCCGATTTCTTCTTTGACTCGGCAAGCGCCGCATAGTCGATGAACTTCGCTTCGGAAACAAGTACTTCCAGGTGCCGATTCCCGTCCGCGTCGATGATAGGGGTGAGTGAAAGGATGTCGGCAACCCCGGTCTCGGGCCTCTTCCCGAGCCAACGTGCATAGTCATCGAGCATGCACCAGGCATTTCCGATTCCGGCGCCTGCAATCTGCTGCTCCAGGATGAACTTGCTCAAAACGCAACCTATCAGCTCATGGGTGTTACGCAACCGGCGAGCCGCCTTCAGTACCAATCCCCCAGAGAGCTGGTTGGCGTCTGCCATCATCCTTTGTACTATTGGCATCACGAGTGGATCGGCCGCCGTGACATCCAGGATATCCGCAACCTTCTCTCTCAAGGATGCTTCCAAAAAGGCATTCGAATCCGTCGAAGAAATCACCAGATTGCGGCCATGGGTTGCGTTCTGTTCATAGCGGATAACCCTGACACCCTGCTCCTCCAGGAGCCTTCGGTCCAAAAGCTCATCGTAATTGGCTACCCAGGTGCCGATGCGATGCGTATCCGTAAAAATATTTCCCAGATCTTCCTCGGTGAAATCGATCTTACGCGCAAGGATATGACATTGGCCATTCTGCCAGGTATCGGCAGCTTCATTCTTGAACAATGCTGCGACTGCAAGCAGGTAGTCCCATCCTGCAGACGGCTGAGCAGGGCAAGTCAGGTAAAGCTTTGATACGTCACTTGCAGCAGCCACCGGCTCACGGCGACCCCACTGGTGAGGCATGATGGATTCGGCAGGCAGGTCAGATCGTGGGATTCGGTGCCAGTCGGGCTTTGCCAGGCGGGAGACCACGTCTTTGCAGAGCACGATATCGATTGGCTTGGAGTTCCCCGGCGAAGGAATGTTCGCCGCCGCAACAATATTGATTCGAACACGGGACAAAAACTCGCCCGTAACCTCGGTCCCCAGTATTTCGTCGGGATCGGATGTACGGCTTATCAGCGTCTTGTAGGCATCCCGCAGACGATTCGCATCCCGATGCGTCATCACCACCTGGCAGGTGATCTCGTCTGAATCTCCGTTCTCACGAACTGTTTTTTTTCGGTCCTGGTTGAGCTTGTTGATTTCTTCCACGACCGCCAACGGCAAAGCATTGGAATCGGAATTGTATAAAGCCACCGACAGATTGTCCTGCTCGTGTGGCTGAAGACGCAGGTACTCTTCGACCAGGCCTCGAACTACCGTGGCCGCCTTCTTCGGGTCGTCATGCAGCGTGTTCTTCTTCTTGGATTCCGAAAAAGGGTACTCGTGAAGAGAGTACCCGCCCAAGGATTGGCTGACGACATGCTCAACCGGTTTCTGCTCGCTTGAGCCTTCCCAGCTGATTGAGATATCGGGACGCAATGGGTCGGAGACGAGTTGTGCCGTATCCGAGAAAAAGAGGTTTCCCGTTTCGTCGCTGAAATCACCTCTTTCGGGCGAAAGCAACGACTTGATGATCCTCTTGAGCTGCTCACGCCGTGCACAGGTTGCCTGGAGGCGGAGCGGATGCCATGGGCAGATGATGGTGGCACTACCCTCACCCAGAGAAGCGGGAATTTGGACGACTCCTATCTGCAAGATCGGCTTTAACAGGCGGCGACGGAGGGATTCGTTCGGAAGTAACGCGATGCGTTTCAAAAGATTTCCGAAAAGCTCAGCAACATTCCCGCTATCAATCGGGCTCAGCTCACTTTCCACCAGGGTCCTGATGAGTGAAGTGTATTCTGAATCAAAATGGTCGAATATTTCTTTCGCCTTGGCTACCCACTTTTTCTCCAATCCCTGCTGAGCAGCCTCATCTACTTCCCTCTTCCATTCAAGAGATAGTGAGTAATCTTTTCCTTTGGATTTTGCGGGAACAAATGAGCCCTTGCCTCCTGCGCCGGTCTGGAATCCCGCCGTTTCTGCCAAGCTGATAGGCGCAGGGACTCCTTTGGCCCCGGCGGCATCCCGATCGGCAAGGCAGCGGATAAGAGCACTTCCGGAATCGTTTCGAGCGAGGCGCTCCAAGTCCCCCAGGTACTCGGAATAGACGGAGGACAGGCGAAATCGCCAAATCAGTTTGTGCTCGGAGACCGCCTCATATGTTTCGCCTTCCCGTGCCTGTATTCTCACTGTGAACTCAAGGGTGTTCGCAGCCTTGGACGAAGATGTCATCTTCTCCTTTTCGATATGAGGCAGGACCTTGTTCGAGAAAGCAGGCGCCAGAGTATCCTTGAAGAAAACCATATCAGGCAGAAAAGATTCCAGCTGCTTGTATTGATGCTCGAAGAACCTGCAGGCGCGCAGGTTCATTGCCTTGAACTGGTTCGGTTTGTGCTGCTTATGTCCGATCAAGAGAATTGAAAGCGGTTTCCCCTTGTGCTCGGCTCCCCCGGGGGATTGCTCCAGGCACTCAAGGATTCCCTGCCAGAGGTCGTCACAAGAAACCTCCTTGTCGTAAATCTCCTTCTCCCAACGGCGAAGAACTGCCGGCTCCTGCTCCAGAGTCGGACGATGCTGATCAAAAAACTCGCGCATTTCATCCGGCTCCACGAGCTTGCGTCTTGTATCCAGACGATCCAGCAACTCCTCGTCGCCGGCATCCAGCTCGAGGCTTTCGGCTTCGAAAACACGCTTCGTCGCTTGACCCAGCTTCTGCGAAGCTTTCTTTTTCCGCCGATTCAGTATCGCCGAAATTGTGGACCAGTCGTATTCAGAGAAAAGGCGCGTACTGGCCGCTGTTCGTTCCGGCTTCGAGTGAGCATAGTCAAGGAACGCTTCTCGGAAGGATTCGTCCTGGATCTTTCCATCCTCCTCGAACTTTTGAAGTGCTTCCTCCAGATCCTGCGTCTCGAGAAGATTCGAGCGCTCATCCCGCTTACGCAGATAATTATCCGTCCGCCAGTGGCTTGCCAGCTTCTTTGCCCAGCTTGACGGCTGTGTGGCGATTACTTTGTCAAACAATTTGTCGAATCGAGGAACTGAAAGAGTCGGCAAATTTCGCCCGGCCACATTCTGGAGTGAGTCATTCCTGGCGCCCTTGAACACATCCCACAGGTAAAGCGCCGCAATTGGAAGGCTCACTCTGTAGAGGCCAAATAGCGCCTGCACCAGAGCCTCTGCCTGCCCCTCCTGTTCGGGTGAGCCGAAAGCCTTTTCGTTGAGTATGCTCGGACTGAGCTCTTTGAACGCCTCCACCCAGACCTTGGCGTTGGCCCGATCCTCCAGGTCTTGGGCATCCAGGCTTGCGGTGGATCCGCTGGACTGAGTTTCATGCTCGAACTCGGAGGAGACGAAAAAACGCCCATTCGTCGGCCAGCCTCGTACTTCGACTGCATTCACGTCAGTCAAGTGCTGATCATTAAGGCCAAAGTCCTTCATCTCCACCCGGTTGAGGCAAAACTGCAAGGTGCTGGGGCGATCATCGTCCGCTTCGGCTGCAAGCACCAGGGCGGCAACCACTTCCTTCTCCAGGCGTGACAAGATGAGGTTGCCTTCGGGGGCTCCGCCGGGCTGATCGGAAATGATCTTCTCTTTGAGTAGCCGGTAGGCTACCGTTCCGATAAACTTGGTGGCGATCTTTGGCTGGAAGATCGAGGTGCTCATGGCAGTTTCTCTGGAATACAATTACCTTCACCTTTCCGCTTCAAAAAAGGGGTTCTCGACATAGGTGCATCCGTCTGACATGCGTCTCGCCAACCCCATGCTTTCCATGCGACGGATCAGCCGATCCGTATTTTTCCGAAATGGATTTTCTGACTTGTGGCTGTCTTGTATTTCTGGGGACCGCAATGCCTCCTTATGACCAATGACAAGGCGGTAGCGAGCAAAGAGCTCGACGAGAAACTCGCTCAATTCAACGCGGCCTCGCACACGGGTAACCACGAGCATCCGCAGGAAATCATCGGTCGGAGCATATCTGAGGCTTCGAGTCCCCCGACGTGACACCAGACCGCATTCCTTTCCCAGGCCCCGGTGGATCTCGCCGGATTTGTTTTTGAATTCTAGCTTCGCGTCATTGAGAAACTCCCGGAAGAACTCTTCAGGACAATTGCCTGGAGTTGAGTGCTCATCAATGTTCCAACAGAAACGCCAGGATTTCGTTGGCGCCTTATTGAAAAGTTGAGCCATTTCCTTCACCTTATCGATGGGAGAGATTGACGCCTCCGTGATCTGGATGATCTCTTCCCGCCCGAAAAACTCAGTCAACAATTCCTCGACCGCGACGATACCTTCGGAATCATTGCCCGCGAAGGACTCCAACGAGGCCTGGCGCACCTGGTCTGGGCGAGGGGCCACAATTTCGCAAACAATGGCTCCAAGCCCTTCTTTTCCAGTGCATGCTCGTGCAGTTTCCAGATAAAAGAGAACGAGGTGAAATGAGAAGAGGGGTATGAGGAACTGAAAACAGTCCTGATCTGGAAGATCCAACGCCAATAACGCCAGCACGTCCTCGGCAAATCTGTCGTAGGCGGGATGGCTGAGATATGGGAGGAACGCCGGCATGTTTCCCGCACCCGCTTTTGCTATATCAGGGTTATTGCGCTCATCGTCCGGCAGCAGCTTTTCCAGTAGCTTGTTTTTCTCTTTGGATGCCTCGAGCAGCTTTGTGAATCCAGATCGAAGCTCCGCGGCAACTGAAGAGCGTGAGAGCATCAGGTATATGATTTCCCCATTCCGCATGAAGTTAACCGCTTCACGCGTAAGATCCTTGCCCAAATCCGTAAACATGGCGTCCATCCCAATAGGAAAAATGAATCGCGAAGTCCACCGGATCGATGTGTTCGGATCGAGAGAAAGACGCTGAAGGAGCCGGATATGCTCCTTGAAATTATCGAATCCAACAAAGCGCGGGCGCAGGTATGCAAAGTCAGGAAATCTATCCACGGGCTGAAAGGAAGCACGGAATCCTTCGACCCATTCGCTCCATTTCTCTTCATCCGGAAGAGATCTGCTCTCCATGCGGTTCAATGCCACGTTGTTGAAAATCAGGTTGCGAAGCAGAATACTCCTTCGGGGCTCATAGGTCAGAGCTTTGCCATCACTTCCATGGGAAAAGAGTGCGGCGGGGTCCTGACGAAAGAGGCTCTCGACTACGGAAAGGAATTCCAGGAACTGAAAATTCCCGATGGACGAAGTAGAGCGAATCCGATGCCCCCAGATGGCCTCATCAACCCACATCCCGCGCGGGCTTTGTGGATAGCCCAGAAGGTTGTCTGAGCCAAGAATCGCATGGATTTCGAGAGTCTTCATAGCGCTTTCCTAGACGATCGCAATCGACTTCAATTTGCCCGTCGAATCGGTTTCGATAGTGCGAATCCCCGCGAGCTTGAATCCAGCTCGCTGCATGTGTCGCAGGAACTTCGTTTTCAGCGTGATGATGTCTTCCCAGCATTCTTTTGAGAAGGCATTCGGCATCACGCCGTCAGCAACTCGCATTAGAAACTCGAACCTTTCGAGTGTCAGGTCGAATAGAAAGGGCTCTTGCCCCGACCGCCAAATAACCTGTAGCTGGGGAACCAGAATAGTCGGTCCGGGCTTCACAATCGAGATACGTGTCTCTCCGAAATCGTCTGTTATCGGCACGCCCACAACAAAAATATCACTGATGGCCGCAGAGGACAGATTGAGCCCCTTTGCCAGGAAAAGCCGTTCATCATCTTCAGCCAGCAGACCGGTCCATACCCGATTTAGCCCGAGAATCAGTTTCCGAATCAGTACAGTTGGGACAGGGTCTTGCACCTCGCCATCCAAAAGGTGCTTCAGATAATCTTCGGCTCCATGGAAGACTGTTGTCGCCCAAATGGATCGACTTGGCAGTGCTTTCTTCAAAGATTCTTCTTCAGATGAGAAAAAAATCCGTCTTCGCTCAGAAGAAAGAGCGTCCAGGACCTCCGTATAGTCTTCCGTGCTGCCTTGGATATAGCTTTTCAGTCTATGCTCAAGGGAAGGATCGCGCTGCTGAAAAGCATCCTGTTTCACCAACGACTGATAGGCATCCCGAAGCTGATCGAGATGCTCCCCAAAAATGATGAGCTCATCGAGATCGTTGATTGTTTCATTACCCAGTTTCAGGCCTTGGAGAAAGCGGAAAATCGCAAAGCGGTCACGTTGGTTCTGGGTCAGATTCTCACCGAGGAGATTTCTATGAAGAGCGCCGCGGTGGGCGTCCTCCATGGTAAGGCAGCTCCGCAGTTCATTGAGGCGAGCTACTCCGTGTGGGGCGTTCTTCAGCCCGAGAAGTCCGTTTGCCATCCACATGAGCAATTCTCGGATGGGGATGTGCCGTTTACAGCCATCACAGAGACTTACCAGATCGTGCAATCGACGCTTGTACGGAAGGCTCCGCAGCGCATGCAGGTTTCGTATGAGGGGCGAAAAGGATCCAAATTCTTTGAGCTCGGGATGGGCCAGGCAATCGTCCCACTCAGTCCGGGAGACAAAGGATTCATAAACTCTGGCAAAAAGCTCTCGAGTTGAGATCAGGCTCAGATTGAAAAAGCTCAGTCGATACTCCGAGTCTTGCCTGTTCGTCGCATGCAGATCCGTGATCAGGCCTGCCAGCTGATTTGCAGGTGAGGACTCGGGTAGTCGTCGCCAGAGCTCGGCAAACTGCCCATCATTTATGGCGATGACGTAAATCGTTTTAGGAACATCTCCGTCAAAAACCGAGCTCGAAAAATCCTCAAGAAACGCGAGTACCTCTGGGGGAAGCGGTTCATTGTCTCGCGGAGTAAAGAAGGCGCTGAAATCAAAAATAAAGCTGATGGTGAGGGAGCTTCCGTCCCAATTCAGATCCTGCTTGACCCATTTTCCCTTTGGCGGTTCCGAATCGAAAAGCTTCTTCCATAAGGCATAGCAGAGGGCGGTTTTCCCATCCCCTGCCATACCTGTCAAAATCACGTTCTTCAGAGCACCTCGGGGCTTACGGCCACCATCCTCGTCGAAAAACAGAGCAACCAGCAACTTTTGCAAAGGATGCTCGAAGCTGATTGGGGCTACCTGGTAGCGAGACACGAGATTTCCGATCTTCTCGGTGACCATGCTGTCGTTTCTGGTCGTGGGCGTGTACCCTCTGAGAAATTGAATCCATCGCTGACCTAAAGGTTGATCGCTCATTTCCTTTCACCTAAAGTTGGCAAATCAGGCATCCCTCGCGGGTTGGCGGCTCAAAGTCCATTCCGGCGAGCACTGCTGCCAGCGGAATGTTTTTCCTGCGCCCGCGTTCTCTTTCCTGAGTCTTCTTCCAGTTTTCAATGATTTGCCGAGTTCTTTCCGGGCGTTCCAGGCTCTCAAGTGACTCATCTTTGCACCAGAAGAAAATGTTGGCATTCACACGGTTTGGTTTCTCATAAGCCTTGGCCATCTCGTAGTAGTCAGGATGTTTATGCTTCAACCTGACCCACTCGATCTTCTGCTGATAGAAACAAAAGTAGCAGCCGGACCGGCTGCGCCCCCATTCCATAAACGGGGGTAACCCAATCCCTGAATCCTTGAGAATTCGAATAACGTCGGGATAGGAGATTCCCTCATCCCGAAATGGAAAAATGGCTTTGATATTCGGTTTGTGACTGATATAGCCGACGCGATCCTCATCAGCCCGTATGGCAATATAGTTGATACAGGGATCGGAGCCAACATAATCCTCGAAAGGCTTGAGCTTCATCATCTTGGTGCACCACCTTCTATTGTTTGATGGGAGCATGCCTCCGTATCGCCTCAGAAGATCATCAAAGGTGGTGCCGAAGGTGGTGCGGACAATCTTGACGCCCAGATAAGCCTCAAGCCTATCCAGGTACTCATAGGTTTCTGGTAGCTCTTTTCCAGTGTCGTGGAAAATGTACTCCATTCCCTCTACTCGACCGCGCATAT
This sequence comes from Desulforhabdus sp. TSK, assembly GCF_022836495.1. Lineage (GTDB taxonomy): Bacteria > Desulfobacterota > Syntrophobacteria > Syntrophobacterales > Syntrophobacteraceae > Desulforhabdus. The sequence continues at coordinate 22,482 of NZ_BQXM01000011.1, forward strand.
GGACGGCCAGGGCCGCAGAATCTTTACCTCCGGAGAGGCTAAGGATGTGCCTTACCTTCTTGTTATCCCTTAAATCAGCCATTCATTCCTCGGGTTGAGCGTCTTCTATATTGCCAGCCTGCTGCTGCCAAAACAAACGGGCTGCAGCCGCCAAAGCAATCTTGCCATGGTCCTGAATCAGCTTGCTCAGCGCCTTTTCAACGGAACGCAAACTTCGGTCCTCTTCATGACTCCAGTGCAGAACTTCCTCGACTTCGGAGCCGTCCGGACGTGTCACCGTCAGTCGGATGCAGCGTTGGAATCTCTCAGCGTCCTCGGCATCTCCGTTGAAACCGATCGATTCGACTCGCTTGAAACGGGGCACGAGCGAGGCCAGGCGTTCGAAGAAGAATACCTCGTCTATATCTCTCCACCGTTCGGGCGCCTTCCTGGCAACCAAAGTCGCCACGGACTCGATCCACTGCGTGTTCGGAAGGGCAGTGTCTCTCAGGCGCAGCACAAAAGTCTTGAGATCCATATCAACGATGCGATTACCCATTGCCGCCGATCTCGTGGTGATCGCCTTACGGAATTCATCGAAGTTTCCCTTCAAACCGAAAGCATCCTGGAGCCCCTTACGAATGCGCGACAAGAGGCACGGGTAGGCCTCTCGCAGCTCGGTTATCGATTCGGTGAGCCCTCTTACGAGAGCAGTGACATGATCGCTGCCAAAGGCTTCCGTTCGTACCGCAGGCAGTCCCAATGCTTCCGGAAGCTCTCTAAAAAGCAAGGTGACGGGTTGCCGCGATGAGAGAAGGAGGTCTCTCACCTTGCGCGCCTGTGGAGACAGAGTCTCGCGTGCGTGTCTCACATATTCCGGAAGCGAAACAGCGAAAGTCACCAAGGGTCGAACTACTGTCAGGACGTCCGGACGCTGGTTCGTCTCGGCACCGAGCACCTTTGCCATTTGACTGTACACTTCCAGGCGGATGCCGCTCACAGAGCAATGCTGAAGCGTGAAGGCTTCGGGCTCCTTGTTCAGCTTCTGGAACTCGTCGCCGCCAACCTTTAAAAGGAACGTGCCCTCCTCGTAAACGGACGTTTCCTGCCAGTGTGCCGCCAGGTAGACCGCGACAAGCAGAGGCAGCAGGCCGTCTCGCACACCGAATGGGGGCTGACGCAGCTCCTCGTAAATCCGGTCCACCGACACCGAATTCAAATCCGCCTCCAGCAGCAGATCATGGATGCGCTTAAGGCTTGGCGCCAGGCGGCAGGGATCTTCCTTCAGCTCCGAATGGGAAGCAAACCGCCATGAGCTTCCATCCTTGATGTGAAGATTGCCCTCTTTGAGCACCGACAAGTAAATCGCCAATTCCGGTGGATTACGATCGCCATCCAGGCCAAGATTTTCCTCAGTCGAGTGATTTGCCACGGCTTCGATCAGAAGCGTTCGGGCTCGCGAAGCGGCGGATTGGGTCACTCTGCGATTGATGAGCTCGTTCAGAACAATCGGACAGTCCGGATAGAGCTGCTCGCAGACAACGCTCAGGTAGCCGGCAATCCCGCGGTGCTCCTCTATCTCAATCTCATCACCACCATGAAACCAACGAATCGGGCGATTCCGATCAACCGTAAATTCTGTAAGGAATTCCAGCTCTCGACCTAAAGAGGCTTTCAATCGTTCGATCTCATCGCGCACGTATTCGCGGGCAAATTGGTCGAAAGAAAGCTCCCGGGCATTCTTCCTGACCCACTCCCAGCGCTTCAACTCTGAGAGAAGGTGGGACACGCCGGCGACAGGAGCGCTGACACCACAAACGATATGCCTTGGCAGAGCTTTAAGCATCGGCATCTGGATTACGGTTTGCTGCTCCTCATTCGAGAAGGGAATGACAACGAGCACCGTTCCATCCGCGGAAAGCTCTCTATCTGCCTGCTGCAGCTCCTTCTCCGCATCCTTGGCATGAACGTAGTGAACCGAGAAATGACGCAAGTTTCCAGTCTGAACGTAATGGCGCCGGGCCACCAAATGCTTTTCCGGAAGGTAGCTCAAGAGGGCGAGAGCTGAGGAATTGGAACCTCCAACGGCTTCATCCGCCTGCCGCAGTAGATCCTCGAGACTGGCGCTGGTGTGCGGCCACAGAGACAGCCCCTTCGCCGTTCCCCGCTCGTGCAGCAACCGCAGCTCCGATAAGAGTTGCTCTACGACCCCGGCGGTTTCGGGCTCTGATTCTGAAGCCAGAAGAACTTCCCGCGTCGATGGGAGCGCGGGATCGTCGATCATGTTCAAGAGCGCTACCGCCTTGAGAATCTTTTCCGCTGCCTCTCCGTATGACATCCCCTTATCGACCACGGATTCTGCAATATCCCAGCGCGCACGGTGGGGACCTGTGGATAGCTGCGAGAGATTTCCTTTGAAGTAGTCATAAAGGTCGGAAATCCGGTAGAGTCTTTCGCCGATTGCAACTCGATCTGCAAACGCCCGAAGGCCAAAGGGCTCGAAGGATGTCAGAAAGCTCACGATAGAACGCTCGTTCTGACCGAACTTTCGAAGCAGTGCGACCAGAGCCGGTAAGACAATCGGATTCAAGGGAAACAGCCGTGGGGCAAGGGACACGAGAGACTTTTCAGCGGCAAGCGATCCGTAGAAGCCGGCTTTGATAGCCCGGCGCATTAGGCTTTGCATGAGCTCCTGGAACTTCTTTGGCAGTAGATCTTCCTGAATTCCCAGAGTCTCGGTCAACAAAACGGCGGCCTGCTCGATCGGCTGGGCAAACACGATCTCCTCGTATCGGCCGGCTACTTTGTCCCATTCTTTTCTTGCAACGGCATCGGCGGCGGCCGAGTAGGAAGCAAACCCTTGGTGTAGCAACGCCAATACCATGAGCGGTTTTCCGTTGCTTCGGACCGCCTTCTCTCCCAGACGCTGCAATAGATAGATGTCATCCTCATCCGGGTGTTGTGCGGCGTAGCGAAGATTCTGTCCCAGCTCATCGAGCACAAGCAGCAAGCCGTCACCGGTCTTTTTTGCCCGGATTCGATCTCCTAGGCGGTTCAGAAGCTCCAGGAGCTCTTCGCTGGAACCGACAGTAGATGGGCACTCACTCTTTCCAAATGCTCTCTTTTCCGTTTCTCGGATACCTCTCAGGATGCCGCTTCGCAGTGACTCGAGATCGCCCGTCACCAAGATCGGCTCGAGCTTCATCTTGTCATCCATCCAATTTCGGAGATCCGACGGAAGTCTTTCGTCATGTACCGCGGCAACTCGCGCCAGGGCAAGGGCAAAGCTCGACTTACCCGTTCCATAATCGCCTGTCAGTCGCCAGGCGCGCTGGGAAGAAAACGGCTGGAGACCGCTCGATACGCGCCGAAGGGTCTCCCGAACCAGATTTGTCATGACGTAGTGGTCGCTGGAGTGAGGATCATCGTAGTCTTCTGCGATGTCCACGGACCGTAGGAAGGCCCCTCGAATTCGAAACAAACTGGAGACAGGCTGCTGCTCTATCACGCATGCCTCCCGAATGCTTCCGGCAAAAGCATATTGAGGTCGTTCGTTGGGCTAAGCCGTCGTATCATCCTTTGGTTTGCGCCTTCCAGAACGATGAATTCATCAGGTTTCTCCTGGGACAAGTGAGCAAGGCGATCTCGAATCTCCGTTTCCGGCATCCGAAAGACGCGCCCCGGACTGCATCGGCCGAAAGCGACGTCCGAAAACAGCACTGTTTCCTCGTGTTTGGCGAAACGATTCCACCAATCGTGCAGGCAAAACCTGAATAAGTCATTGGAGATAGAATTCTTCCTTCGAACATCGATCAAAAAGAGAGGGTCACGCCCGCGCTCTCCCCGACGCTCGCCGAGTCGTCGAATGAAGCCAAGGCTGGACAGCGGACTATCCAAGGTGTCCTCGGGAATCTGGTTTCCCATCCTCTCTGACGCCACATAGGTTCTCAGGAAGACATCCAAGTGCTGGCGTAGGGTGACAAGGGAAAGGGGCCTCGCGTAGGCGTCGGATTCGGCTTGAAACGCCTCCAGTGCTTCGCTCATGGCAAACTCAGGCTCCTGGCAGAGGTTGACAATCCAGTGCCATGCGAAAAAAGTTCCGGACGTATTCGTAGAGGCCTGCCAATGGAGAAGCCAAAGGGTACGCCTGTCTTCCAAGAAGGGATCCGTGCCGCTGGCGCCGAAGATGATTTCTCCAAATTCCGTCACCTTCAACCGCCCCTCTGCACGCTCGATCACGCCGAAGTATTCGCTCCAGCACTGAAGGGCCGTGACCATATTTTTGCCCAGCCCCAGGATCCGCATTCCATTACGTGGATTGGAAAAAGGATCTTGTCCCCGGGATACTGCGGCTACGGCTTTCGGCAGCCAGGCTACACGGAGGGGAAAAGTCTCGTGGCCGGAGAACGAATAAAATTTTTTCGTTAGGTTCATCTTTTGTTTTTGTTTAGCATGTGTGAGTCAGATATGTTCCCTATTGAATTTTAACCTTTAACAATTTACCCCCGCGTCCCGGGCAATCCACCACTGTTTTGGGCGCCAACAGCTCTGTTGCAGTACCATTTTATCCAATCTATCCTTTCTTTCGAGGCGGGCGGGGACACTATGGACTTGCCAAAAACAAAAGCCGCAACCCCCTTTAGGATTACGGCTCGTTTTGTTCGCATGGTGCCGAAGGCCGGACTCGAACCGGCACGAGTTTCCCCACCACCCCCTCAAGATGGCGTGTCTACCAAGTTCCACCACTTCGGCAAGCAGGGTGGATTATACTCAAATCGCGTCTTTTAGCAAGCACAAATTGAGCAGTTTTCCCCTTAAGGCTTTTCCGCAGGCTGGGCCGGAGGAGCCGCCGCCGGGGCGGGCACCGCAGGTTCCTGGGCCTGCTGTGTTACAGGCTGCTGGGCCGGAGCCTGAGGTGCTGCCGCACTCTCCTGGGCTTTGGGCGTCGCTTCGGTAGCAGCGGCCGGAGGCGTTGCGGGCGCCGGCACGGGCTTCGCTTCGGGAATGGCCGGTCCCGGCTTCTCAGCGGGAAGATTTTCCATGATGGATTTCGTCCGGGGTCCCGACGACAAACCCGTGAGAGTCAGGCAGGTCAGCATGAAGATCACGGCGGCGCCCGTCGTGAGCTTGCTCAGGAATGTCGTTCCCCCGCTCCCACCGAAAAGGGTTTGAGAGGCGCCGCCGAAGGCAGCTCCCATGTCGGCTCCCTTTCCCGTCTGAAGCAGGACGATCAGGATGAGAGCGACACAAGCCAGGGAATGAACAATAATGATTGCAGTGTACATCGGTGGTCTCATTTCTCCACGGATTGAAATTGCACGATGCGCTGGAAGGAGCTCACTTCCAGGCTCGCACCGCCTACCAACAGCCCGTCGATATCCGGCTGCGCCATGAGCGCATCGACATTGTCCGGTTTAACCGAACCTCCATACAATATTCTCGTCTGGTTTGCAATCGCTTTGTCGAACAAGGAGGCGCATAAACCCCGGATGAAGGCGTGCACTTCCTGCGCCTGCTCGGGGGTGGCCGTCTTCCCCGTACCGATGGCCCAGACGGGCTCATAGGCGATGATGAGCTTCTGGGACTGTTCCCTGGTGAGCCCCTGGACCGCCGTTTTCACCTGAAGGGAGACCACATCGAAGGTTTTGCCCGCTTCCCTGTCCGGCAGGAGCTCCCCGACGCACAGGATGGGCAGCAGGTCCCATCGGAAGGCGGCAGTCAGCTTTTTCTGAATCATGTCATCAGTTTCGCCGAATATATGCCTCCGTTCGGAATGCCCCAGGATGACGCAGTCGCACCCGACCTCCTTCAGCATGGGTCCGGAGACTTCTCCCGTGAAGGCCCCTTTTTCCTCCCAATGACAGTTCTGCCCGGCGAGGTGGTAACCCGGCAGGTTCATGGCTCCTCTCGCAGCCGCCAGGGCCGTACTGGGAGGGGCGATCATGACTTCGCGGTCGGTGCAGGGGCCGACGGCGCTTTGAAGCTCCTTCAGAAAGGAAACGGTTTCAGCCTGGTTTTTGTACATCTTCCAGTTGGCTGCAATGAACGGTATGCGCTTTTCCATAGCTCCTCGTATGATCTCTCAGGATCGTCCGCTGCATTCTTCCAACGCGGCGACTCCCGGCAGGATTTTTCCTTCCAGCATCTCCAGAAACGCTCCACCGCCGGTAGACACATAACTCACCTTGTCCGTCATGCCCCCCTGACGTACGGCCGCGGCGGAATCTCCCCCTCCCACCACCGTGAGGGCGTCGAGGGTCCCCAGAAATTCAGCGATGGCGAACGTGCCTTTATGAAAGGGCGGTGTCTCGAAGGCTCCGAGGGGTCCGTTCCAGACGACGGTCTTGCAGCCCTTCAGTACTTCCTCGAAGGCTGCGATGGTCTTGGGCCCCACATCCAGGATCTGAGCATCGGCCGGCACCGCATCCACGGGCACCTCCCGGACTTCCACGGAGGCTTCCATGCGTGGCGCTACGACGGCATCCAGGGGGAGATGGACTTGTACCCCTTTTTCAGCCGCGGCCTTCAGAAGGCGAGTTGCCGTTTCCAGGTGATCGTCTTCCACGAGGGATTTGCCCACATCCTTTCCCTGAGCCTTCAGAAAAGTGTTGGCCATGGCTCCCCCGATGACGAGGTGGTCGGCCCGGGAGAGGAGGTTTTCCAGGACTCCGATCTTGGACGAGACCTTGGCCCCGCCGATGATCATGGCCAGAGGACGCTTGGGCTCCTCCATCGCCTGGTGGAAATACTTGATTTCATTTTCAAGCTGGTAACCGGCGGCGCACAGTGGCACATAGCGGGTGATGCCGTGAACCGAGGCGTGGGCCCGGTGGGAAACGGCAAAGGCGTCGTTCACGTAAATGTCCGCCAGGGCTGCCAACTGCCTGGAAAAAGCCTCGTCATTTTTTTCTTCTTCCCCATGGAAGCGGAGATTTTCCAGGAGAAGGATCTCTCCATTCCCGAGGCCGGCAACAAGACCCTGCACAGCTTCCCCGACACAATCGGGCGCCATTTTTACGGGCCTGCCCAGGACCTCCGCAAGGTAACTGCCCACGGGATTCAAAGAGAGCTCCGGAACGACTTTGCCCTTGGGCCTTCCCAAATGCGATGCCAGGATGAGCTTTCCTCCCGCGTCCACGACTTTCCTGATGCTTGGCAGGACGGCCTGAACCCGTAGATCATCCGTCACGCGCTGCTGCTTATCCAAAGGAACATTGAAGTCCACCCGCATGAAAACGCGTTTTCCTGAGAGATTCAGCTGTTCCAGGGTCTTCATGTCTCCACATCCTTTCCATTTCTTATGGTAGGAAGCGTCGGTACACGCTCGATGTCCGCTTGGAATGCCATCAGTCGAGGCTCTTGCCCACGATCACTGCCAGGTCTGCGAGCCGGCTGGAATAACCGTATTCGTTGTCGTACCAGCTGAAGACCTTCACCATGCGGCCTGCCATGACGTTGGTCAGCTTCGCATCGATGCTGGACGAAAAGGAGGTGTGGTTGAAATCACTCGAAACCAGCTCCTCCGTCACATAGTTCAAAATCCCGTGGAGCGGTCCATTGGCCGCATCTTCGAGGACCTTGTTGACTTCGTCGACGGTCACGTCTCTGCCCACCCGAACCACCAGATCCACGAGGGAGACATTGGGAGTGGGAACGCGGATGGAAATGCCGTCCAGCTTGCCCTTCAGCTCCGGAATGACTTCGGCCACGGCCCGTGCCGCACCCGTTGTGGTGGGGATCATGGAAAGGGCGGCTGCCCGCGCACGGCGCCGGTCTTTGTGGAGGGCGTCCAGAAGGCGCTGATCCATGGTGTAGGAATGAATGGTGGTCATGAGGCCATGCTCCACCACGAAACGGTCGTGCAGGAGCGCGACGATGGGCGCCAGGCAGTTGGTCGTACACGATGCATTGGAAACGATGTGATGCTTCCGGGGATCATAGGTGCTCTCGTTGACCCCGATGACGAAGGTGGCGTCCATCCCCTTGCCGGGAGCGGAAAGGAGCACTTTGCGGGCGCCGGCATTGATGTGCTTCTGGCAGTTGTCGCGGTCTGCGAAGCGGCCCGTGCTCTCAAGAACTACATCCACTTTCAGCTCGTGCCAGGGAGACTGGGCGGGATCGGAAACTTTGAGGCACTTGTAGTTTTTCCCGTCGACGATGATGCTGTCCTCGGTGCTGGAAACCTCACGGTGCCACACCCCGTGGACCGAATCATACTTCAGCAGATAAGCCAGCTCTGAAGGGGTAGCCATGTCGTTCAAAGCCACCACTTCCAGTGGAGCGTTTCTATCGATCAAGGCTTTGAAAATAGTACGCCCAATACGCCCGAATCCATTGATTGCTACTCGAATAGACATTCTCTCTCTCCTTTATTGACCCAAAGCACTCCAACTACAACATTTTCGCGATACTGACCGTTCGATCTCCAAGCATATTGGTGTAGCTGCCCAGTTCGTTGTCGTACCAGCCGTAGATCACTGCCTGGGTAACCGGAATTTCCAGAACCTTGTCCTTGAGGGATGCCTTTCCTTCCGCCGTCGCCTTGCCAATCTGCGTCACGTCGAAGGAGGCTCCGGCACCGCCTTCACCCAGGGAATCGATATAAGCGCATGCGCTCAAAATGCTTTCCATATTGATGCGCACTGCGGAAGTCCGAGTATGATTTTCATGCCCTTCAATAACAGCCGCAGCTCTCGGCAGACCGATAATGTCCGAAGAAACATTCTGATCGTCCGAGTAAACGAGGTACCCCTCGGGGAAGTGCTTCACCGCCTGCTGGTAGATACCGTTGATTTTCTCCCGGTTGATGGGATTTCTCAGGCTTTCGTCCTGGATCATCATGACCAGGATGATAAGAGATCCGGCCGTGACGGGGACGCGCACCGACTCGGCAATGAACCCGATGCGCTTCATTTCGGGGATGACCAGGCCGAGAGCTTTGGCTGCGCCGGTACTCGTCAGGATGATGTTGTTGAAGACCGATCGACTCTTCCTCAGGTCCGTGGCCTTGCTCTTGGGGGAGCGGTCCAGCACCTGCTGGGAGCTCGTTGCCGCGTGCACGGTGGTCATGGATGCCGACAGGATGCGGTCCGCTCCGAAATAGTCGAGGAGGGGCTTCACCATGTAGGACAGGCACGTTGTCGTGCAGGACGCGTTGGAAATCACCAAATGCCGCGTGGGGTCGTAGTCGGAATCGTTGATCCCCATGACGGTGGTGACCGCATCCGCGGGCATTTCCCGGCTCTTGTCCTTTATCTTGAAGGGGGCGGACGCAATGACCTTCTTGGCCCCGGCAGCGAGGTGTCCTCGCAGGGAGCCCTTGGGGTCGTCGGGTGGAACGGTGGGGTCGAGAAAGGCGCCCGTTGCATCCACCACCAGGTCTACCCTGTGGTCTCTCCATCCGATTTTGGACGGATTGCGCTCTTTGCACAGAAACGTCGTTTTGATTCCATTGATGCGCATGCTTCCGGAGGCTTCGTCCAGCTCTTCGATGACCCGCCCGGCCCGGCAGCCATACAGATAAGTGTGCAATGCTCCGTACGTGGAGTCCTTCTCGAGGAAACCGGCAATATCCTGAAGACTGGTGCCGACATCACGGCCGATGTTGACCACAAGTTCAGAAAAGTATTGGCGCTCTACATGGTGCCAGATGGAGAGCTTCGCAATTCTTCCCAGACCGTTGATCCCCAGTTTCATGGGCACCATTTTTTCCTGATCACTCATATTGCCTCCCCTTACGATCGACTCATCCTCAAACAGCCACAGTCCAATGCTCCAGTACGGACTTGCTTCGCTGACGCCAAAGGGCCAGGATGCCGCACAACATCCAATACATTAGGCATTCCGAGCGGTAACTTCAAGTCCTTCAATGGTTTTTTCCCGTTCCACGGCGTCGCCCCTACGTGTCCTGTCCCAGGGAGCTCTCCATTGCCAGCTGTTTCAGGATGGCGAAGTTTTGCAACCGATCTCTTCACATTCACATCGTTGCATGTTGTGTTCAACTCAAAAGGTCCACTTCCACTATGTCATGGTGTCCCAAATAGATGGCTCCACTGCGTCCATCGATGCCGATGGGGTCCCCCGTCTCGAGAACATGCTCGGTCTGATCGGGGGCAACGATCCGACATTTTCTATCTTTGACCCACACCTTCATCTTGCTGAATCCCACCACGCAGGTCTTCCCCAGGCGGTGGGCGACGATGGCGGCGTGGGAGGTCGCACCGCCCTTCCCGGTGAGAATTCCGTCAGAAATGGAGATTTCCCCGATATCGTCGGGGACCGTGTCCGAGCGCAGGAGAATGACGGGCTGGTTCATGCGTTCCTTCCGCAACCGCACGATGGAATCCAGGTCAAAGGCCACCAGACCGCACAGGGCGCCACCGCTGGCGCCGATCCCATTGCCGACGTATCCCGCCTGCAGCGCCGGGGATGGTTTGAAGGCGGGATACACGCGGCGCACACGCGGAGCCATGTTCCGGGATTGCAGGACATAGACACCCTCTTCTCCGTCCCCCTGAAAAGTGAATTCAATTTCCTGGGGCGCCCAGCTGTGGTGCTGGGTCAAATCCCGAGCAATGTCCACCAGGCGTCGGTAAACCCGGGGGAAGAGTGTCTCCAGGGATGACTCTTCCCGGCCTCCTTCCGTCAGCCTTTGTTTTTCCGACAGGGGGAGTGTTTTCACGAGTCCTCCCACGACGTCTTCACCCTGGTTGCCCTGCGTGAAATCCCCCACAGGGTCGATCTCGTCTTCGGCAGTCCTGGGATTGTGCGTGAACATCACCCCGGCCCCCGACCGACTGTCCAGGTTTCCGAAGACCATCGTCTGTATGGTGACCGCTGTGCCCCAGTGCTCCGAGAGCATCATGATCTCCCGGTAGGTTTTTGCCTTCTCTGAACCCCAGGATTCCATGACCTTGCCGATGGCTGTGAAGAGCTGGTCCCGGGGATCCTCCGAAAATTCGATCTGGTGGTTCTTAAGCTCCTCCTTATAGGCAAGGGCCAGCCGGCGAATTTCTTCGGGCTCGAATTCTCTCTTCACGTGCCGGCCATGCAGCTTTTTGAAGCGGCTCATGACGGAGGTGAAAACGTCCCGCTCCATGCCGAAGGACATTCCCCACGACTGGATGAAACGGCGGTAGTTGTCCCAGGCGAACCACGCCTGGCCGGTTTCCTTGATGAGTCCTTCGACCACTGCTTCATTGATTCCAACGTTCAAGAAGGTATTCATCATGCCGGGCATGGATACGGCCGCCCCGCTTCGAACCGAGAGCAGGAGGGAGTTGCCCGGGTAACCGAATCCCCGGCCCGTCTCTTCCTCCAGCATATGGATGTGGGCCATTACCCGCTCTTCGAAGTCCTCCAGTGACTGGGCAAAGGAGGAGATGACGCTGCGACAGCGGAAATATTCCGTCGTGATGACAAAAGCCGGCGGCACATTGATGCCGATGGAATACAATTTGGCCAGGTTGTAGCCCTTGTTGCCCAGGTGGATCAGATCGTAGGTCATGGGGTTGGGCTTGTAGACGAGGGAGGTGGTCTTTTCCGGATCGTAGCTCATGAGCAGGTCCAGCTTCTCGGTGCTGAGGACCTCCCGCTGATTCAATAGAGTCGTCAAGATGCTCCCAATGAAATGGTCAAAATATTGCAAGCCGAAGGTGCGTGCAATGATGTCCCGCAGGAAGCTTTCGGATACCCGCTGATTGAGCTCCGTCGGAGTCTCTACGTGCCCCTCCCGCTGGTAGCGGGGCAGGAGGTTATCGGGGGCCAGCTGTTTGATGACCAGGTCGAGATTTCCCTCGTGAACGGAATGGTAGTTGGTCTGGATGATCTGTTTGATAGCCTCGGAAAATCCGCGAAAAATGTCCAGGTACTGGGAATGAGAAAACCGCCGCACTTCCATGGACTTCAGGAACAGCTCCGTCTGACGCTCCAGTCGGTTGGAAGTGATTCCATCGATGGCCAGCGCTTTGCTGAACAAGGGGAGAAACTTGGCAATGCGAAAGAATGTGGCGCGCGTGATGAAGGTGAGGTTGAAGGAATAGATGATTTCTTCAAAGAGAACATTGGCAAGGTTCTCCAGGCGAAAGGTCAGCCCCAGTGCGTCGAATTTCCTTTCGTTGTAAGTCCCGTACATGGAGGGAATGTCTACGGCGATGTGACGTTTGTAATAGATGTTTTCCTGAATGTGCAGCTCGCTCGGCGTGTGAATGACGTCTTTGAGCTCCAGGAGATAGTCCAGGATGGCTTCCAGTTTCCTGTAAGGATCCTGGCTGTCGACAGCCGCCAGCAGGGCTGTCGGGTCGGGCAGGCCCAGGGTCGCTGCGCGCTGCAGGTGAATGTGAATGTCCTTGAAGCTCAGAGCATATTTTTCATGGAGGAGCTGATAGAGCTGGACGAGGAGAAAGGCCCTCCGACGCTCTCTTTCGGAAAGATCCGAGAGCTGCTCGATGAGGGACTGCGTTTCCGCCTCGGACAGATCGAGGAGGTCCTGAACATGATGAATGGTGTTGGTGTTGAAAAGGGAGGTGAAAATCTTGTGAACCTCGTCCACCAGGGGACCGGAAGTCACGATTTCGGCATAAATCTCAGCAGGAACCAGGTCCTTGAGCTTCTCCTTGTCTAGAGTCCGCCAGAAATCGATGATGGCCTCGATGAAGGACACCACGACATTGTTGCTCTCTACGTGACTCTGCTTGCGGAGGAAATGGATGAGGCGATCGCTTCTCCCCGTCAGCTCATCCACTTCGGTGGAGACGGTACGCAGCTGCCCCTCGGCCCCGATTTGATTGAAGTAGACGGGAAAGAGCTTGGCCAACTGCTTCACGAGATTGTAGGCGCTGCGGATGGGAGCGTGCAGCAGCTGGCTGACATCTTTCTGAAAAAGATCCGTATCCCGGATGAAAATCCCTCCCAGGGAAAGATTGACGATGAGGGCCGAAAGGAGGGTCTTCGTCCTGGCAGGATTCTTTTTGATGATCTCGATCCAGATGCGGATATTGGGAAGGTGCGCGGGGTTGACATCCTTTTGCCAGTGCTGGCTCACCCCTCCCAGTTTGGGCGTCTGGAACCCCATCTGGATGATGCGATTGAGGAAGAAATCGATGAGGGGAGGAATTCCCGTGTTGATGACTTCGATCCCGATGGTTCGAATGATCTGCAGAGCGGCTTCGGGGTAGTTCATCATGCAGACTTCCAGGACGTCAAAGATCCTGTTCAGGAAAGTCTGCAGCTTTTCGGCCGGCTCCTGCTGAATGAGCCGGGCGATGTCGAAGTTGATCTCCCGCAGCGTTTCCTCGTGAATGCCTTCCAATCCCCTGACTTCCATGATTTTGAGGCGCATGAGCATGCTCAGATGGGAGCCGTCCTGGGCGGATTCATAGGCCTTCAGCTCTTCAGGCAGTCGGAAGTAGTGGCGAACGACTTCGTGGAAATCCGGAAGCTCCACCAGTCGGGCGACCGCTTCCCGGTGATCCGGCTCCTTTTCGATTTCTGTCTTGAGGGCCCCCAGGTACCCCTGGTACTTTTCATGGGTGATGAACGAACAGATCTGGCTCCAGGGGGGCATGGACGCAGGCTGTTCTTCCTGCTGCTGCAGCCATTGACAGGGGTCTTCCCGGAGGAGCCAGAAGTGATAGGTCTCCTCCGTCAGCCGCTGCAGAAGCGCTCGCATCTCTCCAAAGGAAGCGGCGTCCGGCCAGATTTTGAGCAGCTTTGCGGCGAGCTTCTTGGGTTGATAGTAGCTCCGCATGAGATGCTCAAAGGGCTCTTCCTCCAGTCGGGAGAGCTCCCTGAGATAGAAGCGCAGGATCCCTCCATGGCAGGATGTGAGGCTGGGGAGGGTCTCATGGAGCGTCTCGACAGCGGTTCCCTCAGGGACCGGCAAGGCCATTTGCTCGGGCATTTCCTCCACGATTTTTAACCAGAAAGCCAGCAGATGGTCTGCCGCAAGGTTGCGGATCTCGGAGCGTTCGGACTGCCGGAGGGCGTCCAGCAAAATATGAGAGATCAGGTAGACGACCATGCCGTTGCGAGGATGCTGTCGGTACACACGGAGATTCGCTGTGGCATATCTCCAGGTTTCCTGAATGACAAACTGCCAGTTGCGATAGCGATGATGGTATTCGACGAGGAATTCCCGTGTCTGCTGCTCTTTGCCCGCAAAGCCATGGACGGCTTCAATGAGAACCTCGAAAAGGGGGGGTACTTCCACCTGGATGTTGGTCAGGTCCATGTTCTTCGTCAGGGCGTCGGATTGGATGCTGTTCGATTGCAGTGGATGATTCATGTGATATGACCCTTTCCATCATAACGGCCGCTTCTTTCACGATTCCATAGTATTCGGGTCGCTCTCCCACCGCCTGGAATCCCATCTTCCTGTAAAGCAATTGTGCAGGCAGGTTGCTTTTTCGGACTTCCAGAACGGCCGAGCAGGCTCCATGGGTGCGTCCCCATTCGAGGGCGTGCGCAAGCAGCGCTTTTCCGATTCCACATCTGCGCCATCTCCTGTGCACGGTTACATTCAGAATTTGGAGCTCATCCGCCACCAGCCAACAGCAGATATAGCCCGCGATGGGGTTCGCACCGTGGCCGCATGCCTCCCTTCGCGTCTGGATTTCCGGGCCCTCTGCCGGCGGGTGGTCTAAGAACCTGCTCAGGTGCGCCACCCAGAAACGGGAAATAGGGCGATGCAGCTCCTCCCGCATCGATGCTTCAGACCAGGGCTCCACATGGCTTTCCATTTCTATGGCCGCAATGCCCGACAGATCCTCTTCCCGCAGGAAATCGATGCGCAGTTGCAAACAACCGCCGGCCTCGCAGTCCTCAGTCTGTTTCAATGCCTGTAGAACCTCCTGCCCTCCGCCTTTTTCGGCGGGCCCCGCGAGAGTCCGTTCTTTGCTGCCGAGCGCCTCCGTTCATTCCGTCTTCACGGAGCGCGAGAGGACTTCACTGGCCAGGGAGATATGGCGCTGCCCGTATTCCTTGGCCAGTTTTGCCGCTTCATTGAGGGTGTGGTCGGCGCGGCAGGAAGCGAGCTTGATGAGCATGGGCAGGTTCATGCCGCAGACGATTTCGACCCGGGGGCTCAGGAAAGAAAGGCTGATGTTGGCCGGAGTGCCTCCGAAGAGGTCCGTAAGGATCAAGACCCCTTTGCCTTGATCCAATTCCTTGATGGCCTGGCTCACCTGCTTCAACATTTCTTCGACAGGCTGGTCGGCCCTGAAGCAAAAGGCCCTGGCCCTTTCCAGGCGGCCGACAATCAGTTCCGCTACTTTCAGCATTTCTTCGGCAAGGTGGCAGTGAGAGATGGCTACGATTCCAATGAGTGCTTGATCGTTGTCCTTTGACATCTCTTCCTCATTTATTCCAGATGGATGTCTCGATGAAAAACGTTGACGAAGTAGTCGTTCTTTTCCAGCTGAGCTGCAATTTCATTGGCGATGACCACCGAGCGGTGCTTGCCCCCTGTGCATCCGACGGCGATGGTCAAATAACGCTTTCCCTCCGCCACATAGGCGGGGAGGATTCCCAGGACCAGGCGGCTGAAGGCATCGATGAACCGCAGTGCAGCCGGCCATTGCAGGACCCAGGAGCTGATCTCCGTGCTGCAACCGTCCTTCTCTCTCAATGCCTCCACAAAATAGGGATTGGGAAGGAACCGAACGTCCATGACCACGTCCGCCTCGAAGGGCAGGCCGTATTTAAACCCAAAGGAAAGCACCTGCACCGCCAGCATTTCTTTGTCACTCACCATGGAATAACTACGGGTGATAAGTGCCTTGAGCTGGTGAACAGAGAGATTGCCCGTATCCACGATTCGCGTGGCACGGTTTCGCAGGGCTTTCAGTTGCTCCCGTTCGTTGTGTATGGCGTCCAGCAGCAGTGAATCGGAAGAACCCGCGGGATGCACCCGCCGGGTCTGGCTGTACCTCCGTTGAAGAATGTCCGTAGCCGCCTCGAGGAAGAGCATTTCAAAGCGGTAGCCCGAGTCTTCCAGTTTTTTGAAAATCGTTTCATAGTCCTTGAGGAATTTGCGTTCCCGAATGTCGATCCCCAGGGCGATTTTGCTGATGTCCGGCATATCCCTCTCACAAAGAGAAAGAAAGTCCGGGAGCATGGGGACCGGCAGGTTGTCGATGCAGAAGTAATCCAGATCTTCGAAGGCCTTGATGGCCGTACTCTTACCCGAGCCCGACAACCCGGTGACAATCACGACGTGAACCTTTATTTGGGGCATATGGTATATCCATAAAATAGTTTAAAATTTCCATCAACGTTCATCGTCCATGGGTTCCTGTTGGAAGATGCCGGGGTCGCCGCCGTGGAAGGTGTGTCAGACACTCTCAAACGCAATTTGTTTATTTTCGTACAAACTTTGCCAGAAGTCAAAAAGGGGATTGAAAACGGGGTAAAATGAATGGGTTAAGCGGTGTACTCACACGGATCTGCTGGAAAAATGGACGAATTGAGAAGCGGAAGAGGGGGCGATCCACCCCTCACCGATTCATGGAAGGGGGCACTGGTCAGAAGTCTTCATCTTCCTCGCGAATGATGGAATAGATTTCCTCCCTGCTCACCACGCTCCCCAGCTTTTTCCGTATGGCGCTGTTTTTGAGCAGCCTGGCGATCTTCGCAAGGGCTCGGAGGTGAATCCCCGCACAATTCTCAGGGGCCACCAAAAGGAAGAAAAGATGGACCGGCTTGCCGTCCATCGATTCGAAATCGACCCCCTGGCTGGATCTCCCGAAAGAGAGCACCAGTTGGTCCAGGTCCTTGAGCTTGCCGTGGGGGATGGCGATGCCGTCTCCGATTCCGGTGCTTCCGAGTCGCTCTCTTTCCAACAAAACGCTCATGAGACGCTTGCGATCCAGCTGGGGCTTGTACTCCAGTACCGCATCGATGAGCTCTTCCATGACCTGCTTCTTGGTGCTGCCCTTGAGCTCCGTAACGATCGACTGCTCTGTCAGAATATCCACAATTTTCATCTATCCCTCGCGTTCCCCTGCCCCAACTCTTACGGGAGAGTCTCTATGAGCCCGAAGTGCCCATCCTTGCGGCGGTACAGGACATTGACCTGACGGGTATCTCGATTGTTGAAAACCATGAATTCCCCATTGGAAAGCTTCAACTGCATGACCGCCTCATCGACATCCATGGGCTTGGCGTGTACCTGCTCCACGCGGATGACACGGGCTTCCTCGTCGTCATGGCCTTCCAGAGCAGCCGGCTCGGCGGGAGCTGCAAAGCTCCTGGTATGATTTCCCCCCTTGTGGCGCGTGGATTTTTCCTTGCTCTTCTTCGCCTGCCCCTCCAGGGTGTCCGCCAGTTTGTCGATGGCCGAGTACATATCCTCCGTCTCTTCCGTCGCATTGATGCGGGAACCACCGGCATCAATGGTGGCCTCGGCGATATGCCGGAATTTCTCCACCTTCAAAACTACATGGGCTTCAATGGGTTCTTTCAGATATTTCTTGATGCGGGAAATTTTCTCTTCCGTATAGTCCCGCAGGGGCGGGGATGGCTCGATATGACGAAAAGTAACGTTGATCTGCATGGTTCAAAGGCTCCATTGTGTCGGGATACTGAGTGGAACATGCCGGTTTTCAAGGTTCCCAGAAAGAAGACTTGCGCTTGCTCGATGGCAGGATATTCAACATCTCCCGGTACTTGGCGACCGTGCGCCGGGCAATGTCGATGTTTTCCCTTTTGAGGATTGCGACGATTTCCTGGTCGCTGTAGGGCTTCTTGGAATCCTCTTCCTTTATGAGCTGCCGAATTCTCTCCTTGACGCTCTCGGAGGCGACTGCTTCACCCCGAACGCTATTTATGGAACTGTTGAAGAAATATTTCAACTCAAAAATCCCATGAGGTGTGTGCATGTATTTGCTGGAGGTTACCCTGCTGATGGTGGATTCGTGCATTCCCACGTCTTCGGCAACATCGCGCAGGACCATGGGCTTGAGGTGGCTCACCCCTTTGTCGAAAAAATCGGCCTGCAGTTTGATGATACTCTGGGCGACCTTGTACAACGTCCGCTGGCGTTGATGAATGCTCTTGATGAGCCAGGCGGCCGATCTCAATTTGTTTTGGATGTAGTCCTTGGCCTCGGTGGGAAGCACTGCATCCTCGCTCAGCGCTTCTTTGTAGTAGGAGCTGACGCGGAGCTTCGGCATCCCGTCCTCGTTCAGGACAATGACAAACTCATCGTCCACCTTCAGAACATAGATGTCCGGGCTGATGTATTCCACCGATTCCTCGTTGTAGGCGCTTCCAGGGCGGGGATCGAGCTGCAGGAGGATATCGATGGCGGTTTTGATCTCGTCGGGTGACCTCTTCAGGGCACGTACGAGAGCCTGGTAATTCTTCGTCTCCAGGAAGTGGAGATGCTGTTCGATGATCTGGAGGAGGAGCTCGTTGTCGGGGTATAGGATCTTTGCCTGGATGGAAAGGCATTCCCGGAGGTCTCGAGCGGCAACTCCAAGAGGGTCCAGGCGCTGCACTTTCGTGAGGACCGCCTCTACCTGTTCCGGGGTCGCCTCGGCCATTTGAGCGATTTCGTCTATCGTTGCATCGAGGTAGCCGTCTTTATCGAGGTTCCCGAGGATGAGGCCTCCGATTTGCTGCTCGGCCTCTGTGCAGTCCGAGAGTCGCAGCTGCCAGGCTACATGGTCTTCCAGCGTATTGGGAAGGGTCAGGCTGTGGTCATAGGAGGTCCATTCCTGGTTGGGATCCGTCTCCACCACCACGGGACTCCCTGAGCTGTATTCCTCCAGGTAGCCTTCCCAGTCGAAATCCTCCCTGATCTTTTCCGTGATTTCAACAGACTCGAAGCCTTCTTCCGTAACCGGTTCGGCTGTGGCGGCTTCTTCCCCCTGGGTGGCCTCTTCCTGCCCCTCTTCCAGCAATGGATTGGTTTCCAATTCCTGGTTGATGGTTTCAAGCAGTTCGAGACGGGAAAGCTGAAGAAGCTTGATCGCCTGCTGCAACTGAGGAGTCATGATCAGTTGCTGGCTCAGTTTTAACTGTTGTCGCAGTTCCAATGCCGCCATGATTCTATCCTGTCACGAAAGACTGAATTGATCTCCAAGGTAAGTCCTGCGAGCCAGATCGCTCTGAGCAATGCTCACCGGATCGCCTGCTTCCAGAATTTTCCCCTCGTGCATGATATAGGCCCAATCGCAGACCTTCAGGGTTTCACGCACATTGTGGTCCGAGATGAGCACGCCGATACCCTTGGCTTTCAAGGATCGGATGAGTCCCTGGATTTCCAGGACCGCGAGGGGGTCGATGCCCGCAAAGGGCTCATCCAGGAGGATGAAGCTCGGTTGGGTTACCAGGGCTCGGCTGATCTCCACCCGCCTGCGCTCCCCCCCCGAAAGACGGTCTGCCTTGTTGCGGGCAATGTGAGTGATGTTCAGGTCCGCCAGCAGTTCCTGGAGGCGGGCCTGTCTCTGCTCTCTGCCAAGAGGCAGGGTCTCCAGAATGGCCATGATGTTCTGCTCCACCGTCAACTTCCTGAAAATGGAAGCCTCCTGCGGAAGATAGGTGATTCCCTTCCTGGCCCGGAGATACATGGGAATATCGACGATGTTTTCGCCGTTCAGATACACCGCTCCGGAATCGGGGCGGATGATCCCCACGACACTGTAAAAAGTCGTGGACTTGCCCGCCCCATTGGGCCCCAGCAGGCCGACAATCTGGCTCTCCCGGACTTCCAGGCTCACCCGGTTGACGACGAACCTTCCACCGTATCGCTTGACCAGGTCCTGGACCTGTAAGATTTTCTGTTGATCGACCACCGTTCAATCCTTCCGCG
Source organism: Desulforhabdus sp. TSK (assembly GCF_022836495.1). Taxonomy (GTDB): domain Bacteria; phylum Desulfobacterota; class Syntrophobacteria; order Syntrophobacterales; family Syntrophobacteraceae; genus Desulforhabdus. Next base: position 42,274 of record NZ_BQXM01000011.1, read on the forward strand.
ACGGATGCAGAACGGCCTGGACGGGCGTCTGGGCTCCGCCTTCCACGACGCTGCGACCCTGCTCGATGTACAGAGTGATCATGCGCCCCTGGACCTTGTCCGCCCCCTGGGAGACCACGGGATTGCCGGTGAGGACGATCTTCTGTTCATCGTGGTAGTACACTGCTTTATCGGCAGTCGCGACCTTATCCTGTTGAGAAATTTTCACGTCCCCTTCGATCTCGATGCGATCGATTTTATCCATCATGCTGGATTCAGAGTTCTTATCCTTACCCGCCGAGGCTGCGGCGAAGACTTTCAAGATCTTCCCCGTGATGGTCAGGTCCTCCTGCTGCACGACGACGTGGCCCTCGAAAAAGATGGTCTTTTCATTCTGCTTGACCTCGAGGCGGTCACTGGCAATGTGCAGGGGAGCGTCACTCTTGATGGCCTTGCCTCCCGGTATGGGCGAGCCCGCCTTTGGTGGAGCGGCAAGGGCAGGATGAATCGCCGCGCTCAAAAAAAACAGGCAGAGGGTGAGTGGAATCAGTGAAAAGCCTTTGGATGTCCTGGGGTTTCGCTTCATGATGGCCTCATTGACTGGGTTGAGTGTTGGGTGGCAGCAAGACTACCGTTGCCTGGACCTGCCCTTCCACCGTGCCCTGGCGCTCGGGGATCTGGAATCGCCACTGGTTGCCTTGCAGGTCGATGTCCGGGCCCTTCAGATGCAGGAGGGTGTCCGAGTGAATGGCCTTGACCTGGTGATCGTAAAAAGCCTTCTCGGTGGACAGTGTGTATCCCCGAGGGAGGGTCGCCCGGACGGTGTCCGACAACTCGATGTTCTTGGTTCCCGCAAACAGGATGCCCTTTTTGCTTTCAAGCAGGACCTGATCGCCGTCTTCCAGGTAAAGAGTCAGATGCACTGCTGAGAGCTCCGTCTTTTGCTCGTCTTGAAAATAACGGGCTTCCGTCGCCTTGAGCGTCCACAGCTGCCTGCCTTCCTGCATTTCGGTGTATTCCATGTCGGAGAGCTTCATGGCGGCATCCGTGGATTCGCCTTGCTGGGCCACTTGCTCCTTCTGCTGGGTTTTCCCCCGCCAAATGCCCAGCACGAGCATTGCCGTGAGGCCCAGTGCGAGGGCCAGTATCAGTCCTTGGGCTATCTTACGCGAAAGCACCATCCCATCCTTCCCAATTTGGAAAAATTTATATAGTTAAATTAGTGAATTACAATGTTATTCCCTATGTAACATGCATCAGGTGTGCCTGTAAAGGTGTAATCCGGGTATTTTTCGCTGTATGGTTGGAAAAAATGGAAGGATTATGGGCAGGGTGCTGCATTTGCGTCCTTCAGGCAAAATAGCGTTGTGTCACTTTTTCCCAACGCCCCTGAACGTGCAGGATCAGCTCGCAAACCTCCCGGGCGGCTCCATGGCCTCCCGGCGCTTTCGTGACATAGTGTGCGAAAGGAAAGACATGGGAAGATGCATTGGGCACGGCCACTGCAAATCCCACTCGCCGCATGGCGGGGATGTCGATGAGGTCATCCCCGACGTAGCCTATCTCCTCGTCCTTGAGGTGTGTCTCGGAGAGGATCTTCTCGTAAGCCTCCACCTTGTAATGGATGCCCTGGTAGACGTGCGTGATGCCCAGCCCCTGGGCTCGGTGATCCACGGCCCTGCAATGGCGCCCTGTGACCAGGGCCACTTCGATTTCCGCCCGCTGGAGCAGCTTGATCCCGTGTCCGTCCTGAACATCGAAGGCTTTGGTTTCGGATCCATCGTCATGGATGATGATGCGCCCGTCGGTGAGAACGCCGTCCACATCGAAAATCAGCAAGCGAATGGGGCGGATGCGCGCCTGAAGCTCTTCCCTCATATCCTCTGGAATCATGGTTTCTCCCTGGGGTGGAACGATCCTGGTGGCTCGTCACTCCGCACCGTGTGGTAGATTTTTAACAGTTTTTCCAGGAGGGCCGGAACTTGAGTCAGCTGCAGGGAATTGGGACCGTCGCAGAGGGCGTGATCGGGGTCTTCATGCATTTCGAGAAAGACGCCGTGGGCTCCGGCCGCTACCGCCGCACACGCGAGAGGGGCGACGAACTCGCGTTGCCCGCCCGAGCTCGTGCCCTGCCCCCCGGGCAGTTGAACACTGTGGGTGGCATCGAAAACCACCGGATAGCCCATGCCGGCCATGATGGGAATGGCTCGCATGTCCACCACCAGGTTGTTATAGCCGTACTGACTGCCTCGTTCCGTCAGGACAATCCGTTCGTTTCCCGTCCGGCGGACTTTCTCCGCCACCTGGGCCATGTCCCAGGGAGCGAGAAACTGGGCCTTTTTGATATTGACGGGTTTGCCCGTTGCTCCTGCAGCCCGCAGGAGATCCGTCTGGCGCGCCAGAAATGCCGGTACCTGCAGCACGTCCACGACTCCACCAGCCCGAGCCGCCTCGGGAGGGCTGTGAATATCCGTCAGCACGGGGATACCCAGGTCTTTGCGAACCTCGGCCAGGATGGACAGCCCTGCCTCGATGCCGGGGCCGCGGTAGGATTGGAGAGAGGTACGGTTGGCCTTGTCGTAGCTGCTCTTGAATATGCAGGGAATTTCCAGCTTCCTGCAGGTCTCCTTCAGAAAAAGGGCCGTCTTCAGGACCTGCTCGCGATTCTCAATGACACACGGTCCGCCGATGACGAAAAATCGTTCAGTTCCTATGGGTTGCCCCAGCACTTCAAAACCTGCCACGCGCTCCTCCGGAAGTCTAACAGATGCACTCTTTCTGGAAATCCTCGGGACGCTTCTTCCTGGCTTCTTCCAGAGCTTTTCCCACAAAAGCCTTGAAGAGAGGATGAGGCTCCATGGGCCTGGATTTGAACTCGGGGTGGAACTGGCAGCCCAGGAACCAGGGATGGTCGGGAATTTCTATGATCTCCACGAGATTTCTGTCGGGAGACAGGCCGCTGAAGCGCAGGCCGTGGCCGGCCAGGATGTCACGAAATTCGTTGTTGAATTCATACCGGTGTCGGTGCCTTTCAGAGATCTCCGGCTGCTGGTAGGCTTGGGAAGCGAAGGTTTGTGGCTCCAGCACGCAGGGATAAGCCCCCAGCCGCATGGTGCCTCCGAAATCGGAATTTTCATCCCGGCGAATGGTCTGATTGTTTTTGTAATCGAACCACTCCCGCATGAGGTAAATCACCGGATAGGGGGTGTGCTTGTCGAATTCCATGCTGTGTGCCTTTTCCATGCCGGCGATGTTCCGAGCGAATTCCACGGTGGCCAACTGCATTCCAAGGCAAATCCCCAGGAAGGGGACTCTGTTCTCCCGGGCGTAAGTGATGGCCTTGATCTTCCCTTCAACGCCGCGCTGACCGAACCCCCCCGGGATCAGAATGGCGTCCGCCCCCTCGATGAGGGCTTCCCCGCCTTCCTTTTCGACATTTTCGGAATCCACGTAGTCCAGAAGAACGCGGGTGCTGTGGGCCGCTCCCCCGTGGACGAGGGCTTCATTCAAACTCTTGTAGGATTCGGTGAGGTCGATGTATTTTCCCACTATGGCGATACGCACCTGGTAGGCGGGCTCTTTCAACCGGTGGATCAGTTGTTCCCACGGATCCAGAACGGGGGTTCGCGTCCATATGTTGAGGAGCCGGAGTATCTTTTCGTCCAGTCCTTCCTGGTGGAACTGAATGGGGACTTCGTAAATGCTTTCCACGTCTATGGCCGTGATGACCCCGTCGGGCTCCACATTGCAGAAATGGGCCAGCTTGGCCTTGATATCGGTGGAAAGGTTCTTTTCCGTGCGGCAAAGAAGGATATCGGGTTGGATTCCAATGCCCCGGAGCTCCTTGACACTGTGCTGCGTCGGCTTGGTCTTCACTTCACCGGATGTTTTCATGTAGGGCACTAAGGTCACGTGGATATACAGAACATTTTCCCTGCCCACATCATTGCGGAACTGTCGGATGGCTTCCAGAAAAGGCAGGCTCTCGATGTCGCCCACCGTGCCGCCGATTTCCACGATCATGAGATCGAAATCGTCCACCGCTCCGCGGATGCAGGATTTGATCTCGTCGGTGATGTGGGGAATGACCTGGACCGTTCCCCCCAGGTAATCGCCTCTCCGTTCCTTGGTGATGACGGAATAGTAGATGCTTCCGGAGGTGAAGTTGTTCTTCTTGGACATGCACACATGAGTGAACCGTTCATAATGCCCCAGATCCAGGTCCGTCTCCGCACCATCGTCTGTAACGAACACTTCCCCATGCTGCAAAGGATTCATTGTCCCGGGATCCACGTTGATGTATGGATCCAGCTTCTGCAGCGTCACGCGAAGGCCGCGGCTCTCCATGAGTGCTGCAATGGATGCGGCCGCGAGTCCTTTCCCCAGGGATGAAAGCACTCCACCGGTGATAAAAATAAACTTTGGCTGACGCAAGCTCTATGCCCCTTCTGTCAGGAATGACTTTTTTGGAGGTCAACGTGCATGAATACTATCCACTTTAAGACCGAAAGGAGTATAGCAGATGCCTTTTCAAAGTCAATGTTCGTCGGCTGGGCTGGGCCGATCTCTTGAAAATATGAATAATAATTACAAGTACATATAAAATTATGCACAGGAAATGCCATCACAGGCATGGGACTTGGTGGGCCTGGTGAGAGGCGGCTCCCCGGAGAGCTCCCTTCAAAAAGTGGAGCAGAACATGGGCTATGTGCTTTTGGCTATTAAAAAATGTTGTATTTAGCAGAGCTTGGACTTAGAATACGGCCCATTGCTCAAACGATCTGATGCAAGGCCGGTGGGGCTGGCAAGACCGGCATGCTTTTCCTGGAATGAAGTGAATAGCGAGACTGATCCTGACAGAACATCCAGTGGTTTGACGACGGGCCTTTCTCTGGGGCTATGAGGCGCTCTGTCGGAAACCCGCCTGGAATTGAGGGGTGGATACCTTCACGCAGTTTGTTTTGGAGAGTTGATGGGTTCAACATGTTCTGGAAGGGGCTCATTTTCGATGTCGAAAGGGGGTGGGAATCCAGGGGCTTGGAGGAGTATCGTGTATTCTTGATCTGGAAATCAGTGACATGAGGAGGAAAGAGTATGACGAAGGCTGAATTGGTATCTAAAGTGGCTGGGGACGGGGGAATCACGAAGGTTCAGGCCGAAAAGGCCGTGGATGCTATGGTCGGTGCAATTGCCGAAGCTTTGACCAATGGGGATAAAGTGACGTTGGTGGGCTTTGGAACCTTCAGTGTCGGTGAACGCACCGCACGTGAAGGGAGGAATCCACGAACCGGAGAAAAGATCAGTATTCCCGCCTCCAAGGTTGTAAAGTTCAAACCCGGCAAGAGCCTGAGTGATAAAGTGAAATAGAATCGCTTCCCTTAGAGGCTGTCTAAAAATGTGCCCCCTTGAGGGGAGCAGGGGGGCAGGATTTGGCAAACCCAAGAAACATCCCCCTGCCCCCCTCGACAATGTTGTAGACTTAACCAACGTTCGTCATTCCGGCGAAAGCCGGAATCCAGGAAAATAAAGACTTTCTGGACCCCGGTTTTCACCGGGGTGATGTTAAATCAACAGCATTGGCCTCCATCGAGGGGGGAAACGAAGCAGGTTTGACTCCCGAGCATATGAATTTTTGGACAGCCTCTCAGCTCCCCCAGGAACCTTTCCTGTCGCATCCCGAATAGCTCGATTTTTTGCCGTATTTCCTCCATCTCCAATTTGGCTCCAACAACCTGATCATTGACCACTCTCCCGAGTCGAAGTATCTTCAAAAATAACCAGACGACGCGACACGACAGTCATTCCCCTTTTTCCGTCGCAATGCATTCTCATGGAAAATCAGGAAATCAGAGGGAGGAAACGGTGGCAAAAAATCTTACGCACAAGATCCTGGAAGCGCATCTTCTGGAGGGGCGGTTGGTCCCCGGTGAAGAAATCGCCCTGAAGATCGATCATGTCCTCCTGCAGGATGCGACAGGGACCATGGCCATGCTGGAGTTCGAAGCCCTTGGCATCGATTCCGTTCGTGCCGAGATCGCCGTGCAGTATGTGGACCACAATATCCTGCAAACGGACAATAAGAACGCCGACGATCACAAGTATCTCCAGACGGCCGCCGCGCGCTACGGCCTTCACTTCAGCCCTCCCGGAAACGGTGTTTCCCACCAGGTGCACATGGAACGTTTCGGACGGCCGGGGAAGACCTTGCTGGGAGCCGACAGCCACACGCCGGGGGCAGCAGGCGTTTCCATGCTCGGCATCGGTGCGGGGGGACTGGACGTGGCTCTCGCCATGGCCGGATATCCCTACTACCTTCCATGCCCCGTAGTCCTGGGCGTGCGGCTGACGGGAGCGCTTCCCGACTGGGTAAGCGCCAAGGACGTTATCCTCGAAATGCTCAGGCGCTATAACGTCAAGGGATGCGTGGGCAAGATCGTGGAATACCATGGGCCGGGAGTAAAAAGCCTGTCGGCCACGGACCGGGAAACCATCGGGAATATGGGAACGGAACTGGGAGCCACCACCTCGATCTTCCCTTCGGATGAAAATACCCGGGCGTACCTCCAGGCACAGGGCAGGGGTGATCAGTGGGTGGAGCTGAGTGCGGATGAAGGCGCGGAATATGATGAAAATGACAGCATCGATCTTTCGGCCCTGGAACCCCTCATTGCGTGTCCTTCCTCTCCGGGAAACGTGGTGACCGTCAAGGATGTGGCCGGGACCAAAGTGGATCAGGTGATTGTCGGGAGCAGCGTCAACTCCTCTTTTCGCGACCTCATGGTGGTGGCGAAAATCGTCGAAGGGCGACACGCTCATCCCTACACCTCTTTTCACGTGAATCCCGGGAGCCGGCAGGTTCTGGGAAATGTTGCCGCCCAGGGTGGGGTCATTTCCCTGCTCCATGCGGGAGCTCGCATCCATGAACCCGGCTGCCTGGGCTGCATCGGCATGGGCCAGGCTCCCGGCACGGGAGAAGTCAGCCTTCGCACCATGCCCCGGAACTTTCCGGGACGCTCGGGTACAAAAGACGATAAGGTCTACCTCTGCTCTCCGGAAACCATCGCGGCTGCAGCCCTCAAGGGGGTGATCACCGATCCGAGGGAACTGGGGAAGGAGATGGATTACCCCCGCATCAGGGACCCGGAAAAGTACCGGATCGATGCTTCCTCCATCATTCCGCCGTCGGAGGATTTGAGAGGCACCGAAGTGGTTCGGGGCCCCAATATTCGGCCTCTTCCTCTCATGGACCCTCTGCCGGAGACCCTCCGCGCGGAGGTCGTCCTCAGGGTCGGCGATAATGTCTCCACCGACACCATCATGCCTGCCGGAAACCAGGTCCTTCCGTTGAGATCCAACATCGAGGCCATCAGCAGGTTTGTTTATGCTCAGATCGATCCTGAATTCTACAGCAAGTGCAAGGCGGTGGGGGCGGCGGTCGTTGTGGGAGGAGAGAACTACGGGCAGGGCTCGAGCCGGGAGCATGCAGCGCTGGCTCCACGCTCCCTGGGGGTGCGTGCTAAAATCGCTCTGAGCTTTGCCCGGATTCATAAAGCCAATCTCTGCAATTTCGGAATCCTTCCCCTCATTTTCAAGGACCCGTCCCATTACGATCTTTTCCGGGAAGGGGCCAAAGTGGTTTTTACAGATGTGAGGAGCCATATTGAGAGGGGAAGTGTTGAAATTCCAGTGGAAGTGGATGGTCGGACTGTCGTGACGATTCTGCAGGTCTCCGAACGCCAGCGTAGGCATCTGCTGGAAGGTGGTGCCCTCAATTTTGTGAAGCAGCAGCTCCAGGCCGGAGCGGGCTCATCCTGAGCGATGGCGCCGTCGAAGGCTCAATGTCACCATGAACCCTCACGGGAGGTGAGATATGGAAAAGGAAATTCGTGCGAAGAATATCGGCTTGAGAGGCGTTACCGTAGCGGATACGAAAATAAGCTATATCGATGGGGAAAACGGAATTTTGATTTACCGCGGATTCCGCATCGAGGAACTGGCGGAGCGGTCCACTTTTCCCGAGACCGCTTATCTCCTTTTGAACGGCTCTCTGCCTGGAAAAGCGGCCCTGGAGCAATTTGAAAAGGAGCTCCTTGCGGCTCGGCGGCTGCCTGAGTACCTCCTGGATGCTTTGAAACGATTGCCTCCAACGGCGGACCCCATGGACGTGCTGCAGGCTTCGGTGGCACTCCTGGCTGTGAGCGATCCCGACCTGCTGGATGAGTCCAGGGAAGCCAATGTGCGCAAAGCCATGCGCCTCATTTCCCGGCTGCCCGTGGCGGTGGCCGCCTGGCACAGGATACGCCAGGGCCTGGAACCCCTGCCTTCCGACGACAGCCTGTCGCATGCAGCCAATTTTCTGTGGCAGCTCACGGGACAGAAGCCCGACGCAGGCACGGCGCGCGATTTCGACATCTGCCTCATCCTGCACGCCGATCATACCTTCAATGCATCTACCTTTGCCTGCCGTGAGGTGGTTTCCACCCAGGCCCACATGTATGCCGGGGTGGCGGCGGGGGTGGGAGCCCTCTCGGGAAGTCTGCACGGCGGGGCCAATGCCCGGGTCATGGAGATGCTCAGCCAGGTGGAGGCGGAAGTCAAGTCCGTGGACGAGGTGGGGAACTGGGTTCAAAGCCGTATCGATCGCGGTGAAAAAATCATGGGTATGGGGCATGCCGTCTATAAAACCTATGATCCACGGGCCACCATTCTGAAGGAAATGTCTCTACGTCTTGGAGGCAAAACCGGTCATAAGCACTGGTACGATCTCCTCACCCGCATCGAGGACGAGGGCATCAAAGCCTTCGAGAGCCGGGGGAAGATGGGCATCAAGATCAATGTCGATTTTTACAGCGGGTCCGTCTACGCCATGATGGGCATACCCGTGGACATCATGACCCCCGTTTTTGCCATTTCGAGGATTTCGGGCTGGTGTGCGCACATCATCGAAGAAAAATTCGGCGAAGCCCAGGGAAAACCGGCGCTTTACAGGCCTCAGGCGGAATACGTGGGAGATTACTGCGGTCCCATCGGGTGCGAGTTCAAGCCTCTGGCGGAACGTTAGTCCATCGCAACGAAAGTCATCATCTGGTCCGGGAGGTTTTGAAGTCCCCTTTTGGGGGAGCAGAGGAGGAATGAAGGATGGTGTTCAAGCATGATGTCGTGATTGTGGGGGCGGGCCTCGCAGGTTTGCGGGCGGCCCTGGAGGTGGCCGGGAATGTGGATGTGGCTCTCATCAGCAAGGTGTACCCCACGCGATCCCATTCCGGTGCCGCCCAGGGGGGAATCGCCGCAGCCCTCGGCAACGAAGAGCCCGACTCCTGGGAATGGCACATGTACGACACGGTCAAAGGGGGAGACTACCTCACGGATCAACATGTGGCCGAAATCCTCGCCACGGATGCGCCGCGGGCCGTTTATGAGCTGGAGCATCTGGGGGTTCCCTTCAACCGTACACCGGACGGGAAGATCGCTCAAAGGGCCTTTGGAGGGCACACGAGAGACTTCGGCAAGGCGCCTGTCAAGAGGGCCTGCTACGCCGCCGACCGTACTGGACGGGTCATGATGGATACCCTCTATTTTCAGGCGGAGCGCAAAGGGATAAAGGTCTACCCCGAGCTCCAGATGCTGGATCTGATCTTCAAAGATGGCCAGGTGGCGGGCCTGGTGGCGTATGAACTGGCGACGGGGGACGTGCACGTCTTTCACAGCCGGGTGGTCATGCTGGCGACAGGCGGCTACGGAAAAGTCTACAAGACAACTTCCAACGCTTTCGCCAATACGGGGGAGGGGGTCTATATCCCCTACCGTGCCGGCATTCCTCTCGAAGACATGGAGTTTGTGCAGTTTCATCCCACGGGCATATACGGCATGGGCGTTCTCCTGAGTGAGGCGGCCAGGGGGGAAGGGGGAATCCTGCGCAATGGGAGCGGTGAGCGCTTCATGGAGCGTTATGCTCCCACCATCAAGGACCTGGCACCGCGGGACATGGTGTCGAGGGCCATCCGGACGGAGATTCTCGAGGGCAGGGGGATCGGCGGCAAGGACTATGTCCATCTGGACCTGACGCACCTGGGTGAGCAAAAGCTGGCTGAAAGGCTTTCGGACATCACCTCCTTCGTGAAGATCTACCTGGGGATCGATCCAGCCAAAGAGCTCATTCCCATACAGCCCACCTGCCATTATATGATGGGGGGAATTCCCTGCAACGTGGACGGGCATGTGCTCGGCGGGAGTCAGGAGGTGGTGCCCGGCCTGTATGCGGCGGGAGAATGCTCCTGCCTCTCGCTCCACGGGGCCAATCGCCTGGGCTGCAACTCCCTCCTGGATCTGGTGGTGTTTGGACGCAGAACGGGCCTGCAGATTGGGCGGGATTTGGCCGGATTGCCCTGGCAGGAACTGCCCCGGAATCCCGAGAGGCCGGCTCTGGAGAGAATCCGAAAGATCAAGGAAAGAAAGGCCGGTGAGAAGGCGGCGCATCTCCGCAGCCGTCTCCAGGAAACCATGACGCTGCGATGCTCTGTCTTCCGCCACGAGGAAACCCTGGTCCAGGCCCTCTCGGAGATTCGTTCCCTGGAAGAGCGCTATGGAAAAGTCGTCATCGACAATCGGGGTGCCCGGTTCAACACGGATCTCCTGGACGCCCTGGAGCTGGAAGCGCTCCTCGGGCTCGCAGAGGCCATCACCGTTTCGGCACTCAACCGGAAAGAGAGCCGTGGAGCCCATTCCAGGGATGATTATCCCGAAAGGAATGACGAGGAATGGCTCAAGCACACCTTGATTCAAAAGACCGATGGCGAGGTGCGGGTTTTCTACAAGCCCGTCCATATCACCCGCTTTCAACCCAAGCCGAGGACCTATTGATATGGAAGTGAAATTCAAAATATTCCGGTTTGATCCCCAAGTGGACCAGGAGCCTCGTTTCCAGTCTTATGTGGTTTCAGCCGAACCCGGCCATCGCATTCTGGATTGCCTCAACAGGATCAAGTGGGAGCAGGATGGGACGCTCGGCTATCGCATGTCCTGTGGTCACGGTGTCTGCGGGTCCGACGGCATGCGCATCAACGGTGTCTGTGGTCTGGCATGCCAGAAGCTCGTCCGCGAGTACGAGGGGTCCGAAATCCTGATAGAGCCTCTGCCTCACTTCAAAGTCCTCAAGGATCTCATTGTGGATATGGACGGTTTTCTGGAGGGGATCAAGAGGTTTCAGCCGCATCTCATCAGCACGGGACCGGCGTTGGAAAAAGAGAGGCTGCAGAGTCCCGAGGATCGGAAGAAAGTTGACCATGTCATCCGGTGCATCCTCTGCGCGTGCTGCACGGCAGCCTGCCCGGCCATGGATGAGAATCCGAAATATGTCGGGCCTGCCGTCCTCATGTGGGCCTATCGATTCATCCACGATTCCAGGGACGACGCTTTTCGCGAGCGCCTCAAAGCTGTGGATTTCGCCGATGGGGTGTGGTCGTGCAAGAATTACTTCGAATGCACCCGGGTCTGTCCCAAGAGCATTCCCGTGACCAAGTCCATCAATATCATGAAAGGAGAAATCGAAAAAACCTTTCCCGAGAGCTCGCATTAATGAATTTCAAACAGTTGGAGACTGCCCATGCATTACCGAACGGAACAAGATGCTTTGGGAAGCGTGCAGGTGCCTCAAGAGGCCTATTACGGAGCCCAGACCCAGCGGGCGGTGGACAATTTCCCCGTCAGCGGTCTGAGGTTTCCCCGTGCGTTCCTCCGCGCCCTGGGACGGGTCAAAAAATGTGCGGCCGGGGTGAACCGGGAGCTGGAGCTCCTGGACGCGGAACTGGCGGATGCCATTGTCCACGCGGCTCTGGAAGTGGTGGACGGAAGGCTGGATGACCAGTTTGTCCTGGACGTGTTTCAAACGGGCTCGGGAACGTCCACCAATATGAATGCCAATGAAGTCATTGCCGGACGTGCCAATGAGATGCTCACGGGAAAGCGTGGAGGAAAATCCCCCGTGCATCCCAATGACCATGTGAACCTGGGGCAATCCAGCAACGACGTCATTCCCACCGCCCTCCACGTGGCAGCCCTTCTGTCCATGAAACAGCAGTTGATTCCCTCCCTCGAACGCCTGCACCGGGAGCTGGCGCAGAAAGCGGAGGCTTTTTCCGACATCTGGAAGATCGGCAGAACGCACCTGCAGGATGCGGTGCCCATCACTTTGGGGCAGGAATTCGGGGGATATGCCCGGCAGGTGGAGCTGGCGATGGAGCGAATTCGGCGAACGGAAGACTCCCTGGCTGAGCTGGCCCTGGGCGGTACCGCCGTGGGAAACGGCCTGAACACGCATCCGGAATTCGCCCCCCGTGTCATTGCCCTGCTTTCCGAGGAAACGGGCTGCTCTTTTCGCGAGGCGGTCGATCACTTTGAAGCTCAGGCTGCTCAAGACGCCGCATCCGAGGCCGGCGGGGCCTTGAAGACCGTTGCCCTCAGCCTGTCGAAAATCGCCAACGATCTGCGCTGGCTGGCCTCCGGTCCGAGATGCGGCCTGGGGGAAATCAACCTTCCTTCCCTTCAGCCCGGCTCCTCCATCATGCCGGGAAAGATCAATCCCGTCATTCCGGAAGTCGTCATCCAGGTTGCGGCCCAGGTGATGGGAAACGATGTCGCCATCGGCATGGGAGCTCAAGGGGGAGTCTTCGAACTCAATACCATGCTGCCTCTCATTGCCCATAATCTTTTGCAGTCCATCGATATCTTGACGGCCGCAGCGGGCCTCTTTGCCGATCGCTGTGTTGCAGGCATTACGGCCAATCGTGAAAAATGTGCTGCAAATATTAAACAAAGCCTGGCCCTCGCCACCTACCTGACTCCCATCCTGGGCTATGATCGATCGTCCAAGATCGCCCTGGAGGCTTACCGGAGGGGGAAGACGGTTCGAGAGATCGTCCTGGAGGAAAAGATTCTGCCCGAGGAGCAGCTGGAGGCGCTGTTTCGGGAAATGCACGTCGGCAAATAGCCGGACTTGAGCTCTGAATGCAGCCAAACATCTTTAGACGAGGGAGGACATTTCGTTGACCAGGACATCCAGCGCGAACAACGCCACACACCCGGGACTCTCACGCCTCAAGCTCTTCATGGCTCTCTCCAGAACACCCCATGGGCTGATCGATATGGCCACCCCAGGCCTGGCCGCCATGCTCTGGCTGGGGAAAATGCCTTCCCTGCCCGTTCTGCTGTTGGGGATTCTGACGGCTTTTGCCGGCTATACGGCGGTGTATGCGTTGAATGATGTTGTGGACTACAGGGTGGATCGAGAGAAAATCCGGGAGACCGGACTCCTGCATGCGGCCAACGACCTGGATGCGGTGTATGCACGCCATCCTCTGGCGCAGGGCCTGCTGAGTCTGAGGGAGGGCATCCTCTGGACCGCAGGCTGGGGGGCCGTGGCATTGCTGGGTGCCTATGCCCTCAACCCCACGTGTGCTGCTGTTTTTGCCGCGGCCTGCCTTGCCGAGGCCGTTTACTGTCTCCTGCTTCAGGTGAGTTATCTGCGTGTCCTGGTGAGTGGAGCCGTCAAAACGGCCGGGGCCATGGCCGCCGTTTTCGCCGTTACCCCCGATCCCTCACCATTCTTTATGATTTGTCTCTTCCTCTGGCTGTTTTTCTGGGAAATCGGGGGCCAGAACGTGCCCAACGACTGGAGCGATTTGAAGGAGGACAGCAACCTGCAAGCCGAAACCGTTCCCATGCGCTTCGGCATAGAGGGGATGCTGCAGATCATTCTCTGTTCCCTGGCCCTCGCCATTGCCTTGAGCCTGTTGCTTTACTGGGTGACCCCCGCGGACCTCAGCCCCATTTATCTTTTGGGGGCGTTGCTGTGTGGGGTCTCATTGCTTCTGGTGCCCGCATACGGGCTTTATAAAGGCAGGTCGGCACGGCAGGCTTCCGCTCTTTTCAATCGCGCCAGTTATTATCCTCTGGCCATGCTTGCCGTGGTGTGCGCCGGTGCGTTCTTTTGAGCTCACCCGGGAACTGCGGGATCCTGATGGCTTGCCTCTTCTTCAGATGCCGGGGAAGTCGGCTCGGACAGAGCATAACTCTCCAGGTGAAGGGTGCAGCGGTCATACCGGTTGCAGAGCTGGTCTATGACGGATTTGCTCCACAGGGGAACGCCCGAGATGTAAGCCGCCCGCCCAATCATATGCGCGGCTATGGGGGCCGTCAGAAAAACGAAGACGACGATCGCCGCCGCCCGACTGATGATGCTCAGGTGAGGGAACCGAAAACAGACTGCCAGCATCAGGAATCCGACACCGAGGGTGGAAGATTTGGTGCTGCAGGACATGCGCATGAAAAGGTCCGGCATCCTCAAAATACCGATTCCCGCCAGTCCCATGAAGAGTGCGCCCACTCCCATGAGCACGGTGGAGATGATTTCGCTCATATTCAGTCCCCTTCTTCCGACGAGGCAGGCTTTTGTATGTAATAGGCCAGAGCCACCGTCCCCAGGAAGGAAACCAGGGCCAGAATCATGGCGACATCCAGGAATACCCCTTCTCCCGTGGTGACGGTGTAAACGGCGATCACTCCGATCCCCATGGTGGAAATGGCCTCCAGTGCCACCACGCGGTCCGGCAGGCTTGGCCCCTTCATCAGGCGAATGAAAGCCAGCAGGATGGAGAGGGTGAGGACGGCGACAACCGAGTAAAAAATCAATTCATGCAGGCTCATCGGAGCAACTCCTTCACGCGGCGTTCGAAGCCATCCTTGACGTCACGCCTGAACCCCTCCACATCGTCTATGTACATGGAATGAATGTAGAGGACTTTGCGGTCCGTGGAAACGTCCAGGCTCAAAGTACCGGGTGTGAGAGTAATGAGATTTGCGAGCAGGGTGATTTCCGCGTCTGTTTCCACATCCAGGGGAACGTCGATGACCCCCGGTTTCATACGATGGCGGGGTGTCAGAACATCATGGGCGACCCTCAAATTCGCCTTGAAGAGCTCCCACAGAAAAAATGAAATGAATCCAATAGATTGATTGAGTTTAGAGAAGTAGCTCTCGGACTTTTCAATCCCGAAAAAGAGCCTCAGGATGCCGTAAGAGAGGAGGAAGCCGAACAGGAAGTTGGAGAGCTCGAACAGTCCTGTCACGACCATCCAGCAGAAGGTCAGGAGAATATTGGATAGAAAGGTCTTCATGGCCGGCCCCCCAATACCGTGCGGATGTAGGCTTCGGGATAGATCAACTGTCCGGCGGCCTGCGTCGCCAGCTTGAGAACAGGCTGAGGAAAAAGACCCATGAGGCAGGTCAGAAGGGCCAGTGCTCCCATGGGGATGAGGAAGAGAAGCCAGGGACCGGGCTCCAGGACTTTCGCGCCGGCAGACTCCGATTCCGATGCAATGGGGGCATCCTTCCAAAAGACCTCGGCCCAGATTTGTCCCATGGAAAGGAGAGTCAAGAGTCCCACTCCCAGTGCAACGGCGACGAGAAGGTATTGGCCTTCCTCCAGACCGGCCTGAACCAGGACCAGCTTTCCCCAGAAGCCCGAGAGGGGGGGGACTCCCGCCAGGGAAAGGGCAGGGATGAGGAAAAGGATGGAAAGGCCGGGGTGCGAAGCATAGAAGCCGCCCAGGCGAGTGATTCTGTACGTGTTTCGCATGCGGTGGATGACTCCGCTGAACAGGAACAGGTTGGTCTTGGCGATGACGTCATGGAACATGTAGAAGATGGTGCCCGCAAGGGCAAGGGGGGTCATGAGCCCGAGCCCCATGATCAGGTAGCCGATATGGCTGACGAGGTTGAAGGAGAGTATCCTGCGAAAATCCTTCTGAACCAGAGCTCCCAGGATGCCCGTCAGGAGGGTGAGGGCTGCCAGAGTGAGGAGGACAGGGCGTATGCGCTCCATATCCTGGGCGAACATGAGGGAAAAGACCCGAATGAGAGCGTAGACTCCCACCTTCGTGAGGAGCCCTGCAAAGATGGCTGAAACAGCGGCCGGAGGAGTGTGATAAGAAGCCGGGAGCCAGAAGAAGAGCGGAAAAATGGCCGCCTTGATGCCGAAAGCGATGAGGAAAAGCATGCTGAGGGTGAAGATCAGGGCCGGCTGCCGGGCCGATTGCATCTGGAGAGCTAAGTCCGCCAGGTTCAACGTCCCGACGACGCCGTAGAGCATGCCGATGGCAGCGAGAAAGAGCGCCGAAGAAATGAGGTTCAGGGTGACATATTTGAGGGTTCCCTCCAGTTGAGTCTTTTCGCTGCCCAGGCCGAGGAGCACGAAAGAGGCGATGAGCAGTACTTCGAACCATACATACAGGTTGAAGATGTCGCCCGTCAGGAATGACCCGCTGACGCCCATGAGCAGCACATGCAGCAGAGGATAATATCCGAAGCTTTCTCGCTGCCTGTCCATACCGGCGAGGGAATAGACCGCCGTCGCAAGCCCGGCCAGGCCCGTCAGGACGACCATGGACGCGCTGAGTAAATCGGCGGCCAGCGTGATGCCGAAGGGGGCGGGCCAGTTGCCCACCTGGACCGCCTGAATGCCTTCCTTCCAAACATGTGTGAAGAGGCCCAGTCCCGCGAACAGCAGGGCGGCGGCGCCGGCCAGGCTCAGCAGTCGCTGGAGGGCAGGGCGGCGCCATGCCAGGAGCGAGAGAATGGCCGTCAGGAGGGGAATCAAAATGGGCAGGAGGAGTATCTGGCTCATCCGATGGAATTCCATAGTGGGGTTGCGGTTTTGAGCAATTGTTCAGTCAGAGGAGTCGCTGGCTCGCATTTTGTCCAAGTCATCGGTTTGCATCATTTCATGGGAGCGCCGAATCAGTGCGGTGGCAAAGGCCTGGATGCCGAAGCCAATGACGATGGCCGTAAGGATCAATGCTTCGGGAATCGGGTCGGCGAAGGGATGCAGGAGCTGAGTGTCGCCCTCGTGGAGGACGGGAGGATGCCCCCGTGTGAGCCGCCCCATGGTGAAGAGCAGCAGATTTGCTGCATGCCCGAGGAGGGCCAGCCCCAGGATGATCTTGACGATGCTTCTCCGCATCATGAGATACAGTCCCGCTGCGTAGAGTCCCCCAACGACGAAAGCCAGCACCACTTCCACTTCAGTCCTCCGCCAGTGCAAAAAGAATCGTCAGAGTGACCCCCACCACCACGCAGTAGACTCCAGCGTCGAAAAGGACAGGAGTGCCTACTTTTCCGATGGTGGGCAGCTTTTCCTTCATCCAGAGCCCCGTCATGAAAGGATCACCGGCGAAGAGAGAAAAGGTTCCTGATGCCAGCGCCAGGAACAGTCCCATTCCAATAAGGGTTTTGGAATCCACCCGCAGCATTCGTTTTGCCTGATCCACTCCGTGGGCGATGGTGTAAAGGGCGAAGGCGGCGGAAGCCACGAGGCCTCCCACGAAGCCGCCTCCGGGCTCGTTGTGTCCTCTCAGGAGGAGATGCACCGACAGCAGCAGGAGCAGCGGCATCAAGTAACGTGTCGCCGTGGACAAGATGAGAGTGGACATGAGGGATCTCCTCCAGAATGCCCCGGATTGCAGGGACAAGGGTGGATGTTCAGTCATTACGCGGTGTCGTGTCGTTTGTACGGATATCTTTCAGTTTGAGCAGAGCATAGACGCCAATGGCGGCTACCGAAAGAACCGTGATCTCACCGAGTGTATCAACCCCCCGGAAATCCACCAGGATGACGTTCACCACGTTGCGTCCCTGAGCCAGTTCAAGCGTATTTTTTGCAAAAAAGTCCACCAGGCGGGCTTCTCTCTGAAGAGCGGTAGCCGCCAGGATTAAAGCCGTCATCAACGCCCCGGCCGTCAGAGCCACGCCCGCGTCCCGCATGCGTTCCAGCTTGTTGGAATAACTGCTGTACCGCGGCAGTCGAAAAATGACCAGGACCAGCAGGATGACGGAAAGGGTTTCGATGGAAAGCTGGGTCATGGCCAGATCCGGTGCGCTGAAAAGAAGGAATATCATGGCGACACCGTAGCCGACGACTCCCAGGGCCACAACCGCCGTCAGGCGGGAAGGGGACCGCACCACCATGACGGTGGCTGCAAGGATTACCGCGACCAGTATGGCCTCATGGGGGCGAATGTCCTTCCATCTCCCAAGCCCGACGTGGACATCGTGATCCAGGAGTGAAGCCCCCACCAGGCCGATCGTTGTCAAAATGACGATGAGCAGATAAAGATGCAGATGCCCGCTCTGCAGAATGCGCGTCTGGAAGCGGGACACCCGGAGAAGGGCTTCCAGCCCGAAGGCATACCAGCGGCTGGGAGCGAAGCCCCCCGACGCATTCAAGAAATTCAAGCCGCGGCATACTCGGGGCCAATGGAAGTACACGGCTGTTCCCAGGAGAAACACAGTGCCGCTCAAAAGGAGCTTGATGTCAAAACCATGCCATAGTGCCAGAGTTGAGGAAACGGTACCGGGATGAATCGCTGAAAGGGCGGGACCGATGAGGTATTCAGAAGCCGCCCCCGGCATCAAACCCAGCAGCAGGCCAAGGATGCCTGCCGTTAAAGGCCCAATCCAGAGGCTGAAGGAAGCTTCGTGGGGCGTGCGGGAGGCCGTGATTTTGGGTCCCAGGAACGGCTTGAATCCGACGAGGCCGGCCGCTGCCACGAAGGAAACACTTGCCAGCAGGACCATTCCGGTGGGCAGCCAGGCCCCGGGTGCCTGGAGGGTGGCGCTGTACATCCCTTCTTTGGCCAGAAAACCCAGAAAGGGAGGGAATCCCGCACTGGAGAGCGCAGCCAAAGCGGCAGCCAACGCCGTGACGGGCATGGCTCCCCCAAGACCGCCCAGTTCAGTCACCTCTCTCGTTCCCGCCTCGTGGTCCAGAATGCCCACCACCAGGAAGAGTGCGCCCTTGTAGAGAGCGTGAGCGAGAAGGAAGGCCGTGGCCGCCTGCAGGGCGCTCACGCTGCCTATGCCCAGGAGAAGCGTCATGATGCCGAGAGCGCTGACTGTTGTGTAGGCGAGGAGACGCTTCAAGTCTGTTTGCACCAGGGCCAGGGCAGCGCCCGTGAGCAGGGTCAATCCTCCTACCGGTATGAGCACCTGCGACCAGATGGAAGCACCCTCCCAGATGGGGGCAAGGCGCGCCAGCAAATAGATTCCCGCCTTGACCATGGTTGCCGAGTGGAGATAGGTACTGACCGGTGTTGGGGCTTCCATGGCATTGGGGAGCCAGAAGTGAAATGGGAACTGGGCTGATTTGGTGAAGGCGCCGACGAGGATGAGCAGGAATATGGCAAGATGGAGAGGATGAGACCGAACAGCCTCCCCTCGATGAACGAGGGTGGAGAGCTCCATGCTCCCTCCTGCCTGGCCCAGCAGGATCAAGCCCGCCAGGAGAGCCAGTCCACCGGCTCCGGTCACGAGCAGGGCCTGAAGGGCTGCGCTTCTGGCAGCTTCCCGCCTGTGATCGAAGCCGATGAGCAGGTAAGAGCTGATGCTGGTGAGCTCCCAAAAGACGAAGAGGACGATGCCATGATCCGCCAGCACAACCCCCAGCATGGAACCCATGAAGAGGAAGAGGGTGCAGAAGAAACGCCCGCGTTGGGGGTGATCTTTCAGGTAATCGCCGGAATAGATGCAGACCAGTGTCCCGATACCGCTGATGAGCAGGGCGAAAAGCACGCTCAGTCCATCCAGGGAAAAGCTCAGGCTGACTTCTGCCGCTGATGCCCACGGGGTCTTGAAGATGAAACATTCCCCCGCGGCGGTCCGCGGGACGTATTGGGCAAAGTACAGGGTCAGGAGTGCGGGGAGTGAAGCCATGAGCCACCCACCTCGCTTTCCCGAGATGCGGCAGAGCCATGGTGCTGCAGGAGCGACAATAAAACCGGATAAAACAGCCCAAAGCATCATGCTTGACATTTTCCCGTGGAACGATCAGTTGTGGCTGCCGCAGTGGCTTTCCCCTCGCATTCAGTTTCCCATGGCAGGGAGAGTTTTACTCAAACGCTGCACCGCCAGCCCCACTCGTGGGAATCGCGTGGCTATGGCGTGCACGATCCGAGAAAAGAAAGGCACATCGCGGGAGAGTACCAGGGCACCCAGCCCCAGAAAAAGCCACCCCTGAAGAATCGGAAGTACCAGACCCGCCAGACCCAGCAGGATGAAGAAACTGCCCAGACCGATTCGAATGATCCGACGCACCATAGAGATCCTCCTTATTATTTCCATTGGAAGTCATGATAAGTACGCGATCGGGGTTTTCCAGGGGGTTGCTCAATCAAAGTCAAAAAGGTCTTCCAGAATCGATCTTCGTTTTTTGTGTTTCGGCTCACCATACGGTCTATGCCGCTCTTCCCGGTAGCCGCCGTAGGATCGATGCCGTTCTTCCTGGTAGGGGGGTGGTGTTGGAGGGCCGCCCCTGTCCAACGGTTCTCTTCCGACGTTCTGAGGTTCATAGATGGCCGCTCTATCGATGATCTTGTCAAGCTCACCTCTGTCAAGCCATACACCCCGGCACTGCGGGCAATAGTCGATTTCGACTCCCTGTCTTTCAGTGATCATCAGATCCACGCTACAGACTGGACATTTCATCTGGCATCCTTTCTTTCCTGAAACCCGTCAGGCTATGGAAGTGTTGAAAAAACATACTGCCGAAGTCTCTCGTTCTCTCAAAAAAAAGCGAGACTTTCAGCACGATCACTCATGTCAAAAGTCTCGCCAATTGGTATGGACCAACGGTAAAGCCAGGCATAACGGGTGCCGTATTGGTGACTTTACCCTTTCCGGCTACTCCCTTTTGTGGTTGCGAATTCTACCTTTCCTACTGGAAATGTCAAGTATGAGGTGCTCGGTGCCTTCGCGCAGACCTTCACAAAAGGGTGCTGTCTTCATTACCGTTACTTGTGTTTTACAGGGGCGGTGGCTTTGTCCTTCATTTCATCGATCTTCGGTTTCACGGCCTTGGTAACATCGGGCTTGGCACCTTCGACCGGCTTCACGTCGGGAGTCTTGGCCTTGTCGGCAGCTGCGGGTGCGGCTTTCTCCTCAGTACCCGGTACAGCCGGCTTGGTTGTTCCCGCCGCCTCGGTTTGTGCGCCTTCGATCGGCTTCACGTCGGGCGTCTTGGCCTTGTCGGCAGTTGCGGGTGTGGCTTTCTCCTCAGTGCCCGGCACAGCTGGCTTGGCTGTTCCTGCCGCCTCGGTTTTAACGCCTTCGACCGGCTTCACGTCAGGAGTCTTGGCCTTGTCGGCAGCTGCGGGTGCGGCTTTCTCTTCAGTACCCGGCACAGCCGGCTTGGCTGTTCCCAGGCTCGGGGATTTGGCGCCTTCGACAGCCTTCATAGCGCCGGCTTTGGCCTTTTCTGCTACGGTGCCTGCGCCCGGGCTGGACTGCTCCGCTCCCGCGCTCACGGCCGGCTGAGTGCTTGCAGCCTGGGGCTGTGCAAATCCGGAACCTACACCAATCACCATGACCATTGCGCCGATGCCGAAAATGGAAACCATTTTTTTCATTTCATTCTCCTGGTATGCAATTTGAGATCGTATTGGTTATTGAGCCCATTGAAACTCACTTGGCGGAATTCCGCCATGCACTATGGATGCGTTCGTCGTCTACATTCCCTTTTACCTCTCCCCCTCCTTCGTAGGGTGAACTCTGTATGGTCTCTGCTGAATCGACTCTTCATACTGTCGTTGCTGTGCTTATGAGCAAGAGCAGTGCCAAGGGATGTCAATAGGTGGGGTTGTGGCGCTAAGACATTGGTTGGATTATATTTTTCACGTCTGATCCGGAGCTCGGCGGAAGGATCTTTTTCCTTCCATTGTCTTTCGGACTGCGGGAGATGCAAAATTTTTCCCTCGATCCTGCAAAAAAAGTATCACGGAAGCAAACGGGGGACCTTTGCCGCGGCCGCCTACCTCGTGAAACCCTGCTTCAAGCCGGCCGGGATGGCGGACTACCTGTATCACCGATACGGCGTAAAACGGCTCGGATCATGACACAGATTCCCACGGCTTCCCCCAAAGTCGTCCCCATCGGCAGGGAACTGGAGCTGGAGCGGGGAGTCAGCTGGGTCAACCTGGGGCATCCGCAGCGTATGCCCGCCAACCTGGTGGACCGGTCCATGATCGAGCCCTATGACTATGTAATTGACATGGTGCGGGAAGTTGAAATCACCAGGTTTCGGCAATCTGATGGGGCCAGCTTCTTTGGCGATGCAAAATCGCTCACTCTGAGCGGTTATCTCGTCTTCACCGGTGAGCCTCATCTTGTCATCTTTGCTGAAAATGGCTTTTCCTTGAAACAGCCTGCGGAGGCCATCTTCACCCCCGGAGGCGAACGAAACGATACGGGTATTGTTGTGGAAAAGCGGAAGAGCACCAGTTCTTCACTGGTGCATTTCATCGGCAAGTACTTTGGACGGGTTTATTCGAATTTGTTCCCTGCGGGGATCAACATCAATTTTACTCGTTGCATTCAAGAGAACAGTGCTCTCGAATACCGTTGTTTCGTGCGGGGGATCAATCGCGAGACCCTGGCATGCGGCACCGGTGCGCTGGCAACGGCTTTTGTCGCCCACAGACTGGGCAGGATCGATTCGGACCGCATCACTGTCCTGCCGCACCGCTGTCGATGGCACGACGAAAAGGCAGAAATACAAATTGCCGCCGTTCATGAAGGTTGGCAGATACATGGCAGACCCGTGATGCTTTTTGAAGGGATGTTTGCTCTCCAGGATTGGGAAGTTAAAGAAAAAGGGCGCATCTTGCCCTTTAATGTTCAAGTTGTCGGGAGCCGCTGCCGATATGGACACATGGCTTACAGTTGATGGTATCCTGAGAACAGGTTCCCGCCACTGAACATTTTGCTCCATGAGGAATCGATATGCCGCCAAGCAGTGCAAGCTCATTGCATGAGCTGCCACCTCGACACCCCCAAAAATCCCCAAAACTGAGAGTTGTGGCCGGCGGCGTGGCTTTGCTCCTGATCTGCCTGAGCTTCAGCGCGTTGTTTCATTGGGCGGCTCTGGAAAAGCTCTACCTGGAATCCAGTCTCTCAAGGTTTTCGGTCCTTCGGGAAAACCTGCAAAAAAGCCTTCAGATTTCCATGCAAAATGGCCAATCGGTCCACCAGTTCCATGGAATTACCGACGAACTGGAAAGGGCGGAGCGCAAAATCGAGGGTGTACTGAAGGGCCGTATTCCAGGCATCCGTGACGTACCGGCGACATTCTCGAAACCTCCGGTTCGGGTTTCTGTTACATTGCCGGACGGCTCCATTCTCTACAGCTCTGACAAACGACTTTTGAACACTGCGATGCCGAAAGCGTTCTGGGAAGACTGCTGCAAGAGTCAGGGGGCAGGAGCGAAAGGCGCTGCATTTCACTATACCACCCATCAGAATCGGGTCCTTCGGTGCTTTCAGGTTCTGGACTCCCAAAAAAACGATTGCGACAGTCGTTTTCAGCCTCGATCAGGCCCTTTTTTCCGGAACCCTGCAAACGATCCTTCTCAGGGCTCTCAAACGGTTGGGAACTGTCGTTGCTTGCGGGGCCTCCCTCCTGCTTCTCCTGGTGCTGATTCCACGTCCACGGAAAGAGGGCGGCACAGGCTTTTCGAGGCATAGAAGCTCGACGATCTTTTTCATGGTGATCACGTCAGCCCCGTCTATTTGGACAGTGTTGGGACCTCTCAGTCGAGCGTCGGCAGGATCCTGATGATGTACGGTGTCAGCATGATTTATACTCCAAACGGTTGAGGTCTTGACTTATTGTTGATCCTGCAGGAGCGGCTTCCAGCCGCGACAGAAATAGCGAGCTCCCAGTAGAATCGCGGCTGGAGGCCGCTCCTACGAAAGTCAAGATTTGAACCGTTCGCAGTATACATCGGCCCGTTCATCAGCAGGTTTGTGGATGCGTCGTCAAAGGGTTTGATGAGTCCATGCTGAAAAGAGCACGGGAACGTGCCTTAAAAATGGGTCGAAAGGGGGAAATCAAACCTGAAATCGCTGCTTGTGTGGAAAGAATTCTTCTGAGCGATTTCTTGGATCCGGATGTGATCCGCTTGCCCCTTTATTCTCCACAGGCGGTGATCCTGAATCATCGCATGTGAAAAAGGCTTTTCGCCAAACCGGATCAGGTGCCTGATCTGGTCTATATCGATATATAAAAAATCGTTGCCAAGCTTCTTGAAGTGGATTTGAAGAATCCCCGAAGCTACGGAGGTCATGATGAAAATATTGTTAAAAATAATATTAGTTTTAGCCACTTATATTTTAACCGTGAGCGCTCCTTCAGCGGCTCAGGACAAGCAGGTCTTCAGTACGGCACCCGTCACGAAGGACGGTAAGAAATGGCAGATTGCCTACTATGAAGGGGGGCCCTATGTGGATTATCAGAAAATACTGGGAGAGACGGTTCGTGGACTCATGAAGCTCGGCTGGATTGAAACGGCGGATTTACCCGCACAGAAAGGTGAAGAGACAAAGCCGCTCTGGGACTGGCTGGTCTACGAAGCCAAAAGCGACTACCTGGTTTTTTTGCCTGACGGTCATTATTCGGCCAATTGGGATGAAGACTTGCGGAGCCTGACTGTTCAGAAAATCATGGAGCGATTGAACCACAAAAAGGATGTGGATTTGGTCATAGCCATGGGCACTTGGGCGGGAAAAGACTTGGCCAATGACAACCATTCCACTCCCACCCTGGTTTTTTCCAGCAGCGACCCGGTGTCTGCGGGGATCATCAAAAGCATCGAGGACTCGGGTTTTGAGCATGTCAATGCCGCCATCGATCCCTATGTTTATGAGAGGCAAATTCGCGTCTTTCACGAGATAATGCATTTCAAAAGACTGGGTGTGGCCTATGAGGACACTGACGATGGGAGGAGCTACGCGGCCATCAGGAAGATCGAAAAAGTTGCCAAAGAGTGTGGATTTGAAATCGTTCGATGCTTCACGGTCAGTGATATTGGTGACATACCGGCAGAGGTGGAAAGTGTGAAAGAGTGCTTCCATAAATTCGGCAAGGAAGCCGATGCAATTTATGTCACTCAACAAAGCGGCGTCAGGCTGGAAAGTATCCCCGACCTCGTGAAGATTGCGAACCAATATCGCATCCCGACCTTTTCACAGGCTGGCTCCGAGGAGGTAAAGTATGGTTTTCTGACCAGTATTGCACCGGCTGGATACAGATACTTCGGTGAATTTCACGCTCAAACCATGACCAAAGTCCTCAACGGTGCAAAGCCCAATCAGCTCACTCAGTGCTTCGAACAGCCCTCCCAAATCGCCATCAACATGGAGACGGCCCAAATCATCGGCTTTGAACCTCCCATAGTCCTCCTGGGCGCGGCAGATGAAATCTTTTACAAGATCAGCCCGACCCAATGAGGCTAAGAGTATGCCGTTTAAAATTCCCCGCTTGCTCAAGAGGGGAATCGAAGCAGATTTGGCTCCCGAGGAGATGAATTCTTAGACAGCCTCTGAGAGGAGACAATCCCTCAGTGGCTCTCCTGGGGCATGGGGGACTCACAGGTCGTCTCCAAAAAGTCGGGTCGCATTTTCCCCCATTATGTCTGCTACCTCTTCCGGGGCTAGGTCCGCCTGTTCCAGTTCCTTAAAATAACGAGCGGGGGCGAGGAGGGGGTAATCACTTCCGAAAAGGATTTTCCCCCTGCCGAGGATCCTGGACATGTGGCTGTAGATGGCAGGAGTATAGAGAAAAGGCGATGCGGCCGTATCGTAGTAGACATCGGCCAACACTTCAGGCGCTTCCCGCTTCAGCAGTTCATAGAAGCACAAGCCTCCGCCCCAGTGCGCCAGGATCAAGGGGATTCCGGCCGCCATCCTGGCGAGGGAATAGTAAAAGCCCAGCCCCAACGGTGCCTTCCCCGGGTACATGTGTCCGACGGGCTCGTTGGCGTGGACCAGGAGGATGCCCTTGTGAGATCTGCAGCATTCCACCAGTTCCTTATAAAAGTTGAGGGCCGCATCTTCCGCGCAGGAGGCGTATAATGCCAGCTCCCCCAGCCCTCTGGCTCCCCCCCCGAAGCACCGTTCCGCCTCCCTCGGCCCTGCTGCGTCCATAGGATTGAAACAGGCCATGGGAATGAGCCGAGGGGCGTACTTCGAGGCCATTTCCAGCACGTAGTCGTTGTGGCGTTTGGCCAGCTCCATGTTTTGCCAGGGGAAACCGAAGACCACTGCACGCTGGATCCCGTCTCGATCCATCACCTCCAAAAGAGATTCCGCTCCGGCCAGTTTGGCTTTGGGCGAATCATAAAGCTGCTGGAAGACGTTCTCTCCCTCAAAAAAGTGTTGACGTGACTGGACGATATCGGGCGGGAAAATATGAGTGTGCACATCGATTTTCATGGCTGGCCTCGTGGCGGTTGGCATATGAGAATGAAAAAAAAGTATAAAAATCCAATGTATGAGATTTTCAATGGGGAAAGATACCAAAATTGTTTGCCACTGTCCACAAGGGCCTCGATAATGATTGCCGTGATTCTGTGGATGAATCGTCCGGGCATGGGGAGATGAAACAGAGGAAGGCGGTTCCATGGCCTGGTAGAGCGTGACTGGTGGAAGTTTTCGGCACAGGTGATAGCGCTGAGGATGAGAAAGTCGAGGAGCATGATGATCCGTGAAATGGAGCGTGTGGCAAGGTTGGCGTTAGAGCAGGCGGGTGAATTGATCCGGGAGGGCATTGGCAATGTCTCCTCGGGAGCTGTCCATACCAAGGGGATCTCCGATTACGTCACCGATGTGGACATGGAGAGTGAGGCCATGATCGTGAAAGTCATCCAGGAGCATTTCCCGCAGCATCACATCATGGCGGAAGAATCGGAAAACGATGGGTTGAAAGAGGGATTCACCTGGGTCATCGATCCCATCGACGGCACGGCGAATTTTATCCATGGATTTCCCTTTGTGGCCATCTCCGTGGCGGTCTGTCAGGACGGTTTGCCCATTCTGGGTTTTGTTCTGGATCCCGTGCACAGGGAGCTTTTTTCGGCACGAAAAGGGGAGGGAGCTTTCTTGAACGGGGCGCGCATCTTTCTGCGAGACCACCAGGACTTGCGGGAAACGATGATCGCCACGGGCTTCCCCCATCGCGAACGGCGCCTCATCGATCCTTACCTGGAGGTTTTTAAAAATGTCTTCCTGGAAACCAGCGGCATCCGGCGGGCAGGGGCGGCAGCCCTTGACCTGGCTTACCTGGCTGCGGGGCGGGTGGATGGGTTCTGGGAGGCGGGGCTGAAAGCCTGGGACATTGCCGCCGGGGCATTGCTGGTGCAGGAAGCCGGCGGTATCATTTCCGATTTCTGGGGACTGGAGGGTTATCTGAGCAATGGGCATATCGTTGCAGGGACGGCCCTGACTCACGGTTTCCTGCTGGGCCAGGTGAAAACCTTCCTGGTGCCGGCCCTGTAACCCTCCTGAGCATATCACGCCCCTGGATTGCGACGCGCTTCCGCCCGCACGGCGAAAGCGTCCCTCCTGTGGCTGCCGGCTTCTTCATTCTGAGGCAAAAGGCAATGCATCGGCATCCCTCACCTGGGGGGCTGGTCCACTTTATGCCCTATCCGTATTGAAGGACTGCTTGTGTCGACAATGGTGCGTAAAACGCACCCTACATTCTGTGCTGCCTTGGCGTGTGGAAAAAGGGCACCTTTCCCACAAGGAAAAGGTGCCCTTCCAGCTTGCTCCTGGATGGGCATTATTGGGGCGGGGTGAGATTCATGGCCATGAGCTTCTTGCTGGTGTCAAAGACCACTTCCATTTTCTTGGGGGAAATGACCTTGCTGACGACGCCCAAACCGAACTGGCTGTGGATGATCAGATCCCCATCCTTGTAGCTGTCCGTGTAGTGGTATTCCGGAACGCCGTCCCTGCTGGCTTCCATGAGGAGCTGACGCCAATCATCCTCTGTCTTGGGCCTGGATACGCCTTTGTACAGCACGGAGGGAATGAGGTCCTCCTCCTCCCCTTCTTCCAGGTCCAGGTCATCTTCTCCGCTGAAATCCAGCTCTTCCCCCTGGTCGTAACTGAGGTCC
This sequence comes from Desulforhabdus sp. TSK, assembly GCF_022836495.1. Taxonomy (GTDB): domain Bacteria; phylum Desulfobacterota; class Syntrophobacteria; order Syntrophobacterales; family Syntrophobacteraceae; genus Desulforhabdus. The sequence continues at coordinate 70,251 of NZ_BQXM01000011.1, forward strand.
CCCTCGTCGTCGAATTCCTCAATCAACTGATCGTTATCCATATCTTTCTTCGTCATGACTTCTCTCCGTTGGTTTCTTTGAATATTGACCGCATCATCATTGCGTCTATTAGAACTGATTCCAAACGTCAAGTTAATTTCAGCGGTTTCCGCCAGGCGGCTCCCTGCCGGGCGCTTTCATGGAATGGCGAAATGCTGTCTCCCCAAGGGTTGGACATTGAAATGATAACGCCTTCGGTGTAGTTTGTGCACGCCCTCCGAGGTCATTGGGACCAGCCGGGCGACAGTATTGCCACCATGGTCATCAGCGGCTGCAGGAAACAAGCCTCCCTGCAGGAACCGGCGAGATCAATCTTCCATGTTCGATGTCCTGATCCAAACCATCCTACCTATCTTCAGCATCATTTTTCTGGGCTATTTTCTGAAGATGAGGGAAATCATCGGTGCCGACTATGCCCGGACGGCCAACCAGATCGTGTTCAGCGTCGCCATACCCGCGATGATCCTCAATGAGATCGCTCAAGCTCCCTTTGGAGAAAATTTCAATCTGGGAGCGGTACTCTGCGTTCTGGCCGCTCTCGTTACCGCTGCGCTCGCCAGCCTGGGGCTCATGCTCCTCCTGAAGGTCTCTCCCAACCGGCGGGGCACCTTCATTCAAAGCAGCTTTCACGGGAATATCGGGTACCTGTCTTATGCGATCGCTTATTATGCCCTCGGGGCAGAGCCTTTCGCCCGCATGGCGATTCTGAGCAGTTTTGTCATGATGGGACAGAATTTTCTGGCCGTGTGGGCTCTCACGACCTTTAATACCGAATTCCGTCAGGGCAGGCCGGGCTGGGATTTGCTGAAGCACCTTCTGCGCAACCCCATCCTCGTGACAGTCCTGTTGGGGGTCATTTATTCAGCCCTGGGCTTTTCCATCCCCAAGCCATTCCAGAAGGGACTCGACATTCTCGGCGGCATGGCTTTTCCCACGGCGCTCCTGCTCATCGGAGCAAGCCTTTCCTTCGGCGCGTTCCGCCTCATGGTGCGTGAGATCATCGGGATAGGGATCATAAAGCTGCTCTGTCTGCCTTTGCTGGGTTACACGTTCATGGTTTTGGCCGGGGTTCCTCAAAACCTCCTTCTGCCCGGCATCATCCTGCTGGCCGCACCCCCTGCCACCGTCACCTACATCATGGCGATGGAGCTGGGTGGGCATCCCGAGCTGGCGGCCACAAGCGTCTCCATTTTTACTCTGATATCCGCTTTCACTTACAGCCTGATTCTCACACTCTTTGCCGGGTAGGCACGGGAGACCTGGCTGGGCCTCCGCAGCTTCCGCAGGTCCGTGGGCAAGCCTTTAAGCGGGGTGACCTGACACCAGTGCAGGTTGCCCCGGGCTCGCCTAATCTTCTCCCGTGTCGAGTCCATACTTGAGGAGGCGGTACCGGAAGGAACGGAAACTGATTCCGAGAAGCTCCGCAGCCTTGAATTTCACTCCGTGAGCCTGTTGCAGTGCCTGCTGCAGGAGCTTTTTTTCCACGTCCGCCAGGTAGCCGTCGAGATCGATCCCCCGGGGCAGTTCCGCAGGTATCGCCAGGGGATCGTTTCGGCTTTTCTTGTAGGTGGAAAGCGTCAGGCTGTCGGGAAGGATGATGCTCGACGATTCCATGGCGACACCACGTTCGATGATGTGCTCCAGTTCGCGCACGTTGCCCGGGAAGTCGTAGTGGTTGAGGATATCCATGGCATAGGAAGAAATTTTTCGTACATCTTTGCCGAACTGATCCCTGAATTTGGCAAGAAAGTGCTGAGCCAGGATGGAAATATCCTCTTTGCGCTCTCTCAGGGGAGGGAGCATCACGGGGAGCACGTTGAGGCGGTAGTAGAGGTCCTCGCGGAAGGTTCCCTCGATGACCATTTTTTCCAGATTGCGGTTGGTGGCGGAAATGATCCTCACATTGACGGCAATGTCTTCGGTATCGCCGATCATGCGAATGGTCTTTTCCTGGACCAGGCGCAGCAGCTTTACCTGAAGGGTGGGGGAGAGCTCCCCGATTTCGTCCAGAAAAAGCGTTCCGGTCTGGGCTGCTTCCACCAATCCCTTGCGGGTGGCCGCAGCCCCCGTGAAGGCCCCTTTTTTGTACCCGAACAGCTCGCTTTCAATGAGGTGCTCCGGCACCCCTCCACAGTTGACGACGACGAAGGGCTTGTCCTGGCGCGGGCTTTGCCGGTGGATCGCCTTGGCCACCAGTTCCTTGCCCGTTCCACTTTCGCCCGTGATGAGGACATTGCTGCCGGTGGATGCCACACGCTGGATGAGCTCATAAAGGCGGCGCATGGGAGGGCTTTCGCCGATGAGGCATCCGAAATAATACGGCCCTTCGGGTTTTTCCGGAACCTTCTCTTCGCCGGCGTCACTCTGGAGCGCATGGCGAATGACAGACCGCATTTCATCGATGTTGAAAGGCTTGGGGAGGTAGTCGTAGGCCCCTTCCTTCATGGCCGCTACGGCAGTTTCCGCACTGGCATAGGCAGAGATGATGATGACCACCGTTTGGGGAGAGAGGTGCCTGCACTGCTTGAGCACTTCCAGCCCATTGATGGGCTTCATGCGGATGTCGGTGATGACGAGCGCGAAGGGCTCCTGCCGGATGGCTTCCAGCGCATCCTTCCCCCCGGCTGCACAACGGACCTGGTATCCTTCCTTCAGGAGCATGACCTCAAGAAATTCACGCATGCTCCGTTCGTCATCCACAACGAGAATTTTAGGGGGTTCGTCCGAGCCTGCCTTCATGGGGTTATTCTGGAATAGGCAATGCTGCCTTTCACCAGGGTCATGAGTGCCTGTCCCTGCATGTGACGGCCATGAAATGGGCAGTTGCGGCTCTTGGATTCGAACTGGCCGGCATCCAGGATATAGGTCTTGTCGGGATCGATGACGGTCAAATTCACCGGCTCCCGGGTCTGGAGCGTTCCCAAAGGGACCCCCAAAATTCGGGCCGGGTTGCAGGAAACCTTGGCGATGGCCTCGGAAGGAGTCAGAATGTCTGCTCGCACCAGATCCAGAATGAGGGGAAGGGCTGATTCGAGACCGATCATTCCATTGGCGGCAAACTCGAATTCCGTGTCCTTTTCCAGCACGCTGTGAGGGGCGTGGTCCGTGGCAATGGCGTCGAGGGTCCCGTCGCGGAGGCCCCGTTTGATGGCCTGCACGTCATCTTCGGTCCGGAGAGGTGGATTTACTTTGAAAACAGGATCGAAGCCCATGAGAGCTTCGTCCGTGAGGGTGAAATAATGCGGAGCCGTCTCGGCCGTGACGGGAACACCCCTTTCACGGGCTTGACGGATGAGACGCACCGAGCCCGCCGTGCTCACGTGGGCGATGTGCAGGCGGCACTGAGCCAGCTCCGCCAGGATCAGGTCCCGTGCGATCATCACTTCCTCGGCGGCGCTGGGAATGCCGCGCAGGCCCAGCATGGTGGAGACGGTGCCCTCGTTCATGAGGCCGCCATGAGAAAGGCGGCTGTCTTCGGCATGGCTGATCACCGGGAGGTCGAAAATGCGAGCGTATTCCAGTGCCCTTCGCATGAGGAGGCTGTCCATGATGGGTCGGCCATCATCCGTGACGGCTACGGCTCCCGCCGCCCTGAGCTCTCCGATTTCAGAAAGGCTTTCCCCCTGGAGCCCCTTGCTGATCGCTCCGACAGGAAGCACGTGGCAGGCGCCTTCACGCTCCGCTCTCTCCAGGATGAAGCGGGTCACCGTGGCGGAATCGTTCACAGGCCGGGTATTGGGCATGCAGGCGACGGCGACATAACCTCCAGCCACGGCGGCACGGGTGCCCGAGGCGATGGTTTCCTTGTACTCTTCGCCGGGTTCCCGCAGATGGACATGCATATCGATGAGACCGGGAACAATCCATTTGCCCGTCATGTCCATTTCCTGGAGCTCAGCCAGCCTCTCGCGGGAGATTTCCAGGCGCGGCCGTATCTCCGCCACGCGCCCTTCCCAAATCAATACGTCCGCCAGGGCGTCCATCCCCTGGAGAGGATCGATCACCCGCCCGTTCCTGAAAAGAAAATTTCCAGATTTCCCCCGTTGCATGCGTTCATACTCCCTGGGAAGGAACAACCCCTGGGTTGTGTCCCCATCCCTGGCAGACAGCCTATGATTCGATCGGCTTGAGTTGCTGTTTTTACTGATGGCCAATGGCTCTCGACTGAAGACTGGAGGGCTATTTCTGAGAGACCAGATAAAGCAGAGCCATGCGCACGGCGACGCCGTTGGTCACCTGATCCAGGATGACGGAATGCGGTCCGTCGGCCACGTCGGGATTCAGTTCCACCCCCCTGTTGATGGGGCCGGGATGCATGACGATGACATCCGGCTTCGCCCGCTTCAGTCTTTCTGCGTTGATCCCGTAATAAACGGCATATTCCCGCAGGGAGGGCAGCAGCATCTGCTGCTGTCGCTCTTTTTGAAGACGCAGAACGATGATGACATCCGCGTCGGGAATGACCTCCTCCGGGTGCAGACACACCTGGACGCCCATTTGATCGATGTCGGAAGGAAGGAGCGTGGTGGGGCCGCACACGGCGATTCTGGCTCCCATCTTGGTGAGTCCCCAGATGTCGGAGCGGGCCACGCGGCTGTGAGCGATATCGCCGACAATGAGCACATTCAGCCCGTCCAGCCGCCCTTTGTGCTCCCGAATGGTCATCATGTCCAGCAATGCCTGAGAAGGATGCTCATGCATGCCGTCGCCCGCATTGATGACGGAAGCCTCCGTCCGGCCCGCAATGCGGTGCGGCGCCCCCGAAGCCGAATGCCTTATGACAAAGATGTCGGGCTTCATGGATTCAAGGTTTTTCACCGTGTCCAGAAAGGTTTCCCCCTTGACCATGGAGCTGGTCGAAGTCGTGATGCTGAAGGTGTCCGCGCTCAAACGTTTGGCGGCGATATCGAAGGAAGTTCGCGTGCGGGTGCTTGGCTCGTAGAAGAGATGAATGACGGTCTTGCCCCGGAGGGTGGGGACTTTTTTGATGGCTCGAGTGTTGATTTCCTTCAGTGAAGAAGCCATCTCCAGGATATGCTCCATTTCATGGACTTCAAGTTCTCGAATCCCAAGAATATCTTTTCTCTTGAATGGCATGTTCACCCTCTTCTCGTTAGAAACCGCTCCTTCCTCATTGAGAATGCCGCTACTTTACCATGAGATGCACCGGCGGCGGCAAGAAAATTGAATCGGCGTCGAAACTCTTTCCGGCGAAAGTCGTGCCGTTCCCCGGGGGATTTTGCTGGAAGCCCTCGTCAGGCTGGTGTGGATATGATAAAAGAATTTCCAGGGACGGCGCCGGCTTCAGACGCTCCCCGATGAAGCAGGGATAGCGAAAATCAGTGTCAAGAACGGGCTTGCCGGCAGGTGCGATCCGTCTTGACATGTTTGGCGAATATCATTAAATGGTCTCTCCATTGATTCCATGAAGGGAGAAGTAGATGCAAAGAGTACCCATCACCAAGAGCGGTTTTGAACGTTTGAAAATCGAGTTACAGCGCCTGCAGAAAGAAGAGCGACCTGCCGTCATCAAAGCGATTGAAGAGGCTCGCGGCCACGGAGATCTCTCGGAAAATGCCGAATATGAGGCCGCCAAGGACAAGCAGTCCCTCATCGAAGGCCGTATCCAGGATATTTGCGAGAAACTGGGACATTGTGAGATCATCGAGGGCTCGGAATCGGAAGACGGGAAGGCGATTTTCGGGTCTACCGTCGTGATGGAGGATCTGGAGACAGGAGAAGTCACCCGCTATACCCTGGTGGGGCCTTATGAAGCGGACGTCCAGGCCGGAACCATTTCGGTGACGTCTCCGCTGGGGAAAGCCCTCATCGGGAAGGAAGAAGGCGATGAGGTCCGCGTGCAAACTCCCAAGGGAATCCGCAATCTTGAAATCCTCGAGGTCCGGACCTGATCCGTTTTGCTCCGACCGAAAAGCAAGTGTACGAGTGTATCAAATAAAAACACCGTTATGAATTGCCTTGACAGCCTTTCCTTTGACGTTATAAAGTGGGTTTTCTTGAAAATTTGTCCTTCTGCGTGTTGAAGGAAAGACTTCATTTATAGTTTGGAACACTGAAATCCATATTTCTAGAGGAGGTTAAACCTTGGCCAATCACAAGTCAGCCGTTAAGCGGGCAAAACAGAGCGAAGCGCGGCGCCTGCGCAATCGGATGCGAAAAACCCGCATGAAGAACGTAATCAAGGATGTTCAGGAAGCCATTTCTTCCAATTCGACCGAGCTTGTAATGGAACGTCTGCGACAAGCCGTCTCCACCATCGATCGCACCGCCGGCAAGGGCGTTATTCATAAGAACAACGCAGCACGCAAGATTTCCCGATTGACCCGGAGAGTTCAGGAGTTTCTGGCTGCGAAAAAAGCTTAAAGCTTTGCTGTTGCTATGGCCCGACACGCCCCTGAGGAACCAGTCCTCAGGGGTTTTTTTGCTTGATGCGGCAGAGCTCCAGGACGAGGGATTCCAGGATTCGCTCGGGAGACGTGCCGCTGCCCTTGAGGGCTCGATCGGCGTGGCGCAGGGCGCGGTAAGCGTTGAACAATTCGCTTTCAGAAAACTGGGAGGCCTGCTGCAGGTACTTCTTGACGACAAACTGAGAGAGGCCGATGCCCTGGCCGATCTGGGGCAGGGGCAGCCTCCGTTGTTGTCCGTCTCTCACCTGCCAGACGAGCCGAATCTGCCTGGCCAGCAGAGCCAGGATGCCCAGGGGTGATTCCCCCGAAAGCATGAGGTTCCTCAGGCTGTGAATCGCCCGGTGGGTTTCATTCTGCCCCACATGCTGCAGGAGCTCAAAGACGGAATGGCTCCTCTGCATGCTGACCACCTGTTGAACGTCGGAAATGTCGATGACTGAGCGCTCTCCCACATAGATGGAGAGCTTTTCCAGTTCCATTTCCAGGCAGGCGAGATCCAGTCCCACCTGCTCAAAAAGCAGCAGAGCCGCTTGGGGAGTCAACTGCTTCCCCTGTGCCTTGGCGCGCTCCTGAAGCCACCGGGGGGCTTCCCCTTCGGTGGGGGCGGTAAACTGGACCACAACGCCCGCAGCCTGAACGGCCTCCTCCAGCTTGTCCATTCCTTTTTTCTGGAAAGCACTCAGAACCAGGCAGGCGGTGGGGTGGGGACGCCGGAGATAGGCTTCCAGGCTCTGGCGCTGCTCCTTCGGCCACTCTTCCACATGCTGAACCAGCAGGAGCTGCTTACCACCGAACATGGGCAGGGTGCTCACCCGCTCCAGGACCTCCTCAGCGGTGTGCTCCTTGGCGGTCCATCGTTCGCCGTTGAAGTTTCGTGCTTTTGGGGGAACAATTTTTGCCACCAGCCGGTTCCACGCTTCCTCCATGAGCAATTCCGCGTTGCCCGTAAACAGGTAGACGGGTGCGGGAGGGGCCGTTTCCACATGCTTTAGAAATTCATTGAGCAGCATGATCAGAAGTTGCTGAGGAAGCGGTCATGGATGCGGGAGGACATTTCCTTCGCCAGGAATTCTTCGGCGCGGCGTCGATTGTCATAGCTGACCATGGGATCGGGATCCTGGATGTAAACCTGGTAGTAAGTGAACTGCGGATCCTGCCAGAGAATCTCCCCCGTTCGAGTATCCTCACAGCGTATTTCCAGGGTCACATAAAGCCGGCTCAGGATCGTTTCCTCAAAAGCCTTGTGGGCCACTTCCGATGTATAAATGTTGCGGATGCGTCCACGGAACACCACATCGCTCTGATCCTGCGGAACGACCTGGATATCCCCCTTCTGAAGGAATTCACTGCGCAGAGCCCCCGCAAAAATGCTCCCCAGGTCCGGCTCCGAAGTGTTGTTGGCAAAAACGGGGATGGAGACCTTGTGGATTCCCGGGCGGGGCCCCGCGCCTTCGCCCGTGAAATGGTAGCCGCAGGCACTCGCCAGGAGGAGAACGATGCCCAGAGTGGCTGGTAGCCTCGTAGAAAGCTTCATTCGATCTCTTCTTCCCCGCTGATCTTCCTGTCAAATGACGATGTTGATGAGCTTCCCGGGAATGACTATGACCTTCTTAACGGATTTCCCGGCGATAAAGTCCTGGATCCGTCCGTCCTGAAGGGCCGCAGCCTTCAACTCCTCCTGCGAGGCATCCGGCGACGCCATGATGCGGCTTCGGAGCTTCCCGTTTACCTGTACGACGATAACGATCTCTTCCGCCTGGAGAGACTCTTCGCGCCAGCGCGGCCAGGGAGCGGTCATGATGCTCGTGGTATGGCCCAGTGCCCGCCAAAGTTCCTCGGCGATGTGAGGAACAATGGGCGAAATGAGTAGAACCACGGTTTCGGCGGCCTCCTTCACCACCGGCCAGAGCGAATCTTCCTTCGGTGGAGACTCCAGGACCTGGTAGACCTGGTTCACGAGCTCCATGACCGAGGCAATGGCGGTGTTGAAGTGGAAGCGGTCCCGGATGTCTTCCGTCGCCTTCTTCATGGTCTGATGGGTCTTGCGATGGAGATCCGACAGAGCTTTGGGCAATTCTCCGTTGCCGGAATAGGCCGAAACGTTCAGCAGGGTTTCTTCGTTGTCCGAAACCATCCGCCAGACGCGCGACAGGAATCGGAAGGAGCCTTCGACCCCCTGATCGTTCCATTCCAGGTCCTTCTCGGGAGGTGCGGCAAAGAGGCAGAAAAGGCGAACGGTATCGGCCCCGTAAGCCTGAATCATTTCATCGGGATCCACCACGTTGCCCTTGGATTTGCTCATCTTGGAACCGTCCTTGATGACCATCCCCTGGGTGAGCAGATTTTCGAAGGGCTCGTCCACGGCCAGGTATCCCATGTCTCTCAGAACTTTGGTGAAGAAGCGGGAATACAGCAGATGCAGCACCGCGTGCTCGATGCCGCCAATGTACTGATTGACCGGCAGCCAGTATTTCACCCGGTCGAAGTCCAGGGGGCCATCCTCATATCCTGCGGAAGCAAAGCGCGCAAAATACCACGAGGATTCCACAAAGGTGTCCATGGTGTCGGTTTCCCGCCGCGCCGTAGCCTTGCATCGGGGGCAGGTGGTCTTGAAGAAGGGCTCGTGAACGGGCAGAGGCGATGCCCCATTGGGGAGGAGGGCCACGTCGGTGGGAAGCACCACGGGGAGATCTTCGGCCGGAACCGGAACCGCACCACACTTGTCGCAGTAAATGATGGGAATCGGCGCTCCCCAGTAGCGCTGGCGGGATATTCCCCAGTCGCGCAAACGGTATTGGACGGTGCGCTCACCACGCCCCTTTTCCGCCAGTTCCGCCGTGATGGCTTCCCTCGCCTGGGCTGAGGCCATCCCGCTGAACCGGTCCGAATGGATCAGGACGCCGTCCTCTTCAAAGGCTGCTGTGAGATCCTCCAGCCGGGGCGGCTCAGCGGCGTCCTGAGGCTTGATGACGACTTTCATGGGGAGGTCATACTTGCGCGCAAATTCGAAATCCCGTTGATCGTGGGCAGGCACGGCCATGACCGCCCCCGTTCCGTAGGCCATGAGCACGAAATTGGCCACGTAAATGGGCATTTTCTCGCCCGTTGCCGGATTGATGCAGCAGCTTCCCGTGAAAACACCCTCTTTTTCCATGAGCTCCGTTTCACGGTCACTGCGCTTGGAAAGTTTGGCATGCTCCACGAACTGCCGCACAGCCTCTTCTTGAGGTGTTCCCCGGCTGAGCTTCTCCACCAGGGGGTGCTCCGGTGCAATGCTCATGAAGGTCGCCCCGAACAACGTGTCTGCCCTCGTGGTGAAAACCGTGATCTCGCCGTCACCGGATTCCAGGGGAAAAATCAGCTTACTGCCGTAGCTCTTGCCGATCCAGTTCTGCTGCATGACAAGGACCCGCTCCGGCCAGCCGGGAAGCTTGTGGGTGTAATCCAAAAGCTCATCCACGTAGTCCGTGATTTTGAAAAACCACTGGTCCATCTCTTTTTGGATGACGGGTTGATCGCACCGCCAGCAGGCGCCGCCTTCGACCTGTTCGTTGGCCAGCACGGTGTGGCACGTTTCGCACCAGTTGACGTAGGCACTCCGACGATAGGCCAGCCCCTGCTCGTACATCTTGAGGAAAAAGAGCTGCTCCCAGCGGTAATAGTCCACATGGCAGGTGGCGATTTCACGCGACCAGTCGTAGGAGAAGCCGAGCTTTTTGAGCTGGCCGCGCATGTAGTCGATGTTTTCGTAAGTCCATTTGGCCGGGTGTGTGCCGGCTTTGATGGCGGCGTTTTCCGCGGGCATCCCGAAAGCGTCCCAGCCCATGGGATGAAGAACGTTGTAGCCCTGCATTCTCAGAAATCGGGCCAGGACATCCCCAATGGAGTAATTGCGCACGTGCCCCATGTGGATCCTGCCCGAAGGGTAGGGAAACATTTCCAAAAGGTAAAATTTTTCACGGGAGGGGTCTTCCTGTACCTTGAAGAGCTCTTCCTTCTCCCAAAAATCCTGCCATTTTTTTTCCAGTGTTTTCGGTAAATACTTGGCTTCCATGCGTCACCCTTCAGTCATGAATCCGGAACGGTGCGGAACGATTTCTTCCGGGGCTTTCCATCCCCTCCCGCACTCGAAAAAGTCTGTGTCGAAAGCTGCCGTTTTGTAGCATATGCTAAATCTTTTCGCAACATGCACATTACACTGGAAAAATGACGCCGCAGGCTCCCTGGTGTCAGCTCCTTCCGGCGCAGGCGGAAAGGCCTCATCCCCTTTCCGCAGTGAAATGCTTATTTCAATCGGGTGACGCTCACGATGACGACGGGATTTTTGGGCACATTCTGGTAGCTGCCCATGGTGGTCGTTTCGACCTTCTTGATCTTGTCCACCACGTCCATGCCTTCGATCACTTTTCCAAAAACTGCGTAGCCGAATCCCTGCGGGGTGTTGTCCTTGTGGTTCAGAAAGGCATTGTCCTTCACGTTGATGAAAAACTGGGATGTGGCACTGTCCACAATGTTTGTCCTGGCCATGGAGATGGTGCCGCGATCATTCTTCAATTCCGCGGAGGCTTCATTTTTGACGGGCTCGTGGGTGTCCTTCTTTCTCATGTCCGGGGCGAAGCCGCCCCCCTGGATCATGAAGTCGTCGATGACTCTGTGGAATATGGTACCGTCATAAAATTTTTCGTCGGCATAGCGCAGGAAATTCTTCACCGTGGCGGGTGCCTTGTCTTCAAAGAGCTCCACCCGGATGTCACCCAGGGAGGTCTTTATGACAACGACGGGGTTTGCCGGTGTCTTCGCTTTCTCTTCAGCGGCAAAGGCGTTCACGCCGAAGGACAAAAGGATGAGAGCAACAAAAATTCCCGATACGAGCCGATGCATTCTGTTCATACGGTTCTCCTTCCATGATGCTTTCTTGAAATGCGCAACGTGTTTCCGATCACCGTGAGGCTGCTGGCAAACATTGCCGCGACAGCCATGATGGGATTCAGCATTCCCGCCACAGCCAGGGGGATGCCGAGAACATTGTAAAATAGAGCGAAAAAGAGATTCTGGCGGATGATGCGCACCGTCATGTGCGACAGATCCAGCACTTCCAGGAGCTTCTCGGGATGTCCCGTCATGAGGGTGATGTCTGAAGCTTCCTGAAGGATGTTGGAGCCCGTCCCGAGGGCGATTCCCACATCCGCTCGAGCGAGCGCCGCGGCATCGTTGACTCCATCCCCCATCATGGCCACCCGATGCCCCTCCTGCTGCAGCCTTCGAACGATTTCTACCTTGTCTACCGGTAGAGACTGTCCCCGGAAATGCTCCACACCCAGGCGCTGGGCCACGGCCTGAGTGGTCTCCTGAGAATCCCCCGAAACCAGGTGGACAGTCAAGCCTCTTTGCTGCATTTGCCTCAGGGATTCTGCCGCGCCTGCCTTGATGCTGTCTCCAAACGCCAGGTAACCCTGGACCTCACCTTCCCAGCCGAAAAAGAGGACCGTATTCCCGTCGCTTTCCAGTTTTCTTGCGGCATCATCCATGTCGCGGGGGCACGTAAGTCCTTCCCGCTTCATGAATGCCCGGTTTCCAACGGCGGTGGGGGTGCCGCGGATGCACCCCCTTGCCCCCAGCCCCTCGAAGTATTCGAGGCGGGTCGCCTCCTCCAGCTGGAGGGAGAGCTCCCGGGTTCTGCGCAGGATCTCCCTGGCCAGGAAGTGCCCGGCGCCGGTTTCAATGGAGGCTACCCGGGCGAGAGCCTTGTGCTCGGGCATTCCCCTGGTGACGATCTTCTGCAGTGAGAAAACGCCCTCCGTGAGGGTCCCCGTTTTATCGCAGATGAGCACGTCCAGGTCCCTGGCTCTTTCCAGAGCCGAGGGATCCCGGATGAGTATCCCTCGGGACCTGCCGGCTCCAATGGCTGCGACCTTGGCGAGGGGAGTCGCGATCCCCAGGGCGCAGGGGCAGGTGATGACCAGCACCGTTACGGCGCGCAGGAGGGTTTCATGGGAAGGCAATCCTCCCACCATCCATCCCCAGCCAGCTGTTCCTGCAGCCAGGAGCAGAACGATGGGGACAAAGAATCGCGTCAACCGGTCTGCCAGGACTTCGAAGGAATTTCTTGCCGAGAGGGCTTCCTGCATGAGGGCGATCATCTGGCCGATGGCGCTTTCGCTGCCGGTGCGGAGAGCCTGGAGATGGAGCTCTCCTCCCAGAAGCAGGGTGCCCCCCATGACGGTCTCCCCGGGGCTCTTCTTCATGGGACGCGATTCCCCTGTCAGGAAGGAGGCATCCACTTCGCCCGTACCCGCCAGGACCAACGCATCCAGAGGAATCCGTTCTCCCCCTGAAACCCGGAAGCTGTCTCCAACTTCCACGGCCTCCGACGCGACCCATTTTTCGATTTTTTCCAGGCACAACCGCACCTTTCCCCGCGAGAGGGAATAGAGTTCCGTAATGCCCTGTGACACGGTATCTCTCGCCCGGAGCTCGATGTACCTTCCCAAAAGCACGATGGTGATGAGCATGGCGGCCGTATCGAAATATAAATGCAGGCTGCCGGTCACGAGTCCTCCAAGGCTGTAGAAATATGCTGAAAGGGAGCCCACCGCAATGAGGGTATCCATGGAGACGCTCATGTGCCGCAGCCCCAGGAACGCCCGCTTCAGGATGGGGTATCCGCCGTAGAAGACCACCGGGGTGGCGAGGAGCCAGAGAGGATATGAAAGATAGCCGATGGCTCCCTCTCCCAGGTCCTGGAAAAACCCGAAATAGAGAACGAAGGAAAGCATCATGATATTGGCGGTCAATATGGCCGACACGCCCAGGGGCAGAAGGTGATTTTTCCTCTCCTCCATCATGGGGGGGCGGTCTTCGCCGGCCGGGCGCGCCGTGTAGCCGAGCTTCTCGATGTCGGCAAGAATGTCCCGCGGTTGAATCCGGTGCGGCAGGTAGACGATCCGGGCAAGATCCGAGAGGAAGAAAACCTGGACCTTCACGATTCCGGGAGACTTGCGCAGGACCTCCTCCATGAGCCAGGAACAGGCGGTGCACCACATGCCGTCCACATGAAGCACCAGTTCCTTGGCCAGGCCCGCCTCGAACTCCCGGGGTCCACCTTCCGGCAGGGGAGCGCTCCCCTGCCTCTTTTCGGGCACATCTTGAATCTGGAGCAGGTCTTCCTCGCTGCGCGGGATAATCCCTGAATCCACGCAGACGCGGTAGAGCTCGGTGCTCCGGAAATCCACACCCTGCGCCTGCGGGTCGTTGAAGAGAATTTCAAAGACATGCATGCAGCCGATGCAGCAAAATCTGTAACGTGTCCCCTTGAGGGTGCGCTCTGCTCGGGAACGTCCTACGGGGAGTCCACAGAGGCTGCAGAACCTCCGTTGAGAATCGTGGGGCTCTGTAGTCGACTCCCGAGGCGGGTCCACGGTATGTGCCGGGGGGTCAGCCAAGGATGCGGGATCCCCGCAACAGAAGAACGATGCCCATGAAGACAATGGAGATGCCGGCGACTTTTTCGCCCAGAAAGCGCACTCTTTGTGAAAGGAACGAAGCGCAAAGACCGGTGAAGAAAAGGGGAGGTACCGTTCCGCATCCAAAGAGCACCATGGTGACAAATCCCTGGACAGGATGCCCCGTGGAGGCCGCCGTTACGATCATGGCCCAGGAGAGGCAGCAGGGAATGAGCCCTGTGGCCATGCCCAGAAGGACCTTGGACGGGATGGTCTTGGAGCGGAAGAGAGGATGCATCCAACGGCCGAGAAGGGAGACCTGGGGGGAGGAGAGAGCGGAGAGGCGTTCGGGCAGCGGAATGGCTTTGAGCAGGACGAGCCCCAGAAAGACGAGCAGGCCGCCCGCCACATAGGACATGGCACTCCGCCCATGGTAAAACCACCGGCTGAGGTCGACGGCGCGGAACAACCCTGCGGCGAGTGTCCCCAGCAGTCCGTAGGTCAAAAGCCGGCCCAGGTGAAAACCCAAATGATGGAAAAATCCCAGGCGCAGCGGAAAAGCAAGTGTGGTGACGGAGGAAGAGACGTCCGGTTTCAAATGCAGGGAATAGGCCAGTACGAGAGGCCCGCACATGCCCAGGCAGTGAAGACTCCCCAGGAACCCGATGCTCAAGGGAAAGAGAGAAAACATGCTCAGAGGTTCATCTAGCTGCCGGAAGAGCTGCCGAGAAATCGGATATAGTGGACAATGGCCCAAAGGTCTTGAGCGGAGACGGTATAGGCCATGGGCGGCTGACGTTTGATCCCGAAGCTCAGGTTGTAGAAGATTTCACCGTCCGTCATGGCTTGAACTTTTGGATCCCTGAGGGCGGTGGGCAGAGGATGGAAGCTCTGGCCAACGGTGCCATTGCCGTCGGCTTTGGGGCCGTGGCACATGATGCAGTAGACGGCGTAGCTCTCCCTTCCCTTGTTGGTGGTTTCCTCAGAGAAGGGGAGAGGGTTCCGAAGGCTTTTGGGATCGGACTTCTTGAGGGTTTCAATCCCCCCTCCCACGGGAATGGTCCCTGCGGGCATTTCCGGAAGTGCCGTCTTATAGGTCTGCAGCGCCTCCTGCTCCTTCATCCTGGCGTAATCACAGCCCGGGAGACTGCACAGGAGCACGAGCCATACGGCCATGCATCCAATCCGTTTCATCATGCCTCGATGAGATCGCATCATTTGGCACCCCCCGCCGATTGGGGTGGGGGTGGAGTCACCCCCGGGATATGCTGAGGCGCCAGAGGCGGCTGATCGCCAAAGACCTGCCGCGATTGATGGGTGGAATAGACCGACTGAGACGGGATGTCCTGGACCACGCTGAAATCCCACGAAGGGGGCCCCTTCTCTCCAACGGCCATGAACACAAAAATCCCCCAGCAGAGAAAGCCCAGCGCAATGGCGGATACGATGCCCCAGCTGCGAAGGTCGAATGTCTTGTCCCTGTCTGAAAATATCGCTCTCATCTTCAGCTTCCTGATTTGAACCGGTTGTTTAAGATTGAGCCTGGTGTTTACCGGCTAATGACCTTAAGCTTCAGCCCTTCGGCCTGGCACGTCCTGCAGGCGCGTGTCCGGCGTCGCCGCCCGGCAACGGTCCGAAGGGATGAATCCTGGAGAGCTCTAAAAAGCCGGTCCTTTGATCCCAACCATGAAGGCATAAATCAGGGCAAAGGCGGCCACTCCCAGGAGCACGAGGGCCACGACGGGAGGGATAGGGTTGTGATCCCCCCGGATGCCTTCGGCATATTCCGCCAAGTCCTTTTTCCCGCCCTCTGGCGTACCCGGTCGGCCATAGGTGTAGAAGGCAGTGAAAAGCACAGCCACCGCAATAATGCCGAGGAAAAGCCCGATGATTACATATTGAAAATCCAGAATGGGAAAGTATCTCATGGAGCTGATTCACCTCTTGTTACAAGTGGTAGAGAGACAGGATGACGGCACACAGCATGCCTGCGGCGCCCAGCCCCAGGATGAACACGAGCACATAGCCTCCACGGCTGGGGGGGAGTGGCTCCTGGGATGAGGCCTGCCCCGGCATTGCGTCGATGAGGGGCAAAAATCTCGCGCGCCCCTGCTGGGAGAACTGTCCTGACCGGACCGCCCACACGAAGGCGATCAGGGCTGCCCATATGCTCAGGACCACGAGAAGAATCCACCCTCCATAATAGGCCATCTATCGCTTCTCCCCATCCGCCGGTTCATAAGACGCATCGATGCCGCGCGGCTCCGTATTGGCGTCGGTTTCCCCGATGAAAGTGACCGCTACATAGTTGCCCACATCCCAGATCTTTTCAGACTCCAGGTCACGCTTGAAGTAAGGCATGGCGGTTCCCGTGATGCCGTTCATGATCTGATAATACAAAATGCCTCCCGAGACTCCGCGTCCCTTGAGGGTCGTAAAATTGAGAGGAGGCGGATACAGGTGAGGGGCTGCCGGACCCATCCCGTCTCCCACGGGGCCATGGCAGCCGATGCAGAAGCTCTGATAGATCCTGTGTCCTCGCGTCAACCCGGCTTGAGACGTGGGGTAAGGGTTGGGCAGCTTCCTCCAGGGTTCGGGGACGAGATCATGCAGCCACGCCACATTGCCGTCCGTACCCTTTTCATAGGCCTCGATGGATTTTGGCTTCCACAGCCGCTGCCGCTGCATCCGTGCGTCTGCGTCCTTGTATCCCAGGCTCTGCTTGTAAGCGATGAGAGCCGTGATGTTTTCCGTGCCCAGGAAAGCCCATTCAGGCATGATGGATTCAGGGCGAACATAGCGCGGGTTGATGAAATGCGCCATGTGCCAGTCGTCGGGATGCTCACCGCCTTCCTGGGAGAGATCCGGTCCCGTCCGTTCGGTGCCCAGCAGGTGGGGCTGTTCCGCGATATAGTCGCCGGCCTGGGCAATGCGCTCAGCTCCCAAATCCCAGTCGATCCTCCGGATGAACTGGGAGTGGCAATAAGAGCAGCCGTTCTTGACGTAAAGCTTCCGGCCCCGCTCCTCCAAAGCCGTTCTGGGGCGATGGATGTCCGAGGGCTGGTCCGTCATGGTCGCCCAGGGAAGAATGACCACCACAAAAAGCACTACGCCGAAAATGAGGCTGCCGCCGAGAACCAGCAGTGGAGGGGTCATCTTCATGAGGCCTTCCTCCCGGTCTTGAAGCCGTAAAGGCTCATGTAAATATTATACAGGCCGATAAAGGCTCCCGAAACGATGAGAATGCCGACGGACAAGCGCAGCACCATGTAAGGATGGATTTCCGGGAGCATCCGGTAGACGGTTTCCCCGTTCAGCCACCCGTGTCCCTGGATCAGACCGGCTGCCGTCAGGACGGTGAAGAACCCCGACATACCCAGGAGAACCAGCCAGTATTGCATGTCCGCAAGGAATTTGCTGTGAAGAGGGCGCCCCGTGATGCGGGGGAGGATGAAATAGATGCCTCCAAGGGCGATGATGCCGGAAAACCCAAGCACCCCCATGTGGGCATGGGCGACGACCCAGTTGTTGAAATGGGTGATTCTTTGCACCACCGGCAGGGCCTGCAACGGCCCCTGAATGCAGGTGAGCAGATACCAGACGGTCCCGGCAAGGACGAATTTCCCTCCGGTGTCGCCCAGGATGTAAGGGATCCTTCCCCGCATGGTCAGCCACAGATTGATTAAAACCGCCGCCACGGGAACCAGCATGGCAATGCTGCCCGTGATGGCGATGACTTTGAGCCACGTCGGTGTTGGGGCCTGCAGGATGTGGTGTGTCCCGATGTGTGTGTAGATCATGAGCAGGGACCAGAACCCCAGCAGGGAGAGGGAGTGGCTGTAAAGAGGGGCCCGGCAGGTGATGGGGATGATGTAGTAGGCGATGGCCACGGCAAAAGGAGTCAAGAACAATCCCACGACGCCGTGTCCGTAAAACCAGGCCAGAATACCGTCGGGGATGCCCGTGATGGAACCGGTGAAAGGGTTCCACATGGCGTTCCCGAAAAAATAGATGAAGGCCGTGAAAACAAAGGCGCCGAAGATATACCACACGGAAACATACAGGATCTCTTCTTCCCGGCGCTTTACCGTCTGGAGGAGATTGTAAAAGCCCAGGCCCAACGAAGCCATCACAATGACATCCACGGGCCAGATCCATTCGGCATACTCCCTGTTCTGGGAGAACCCGAGGGATAAGGTGAGTGTCCCCAGGACGACGGCGAGGTTCCACAGCCAGACGGTGATCTTGCCCAGGCGTTCACTGTAGAGCGGGGTGCGCACCAGGGTCGGGACGAGATAGTGGGCGGACCCGATGAGGGCCGATCCCACAAAGCCGAAAATGACTGCATTGGTATGGATGGGGCGAATGCGCCCGAAGACGATCCATGGAATATTCCCCAGCAGTTCGGGTGCGATGAGCTGCACCGCCCCCGTAAATCCCGCCAGGGTTCCAAAAACCATCCAGACCGCCGAGCTCAGGTAGAAGGCCTTCGTGGTGCCGTGGGGCTCCTCCCTCAACAATTCCAATGCGATTCCCCCTCTCTTCTCAACTCGATGCTATCCGTCCTCATGGACACAATCAATGGTGGCACGCCAGCCAGCAGTCCAGCTGAGCCTTCCGTTCCTGGTGACAGGTGATGCAAAAATGCATCTGGAAATCCACTTTCTGGAGGCGGTCCATAGTTTTCACTTCCCCGTGGCAGTTGGTGCAGTCCAGTTTCGCATACTGGATGTGCGGTTTGTGGTTGAATTTGACATGGTCCGGCACGTAAAAGATCCTCACCCAGGGAACGGGGGTTTTAGTGTCATAGTGCTGCCGTTCCTTCAGGATTTGCGGGTGCTTCGTGATGATGTGCTCATGGCAGAAAAAGCATTTCTGGAGCTCCGGGATGCCCGGATTTCGGGATCGTTCCGCAAAGGGGTGGCAGAATTTGCAGTTGATCTCCTTCACTCCGGCATGCAGGCGGTGGCTGAACAGAATCGGCTGCTCGGGACCCAGCTCCCGCTGAGGATAGAGGAAATAGAAATAGAGCATGGTCGCCGCCAGGAGCAACACCACTCCCACCCCGCTGTAGCGCAGGGCAAGGTTCCATTTTTTTTCTCTGGTTTCAGCCATGTTCCCTCGAAATGTCTGACCCGATCCCAGGGATGGGCGGAAGTGAAGCGCTGCCTCCATGCAATGCCGTTCGTCCGTACCGGCGGGCAAATGAGGCTTCCTGCCGGTTGTACCGTCGTTCTAATGCTCGCCGTCTGCCCGCGTCGATTCCAACTGTTCGTGATAAAGTGGATCTGAAATGGGCAGCAGCGGAAAAAACTTGAAAAACGCCATGAGGCACAAGGCCATGGTGCCAAAAAAACCCGCCGTGATGAAGATCTCCGTGAATCCAAGGGGAATGCCGCTCCCCGCCCACAGGGCTGGAGCCACCAGCAGGAGCCGCTCCAGCCACATTCCCGCAAGAATGACCGTCGTCAGGATCAGCATGGGAAAGGGTTTCATCTTGATCCTGCGGTTCAAAAGCACCACAAACGGCATGGCGAAGCAGACGAAAAGAACGATCCATGCCAGGGGTTCCCACGGGCTCTGGCCAATCCGCAAAATCACGTACCGGGTTTCCTCGGGCAGGTTGCCGTACCAGATGACCAGGAACTGCGAGTAGAAAAAGTCTCCGGTGAGCAGGCAGAACCCGAGGAGGAGCTTGCCCAGATCGTGCAAGTGCTTTGGACGGATGACCTCGTCAAAGGCTTCCAACCGCGTGGCGACGACGGTCATCAACAGCAAGGCCGCCAGGGCGGAGTAAAAACTGCCGATGAAGTAATAGGCTCCAAAAAGCGTGCTCACCCAGTGTGGATCCAGGGCCATGATGAGGTCCACGGCGATGAGCGTCAGCACCAGGGCGTAGACAATTCCCAGGACAGGAGACAAAACCAGCTGAGCCCGCCATCCCCCAGAAGATCTAAGCGCTTCAGAGTGCTGAACAGGCGTCTCGGAGGGGCTGATCGCATTGGAGCGCAGAGCCCCTTTCCACTTGAAATCGCTCCGTATGGAAAAGTAAATCAAAGTGAGGGAGAGGGTCATGAGAAGAAAAAGTCCCAACCCATCCCGAACAAAAAGCGCGTCCACATTCAGCCACCATTCTTTGCCCGGCACCGGTTCGTGAATCCAGTGGAACAGGCTCTCCCGGCCCTGGTAAAGGAGCAGGAAGAAAACAAAGGAGAAGGGCAGAAAGGCACCGGGGGCTTCCGCCAGTCGCTTCATGGGGCGTGCCCAGTGGGCATTGGTCATGTTGAGGGCAGCGGAAAACAAAACAGCACCATATGCCAGACCCGTCCAGAACAGGAAATTGATCAAAAATGCCTGCCACGTCCGTTGAGGACTTTCACTCGTGATCCCGAACCAGAAGGAGGCCCCGCCCACCAGAATCATGCCCAGAAAAGCCAGGATCAGGATGCGCCGGTCCGCTCGGACGACACGGTCGAGAAAGTCTGGAAAAGGCTCACGCGTTGACTTCATGGACGTCCTTTGCCCCGGCTTCTTTGAGAATGCTGGAAAGGTGCTCACGTTCATTTTCTGGACAGAGCACCAGGACACCGAAATGGTCCTGGCTGAACCGGTTGTCGTAATGCTCCGGGCGGTGCAGCTTGGGGAGCCTGGCTTTGAAGAGCATCGCCGCGAAATTGAAC
Source organism: Desulforhabdus sp. TSK (assembly GCF_022836495.1). Taxonomy (GTDB): domain Bacteria; phylum Desulfobacterota; class Syntrophobacteria; order Syntrophobacterales; family Syntrophobacteraceae; genus Desulforhabdus. The sequence continues at coordinate 90,840 of NZ_BQXM01000011.1, forward strand.
AGGACCGAAAAAAGGATACAGAATTCAAAACCGACAACCACCGCCGGCACAAGGGGGATGATGGGCTTGCCGCTCACAACGAACTTCCATTGCACGCAGGTGTAAACCACCAGAGCGATTCCCGTCAGGATTCCCAGGACTCCGCCGGTCAAGGTCACAAAGCGAACGGGGCTCGGTTTCAGGCCGAGAGCTTCCTCGATGCCGTGGTGTGGAAAAGGGGAATAAACCGTGTGGATTGTGAACCCTTTCTCCCTGGCAAATTTCAGCGCATTCACCAGTTCATCCAGATAGGCGAAGACGCCCAGTAACTTTTTTTCATGCGCCATGATTTTCCCCTGCTGGAACTTTCACCTATGGGTTCTCCCTCCTGGAGTGCCGCCCGGTTTCCTTCATTTCCGTCATGGAGATGGTGGGAATGAACCTGGCGAACAACAGGAAGAGGAAGAAGAAGAGGCTGAAGGAGCCGATCATGATTCCAAATTCCACCCAGGTGGGACTGTAATACCCCCACGAGTACGGATCGAATTGGTGTGCCGCCGAGCCCACGATGATGACGAACCGTTCATACCACATCCCGATGTTGATCAAGATGGAAATGCCGAACAGGTATCTCAGGTCCGTGCGGACCTTCTTGATGAAAAAGGCCAGCGGCACAACGGCATTGAAGAGGACCATGATCCAGAATTCCAGGGCATAGTGGCCGACGGCTCTCCATATGAAGGTGTCTCTTTCGGCGATATTGCCGCTGTACTGAGCCATGAAGTATTCCACGCCGTAGGCGTATCCCACGATGAGGCCCGTAAAAATGATGGTCTTGGCAATGTTTTCCAGGATCTTCAAGGTGATGAGGTGCTCGAATTTGAAGACGCGCCGCAGCGGGATGAGGAGGGTGAGCACCATGGCCAGGCCTGAATGAATGGCGCCCGCCACAAAGTAAGGCGCGAAGATGGTGCTGTGCCAACCCGGAACGATGGAAAGCGCAAAGTCCCAGGAAACGACGCTGTGAACGGAAATGACCAGAGGCGTGGCCAGGGCCGCGAACAGCAGGTAGGCCGTGCCATAGTGATTCCACTGTCGATGGGTGCCGAGCCAGCCCAGGGAGAAAAAGCCGTAGATCTTGCGCCGAAGGCCCGTGGAACTGTCCCGTACGACGGCGAGATCCGGAATGAGTCCCGTGAACCAGAAGAGGACGCTGACCGTCAGATACGTGGAAATGGCGATGACATCGAACACGAGGGGCGACTGAAAATTGGGCCAGAGATTGCGCTGGTTGGGATAGGGCAGGATCCAGTAGACAATCCACACCCTCCCGAGATGGATGAAGGGAAAAAGTCCCGCGACGGATACGGCGAATACCGTCATGGCTTCGGCGCTCCGTGCGATGGCCGTGCGCCAGGGCGCCCGGAAGAGGTAGAGGATGGCGGAAATGAGGGTGCCCGAGTGCGCGATACCGACCCAGAAGACAAAATTGATGAGATAGGTTCCCCAGTAGACCGGGAGGTTGATGCCGGCGCTCCCGAGTCCCGTGGCGATCTGATAGGCCCAGCACGAAGCGCCCAAAAGCACTCCCGCAAAGGCGAGGGCCAGCAGCACGTAATACCGTCGCCCCGGAGGGGACATGTTGCGCAGAATGTCTTCGTTGAAACGGCTGTAACTGATGGTTTCCATGGGCAGACCGCTATGCCTTTAAGGGTTCCTGGGTCAGTTTCTTGAGGTAAAATACTGCCGGCTTGGTGTTCAGATGCTCCAGCGCCTGATAGGCCCGGTGGTCCTGGATGAGCCGCGATACCCGGCTTTCAGGGTCCATGAGGTTCCCAAATACGATGGCGTCCGCAGGGCAGGTCTGCGCACAGGCCGTTGTGAATTCTCCGTCCTGAACTTTCCTCCCCTGGTCTTTGGCATGGAACTTCGCTTCAATGATCCGTTGCACGCAGAAAGAGCATTTTTCCATGACCCCCTTCTGCCGCACCGTCACGTCGGGGTTGAGCTGCCAGTTCAAGGGCTCGGGGCGTGTGAACGTGAACCAGTTGAAACGGCGCACCTTGTACGGGCAGTTTTGGGCGCAGAAGCGCGTACCGATGCAGCGGTTGTACACCTGGTTGTTCAGCCCTTCCTTGCTGTGGTGGGGGGCATACACCGGGCAGACGGATTCGCAGGGGGCATTGTCGCAGTGCATGCACGGCATGGGGAAAAAGCGGATGCCGTCCGCGTCAGGCCCGAAATAACGCTGAATCCGAAGCCAGGACATTTCACGGCCTTTGAGGATCTGGTCCCGGCCGACGACGGCCACGTTGTTTTCGGCATAACACGCCGCCACGCAGGCGCCGCAGCCGATGCAGCGGTCGAGGTCGATCACCATGCCCCAGCGATAGTCCACATGGTCATGGGGTGGATAGAAGTCTTGGGCTGGGTCGTAGCCCTCGGGCAAAGGCAGGTAGAGATGCGGTTTTGCTCCGGATGCTTTGCCCTCACGGTATGCCTCCAGCGTCAGGGAACGGGCCATCTCCCTGTCGTGCTGGAAGAGACTGCCGTCCACGTGGGCGATGGGAACACGCCGTCCCAGCTTCTCCACGGTCACCTTGAACTCCGGGCGAAGCAGGCCGTTGCACATTGGGTCGATGCCCGACGGCAGCAATCCCATGGGGTTTCCGTATTCTGCCGTGGCGAAACGCCCGTAATGGCTGTGCCCCTGTCCGATGGGTACGGCCAGTGTATCGGGCGGCACCGTCGGCAGGGGAAAAACCGGTGCCTCGATGCTGCCATAAGGGGAGCGGATGACCACCAGGTCTCCTTTGGCCAGGTCAAGGGACCGTGCCGTGTCGGGGTGCATTTCCACCCACCCGCCCCAGGTGATCTGGGAAATGGGGTCCGGGATCTCTTGAAGCCAGGGCCGATTGGCTCCCCTGCCGTCATAGTACTGCACGGTGGGAAAGCCCGTGAAATGAAACTCCTTTTTATTCCTGTTTCCAAGCTCCACAAGCGGGAATGAAAATTTGGAGGGACGCACCGGATTCCCCGAGGATTCTCCTTTGCTTCCTTTAACTTCATCCCAAACGCCGCCCCTTTTCACCGCTTCCTGCCAGAAGGTTTCCGGAGGAACGCCCGGAGCCAGTTCCTGCCCCTTCAACTGCCAGGCATTCCGAAGGATGTGGTAAAAGCTTTCGGCGGGAAAACGTTCCGGTCCCTTCAGTTGCCGGCCCGCCGCCAGGAGGATGTCTCCCGGATGCCTTGAATCGAACACCGGACCCATGACGGGCTGCATGATCCCCGTGACGCCCTTTCGGGGTGAATAATCTCCCCAGGATTCCAGCGGGCTGTGAGCGGGAAGGATGAGGTGTGCGCTCCGGGTTGTTTCATCCATGGCAGGAGAGAAGCTGACCACCAGGGGAACCTTCTGGAGACTCTTGTGAAAATTCCAGGACGGGGGAAGGGAATAAGCCGGATTTGCTTGAAAAAGCAGCACAGCCTCCACTTTCCCGTCCTGCATTTTTTGCGACAGCTCCTGCATGCGGGCAGTGGAATCGACCTGGCCCAGCTCCGAAAGGCCCTGGAAGTCGATGGTTTCCCTCGACCCGGGGTGGAGGGCGCACAGGAGGCCGGCCGCCGCAGCCGTTTCGGTCGCTCGGGGACTGGAAAAGGAAAGCCCTTCCGCCAGAGCGAGGGGGTGCTCCGCCCGGGCAAACTCTAAGGCCATCCGGCGCAGGGTCTCCTCCGAAACTCCCGTTCCAGCCGCAACGGCTTCCAGGGTGAGGCCTCTCACCAGCGAGGCGACGGATTTTTTTTGTTCGGCGGAAATATTTGGAAGAAGGCCCTCCCCCGTGAGCACCATCAGCATGCCCGCCGCTACCAGGAATTCATCGCCTGGCGCTGCCTGGACCCAGAAGTCGGCATTGGCGGCAGTCAGGGACATGCGGGGTCCCACGTAGAGGAAGCGGTTTTTCCCCTGGTCGTGGGGTGTCCGGAACGCGGCAAACTGTCGGGCATATTCGACATTGGAGAGCCATGTCTCCAGGAAGCCCGCCCCGAAGGAGAGGAGAAAATCCGCCCGATCCAGGCGATAGGAAGGAATACCTTCGGTGCCGAAGACCATGGCGTTGGCTCGGCGCAGCGGCTCATAAGCGAAGGGTTCGTAGAGGATGTGCTCGCGGGACCGCATTTCTCCGAGCCAGTAGGCGATGAAATCCTTCAGTGTGCCCGATACCAGATCGGACACCACCACGATGCGGTCCTTTTTCCCTCGATCCAGGATTCCGTCAAGTCCCTGGGTCAGAATTGCCATCCCTTCGTCCCAGGAGATGGGGACCGGCTCACCGGATGCAGTCATTTTATGGGGGCCGGAGAACCGATCGGGGTTGTAAAGCCCGTGCAGAGAGGCCTGGCCCCGCGAGCAGAGCTTCCCGGCATTGACGGGGTGGAGGGGATTTCCTTCCACCTTGATGACGTGTCCGTCCCGGTTCTTGGCCAATATACCGCAGCCTGCCGGACATTCCCTGCATGTGGTGGCATACCAGGTGGCCTGGCCGGGAATGATGTCGTCTGTCGGAACGATGTAAGGAATCAACGTCCGGCCGGACTCGGACGAACAGCCCACCAGGGCCGTTGTTCCTGCCAGACCCATAATCCTTAAAAAATCCCGCCGATTGCAACCTGCCATCATAAACTTCCCGTCCCAATGGTGAGCACACCCATGCCGGATCGATCAGGCATTCTTGCCCTGTGCTGAGAAGCCTGGCGCAACAAAACTGGGGGATTGTCATGATTGTCATCGAGTGCAGCAAAAAAGCCGACGGCCAGCCTGGCGAGCAAACCCCCTGCTGCGATTTTAGTGCAGCTCCAATACCATCCCGCTCGTGCGAGCAAAACAGCCTCTTGAAGTGCGTTGGAGAAGTTGAGCCGTATTGTGAATGAAGATGCTCAATACGCTGTCGATAATAGAAGAACTGAGAAATAAATACAAACCTAATTTCAAGATACATATAACATCTTGAAATATTATAAAAAGTGGACAAAATTTTTTCTCCATTTATAATGGAACGCGGTTTCGTAGTCGGGATACCGAACCGGAAGTCCCCGGGTAACAGCGGTGGGGTATCCCCGGGAAAATCTCACGGAAGCTCATTCCAACTCTGGTCAGCGAGGGAAATGCTCATGAAGGAATTCGATCTCAGCGAACTGGCCGCGTTTGACGGCAAAGACGGGAGGCCCGTGTATATCGCTCACGGGGGCAAGGTCTACGATGTGACTCAGAGCAAATTGTGGAAGGGGGGGCTTCACATGAAGCGCCACCATGCCGCTTCGGATCTTTCGGTGGATATCGGCGCCGCTCCGCACGGGGTCGAAGTCCTGGAGCGATATCCCCAAGTGGGCGTTCTGAAGCCGGAAAAATCCCTGGATATGCCCATGCCCGAGTATCTTTCCCAGCTTCTCCAGCGCTTCCCCATCCTCCGGCGCCACCCGCATCCCATGACGGTGCATTTCCCCATCGTTTTCATGATCGCCACCAGCTGCTTCAACCTCCTCTATCTTCTCACGGGTATCTCCTCCTTAGAGCTGACCGCTCTCCACTGCCTCGGCGCAGGCGTGCTGTTCACTCCCGTGGTGATCTTGACGGGCCTTTTTACCTGGTGGCTCAACTACATGGCAAAACCCATCCGGCCCGTTATCATCAAGCTGACCGTTTCGCTGCTGCTGTTCGTCGTTTCCATGGTCGCTTTTACATGGAGGGTGGCCGATCCGGCCGTGCTGAACGTGTTTGGCCTGCGGAGCGTCATCTATTTTTTACTCATTCTGTCCTTGACGCCCCTCGTCGGTATCATCGGATGGTTCGGCGCGCAGCTGACGTTTCCCGTCGAGAGGGAATGAATCGCCCGAGAGTTTTCATCCTTGCGGCTCTCTCCCGTCCAGCACCCGGCGGATCGTTTCCGCCACCTGTTGCGTCAGTGCGGGTTTCTGGATGACCTGCCGAATTCCCAGCTCCTGCATTTCTTCCCGCATCAAGGGAGGGCTGAAGCCGGTGCAGAGTATGACGGGAAGGTCTCTGCGGGTCTTCCGGATCTCTCCAGCCAGTTCCTTGCCCGTCATGCGCGGCATGGTCTGATCGGTGATCATGAGATCAAAATCCTGAGGGTGGCTTTGAAACGTTTCCAGTGCTTCCAGAGGGCTGGTTTTTGCCGTAACGTGGTACCCCAGGCGTTGGAGGATCTCCTGCTGTGCCTTGACGATCCAGGGCTCGTCGTCGACGAGCAGAATGCGCTCCGTTCCCCGGTGGGAAAGAGCGCTCTGTTCCGGCTGGACGGCGGTTTGCATGGGGAGCCTGGGAAACAGGACTTCGAACACCGTGCCTTTTCCCAAGACGCTCTGAACATTGATGGCGCCGTGGTGACTCTTGACGATGCCGTGCGTCACGGCCAGGCCCAGCCCCGTTCCTTCACTCTTGGGCTTGGTGGAGAAATAGGGATCGAAGATTTTGCCCAGCAGCTCAGGCGGAATGCCCTGGCCGGTATCGCTGACGGTCAGTTTTAGATATTGACCCGGCTTGAGCCCCGGCTGGAAGGATGCCGACTCTGCATTGAGCTCGACGGCGGAGAGGGTCACCTGGAGGGTGCCGCCCTTATCTCGGAGAGCGTGGGCTGCGTTGGTGCAGAGGTTCATGACCACTTGGTGCATTTGCGTCGGATCGGCCATGATCATGTCCCTGGGGGCTTGAATGTCATGACGCATGAGAACGGTGCTGGGGAGGGTCGCTCGAATGAGGTGAGAGGCCTCCTTGACGATGACGGCAAGGGTGATGGGGCGGACCTCCTTTTCTCCTTCCCGGCTGAAGGTGAGGATCTGCCGGACCAAATCCCTTGCCCGCTGCCCCGCCTTGACGATCTGGTCCAGTTTTTTCCATGTGGATCCCCCAGGGGAAACCTCATTTTGGGCCAGTTCGGCGTAAAGGAGCAGAGAGGTCAAAATATTGTTGAAATCATGGGCAATGCCTCCGGCAAGCGTCCCGATGGATTCCAACTTCTGGGATTGTCTCAACCGCCTCTCCAGTTGCATCTCGTGGGTCAGGTTGCGCTCGATGACCACGTAATGCGTGATTTCCCGGGGACCGCTCTTGATGGGAGTGATGGTGGCCTGGACGTCATAGTCGCTGCCTTGCTTTGTGCCTCTCCGGTAGCGGCCCTTCCAAACGGATGCACTCTGAAACAGGGTTTTGAGGGGGGTGAGGGATTCCTGCGCCGCTTCCCCGTCCATGGATATCTTGAAATCCGAAACATGCCTTCCCAGAATCTCAGCCCGTGCGTATCCACTCTCCTGGAGAAATGATGCATTGGCATAACGAATCATGCCATCCACATCGGTGATAAAGATCGCTTCACCGGCCTGCTCCACGGCGCTCGCCAGGCGGACGAGGGTTTTTTCCATCTGCATGCGGTCCGTGGTGTCCACGATGACCCCCAGAAGGCCCGCCACGGATCCATGGCCATCGGTGAGCGTGGACAGATTGATGATTTCGCTGCGCACGTTTCCGTTTCCCAGGTCGAGCTGAGCTTCATAAGCGTGCTGCCCGGGGTTTTCCATGGCCTTGCGGTCATTTGCCTCGTAGACCTTCGCCAGTGCTTCAGGGAAAAGCTGTCCCACTTCCTTGCCGATGACTTCTTCTCGACTGCAGCCTACCAGGTTTTCGAAGGCCCGGTTGCATCCCGCATAGAGTCCGGTCGGGTCTTTATGGAAAATCGGATAGGGAACGGTGTCCATGAGGGTTTGGAGGAGGATGCCCTGCTGCTCGAATTTTTTTGCGAAGTCGTCTCGTTGTTCCGCTTCTTTATGCATCGTTCAGTTCCATCGGCAAAGAATCGAAGTATTGTCCATTCACCACCCCCTGGTCGGTGGGCGCTGGCGGGGTACCGCCTCGTCTGTTCTCGCAATCCAGCGGCTGCACAAGGACCAATCACATGAGAGTGCGAGATGTTTCATGGAAAATGGGCTAGATTTCTCATCGGACGGTTTCCTTGATTTGTTGAGTGGATTTTTCCCAGGCTGAGTCGATTTGCTGGAGGGGATACGTTTGCGGACGGCAGGCGTGGGACTTTCCCCAGCCGAAAGCCCCCTTCGGGAAGGGGCTGCCAACCGAAAGAGGCTTGCAGACCCGGGGGATTGGTTGTTATGTTTGCATACGCAGCGCCTTGAAAGATGGAAAGGGTGCCCTATCTTATGATCCTGTCGGCAGCCTGGGCAGGACCTGGAGACAATAAATGTTATTTTGTGTTAGGGAGAGAAGGACCTCGATATGAGCCGATACGAATACGAAATCACCAGTCATCCAGCCGATTCTTTCAGGGAAGTTGTCTATTTTTGTTCGGAAAACGGAACCTGCGATCTTGGGCAGATTCCGTCAGGTCAGGTGGAGAAAATGAAAACCCTTCTCAATGAGCGCGGTCGGGGTGGATGGGAGCTGGTGCAGATGGCCTTTGGAAAAGAAGGCGTCATGGCGTTCTGGAAAAGGGTGATTATTGATATTCCTTAAAATAAAGAGAATCGAGGAGAGCTTATGACCCGAACGATTAAAATCAAAGGAATGAGCTGTCAGCATTGTGTCAATGCGGTGAGCAAGACACTGAGCGGGATCGATGGCGTCCAGGGAGTAAAGGTAGACCTGTCCAAAGGGGAAGCTACCTTTGAGGAGCTGAAGCCTGTGGATGACGCTTTGATCCGCGACCGAATTGAAAAGGCGGGTTACGAGCTTGGATAAGAAAGACCTGCACATACAGGGAATGACCTGCGCCGCGTGCGTGCGGAGGGTGGAAAAAGGAATCCAGGAGCTGGAAGGGGTGCAGTCGGCAGCGGTGAATTTAGCCACTTCCAAGGCTACCGTGGAATACGATCCCACTCTGGTCACCCTGGCCGCCATTGAGGAAAAGGTCCGGGACATCGGTTATGAAGTCCTGGAGCCCGAGAGCTCCGGCGAAGGCGGCCTGAAGAAGACGACACTCCTGGTGGGAGGAATGACCTGCGCGGCCTGCGTGCGTCGGGTGGAAAATGCTTTGAAAGCCCTGGGCGGAGTGGAGGAAGCGGCTGTAAACCTCGCGTCTTCCCGTGCAATGGTGACTTATGACCCGCAGGTCTTGAACGTGGCCGAGCTTCGTAAAGCGCTTGAGGAAGCCGGCTACCAATACCTGGGCCTCCTGGAAGAGGCCAAGGAAGACCCTGTTGAAGCGGCCCAGAAGCGCGAGATCCGCGATCTCAAAATAAAAGTCTCCGTCGGGGCCGTGTTGAGCGTCCTCACCATGATGGGAAGCATGCCTCACTGGTTTCCCTTCCTCCACGGCATTCCCCGTCAGCAGATGTTTTTGATCCTTTTTGTACTCACCACCCCGGCTGTGTTTTGGGTGGGAAGCCGTTTTCTGGTGGGAGCTTTAAAAGCCGCCCGCCAGAAGACGACGGACATGAACACCCTGGTGGCCGTGGGCAGTCTTTCTGCCTACCTCTATTCCACCCTGGCGACCTTCTGGCCGGAATATTTTTTGGGGGCGGGCCTCGATCTCCACGTCTATTTCGACGGAGCGGCGATGATCATTACCCTGGTCCTCCTTGGCCGCCTCCTGGAAATGAAAGCCCGCGGACGGACCTCCGAGGCCATCAAGAAGCTCATGAAGCTGACGCCCAAGACAGCCCGGGTCCTCCGTGACGGCCAGGAATGGGAAGTCCCTCTGGAGGAGGTCCTGAAGGGTGATGTGCTCCTCGTTCGACCCGGCGAGAGGATCCCTACCGACGGCGTCCTGGAATCGGGGCGCTCTTCGGTGGACGAGTCCATGCTCACGGGGGAGAGCGTTCCGGTCCCCAAGACGCTGGGCAGTGAGGTTTTTGCCGGCACCATCAACGGCAGCGGCAGCTTCACCTTCGGAGCCACCAAAGTGGGAGCGGAAACGGCCCTGGCTCAAATCATCCGGCTGGTGGAGGAGGCGCAGGGGTCCAAGGCTCCCATTCAGAGATTCGCCGATCAGGTAGCCTCCATATTCGTCCCGATAGTCATCTGCATTGCCGTCCTCACCTTTTGCATATGGTATTTCCTGGTTCCCGACGCGGACTTTACCCGGGCGCTCCTCAATTTTGTGTCGGTTCTCATCATTTCCTGTCCCTGCGCCATGGGCCTGGCGACACCGACAGCCGTGATGGTGGGGACGGGCCTGGGAGCGGAAAACGGCATCCTCATCAAGGGGGGGGAAAGCCTGGAGAAGGCTTACCGCCTGACGACCGTCGTTTTTGACAAGACAGGTACACTCACGCGGGGCACCCCCGAGGTGACACATTTTGTAGCGGCCCCTTCCCTGGAGGAGGAGCAGGTTCTGAGGTGGGCGGTTTCCCTGGAGGCGGTTTCGGAACACCCCCTCGCCCGCGCCATTGTGGAGAAGGGGCAGAAAGAAGGGATCCATCCGGAGCAGGTGGAAGCCTTTGAAGCCGTATCGGGAAGGGGGGTGCGGGGGCGTGTCGGGGAAGCCCGCGTTCTTTTGGGCAGCCGCAAGTTCCTCCATGGAGAGGGAATCAATTTGAGTGAACTGGCCAAAAAGGCCGAAGATCTCCTTGCTTCCGGAAAGACGTGTGTTTATGTTGGGGTGGATGGCCGGGCGGCCGGAATTTTCGCGGTGGCGGATGCTCCGAGGGAGTCAGCTGGGGAGGCCGTGGCTCGGTTGAAGCAGATGGGACTCCAGGTGGCCATGATCACTGGAGACCGGGTGGAAACGGCTCAGGCCATTGCAAAGGCGGTGGGGATCGGCGCCATCATGGCCGAGGTGCTTCCCGCCGACAAGGCGGGAGAGATTCGCAGGCTGCAGCATGAGGGCAAGACGGTCGCCATGGTGGGGGACGGCATCAATGATGCCCCTGCGCTGGCAGCGGCAGACGTGGGCATCGCCATCGGAGCCGGAACGGATGTTGCCCTGGAGGCGAGTGACATCACCCTGATACAGAATGATTTGAGACTGGTGGCTTCGGCCATTCGGCTTTCCGCTTCCACCATGCGGATCATCAAACAGAATCTTTTCTGGGCCTTCTTCTATAATTCTCTTGGGATTCCCGTCGCTGCCGGGATTTTGTACCCCGTGTGGGGGATTCTACTCAATCCCATGTTTGCGGCAGGGGCCATGGCCTTGAGCTCCGTGTCCGTCGTGAGCAACGCGCTTCGGTTGAGGCGGGTCTGGTCGAAACAAAAAGCGCAGTGATCGGTATAAATTTTTTTCAATTCAAGAACAGTTCTTGTTTTATTGTGCATCGTGATGTGCGATAGTAGCCATGCGATTGCATCGGATGAGGGTGTTGTAGAGTACGGATATTCTTTGAACCGACGATGATCAGGAGGGAATACGATGGACCGTTATGTATGTCAGATCTGTGGGTATGTTTATGATCCTGCCAAAGGCGACCCTGACAATGGTGTGGCTCCGGGAACCAAGTTCCAGGATTTGCCCGATGACTGGACCTGCCCCATTTGTGGTGCCGGCAAGAGTGACTTTGAGAAAGAATAGGGTTGCCCCTGCCTCTCGGGACGTGCCATGAGACGTCCATCCGTGCTGCAGTTGATGCGATGCGTGAATATCACTGGACCCCTGTACCTCTATGCAAGCCACGGTTCGCCGTGGATGAAAGGGAATGATCCTCTATCAGGATCTGAAGTGGAGAGGAAGGAATGCTCTTTAATTTTAATGCTGCTGAAATTTTCGACGTTGCCATAAAAATCGAAGAAAATGGAAAGAAGTTTTACGATGCCGCCACGCAAATGGTGGACAACAAAGAAGTGAAAGAACTTTTTGCAGACCTGGGTGCACAGGAAATCGAACACAAGGCGAAGTTCAAGGCTTTGAGGGATGAGCTCCCCGCGTCAGCGTCCACGCCCACTGTGTTCGACGCAAACAACGAGCTGGATGCCTATCTCAAGGCCATGGCCGATCAGCACGTTTTCGTGACCAGCGAGGGCGTCGATAAGCAACTGGCGGCGGTCAAGGATGTAAGATCTGCCATAAAGCTGGCCATGACCTTCGAAAAAGATTCCATCATCTTTTTCCTCACGGTTCAGGATGCCACCGAGGGACATAAGGGCAAGTCCATGATCAATGCTCTGGTGAAGGAAGAGCAGGAGCATCTGAGACGTCTCGCTCTGCATCTGAGCAAGCTCCGTTAGTGGACCGCACCGTTTTTTTCTTCTTCTAAACGATACGGGGCGGGGTTTCTCCCGCCTCGTTTGTTTCAGGATGCTATGCAGGTGCTTTGATGTCCCTCAAAGGTCTGCGAGCAATGACTCCATCCCCCGTCTGCAGGGAAATCAGAGTCCGCACCCTTTTGTTGTATCGTTTCCCATGCGGAGCTTCCCGGCGACAGAGCTATCGAAAAGGCAGTCCTTCACCCCCCCACAGACCCTTTGAAATGAGGATGCGCTCCATGGAAAAAAAGGTAAAGATCTATACGACTTCGGGATGTCACTACTGTCAGCAGGCCAAAGAATTTCTGACCGAAAAGGGAGTGGAATTTGAATCCTGCGATGTGGGAGCGGACAAAGCGGCCTTCCAGGAAATGAAAAAGATTTCTGGAGGGGCTCGCAGTGTGCCTGTCATTTCCATCGGCGATTGGGTCATTGTTGGATTTGAACGTGAGGAAATAGAAAAAGCGTTGAAGTGAATCGGAGCGGGGATGATTTCCTTTGATGCCGTTGATAGAGGTCGGCTGTGAACCTTCTCATTTATACCATGTACGGTTGTCCTTTCTGCCTGCATGCGAAGGCCTTTTTGCAGGAGAGGGATATCCCGTTCCAGGAGATTGTCGTGACTCCCGGCTCCGAGGAGTGGGGGCGGATGAGGGAGAAAACCGGGAGTGGCTCTCTGCCTCAGATATTTATCGGGGAGGAAAATGTAGGCGGGTATGCTCATCTGGTGCATCTGGAAGCAACGGGTGCGCTTTACGAAAAGCTCGGGCAGACCTGGAGGAAGTCCGATACGCCGCTCTATGACGCCATCATCTTGGGAGCGGGTCCTGCCGGCTTGAGCGCCGCCATCTACACCATCCGAAAGCTCATGAAAACCCTCATCATCAGCAAGGACGTCGGGGGGCAGGTCACCTGGACCAATGATGTGGACAATTATCTGGGATTCAGCCAGGTCAACGCCGCCGAGCTGGTGGCAAAATTCGAGAGCCACGTGAAGACCTTCGGCGTCGAAAGGGTGATCGGGAAAAATGTGGGGGCCATCGACCTGGCGGGCCGGATCAAAAGGGTCACCCTGGAGGATGGAAAGACCTACTACGGGAAGACGGTGGTCATTGCCACAGGGGGAAGCCATCGGCCCCTGAATGTGCCCGGTGAGAAGGAATTGCTGGCCAAGGGGGTTTCCTATTGCTCCACCTGCGATGCGCCGCTTTTCGACGACGCCGACGTGGCCGTGGTGGGCGGAGGCAATTCCGCACTGGAAGCAGTGCTCGATCTCGTCAACATTGCCAGGAGAATCTATCTGATCTCTCTGACTCCCTTGACCGGAGACAGCTTTTACCAGGAAAAGGTACGCCATTCGGGTAAAGTGGAGATTTTCACGGAATGCAGGCCCACGAGAATCCTGGGCGATAACATGGTGCAGGGGATAGAATATCAGTCTCTCAAGACGGGTGAGATCCACACCATCGACGTGGAAGGAGTTTTTGTAGAGATCGGTCTTCTGCCCAACTCGAGCATTTTCATCGACACGCTGGCCACGAACAGAAAGGGTGAGATCCTGGTGGACAAGGAATGCCGGACAGGCATGGCGGGCGTGTTTGCCTGCGGCGATGTGACCGATGTGCCCTACAAGCAGGTGGTGGTGGCAGTGGGGGAAGGCGCGAAGGCTGCTTTGTCCGCTTATGAATATCTCCTGAATCAGAAATAGCTCCCTGCAGAGGAAGGAATCAAAGACATGCCCAAAGTCCCGGTAGTCGATATGGGCCGTTGCGTGGGCTGCGAAGCCTGCCTGGAGCTGTGCCCCCATGTGTTCAAGATGGCTGAAGCCGGATATATCGAGGTAGCTGAGCTCGATTCCTTTCCCGAGGAATGCATCCAGGAGGCCATCAATTGCTGTCCGACGGATTGCATTTCCTGGGAGGATTCGGATTGATGCCGGTGATTTGTGGAGAAATCCCTTGACTTCTGAAGAAATGAAAAGTGTGGGCCTGCGGCGGCGTGTCGCCGCAATGCTGGCTGCCGACGATTTCCAGGAACGTTTGGAGGAATGGTCGCAGTTCCCGGCGCGCCAGGTGATCAACCCGTTATTTTCCTTCATCTACAGCCCGGATGAAGGGATCAAGGGCCGCGCCGTGACCGCCATGGGCAGAGTCATGGCCCGCATGGCGGAGGAAGACATGGAATCCGCCCGCAACATCATGCGGCGCTTCATCTGGAATCTGAACGATGAAAGCGGCTGTTCCGGATGGGGCTCGCCCGAGGCCATGGGAGCCATCATGGCCGATCATGAGCGACTGGCGGAAGAGTATTACCGCATCCTGGTGTCCTATATCGATGAGAACGGAAACCTCCTGGAGAACGGAATGCTGGAGCGGGGGGTGCTCTGGGGAATCGGGCGCCTGGCTCAAGCAAGGCCTCATCTGCTGAAGGAGGCCGTTCGCCATATCGTGCCCTATCTCCAGTCCGCGGATGCCGTTCATCGAGGGTATGCGGCCTGGGCATTGGGACACATCAAGGACCCGGCATCGCAAAAATACCTCCAGCCCTTACTGAACGATCTCACCCCGGTCAAAATTTTTGAAGACGGGCAGGTCAACGCCTATCGCATCTCCGATGTGGCGGCGCAGGCGCTTCGTCAAATCAGTGCATCGGGCTGACACGGCATGGGTTTGGTCTTTAGCTCTTAGCCTTTAGCTGCAAGCGATACTCAGGCTTAAACGGTTTGAGTGATGCCCTGGAGTATCAATCACAAGTTATAATTTTTTTGATGATGCTAACGGCTAACAGCTAACAGCTAGCCTAGAATACCGTCTTCTCGATCAAGGAGCTTATGATGAAAATCTTTATGACGGGCGGAACCGGTTTTGTGGGTGGTTATTTCACCAGGGAGCTTCTCCAGTTGGGTCATGAAGTGACAGTGCTCACACGCTCCCGGAGGCAGCCTCCCGAAGGGGATTCCGGGCTTTCGTATGTCAGCGGAAATCCCATGGCTCCCGGCCCATGGCAGGAAACCGTCGCCCAACATGACGTCGTCATCAACCTGGCCGGCACTTCCATCTTCAGCCCCTGGACAAAAAAGACCAGGCAATCCATCCTGGAAAGTCGGGTCATGAGCACCCGGAACGTGGTGGATGCCCTTTCCGGCGGGGGGAAAGACAAGGTCCTTCTGAGCGGTTCAGCCGTTGGGTATTACGGGGGAAGGCTGGACGACACCATTTTGGACGAAGAGAGTCCGCCGGGCCGTGATTTTCTTGCGGAGGTCGGTGTCGCCTGGGAAGAAGAAGCGGGGAGGGCGGTTTCGTTCGGAGTGCGCGTGGCGCTCTGCCGCTTCGGGATTGTCTTCGGCCGCCATGGTGGAGCGCTGAGTAAGATGGTACCCCCGTTCAATCTTCACTTCGGAAGCCCTTTCGGGAGTGGAAAGCAGTGGTTCCCCTGGATTCACCAGGAGGACCTTCTGCGCATCATGGTTTTTCTCATGGAAAGGCGGAACATCAGCGGACCGGTCAACTGCACGGCGCCCCATCCCGTCAGGAACCGGGAATTGGTCCGTGCCCTTGCCGATGCGCTCCACAAAATGGCTTTTCTTCCCTCAGTTCCGGCCTTCACACTGCGCATTGTGCTGGGGGATTTTGCCGATGTCATCCTGAAAGGCCAGCGGGCTGTGCCCCGGAAGCTGCTGGATGAAGGCTTTGAGTTCAAGTTTCCCCAGATCGCCGAGGCTTTGAGAGACCTGCTGGATTAGAAGCCTGCCTCCGGCACCGGACCCGCTGCCCTGCTGCTCTTTTGATGGTCCATGATCTCCTGAATTTTCTCCTGGATCAGGTCGCTGAAGGCTTCAGCGAGCTCCGGGTCATCGAGATCAAAGTCCAGGCTGCTGGGGCTGTGGATAGACAGGAGACTCAGTCCGGTATTCAGGGCATCCCGCAGCCAGTCCGACCAGCAATCGAGAGCTTCCGAGGTCTCCAGGAGGAAATCCTCCAGGGGAAGATCCTTGGAAATGCCCATGAGCTGTCTGTCGCCGTTGATGGCATCCACCAGTTCCTGGTCCAGGGAAGGGCGTCGCACTTTGACGGACTGAGCGATCACCTCCAGGTATACGGCAAACGGGGGGATGGTGGCTCGCTCAGGGTGGCAGACGAGACATCGTTCCCTATCGTGGGCGATGGAGCCGTTTTCGGGAAACCGGTTCTGCCGCGCGATGTCCTCGAAGTGACTCACCGTGTATTGGAGGAGAGATTCCTGTTCCTGGGTCATAGACTTCCTCGTGGCAAACGCTTTCCGTTCCTCGCGGATTAGCGTGACGTGGCTAATCCGATGCCTCCCCTTGAGGTGTCGCAATGGCGGCTACTCTTTTTTGAGTAAACGTTCCTGCCTTCTCCGAATGAACTCATCCAGCTGAATGACCGTGGCGGGTGTGTGAACCGGCGCCTCGAGTGTGTCGGCCTGCCTGATGCTGTCCAGCACCTGCCGGACTTCTTCGTCATTCTCGATGAGCTCCTCGATCTCCTTTTCCCTCTTCTTCCAGCTCCGCAGCAGGTGGTCCGTCTTGAATTCAAGCTTTAGAAAATCGCCCATCATCCGCAGGATCCGTGCGATGAGGAGCTCATGAGAGGCATTCAGGTAGGATGGAAAATGAGACCATATGCTGTAGGCTTTCATCTGCAGGTCGGCCGCCATCTCCATGATGACGGCATGAATGGCTCCCGGCCCCGAATATTCGATCTGGCTGCACCCCAGATCCCGCACCAGGTTGTATCCCTCGGCATCCTGCACGACGCCCGTGAGAAGCACCTCGTCATGGAAAATGTCGTCGTAGACACTTCCCAGGAGGAGAATTTCCCGGCAGCCCCAGCCCTCCAGGATCTTGAGAAACTTTCGCGCAAAGGGTCGCCAGTGGATGGAGGGCTCCGGCCCCATCCCCAGGAGGATCGGTTCCGATTGTCGGGGAGTGCAGAGAGAGAAACGGTATGTGGGCCAGTCCAGGCTCTTGATCCGTCCGTGGTGGACGGAAACGAGGGGGCGTGATGATTCGGTGTGCCAATACCCGTCCAGGTCCCAGGCGGCCGCAGGGCGGCATTGCAAGACGCTGCTCAGCTCCCCGAAGGCGTGTTGAATGGTCTTGCCGGCGTCAGGCCAGCCTGAAAACCCCAGGACAGCCCTGCGGATGCGAATCGGGTCGACAAACGTCTGAATGTCCATGACGGAGATTACACCGGCCTTTCTCCCCGGGAGGGGTTGCATTGCACAAGTCATGAGCCAGGGCTGTCGCGAGGCGGAACGGCATCAGATTCTTTGCTGAGCCTCCAGGGTTTGCATCAGCTCCAGGCAATTCCTGGCCGTCCAGTGAGCCCCGCTGTCGATGAGGTCCTGCTGCGAGGCCCTGCCGCTCCAGACACCGGCGGTGAGGATTCCCGCACGCTTCCCCGTTTGAATGTCCAGGGGGTGGTCACCTACCATGAGGGCGTTGCGGGCAGGGGCTGCCACGCGCTGCAGCGCACGGAAAAGGTGGTCGGGATCGGGCTTGACCCTCGGAACGTGGTCACGCGCCAGGAGCCCCAGGCAATAGCGGTCCAGGTCGGGGAAAACGATACGCACCGCCTGCTCGCAGTTTCGGGTGATGATGACCGGCTTGATGTTCTTCGCTGTAAGGTCGGTGAGCACGTTGCGGGTGAAGGGGAAGAGGGCTCCCTGGTGTGCGGCCTCCAGCTCCATGTCGACAATGAGGGCGTGGGCTCGATGCCGGAGCTCCACGGCGGCTGCGGCATCGATCTTCCGCAGCTGCGCCACGAGAGTCTCCAGCCATTCCAGCGCGGGAAGCGTATCGGGGCAGGGATCGAAGGAGAAGTAGCGGCTTCCCACCTGTCCCAGACGGCGCTTCATTTCTCCGAAGTCCAGTCGCAGTTCGGCAAGGGTTCCGTCGAAATCGAAAACGATGCAGCCCAGTCGGTGCAGTCCTGATCCACTCATGTTTTTGCCCTGAAAGATCGGTCCTTTTCCCTTGCAGAAGCGGGTTCCGTTGATTATGTTTACGAGCGCTCCTTCGGTTTGATTAAGCAAGGAATAATATTATGTAAATGCAAAAGGGGCAAGGAATTCCGAGGTGGAGCCGAACAAATTGCCGGGTTTTCTTTGAAAATCATTGCTTGTCACGAGGCCTTCCCCGCCTGAGCTTGGATGGTATCGCATAGACAGTGGAACTGGAGCCTGGATGTCTGAAACAATTCGCACTTTGAGCTTTGACGAGGTGGTTGACCGCCTCCTGCGTTTGAAAGTACCCTATCACCAAAACTATTTGGCCATGTATTCCAGCTGGTACGGGGGCATCATCACGGATCCCGCCCTCATGATGGTTCCCATCGACGATCACCTGGTTCACCGGGGTGACGGCATTTTTGAAGCTTTCAAGTGCCTGAACGGGAATCTGTATATGCTGGACCGGCACCTGGACCGCATGGAGCAATCCATCAAGGCGCCTGCCCTCTCACTGCCGTTGAGCAGGGAAACGCTGGTTCAGACCATCCTCGAGACGGTGCGACGCGCCGGAGCTCCCGACTGCCTCGTGCGCCTCTTTGTTTCGCGTGGGCCGGGGGGCTTCTCCACCAGCCCCTATGAGTGCCCGTCGAGCCAGCTTTATATCGTCGTGACGGCTCTTCACATGCCCCGGCCCGAGAAGTACGAGGAAGGCGTGACCCTCTTGACCAGCTCCATCCCCACCAAGTCCGAGTACTTCGCCAAGATCAAGAGCTGCAATTACCTGCCCAATGTCCTCATGAAGAAGGAAGCGGAAGATGCCGGAGTGGATTTCACCGTCTCGCTGGATGCTTTCGGGCACCTGGCGGAAGGCTCCACGGAGAACGTGGGGATTGTCTCCCGAACCGGGGAATTCCTCGTCCCGAAATTCCACCGCATTTTGAGGGGAACGACGATTTCGCGCCTGATGGAGCTGGTGGCGCCCCTGGTGGCTTCGGGTGATTTGACCCGTGTGGAGGAAACGGATATAACCCCCGAGCAGGCCTACGATGCTGCGGAAATCATGATGTTCGGGACCACCTTCGATGTCCTCCCCGTTGTGCGCTACGATGATCATGTCATCGGCGACGGGCGCCCGGGTCCCTGCTTTCGAAAATTTCTGGCTCTCATGCACGAGGACATGCGCAGCGGTCGGGACGTGCTCACGCCTGTGGGAAGATAGAGGAAGAGCTTGGAAATGGATCCTGTTCGGCGCGAACGCTACCGGGAGATGGCAGAGCAGGGGTTGCGCGAAAGCATCGAGGTAAAAGAGGCTTTGATGCGTGACAGCACGGCCACGATCCTCGATATGGCGGACATGATCAGCCGTGCCTTTCGGGGAAATCACCGCCTGTTTCTTTTCGGCAATGGGGGAAGCGCGGCGGATGCGCAGCACGTGGCGGCGGAGTTTGTGAATCGCTTTCAAAGGGAGCGGCCTCCTTTGGCCGCCATCGCTTTGACGGTGGATTCATCCGTGCTCACCAGCATCGGGAACGATTTTGATTTTGAAGAGATTTTTGTCAAACAACTGAGAGCCCTGGCTCAACCGGGCGATGTAGCGCTGGGGATCAGCACGAGCGGCCGTTCCCCCAATGTCGTCAAAGCCCTGAAATGGGCTGCGGAGCATCGCGTCCAGACGGTGGGATGGGTCGGAGCCGGAGGGGGAGAAATGGACGCATACTGCGATATCCTCCTGCGTGCCCCTTCGCGGGTAACGGCGCGCATCCAGGAATGCCACATCACCGTGGGCCATATCCTCTGCCTTCTGGTGGATGAGATGCTCTTCGGTCCCGCCGAGGAGCATGCTCCGTAATAAAGGGCATGTGGCAGGGGACCTCTCGGTTTCAATGCGAATCGATTGGATCGATACAATGGGAGATGTGAAATGCCTATTTATGAATACGAGTGCAATGGCTGCAGGGAAAAATTTGAGTGCCTGGTTTTTAGAACCGACGAGGCCGTCAGTTGCCCCAAGTGCGACTCGTCGGACGTTCAAAAGGTCATGTCCGTCTGTGGATTCAAAAGCGGGGGAGACAAGGGCGCTGCCAGCAGTCGCGTGGCGTCCACGACGGCATCTTCCTGTGCAGGATGCGCGGGGGGCAATTGCAGCTCCTGCCATTAAAATGGTGCAGCCAGAAGGATCACCCAGTCCGGCATATCATTGCTCCCCTTTGCAGGGAGAGTCTCAATGGAAGAAAATGAGGACGCATTGACAAACCGAACGCTTCGCATTGGAACGCGCGGCAGCTTGCTGGCCTTGAAGCAGAGCACGATGGTGAAGGAAACGCTGGAGAGCCTCTGGCCGGGGCTCCGGGTGGAGCTCCACATCATCAAGACCACCGGCGACAAGATCCTCGATGTCCCCCTGGCCAAGGTCGGAGGGAAAGGGCTTTTCGTCAAGGAGATCGAAGACGCTCTGCTGGCGGAGGAGGTGGACCTGGCGGTGCACAGCATCAAGGACGTGCCCGCATTGTTGCCCCCCGGGCTGGAGATCGGGGCTATTCCCAGGAGGGAAGACCCGCGGGATGTTCTTATCACCCGCAGCGGTGAAGGACTGGAAGCGCTGCCCCCCGGCGCCCGGGTAGGGACCAGCAGCCTGAGACGTTCGGCTCAGCTCAAGACTCTGCGACCCGATTTCGACATTCAGAATTTGAGGGGAAATCTCGATACCCGCCTGCGAAAATTGCACGAGGGCATGTACGATGCCATTTTGCTGGCTGCCGCGGGAATCCACCGCATGGGATGGGAAGATAAAATCTCCCATTACCTGGACAGGGATGCCTTCATACCCGCCATCGGGCAGGGGGCCATCGGCATCGAGCTTCGCAGTGCGGATGTGGAGGTTCGGCAGATCCTCGCACCGGTGCACGATGCGGACACGGCGGTCGCGGTCGAGGCGGAAAGAAGCCTCCTCAGGGAATTGGAGGGAGGATGCCAGGTGCCCATCGGCGGGCATGCTCTTGTTCAGGGGGACCACGTGACTTTGACCGGCCTGGTGGCCTCGTTGGATGGTCGGAGGGTATTCCGCGTCACCCGTTCTGCAGAGCGCCAGGAGGCTGAGGTGCTGGGGCGTGAGGTCGCCCGGGCACTGCTGGATCGTGGGGCTCGGCAGGTCCTCGCTGAAATATACAGCGATGGGGCAAGCAGTTAAGTCGGCCGGCGTGCCGCGTTTCTGTCACAAAAGGAAGGGTCAGTGGGAAAAGGGAAAGTATATCTGGTGGGAGCTGGACCCGGAGATCCGGGTCTTTTGACATTGAGGGCCAAAGAGCTTTTGGAGCAGGCTGAAGTCGTCATTTATGACTACTTGGCCAATCAGGAGTTTCTGAAATATGCTCCCCCCGAGGCCGAGAAGATCTATGTGGGCAAAAAAGGGGGGGATCACACCCTCGGTCAGGACGGCATCAATGACCTCCTGGTGGCAAAAGGGAGGCAGCATGTCGTCGTGCGCCTGAAGGGGGGAGATCCCTTCGTGTTCGGGCGCGGCGGTGAAGAGGCTCAGATGCTGGTGGCGGCCGGTATCCCCTTCGAGGTCGTTCCGGGTGTGACGGCGGCCGTCGCGGTGCCCGCCTATGCCGGTATCCCCCTCTCCCATCGGGATCATACCGCCAGTATGGCCTTTGTCACCGGCCACGAGCGCGAAGACTCCGACGATTCCAAAATCGCCTGGGATAAGCTTGCAACCGGGGTGGGAACCCTGGTCTTCTTCATGGGCGTAAAAAATCTCCCGCAAATCTGCCGGAATCTCGTGGACTACGGCCGCGCCCCGGAAACTCCCGTGGCGGTCATCCGCTGGGGGACGACGCCCGATCAAAAGACCGTGACGGGGACCTTGGCCACCATCGTGGATGAGGTCCGTACGGCGGGATTGAAGCCCCCCGCCATTACGGTAGTTGGGGGCGTGGTGGGGCTCAGGAAGGAGCTGAACTGGTTCGAAAACCGACCGCTTTTCGGGCGGCGTGTGGTCGTGACACGGGCGCGCGAGCAGACCAGCGGTTTCAAGGCGGTCTTGAGTCAGTTGGGGGCGCACTGCATCGAATTTCCCACCATTGAAATTCAGCCGCCGGATTCCTGGGAGCCTCTGGACGACGCTCTGGCCGGGCTGTCCACCTACCATTGGGTGATCTTCACCAGTGTGAACGGAGTCAAGTTCTTCATGGAGCGTCTCCGGGCCGCGGGGAGAGATGCGCGGGCTTTGAGCGGGCTCAGGCTGGCGACGATCGGCCCCAAGACGTCCGAAGCCCTGGAAGGGTTCGGGTTGCGCCCCGACCTGGTTCCCTCGGAATATCGGGCAGAATCCGTTTTGGAGGGGCTTGCCGGGGAAAACGTCGCCGGCAAACGCTTCCTCATGCCGAGGGCGCTGGTGGCGCGTGATATTTTACCCGATACACTCCGAAAGAAGGGGGCGCATGTAGACGTCGTTCCCGCCTATCAGACCGTCCTGCCCCAACATGGCAGCCGGGAAATCCTTCAGCACCTGCAGGAGGGGGGGATTGACTGCGTGACCTTTACCTCCTCATCGACGGTCAGCAACTTTTTCAGCCTGTTCGACAAAAACGAGATTCTGCCCCTCCTCAGGAAGACGGCCATCGCCTGTATCGGCCCCATTACGGCTGAAACGGCCCGGGAGCACGGGCTGGACATCCATATCATGCCTTCGGAATACACCATTGATGCCTTGGTGAAGTCCATCCGCGATTACTTTGAGGGGATGACACGCTCCTGATCCTTGCCGCCTGAACTCCGACGACGGGTGCGAGCTTGCCTGCCCCCGAGCCTCAATGGTGTTGATTTAAGCAACTTTCGTCATTCCGGCGAAAGCCGGAATCCGGGAAAATAGGGCCGTTCTGGACCCCGGTTTTCACTGGGGTGACGTTGAGGCAACAACATTTCACCCGGGCCTCTCCCTGGGAGCGGCCGGCCTATCTCTTGATTGCCTGCGCCCGGTAGTTCAGAAAGAAATCACGCATGGAGACATAAGGATCCAGCGCTGAAGCCTTGAAGTCTTCGTATTCTCCGATCCGCATGGAGGTGTTGTTCAGCTTTACTCCTCCCTGCACCCCGGCTCTTACGGCCATATTCGGCGCAAGGTAATAGATGGGGTTGAGAAAGGTATCGGCTGCAAAGCCGATGGTGTCCCGGCCGGTGGAAGGCCCGAGAATTGGCCAGTTGATAAAGATCATGGGTCTCATTCCATAAAAGCCCAGGGTCTGCCCAAAATCCTCATCGTAGGGTTGCAGGTTGAAGTGGGTGTTAGCGATGTCGAACATGCCGCCAAAACCCAGGGTCGAATTGATGACGAACCTGGAGAGCTCCACTCCGGCTCGCTTGAATTTTCCCTGGAGGGTGTTGTTGACGAATCGTATGGGAAACTGGATGTTTTCGTAGGCATTCTTGATGTCTGTGCGAATTCCCGGCGGAATGACCTTGCCGTAAAAGGTGCCCACGGGCTTCAGAAACCAGAAATAGAGCTTGTCGTTGAAGTGAAAAAATGCCCGGTTCATGGGCTCCAGGGGGTCCCGCGTGGCGATGTGATCTTCTCCGAAGGGCTCTTCGTCCTCATCCCCATAATTATTATTCTCTGCCGCGAAGGCTGGAGCAGCAAAGGAAAAGGGGCTGCCCGATTTTTCCTGCATTCCTCCCCACAATGTACACAGTGCAAACACGAGCAACACGATCGAGAGCCTCGACACCTTCACGGCTGGATGCATACCTACCCCCTTATAATGGTTCAATCTTCACCCCGATGAATTGACAATTCCGGTAGACCACAACTCTTAGCAAAAAGCGATCCATGGACCCAGCCTTGAAGAATAGGTCCTAATTGTTTCACAATATACCCCGCAGAATCGACAAAAAATATTCTAACACCCTGACCCCGCTTGGCAAGGAAAAGTCGGCCACGGCAGGTGGGATAGCTTTGCATATCCTGGCAGTTGTTATATTATTCCAGGAAAATTTGATAGATGTTTTCTTTCGAAACGGGGGGCGTGCGAGCCGGGAAGTGTTCAGCCTGCCAGCCGGCCTGTTGACCGGGGAGGAAGGGGTGAGATGGCAAAGAAGAGCGACGAACAGATGAATCCTTTGGAAAAACTGATGGAACGCCTTAGAAATGCCTCCGGGGAAGGGGGATCTCCCCAGAAGGATTCCTCCCAGCGGAAAGTCCATTTCTCCTTTTGGTACTTCATGCTGGCCCTCCTCTTGATCTCCTGGCTGCAGGGGTACATGGCCGAGCCCCAGCGGGAGCGGGTGCCCTATTCGCAATTCAAACAGTGGGTGCGGGAGGGACGGGTCGAAAACGTCGTGCTGGGCCCTGAAAGGATCCGGGGGGAGGTCCGAAACGATAAGGAATCCGATAAGGATAAGGTGAAGCACTTTGTGACGGTCCGCGTCGAAGACCCGGAACTGGTGGGGCTGCTGGATCAGCATGGCATAGAATATTCCGGCCTGACGGAAAACAAATGGATCGGCGTCATTCTCTCCTGGCTGATGCCCCTGGCCATTTTTGTCCTCTTTTGGAGCTACCTCATTCGGCGCATGAGCGGGGGACCCCAGGGGGTGCTTTCCGTGGGGAAGGCACGCGTCAAAATTTTTGCGGAAAAGGAAATCGGGATCACTTTCGATGACGTGGCGGGCATCGATGAGGCGAAGCAGGAGCTCCAGGAGATCGTGCAGTTCTTGAAGACTCCCGAGAAATTCCAGCGCCTGGGGGGAAAAATTCCCAAAGGGGTGCTGCTCCTGGGGGCTCCCGGAACGGGAAAAACCCTCCTCGCCAAAGCGGTGGCGGGGGAGGCGGGAGTCCCTTTTTTCAGCATGAGCGGTTCAGAATTTGTGGAAATGTTTGTGGGAGTCGGAGCGGCCCGCGTGCGGGATCTTTTCGGACAGGCCAAGGAGCAGGCCCCCTGCATCATCTTTCTGGACGAGCTGGACGCCCTGGGAAAAGCGCGTGGGCTCAATCCCATGGGAGGCCATGACGAGCGGGAACAGACATTGAATCAGCTCCTGGTGGAAATGGACGGCTTCGATCCCCGTTCGGGGGTCATCATCATGGCGGCCACAAACCGCCCCGAAATCCTGGACCCCGCCCTCCTGCGGCCGGGGCGCTTCGACCGCCACGTGGCCATCGACAAGCCCGATATTCGGGGGCGGGAGGCCATTCTCAAGATCCACGTCAAGAACGTGAAGCTCGGTGCCGATGTGGACCTCAAAAAGATTGCGGGCATGACCCCCGGCTTTGTGGGGGCGGATCTGGCCAACCTGGTGAACGAAGCCGCCCTGTTTGCTGCGCGGCGTGATCGCGAGGAGGTCATCATGGTGGATTTCCAGGATGCGGCCGATCGCATCATCGGCGGCCTGGAAAAGAAGAACCGCGCCATGAACCCCAGGGAGAAGGAGATCGTGGCGTATCACGAGTCCGGCCACGCGCTGGTGGCCATGTCCATTCCCCATGCGGACCCGGTCAATAAAATATCCATCATTCCCCGGGGCATTGCAGCCCTCGGCTACACGCAGCAGCTTCCGACGGAGGACCGCTATCTCATGACGCGTGATGAGCTGTTGGACCGCCTGCAGGTGCTGCTGGGGGGGCGGGTGGCCGAGGAAGTCATTTTCGGAGACATATCCACGGGGGCCCAGAATGATCTGCAACGGGCGACGGACATTGCCCGCAGCATGGTGATGGAATACGGGATGAGCGAACGGCTGGGGCCCATGACCTATACCCGTGAGCCCCGTTCGGCCCACCTGGATATGGGGATCGGTCCGAAGGAGAGGGAATTCAGTGAGCGCACGGCCCAGGAAATCGATGAAGAGATTTCCCGGCTCATTGAAGAATCTCACGGAAAGGTCCGCAATGTTTTGAACGGCCACAGCGACTCGTTGAAAGAACTGGCTGGAATCCTCCTGGAGCGGGAATCCATCGAAGGGGATGAACTGAAGAAATTCATCGAGGCTTTCAAAGCCAAGGCCTCTTCGCCTCAGCCATGAAGGAGGGATGGGGATGCTTCTTCCGATGCTTCGCTTCCCAAACAGTAATGTTCACGGAAAAATCCCATGAGAGCCATCACGGCCTGCAACCTGGATTGCCCCGATGCCTGCTCGCTTCTTGTCTGGACCGACGCCGAGGGCAATCTTCAGCTGAAGGGAAATCCGGATCATCCGTTCACCTCGGGTTTCACCTGCAAGAAATCCAGGAATTTTTTCCAGCGTCTCCAGAGCTCCCATCGGCTCAAAACACCCCTTTTGCGGGTAGGGAAGGGCTGGGAGGCTATCACGTGGGACGAAGCCCTGCAGCTTTGCGCTGAAAAGATCGCGGAATACCGGAAAGAACCGGCGTCCATCCTCCACTTCCACGGCGAAGGGGCCAAGGGAGTTTTGAAGCAGGCGGGGAAGCTCTTCTTTGCGCGCCTCGGCTCTTCCCAGGTGAAGGGATCCCTTTGCGATGCCGCGGGCTATGTGGCCTGTGTCATGGATTTCGGGTCCCGGGACAACAATGACATCACCGATCTCCTCCATGCCCGCCGCATCGTCAATTGGGGCAAAGATCTTTCCCGGAGCTCCATTCATACGGCCGCCCTCGTGCAGAAGGCCCGCCGCGACGGCTGCCGGGTCCTGACCATTTCTCCCGGCGGAGACGGCAATGGCCCCTTTTCCCACAAAACCGTCCGCATTCGTCCGGGTACCGACCGCTTCCTGGCCGCGGCTCTCATCCGCCTTCTCCTGGAACGGCAGGGAGCATCCTCCGCCATATTGGAGCGCACAGGCAACGGGGAGGCGTTTCTGGCCCTCATCCGTTCGCTGGATGTGGACCGCCTGCTCCAGACCTGCCAGGTGGATCCGGAGGGCCTGGAGAGCATTTACTCCTTTTACGCAGCCCCGGAGCCGACGGCGACCCTCATGGGCGCGGGAGTACAGCGGTATGCCTACGGCGGCGAAAATATGCGGTTCATCAATGCTCTGGCGCTCCTTTCGGGAAACATCGGCCGTTCGGGGGGTGGAACCTATTTTCACCTCCATTCCCTGAGGAACCTGAACCTGGACTGGACCAAAGACCCGGATCGCAAACCCCGCCGCTCCCTCCTCATGCCGACGGTGGGGCGCGACATCCTCGCTGCCGAAGATCCGCCCATTCGCATGCTCTGGGTGGAGGGCTCCAATGTCGTCAACCAGGCGCCCGATTCCCACGAAGTCGTGAAGGCGTTCGAATCCATCGCCTTCAAAGTCGTGGTGGACGCCTTCATGACGGATACGGCGGAACGTGCCGACTTGGTGCTGCCCTGCGCCCTCATGATGGAGCAGGAAGATGTGGAAGCTTCCTACCTGCACGATTTCGTCCATTATGTGAGACCCGTGCTTCAGCCCCCCGGGGAGGCGCGGAGCGATTACTGGATCCTTTCGGAGCTGGGCAGGCGCCTGGATCCTCCCATCATCCTCCCGGACCCGGAAACCTGCTTCAGGCGCTCCCTCGACACGCCCCACCTGGATGCTTCCCTGGAAGAGCTGCGCGAACGGAACTTCGTGCGGGCCAGGCGACGGCCTGTCGCCTATGTCGGTCTGCAGTTCGACCATGCCGACGGCAAGTACCGCTTTCCGGAAGCCCTCCATCCCGAAGCCCCACCGCCGCCGGGGTATCCGCTCCGCCTTCTGAGCCTCATTCGCGGTGAAGCCATTCATTCCCAGATTTTGCCCGAAAAGCAGGAAATGCCTCCCCTGGTGCGGGTGGCCCCGGATTGTCGCTCCCTGGAAGGCTTGAACCTGGAGGAGCCGGTGGCCCTCGTTTCCCCCCTGGGGCGCCTGAAAGTCAGGGTGACCTTGTTGGAAGGACTGCACCCGGAGGTCGTCGTCTACCGCAGGGGGGACTGGATGAAACTGGGCGGGGGAGCCAATCAGCTCATTGCCGCCGCTCTCTCGGATGTGGGGAAGGGAGCACCCTATTACCAGCAGTATGCGAGGCTTGAAAACGAATGAAGCGGGTCGAGCCGGGCGAAAGGCGCGAACAGTTCAATGACAGCTGACCGTTGAGAAAGGGAACAAATTCCATGACTCCATCTGAGCAGACCATTCCGCGGGAAATTCTCGAATTTTGTGAGCGCTGTGCCGAAGGCCTTCGGGGCTTGAAGAACCCCAGAGACTGCATCACGTATATCCAAAAGGAGCTGCCCTTACTCCTGCGGGAAAGGGATCTTTTCATCGGGCTCCTCCAGGATGCGGTGGGAGGGCACAGCTTCCTGGACCCCCGCCGTCCCACGATGTTCGACAACGAGCTGGTCGTCTATGTGGCACAGGACCGGCTTTTTTCCCTGAGGATGTACCTCTGGGGGCCCGGTGAATTTTCGACGCCCCACGACCACAACGCCTGGGGAGTCCTTGGACCCCTTTCGGACGGGTACAGCGTGACCAACTATCGGCGTGAAGACGACGAAAGTCGGAAAGGCTATGCCCGCTTGACCGAAGTGGAGCATTTTACCCTGAACCAGGGGGAAACGACCTCCACGCTGCCGTTGAAAGCAGGCATTCACAAGACGGGAAACCCGACGGAGGAAACCCTCATTTCCCTCAACCTGTATGGGAAATCCCTGCCGCGCGGGTACATCAACGGGTTCGAGCTGGAAACGAACCGCGTGTTCCCCATCCTGCCGCCCCGGCGCAAGAAGGAGTATCTCCTGTTCAGTGCCCTGGTCACTTTGAAAAAGGATGCGGCCGGCCCGGGGAATTAAGGGCATTCGGAAGGAGCATCTCAGGCACCTGAGCCGATATTTTCCAATGTTGCCAACCCGTCATTCCGGCATGCTTCAAGCCGGAATCCAGGCACACGACACAGGGGGCATGTACTGGCCGGCTGGAAACGCCACACGTCAACCTCCAGACATACTCTCCGGGTTGGGCAAAGCTTTGCAGGGTTATTTTGTATTCACCCGACCTGTAAACAGTTCAAGGAAGGAAAGATACCAGAAAGGAGCGCATCATGAGTGTAAAGAAGATTTTGATGATTGTCGGTGACTATGTAGAAGACTACGAGGTGATGGTGCCGTTCCAGGCGCTGACGATGGTGGGGCACACGGTCCATGCCGTTTGTCCCGGCAAGAGCGCAGGCGACACAGTACGCACCGCTATCCATGATTTCGAGGGAGACCAGACCTACAGCGAAAAGCCCGGCCACAACTTTGCCCTCAATGCCGCTTTCGCCGACGTGCGGGCGGAAGACTACGACGCGCTGGTGATCCCCGGCGGTCGCGCCCCCGAGTACCTTCGCCTGAACGACACCGTGCTGAAGATGGTGCGTCATTTCCAGGAAGCGGACAAGCCCATTGCTGCCATCTGCCATGGGGCGCAGATCCTCGCTGCAGCAGGAGTCGTAGAGGGCAGAGCCTGTTCCGCATATCCGGCGGTGGGGCCGGAAGTCACCCGCGCGGGCGGTAAGTATGTCGACATACCCGTGGACAAGGGCCACGTAGACGGCAAGCTCGTGACCGCACCCGCTTGGCCGGCGCATCCCGACTGGCTCGCCAAATTTCTGAAGGTGCTGGGAACGAAGATCGAGCCATAGCCCGCCACTGGAGAATCTCGTCCTGTCATTTGGAGCTGAGCAAAGCGAGGAGAAGTGGTTGCTGTCGGAGCATCACGATTCCTTGTTGTCAGCTTGAAATGACAGGTCTGCACCAAAACGTCATCACCTGCGTCACCAGTGGGGCTGAGCGGTTACGAAGCCAGTATGTGGTATGCCCGCATGGTGCATTTGATCGTCCGGTAAATCGAGGGTGAAAGGATGATGGGGGAAGGTTTGCCCGCTATCTGCAAAAACTCATGGGCGATCTGTGGCTGTTTCTCGTTGATGA
Organism: Desulforhabdus sp. TSK; assembly: GCF_022836495.1. Taxonomy (GTDB): domain Bacteria; phylum Desulfobacterota; class Syntrophobacteria; order Syntrophobacterales; family Syntrophobacteraceae; genus Desulforhabdus. Next base: position 120,861 of record NZ_BQXM01000011.1, read on the forward strand.
TGGAGTTGAACCCACCAACGAGTCGCTCCAGCCGACCTCACCCCCTTTGGTTCTTTTGAGCTTTGGTGTGGTGTCAGCGGCGGTTTTCCTTTTTGGTTTCGTGAGGGGCGCGCCGGTTGAGCCTGGGCGTAGCCTCATCTAGCCATGAATCGCGAAGAGTCTATGAACATCGAAGAATTGGAACAGGCAATCCGGCAGTGGGAGAGCGCTGTTGAATGGATTGCGAGGGGCTGGGACAGCATTGAGGATTACACTCACGATCTCCAGTATCGTGAAGACCTTGAAGAAGCGCTTTCGTGTTATTTTCGAGAGAGATTGTTCCAGAACCGTTGCTTCGCCGGATTACCACGGCCGATGATTCATTTCGAGAGGCTACGGTTGCCTCTCGCCTGTGTATTTGGCATTGTGGGCCACAGTTCCGGCATTACCCGAATGGACATGTTGAACTCCTGTTTAAACCCTACGATCAGGAGACATATTGGTATTATTATCGTTGGCAGCCAGATTGTCCATACTCATGGCGAGAGCACGACGGTATTAGCTATCAACGAGAGATCCACGGTCTCGACTTTGAAAACATGAACGTGGCGGAGCTCAAAGGTGCAGTCAGACGCATGGTGGCGCGCCGGCATGAAAAGTTACAGGGTGAGTATAGTGACAGAAGCCAGCACCACCCCAACAGCGACTCGTTTTCTCCCATGCCGGTCTAGCAAGCTGCTCTTCTGGCGTGACAAGATTCGTGAATAGTCCAACCATGGACACACTTACAGTTCGAGAAAGAAGCCGCCGCATGTCCCTGGTGAAGGCCAAGGATACCGGGCCGGAAATGGCGGTCAGACGGTTGGTGTACTCACTCGGTTACAGGTACCGACTTCACGCTGGCGACCTGCCGGGAAAACCCGATATTGTGTTCAGAAGCCGAAAGAAGGCAATTTTCGTGCATGGATGTTTCTGGCATAGGCATGAGGACTGCCGACTGGCGAGGCTGCCTAAGTCAAAACTGGATTTTTGGTTGCCAAAACTCACTGGAAACAGGGAAAGGGATAAAGCCAACCAAGCTAAACTGAGTGACATGGGATGGAAATACTTGGTAGTATGGGAGTGTGAGATAGCAGATCCGCAATCACTTGAGGAACGTATCATTCGTTTTCTTTCGGAGGGATAGAGATGAAGTCCGTTGAGCTTTTCGCTGGTGCTGGGGGATTGGCGCTAGGTCTAAGTTTCGCAGGCTTCAATCACGGTGCCGTGATCGAGTGGGATAAATGGGCTTGTGATACCATAAGGGAGAACAAGGCATCTGGTTTTCCATTGGTGAGAGACTGGGAGGTGTTTGAAGGAGACGTCAGAACATTCGATCTTGCCGGCCTGTCCGGAAAGGTCGACCTTGTTTCCGGAGGTCCCCCATGTCAGCCTTTCTCGCTCGGCGGGAAGCATATGGGACGCAAGGACGAAAGGGATATGTTTCCCGCAGCTGTTCGAGTTGTCGGGACACTAGCACCACGAGGGTTCGTCTTCGAAAACGTGAAGGGTATCACCAGGGCCTCGTTTGCCAATTATTTCCAATATATAATCTTGCAGCTATCCTACCCCGAAATTATCCCAAAGCCCGACGAAGATTGGACCGATCATTTAACGAGACTTGAACGGCACAAGACCTCGGGAAAAGTTAATGGACTCACGTATAATGTCGTGGCGCGGGTCCTCAACGCAGCCGATTATGGCGTTCCGCAACGACGAGAAAGAGTGTTCATCGTTGGCTTTAGGAGTGATCTCAAAACGGAATGGGCCTTCCCAAAAGAAACCCATTGCCTCGATTCGCTGATTGATCAACAGTGGGTAACGGGCGAGTATTGGGAAAGGCATCAGGTTCCCGTGGCAGAGCGGCCTGACATTTCGGAGCGTTTTGCCGATAGGCTGCCGAGATTGCGTCAGCTTCGGTTTCCATATGCGCGAAAACTGAAGCCATGGCGCACGGTGCGCGATGCTATCGCCGGTCTACCAGATCCCAGACACGCTGGTGGAAGGGGGCTTTTTCACGACCACACCTTTCAACCCGGGGCAAAAGCCTATCCCGGTCATACAGGCAGCCCACTCGATCTTCCCGCCAAAGCGCTCAAGGCTGGTGACCACGGCGTTCCTGGCGGCGAGAATATGATGGTAATGCCGGATGGCTCCGTTCGGTATTTTACCATTCGCGAGTCCGCAAGACTTCAAACGTTTCCCGACGGGTTCCGATTCCACGGTTCGTGGACTGAAACGATGAGACAGCTTGGCAACGCGGTTCCCGTGGCGCTTGCTCATCGGATCGGTGGGAGTATTGCTGCTCATCTTCTGTCCGAGGAGGAAGTCCAGTTGAAAGAGACTCTCACGGGAAGGCATCCATGAACCCAGAGATGCCGTACAATCCTCTTGACAAGCATAATCTGGGAAAAAGCGTCGCGGATGCACTTCTTGCGAGGCAGAACACAGCGCTGGGCGAAATCGAGGCTTTCTCCGGAGCCGGCATATACGCAATCTACTACTCGGGTAAGTTCAGACCCTATGCAGCCATCTCGTCTCGGTCGGACGTTCTTCAACGCGAGATACCCATCTATGTCGGGAAGGCAGTCCCTCCAGGTGCTCGAAAAGGCAATTTCGGTCTGAACTCCGATCCCGGACAGGCTCTTTTCAGACGACTCAAGGAACATGCCGAGAGCATAAGGCTGGCGACCAATCTGGAGGTACGTGACTTCCATTGTCGATATCTTGTTGTCGATGATATTTGGATACCCCTTGGCGAAGCTCTTCTCATCGCGAAATTTTCACCACTTTGGAACAAGATCATTGACGGGTTTGGCAACCATGACCCCGGAAGCGGTCGGTATAACCAGTTGCGCTCCAGATGGGATACCCTGCATCCAGGTCGACCGTGGGCATTCAAATGCCAGGAACGTCCTGAAACGCAAATACAAATAATCGAAGAATTACGGGCCTATCTACTGACCGCGCCTGACACCATTATTGGCGACGAATAAGGATGGATCGTGAGAGCAAAGCGAACCACGATCTATCCTTATATGTTTAATTAAAATCAATTATTTGCAATGGAGATGCAGTCAAGATGGACAAAGTCTAGCTAAGATCATCCTCTCATGAGACGGGCACTCTCGTTCCCGTGTCACCCTGGAGAGCATGAGTCATGATCGATATTCGGAGAATACTTCTTATCATGCTTCCGGCCGTCTTCTTCATGACGCAGGCATGCAGCACGGAAGCGAGGGCGTACGTCCGGGTTGTGCAGGACGAGGAGGTCTGGTGGTTCGAGGATGGGCAGGGCCGGAGATTTTTCTCCCTGGGGGTCAACTGCATTGGCGGGTGCTTCGGGCATGCGGAAGATCTGCCCATGGAGTCATCGAGAAGGCAGCGCATTGTTTCTTTTCTGAAAAGCGAAGGGTTCAACACTGCAGCCGGTTGGAGCAGCCCTTCCGTCTGGCCCGATTTCTACGTGGCCGATCAAATCTACACGGGATTCCAGGAAGAACGCCATGATGTCTTCGATGACGCCCTGTGGAAAGAGCGGTTCGAACCCTGCATCCGTGAGGAAGTCAAACCCTTTCTGGGGAGGGAGAATTTCATCGGCTATTTTGTCGACAACGAGCCGAGGTGGAACCCGGTCGACATCTTTCAATTTTACCTGAGCCTTTCCGGTCAGCGACCGGGAAGCAGAGCGTTTACAGCTTTCCTGAAATCCTTCTACAAGGGGAGCATACAGGCTCTCAACAGGGAGTGGGACTGTTCCTACGGGGGCTTCGAAGAAATCCCCGAATCCCCGCCGCCCAAAAGGTACTCCACGGCGATGCAGCAGGGAGTCCTCAAAGCCTGGAGAAACGAGGCGGCAAAAACCTACTACCGGCGCTATGTGTCCCTCCTTCGCTCCCTCGATCCCCACCACCTGATCCTCGGCGTCCGCTACAGGAGCATCCCGGACCTGGATCTCTTCAAGACCCTCTCGCCTCTCTTCGACGTCGATTCCGTCAACCAGTACAATCGCTACGGAAACCTGAAGCCCGAATTTCAAGCCCTGTACAAGGCCTCGGGAAAACCCCTCATGATCACGGAATTTTCCTTCTCCGGCTTTCCCGAGCCGGGGCGCCGGTCGATGCTCTTCGTGGATGTCTACTCCCAGGAGAATCGGGGCAGGGGCTACAAAAAATATGTGCTGGAGGCCGCTCGTGCCCCGTTTATGGTCGGGATGCACTGGTTCTTCTGGATGGACTACCCGAAGCGGAATGAGTCCGACGGCGGCTTCCTGCCGGACCAGAATGTCGGGCTCGTCACGACGGATGAATCCTGGACCTACGGAGAGCTTGCCGAGTGGATCAAGGAGACAAACCGGGAGGTCCACGCCGCCCATGCCGCCGCCCGCTCCACGGGACCCTCCGACCCTCCGCCCTTGCGAAAAAGCGTTCGGCGGTTCACTCCAAACCTGGATGGAGACACCTCGGAATGGCCGGAGCAGACCGCCGTGAAGCCTTCAGAGCTTGAATCCCTCCGTGACGCGCCCTCCCTCCGGCACACCTATTTTATTTCCCAAGACGATGAGGCGCTTTACATCGCAGGGGATGTCTCCGACAGTCATCTCGATCAGCCCGGGGGCGATTGGGCCTGGACCGGAGACTACCTTTTCCTGCATTTGAGCCCCGAAGGGCCGCCTGAACCGAACTCCCCAGAAAAACTCAGCATATCCATATATCCCGGAGGATGTCCCGCCGGGGCTCAACTCCGGGCGGTTCGTTGGGACGGTTTCGGAAAATCGAAGGCAATCCCTTCCATTGTGGCAAAGCGGTTCAAAGAGGGAGGGTTCAGCATGGAGGCAAAGATCCCGTGGTCCTCCCTGGAAGACTTCAGGCCCTCCCCCGCATCCCCGTGGATGCTGACCATAGGCTACCAGAACACCAATGAAATCTACCTGGCGTCCTGGCGCGGCATCGTTTTCTTCCCTGCCTTGTGAGGCAGGATTCCTCCCTCTCCCGGAGACTTGTCCAATGTTGCCCGATCGGCAAGGCGTTCTGGAGCCCGCGGTATTCGGAGCATTGGTACTCGGTCATGATGGACTTGAATTCGGGCAAATACCGACTTCAAAAAAGGATTTTCTTGGGAAGAGCAAGGAGCAGGAGGAACGCACCCTTGCCCTCCCGTGGAACTACTTCAGCGTCAACGTTCCGGTTATTCTCGGAATAACGAATGTGTGGCAGAGCCAACCGTTTTCAATTGTTGCACCTTGTACCTTCAGATTGGTGCCCAGCATGGGTCGAAGATCGACGCCAGGGATGCTGGCCAACTTTGATTCAGAACCGGTGCAAGGTTGAGCATCCGCTGCAGGACAGGTGCAGCCAAACCCGCCAATGGCCGTGCACGATAATGCAGTGTAGCCCCAAAACACATCCGGAGCACCGGTGCGGTCTGTCATGCCCAGAACCAGCCGCTTGCCTGCATACTCCCCGTCCGTGAAACACACGATAAGCTTGAGCCAGATGATGTCATTGTCCTGACCGCACACTCCAACATTTTTGAAGCCTTTATAGTTGAGATCAACGATCCAGTTTCCAACCTTTGAACCATCCAGATCGTACACCTCTCCAATAAATGAGGTACCGTACCTGATGGCACCGACATCTATTCCTTTGGAAACCTCAATGCCCTTGAGCTCAAATGAAGCTCTGTCCGCAAAGGCAGTGCCAGCCAACAAGACGTAGAAAGAAAGCAGTGCAGCGATTGTAGACCATCTTCTCATAGTTTTCTCCTTTCGTGTTGTATGGGTAAGTATGGAAACGCCAATGCACAATGGAGCTTTCCAGCCACCGTGCGGCATCGCTCAGCGTCCAGGTTGACTTCGTCGCTGTCTGTGACGGCCAATATAAAGTCCGATTTGGCAACCCCTGCATCTTCGAGCACCCTGGGGTTGGAACCGGATCCATGGAGGGTTTGGATATCAGGATGGTCGGTCATGTGCCGGAGTGCATTTTCATCCTTGTCGATGACCACGACTTCCTTTTGCTCGGAAGAAAGCCACTCGGCGAAATAAAACCCCACATCCCCAGCACCCACAATGACCACTTTCACGGGCAATCTCCTTGACGAATTGTGAGCATCCTTAGGGAATAGAAGATGTTGCAGATAATGAAATATTGTACTCAAAAAGGCTGAGTTTCAAAGAAAAATGTCGTTGACCTGAATAATTTTTGAAGGGTGCCCCGCCCATTTGCCCTCATCCTTCACATACCGCTCAAAATGATCATGAAGGCCGAATTTTCGTTGCTCTATCATCCATCCACGTAGCGAATGCGGGGCAGGTTTCAGTCTGTGGCAGATACTATAAGGGAGGAACCTTCACCGGACACGCGGACAGGAAGATGAAGCGGTGCACCCCGACTCGGAGATGTTTTGCCCATGCTGCCAAATAATGAAGTACAGCAAGCCGGTGAAGCGATGCTTTAACGGATCCCTGTATTCAGAGATCCGTTCCTGTTTCTACCTGCCGGTCATCCAATGAAATTATGAGGGAATATTCCAGTTGTAATTCGGAGGAATACAGAAGAAGACGCCGCAGGGCTATCGACAGCTTGGCGTGTTTGCGAAAAGCTTAAAGTAGACCAGAACACTGTATTGTGGCGGTATGAAGGGCCGGCGGAGAAAGGCCCCTGGTACCCGTCTGCCATCCGCCATCAACACAGTGACTTCAAGCCGCAGCCCGTCGATCAAATGCGGTGGGGGGCGGTTCTGAATAACACACCCGATCCCGCCCACTCTCCTTCGCCCGATAAAGGGCCTCGTCCGCGCTCTTGATCAGGGCTTGCATGGTGTTTTGCGTCACCGAGAAGGAGGCGACACCGATACTGACAGTAACCCTCAAAGTTTCTTCATTCTTCAGCGGTATAGGTGCCCTACCGACGGCAGCGTGCAGGCGTTGTGCAAGCGTCTTACTGTCCTCGATGCTCGTCTCCGTCGCAATCACCAGTATCTCCTCGCCACCGTAGCGGACCACGAAATCGGTGTTTCGTACTTCCTGTTTGATGGTTCTCGCCACCACTCGCAGCGCCTCATCACCGACCTGATGACCGTGGCGGTCATTGACCAGTTTGAAATGGTCGATGTCCAGCATCATGACTGACAGCGGTTTGTCATAACGTTGTGCCCGCTTGATCTCCTGGCCAAGCAGCTTCTCGATCTCGCGCCGGTTTTTCAGCTGGGTCAAGCCATCATGCGTGGACGCATATTCGATACGCCGCAGCAAACTGCCCCCACGATATCGGATGTGGTGATGCCGAACAGACCGATGATCCAGATACCGAGATAGCCCAGGCTGAACCGGTGCACCACTTTGCTGTTCAGCTGATCATAAGGCGTCTTATCCACGAGAATGCTCAACCCCCCCAAGAACCTGCGCATGCTTTTCGGTGAGAGTGAGGTGGCAACGCCTGCATCCCGGTTGAGTCTTCATCGGGTACATCAGGCGAAAGACATTTTGTCCCTCACTGCTGACGAAACCGGATATCTCCTGCCTGCCACTTCCCAGGGCGTCCAACGCCTGTTTTTCCCATGCGTCGGGAAGATTCGAGGGGTTCATCGGGTCATGCGAGGTTAACCGTATGCGGTCCCCTGTCCCGCGCTCGAACTCGGCCGATATCTGGCGCAGGACAGCAGGGGAGTTCAACAGCGTCAATTTTCGACCTGATGGGGTTTCGATGTCCCGTTCTGCTATCGTTGACAACAAAGGATGCGGGGTAAGCTTGTCATCAACTTCCACAGTAACTTCTCAAAAAGTGTAGGTAGGCATAAAAAAGTTCGGGACTTCAGAACACAGTTTGTGCTATGCATATGGGGCATGAGAGCAACTATTCAGATACCCAACATCCCGGAAGAAGCAAAGAGCGA
>NZ_BQXM01000012.1 GCF_022836495.1 Desulforhabdus sp. TSK
GACTGCAATATACGACCGAAATGCGGCTGATCCGCGTCATGTGTACCGGCAGAGTCGACCTGGCGCATGTGCTCAGGGCCTTCTCCAACGGCATCGATGGCGTGTTCATCGGCGGCTGTCACTTGAACGAGTGCAACTACATCACCCACGGGAACTACCATGCCCTCAACATGGTGCTTCTCTTCAAGAAGGTTCTGGAGCACGTGGGGCTGAGCCCCGACAGGCTCCGGATCGAATTCATGTCGGGCGCCGACGCGGGCATCTTCGTGGAATCCGTCAATGACTTTGTAAAACAGATCAAGGAGCTGGGGCCGCTCGGCAACGGCGAGGGAATGGACAACGGGGCGCTCAAATCCAGGCTCGACGAAGTTGGCAAGCTCATTCCCTACATCAAGGTGGTGAAAAACGAGAAGCTCGCCTCGCGCCTTCAGAGCCATGAGGACAGGGAAAGGCTTTTCACCCGCGAGGAGATCGACCAGCTGTTCAGCGAGGTCGTCTCGTACTACATCGACCCGGAAAAGTGCCAGGCGTGCATGACCTGCGCCAAGAGATGCCCGGCGGATGCCATCGACGGCGGCAAAAACCGGATCCATGTCATCGACCAGGACAAATGCATCAAGTGCGGGACCTGCTTTGAGGCCTGCCCTCCCCGCTTCGGCGCCGTAACGAAAATTGTCGGCGAGCCCGCTCCGCCCCCCCTTGCCGAGGAAGCCAGGGCCATCGTCCGAAAAGGCAAGGAAAAGTAGCGGAACCTCTCCCTATCGAGGATACGAGCTCCCCTCAATGTTGTTGAATTAACGCACTATCGTCATTCCGGCGAAAGCCGGAATCCAGGAAAATAAACCCTTTTGGGACCCCGGTTTTCACCGGGGTGACGCTAAGCCAACAGCATTGCGGGCTCTCCTGCTCCGCAACTCGTCCACATACCGGTCGGGGTCCATCTCCATGGACCTCGGCCGGATCCTTATATCAGCTCAGCTCAAGGTTTTTGCTGCCAAAGCGTGCCATTCCTCAAAGAAACTGCCGGGGGGGGCAGATTCTATTCCCTGCTGTCCTCAATCCTTCTCTTGCCCGCCCCCCTCATGGGGATCCATCCTTCCCGCCGAATCTCCACGGAAAGGGATAGAGCATCCTCTTCACAAGCAGCCTGTATGGAAGGCACCCTTTGGAGCGCGCTCAGGACAAGCTTCTCCATTTCTTCCCCATGGGACTCCAAGGCATAAATCCCCAGATGCAGCCGATCCTTCCCCTTTTCGCAGGACAGGCTCACGCTGAAATCGAGAAGGCCCGGAAGGGGAAAGAGCGCTTCATCGAGAGCGGCCATGGTCAGGATGTGCGATGCGCCCAACCGGACATTCCCTTCTATTCGCCCTTTGATCTGCTCCATGGTCTTCAGCACAGTCCCACATGGGCAGTTTTCAGGAATGAACCGGCTGGTGTCACCGGTCCGGTAGCGAATGAGAGGCATGCCTCGCCGCGTGAGGGTGGTGAAAACGACTTCACCCCGTTCCCCCTCTTGGAACGGATGCCCCGTCACCGGGTCGATGATTTCAAACAGCAGGTCCCCTTCGCGCATATGGTAGCCGAAATGGGCCTGGCATTCGACAGCCCCCCCAAATCCCATCTCCGTCATGCCGTAGTGCGTGAAGACTTCGCATCCCCACAACTCCCGAAGCACCTCGGTGACAGCTTTGGGAGCATAATCCGTACTGAGGAGGATATTTCGAGGGGCCGCCCTGCCCCCGCCCAGCCTGGCCAAGGCGAGAATCTGCACCGGGATTCCCACCAGGGTGTCCACCCTCTCTCGCTCCATGATATCCAGCGTGGTTTCCACATCCTTCACCAGGCCGTGGGGAATCCCGATGGCTCCCAGGCGGAACAGGCCTTTGAGGAGCAAATCCCCGACACTCCCCGGGCGCTCTCCGGGAAGAAGGATCAAGACCCGGTCGCCAGGACCCGCGAGAGTCGACATGCCGTCGCAAAAGAAGTCGATCGTCAGCTCCTGGTCGTCCTCGGTGAAGTAGATCCGCTTGGGATCTCCGGTGGTTCCAGAGGTGGGCAAAGTCACCACCCGTTTGATTTCGCTCTGGGAAACACACAGGAACTGCAGCGGATCGTTCCGTATATCCTCTGCGGTAGTGAACGGAAAACGCTCCAGGTCTTTCAGGCAGGAAAGCCCGGCTGCTTCGAAGTTTGCCAGGTGTCTGCTGTAGAAGGGGCTGTTCTGTCGCACCCATGCGATGGTTTCCCGCAGCTTGATGAGCTGATGCGCTTCAATGGCTTCACGGGTCAAAGGCTTCCCCGTTTCGCCGACCATTCGAAGGATCCAGTTTTCGAGAGGAGTGATCTTCATAGGGGTTCGATTTGGTTTCTCTATTCGATGAGGTGCAAGACTTTCGATTTGATGGCTCCCTGTTTTTTGTAGGAGCGGCATCCTGCCGCGACGGTGAGCCCGTCGCGGCAGGATGCCGCTCCTACAAAAGGGATTTCTCAATCCTTGGTGCATATACTTCGATAAAAGGAACGTCCCCGGCTGTCGGTGAGGTTGTAGGCACAAAAGGGTATGAGTCCACCTTCCGGAGCGACCACATGGATGCAGCAATCGCGGAGGCGCTCCAGGTCGAGGTTCCAGGCGTCCTGAAACGCCATGGCCGAGATGCAGAGGGAATAAGTTTGAACCCGGTGGAGAAAATCGTCCCAGCCGCCCAGAGAGGGACCCTCCGGGCTCTTCTCGGGATGGGGAGCCTGGGACCAGGACCGGCTCACAAAGCGGCGGGCTTTTTCGGCCCCGATTTCCGCCGACTCCGGCTCCGAGCAGCATCTCCTGGGATCGTAGCTGCTCCAGGCTTTGAGCTCACCGTCAGGGAGGAGGACAAAATTGCCGTGGAAGGAGCAGAGAGCGTTTTCACATCCCGGAGGCTGAAAAAAGGACGCTTTGAGGCGGCCTTCCGTTTGGGCCTCGATGGCCCTGATGACTTCAGGAAGGGTGATGCGGGCTTCATCCGGCGGTGCAGTCGGATATCTTCCAAAATAGCTGACCGGTTGGAAGTGCACCCCTCGCACTGCGGGCATATGGTCCACGGCAAATCCGATGATCGCACCGATTTCATGGATATTGACCCCGGGAACCAGCGTCGGGACTAAAACCACCCCCAGCCCCTCCTCGACGCAGTGCTCCACCGCACGGACTTTCTCACGGAAGAGAGCGCGCCCTCTCAAACGCTGGTAAGTGGCATCCTCGACCCCGTCAAACTGCAGGAATATGGAGGCCACCCCCCCATCCTTGAGGGCCTTCACATAGCTTCGATCGGCGGCAAGGCGAACACCGTTCGTGTTCACCTGGATGAAGGGGAATCCGAGAGAACGGCCAAGGGATGCGATTTCGGGCAGATCATCACGCAGGGTCGGCTCTCCCCCCGAAAGCTGGATGTTGCAGGGAACCTCCGCCGCCGGAATCCCCTGGAACCAGCGTCGAAGCGTATCGAGGTCCGGGTCTGGAACCCCACCCCCTCCCGCATCGGCAAAGCAGTAAGCGCACTTCAGGTTACAGCGCTGCGTCACTTCCATGAGAGCCGTGCACGTGTGCTGGCGATGTTCAGGACAAAGCCCGCAGTCCCAGGGACACCCTTTTTGTACAGTGGTCAAGGGGGATTTGGGATATGAAGGGGTTTTGGGGCGCTGCCAGAACCCAAAAAACGGATCACCCCGCCAGATGGGGGTCTGAAAAGATCCATGCTCCGGACATTCTTTGCGGAGAAAGACCGTATCCCCTAACATCACCCGGACCGCCTTGATCTTCTGCAGGCACTCCGGGCAGACGCTTCCCGTGGCGGACAACAAGACCTCGCCGCTCATGGCCGCCCCGTTGAAAGATCAAAGCCGTTTTGCACCAGGAGGTCTTTCACTTTCTGGTAAGTCCCGAGGATCATGGAGGGACAGCGAGTGGTCCGACTGCGGGGATCATCCCCCAGGATGGTCTCGCAGCGAATGCCGCCGTATTTTCCGCCGTGCTCCATCGTAAACCATTCCACCAGTTCCCCGATCATGATCTTCAGGCGGGGGTCTTCCTCCTCGTCGGCCCTTCCTCTGCCGGCGTAAAGACCAAGCAGGCATGCGCCCCCGGTCAGGGTGCCGCAGATGTCCCCCGAAAACCCGAGTCCTCCCGCAAGGGCCGACATGGCTCGCACGAGGTCGACGTTGTCTTTCCCCTGGGCTTCCAGTCCCATGAGCAGCAGAATCTGGCTGCATTGAAAGCCCTGCTGCGCCAGTTGAAGCATCCGTATCATTTCATCCGTCACAGTTTCACTCCTCTATGGGGCGGTACTGACTTTCCTGGCGATGATGAGGAAATAACCGGGCTTTGCAGACGCTACGGCCTGCTGGATCTCACGGCCACCTTCCATCCCTCCCCCACCCCCGGCCCCGCACCAGAAGCTCTCCAGGGACCCGTGAGAAAAAATCAAACGTGCAGCAAATTCCTTCAGTGCCTGGGACTGGTCCTCCCAATGGGTAATTTCAAATCCGCTTCCTTCGATCCTCTCGATCCACTCTTCCCGGGAGACAGCACCCGTCAGGCAGCATCGCAGGGGCAGCCCCTTCAGCCGGGATCCACTCTCCGGGCTGCGCGCGTAGACATCATGGACCAGCAGGATGCCCCCAGGTGCGAGCACTCTCGCGCATTCGTCCAACGTTCTTCCCACGTCTTCCATGAGGGACAGGCTGCATTCCGCTAAAATAGCGTCCACAGCAGCATCGATGAAAGGCAGGTGAGCGCCCGATGCCTGTGCCACAGGGAGGCACGGATCTTGCCCACGCCCTTCGGCCAGGAGATTTGTCGAAAGGTCGATTCCGACCCCTCGAAACCGGCACTGATGGATGAGATAGCCCAAGGTCACGCCGGTTCCGCACCCCATGTCCAACACCCTGGAGCCGGGGGGCAAAGCGGCTGCGGCAACGGCCCGCTGCGTCAGTTTCAGGCCGCCGGGCCTTATCAGCCCGCCCCCTGCTCTGCGCAGATCTGTCCTCTCATAAATGCGGCAGATTTCATCCGAAGAAGACATCAGCCCGATGTGACTCCTCACCCATACGACCCCTTGCCGGCCTCAGAGAGGCTCGCAAGGAAGCCTCATTTTTCTTCCAGGATTTTCTCCACTTCGGCCATTTTTCCCACTGCAAGATCTTCGGGTATGAACACCTGACCGCAGCGGGGGCATCTCTGGAGATCCACGGGAAACATGTATTCGAGATACCCGATATTGACCTGCCCCAATTCGAGGGGCAGCGAGCATTTGATGCACATCCATTCAGGCTCTTGGGATGGTGTCTCTTTTTCATTCATCGTTTTGAGTCCCTAGATGACTTCCATTCTGTGGCTGTAGGCTTTGTGAATGACAAACTCACCCTCGACGGGAGTGTATTCCACCCAGTAAGTCACGGTAACAGCCGGGTTATGGTGTGCCAGAAAACGACCGGTCCGCTGGTTGAGAAGCTTCGTTCCGGTCCTTTCGGCAAACTCGACCACCTTCTGGATGTCGGATTCGAGAATCTTCCGTTTTTCCAATACAGCTCTGACCTCATCGGAAATGCTCAGCCGGATCTCTTGAGTGTCTTGCCTTTCGGCCATGGTCTCTCTCCAAGGGTTTTCAAACAGTGCGCTCTGGTGACAGGGAAGGCGATACAGCGGCAGGCGGTTGCCTGTTGGGAGGCTTCCGGATAACAGGTCCGACGGGGAAAGTCAAGAGGTTCTCCAGCGGCATCTTTCTGCCCGCTTCATGAGGAAGAGGTCATGAGGGATGCACAGAGAATCCACGGATTCAATGCAAAATAATTTTCATTATAATGAATTTTATAGGCCAATAGGGCAAGGCCACAAAAGACTTGTCATGACCATAAAAATTTGCCATAACACTATTAAGCCTAGATTTTAGCCCCTTTAAACTCCCCAAAGGCATTGTCCGGGCTTCATCAAAACGATTCTTTAATTTTCACCTGGATAAATTTTTGGAGTGATGGCAGGGAGAGGACTCATCAGCGGATTGCATCCTGGAAAAAAGGCACAGCTTGCGTCATCCACACACCCGTACCGTGATGACAAGCTTCTGCCCCGGGACATGCATGCAGGATTGAAGGCTTACTCACATAGAGAGGGATAAAAAATGAGGTACGCAGAGACAGGGGTAAATCTGGAAATAGATCTATCCCGAGGAAACATTGAAAGGGTGGAAACCGACCCGAGAGATATGGAGCTTTATCTGGGGGGGCAGGGTACGGCCGCCAAGATACTTTGGGACAGGGTACCTCCTGAAGTGGACCCATTTTCTCCCGACAATCTGCTCATATTCAGCACCGGCCTTTTGCACGCCACACCTGTTCCCGCCGCCAATCGTGTCGCCGTCAATACATTTTCTCCCCAGACCAACCTCATGTCCCATTCGCTCATGGGCGGTTTTTTCGGACCGGAAATGAAGCATGCCGGCTACGACAAGATCATCATCCGGGGCAAGGCTCCCGACCTGGTTTATTTGTATATACACGACGACACAGTGGAAATACGCGATGCCACGCACCTCCGGGGAAAGGGCTGCACGGAAACCGGCGACATTCTCAAGAAGGAGCTGAAAGACGACCGAGTCCAGGTGGCGGCTATCGGCCTGGCCGGTGAAAACAGGGTCTATACGGCATCCATTGATCATGGGCATTCCAGCGCAGCGCGGGGGGTGGGCGTGATCATGGGGGACAAGAGGCTGAAGGCCATCGCTGTCCGTGGAACAAAAGATATCCATGTGGCCAAACCGGCTGAATTGTTTGAACTGTGCATGCACATGCACCAGCAAATTGGGGGCAGCGACGGATGCGGAGACTGGATGGCGGTGGACGAGGACGACAGTTTCCATCATGACAATTTTGCCTGGGGCAATGCACGTACACGGAGAAGAGGTTTTTGGAGCAAGGAGCTCGAAGAGCGGTGGCGTCGATTAAAATACGACCACATGGACCGTCAGACAAGCTGCTATAACTGCCCGAAGAAGTGCCGCAATGTCATCAGCTGGCCGGGACGGAAACGCTTCGGCTACAAATGCTACGGAAAAGACACTTACCACATGGCGGCTTTCAAGGAGCTGGACTTCACTTACGACATCCTGGGAGTCGCCCAGGAGTATGGACTCGACTCCTACTCCACACCTCAGGTCATGGCTTTTGCACTTGAGCTCTATGAAAACGGCATCTTGACGGATAAAGACCTGCCGGGCCTACCGGCCGACAGCGGGGATCGGTTCTTCTACCTCATGGAAAAAATCGTCCGCCGGGAAGGAATCGGAGACATCCTGGCCAACGGCGTATCCCTGGCCGCCCAGCAGATCGGGAACGGTGCAGAGAAATACGACCACAATACCATCAAAAGATTTGAACAGTTGCCCATCAAGCTGGGAAAGCTCAACCCGCCCTATTTCCTCATGATCGCCACAGGCGAAAAAATGGCCATCACCCAAATCGAAGGGTCCTTCCCCCAGGATCCCCTCCCCACCATGGAGGAGCGGCAAGCGTTTGTCGACAAATGGGAAGCAGTGCCCAACGAAAAGTTCAAACAGTATTTCCTGGAATGGGAAAAACGCAACGACATATCCAATGAAGCCTCCTGTGCCATCACCGATTGGAATGAAGCGATGCACTACATCGATGACTCCATAGGACTTTGCGGGTTCGTCTCGTCCTTCAGGGGTCAGTTCGGCGGAGAGATTGCCTACCACATCAACAATATCCCGGATTTCCTCACTCTGGCCACGGGCGTGGACATGACGAAAGACAAACTTTGGGAATGTTTTCAGCGGATCCGGACCCTCGTCAGGGCCAACAACGTCCGAAGAGGCATGAGGAGAAAAGATGAAAGGCCGCCGGAAGACCACTGGGCCGTGAGAGACGAGGCTTTCGAGCAGAAGCTCCTGGACGACTATTACGCGTTCAAGGGATGGAACAAAGAGGGTGTTCCCACCAGGGAAACACTGGACAAACTTGGCCTGAGCTATGTCAGCGAAGACTTCCTGCGAAGAGGGATCCTGGCCGATACTGAAAAAAATCCTGCCACAGAAACTTCAGTGGAAAGCGAAAAGAAATAAGGTCAAGGAGGTGGTGACCGTGAAAGCCGGCTTAAAGAAGAAAATTGTTAAGGAAATCAAGGTGGATGTGGATAAGTGCACGGGCTGCCGCTCCTGCGAGCTGGCCTGCTCGGCATTTCACGCTGCGCCCAGGTACAGCAGCATGAATCCGTCAAGGTCCAGAATCCGGGTGATCATGGACGAGGTGCGGGACGTCTACGTTCCCATCCGTGCGGGTGAATACACTCAAGCCGAGTGCAACGGAAGAAATATTTATACCATCGCGGGGAAGGAATACTCCGAGTGCACGTTCTGCCCGGCGTCCTGCCCCTCCAGGGATTATTTCAAAGAGCCCGACTCAGGTCTTCCTCTCAAGTGTGACATGTGCGAGAGCGTACCACCCCTGCCGGAGCCCATGTGCGTACAGGCATGCGAGTTCGATGCACTGACTTACGAAGAGCGGGAAGAGGAATACGAGGAGGAGGAGCTGAAGCGGGACGAAATGGAGATCGCCTTCGAGTCGCTGATCAAGAAATACGGCTTGAAGCAGGTTTTGCAAACCGCTTCCCGGCTTTCCAAGAGGTAGGCACGAAAACATTCAGGCGAAACAAGAGGTTTGAAAAAAACAGTGGAAACCGTAGCCCCTTATAAAGATATTATTGAAGTCATCAAAGCGAGCGGTGGAGACGCCTTCAAGCGATGCTTCCAGTGCGGGCTGTGCGACGTGGTCTGCCCCTGGAACCGGGTGAGAAACTTCAGCATGCGCAAGCTCGTCCGGGAAGCCACCTTCGGCCTGACGGACATCGAAAGCGAAGAGATCTGGCGCTGCACTACCTGTGGAAGGTGCCCTCAGCAGTGCCCGAGGGACGTCAGGCAGATCGACTCCGGGGTGGCCCTGCGCAGGATCGCCACGGAATACGGGGTTTTTCCCCAGTCCGTGAAGCCCATCCGCACCATCAGCGGAAGCCTCGTGGGGGAAGGCAACCCCCTGAGCGAGGACCGGGCCAAACGCGGCGACTGGGCGAAGGACCTGCCCGTCAACACCTTCACGGAAGGCATGGAAATCCTCTACTTCCCCGGCTGCTACCTGAGCTACGACCCGAGGCTCAAGAAGGTTTCCCGGGCCACGGCCGCCATCTTGAACAAGGCGGGCGTCGACTTCGGGATCCTGGGCTCCCAGGAGAGCTGCTGCGGGGAAAGCATCCGCAAGACGGGCGACGAAGACGTTTTCAAGCGCCTGGCCAAAGAAAACATCAAGGCCTTCGTGGACAACGGGGTGAAGAAGATCCTCGTCTCCTCCCCCCACTGCTACCATACTTTCAAAAACGAATATCCCGAGTTCATGGTGCACTTCGAGGTGGTTCACATCACCCAGTACCTCCTGGAGCTCCTCCGGGAGGGAAGGCTGGAGCTCAAGGGAGAGTACCCCAGGGCGGTCACCTGGCACGATCCCTGTTACCTGGGGCGCCACAACGGCATTTACGACGAGCCCCGGGAGGTCCTCAGGCAGGTGCCTGGCCTCGAGCTCCGGGAGATGCCCGACTCCAGGTCCGACAGCCTGTGCTGCGGCGGGGGCGGGGGCCGGATCTGGATGGAGACCCTCAAGGGGGAGCGCTTCTGCGACCTGCGGGTCGACCAGGCCGCCCAGATGGGGGCCGAGGTGCTCGCCACCGCCTGCCCCTATTGCATCACCAATTTCGAGGACAGCAGGTTGACCATGGGTTTTGCCGAGAAGATCGAGGTGAAAGACATCACCGAAATTATCCAGGAAATGATTTAGGCACCGAAGAAACCTGACGAGGACGCAAAGTGGAAAAAGAATTTTTTGAAGGAGAGTTTGTCAAGAGAAGGGCAGACATTGAGTCCGGAGATGTCATGGTGGTCGGTGCAGGGATCAGCGGTATTCAAGCCGCCCTGGATCTGGCTGAGACGGGCTTCAGGGTGTTCCTGGTGGAAAAATCCCCCGCCATCGGCGGCAAGATGTCCCAGCTCGACAAGACCTTTCCCACCAATGACTGCTCCATGTGTATCGAATCTCCGAAATTCATCGAATGTGCCCGGCATCCCAATATCGAGATCCTGACGTATACCGAGGTGGACAGAGTACGCGGCGAGGCCGGGGACTTCAAAGTAACCCTCATCAAAAAACCCAGATACGTCATAGAGGAGCGATGCACGGGCTGCACCACCTGTGTGGAGTACTGCCCCGTCAAAGCCCCTGACCCGTTCAACCAAAACCTGTCGCTGAACAAGGCCATCCATATCTATTTTTCCCAGGCCGTTCCCCTCATCACTTATGTGGACCCCGACACCTGCCTGTACTTCCAGGACGAGAAATGCAACATTTGCGTGGGAGCGTGTAAGAATAACGCCATCGATCTTCACCAGGAGGCCGAAGAGGTCGAGGTGGAGGTGGGAGCCATCGTCCTCTCTCCCGGTTATGAAATCTTCGACCCCGGGCGGCGGAATGATTACGGCTACGGAAGGATGGAGAACGTCGTCACGAGCCTCGATTTCGAACGGCTGCTCTGCGCCACGGGCCCCTATGAAGGGGAGATCCGGCGCCCTTCCGATCTGAAGCATCCCCATAAGGTGGCATGGATTCAATGCGTTGGCTCCAGGCGGGTGACTCCAGGCGACAACAGCTATTGCTCCGGGGTATGCTGCGCCTACACCCAAAAACAGGTGATCCTGGCCAAAGACCACGACGCAGATCTGCAAGCCACCGTATTCCATAACGATATCCGGGCATTCGGCAAGGACTTCGAACGTTTCTACCAGAGGGCCGAGAATCTCCCGGGGGTTCGATTCATCAGAAGCTATGTCTCCGTGGGAAAGGAGATCCCGGGAAGCAAGAATGTCACCATCCGGTACTCGACCCTCGAGGATGGAGTCCAGGAGGAAGAATTCGACCTGGTGGTCCTGTCCGTCGGGTTGAACCCTCCCCGCCATGTGAAGGGAATGGCCGACAAGTTCGGCATCGAGCTGGACCCTCACGGATTCTGCAGGACCAATCCAGTCAATCCCATCGAGACATCCCGCCCTGGAATTTTTGTCAGTGGAGCCTTCCAGGGCCCCATAGACATCCCCGAATCGGTGGTGAGCGCCAGCGGAGCGGATGCCCTCTGCAGTCAGCTCCTCGCCTACCGGCGCGGGAAGCTGGACAAGGAAAGGGTCTATCCGCCCGAAAAGGATGTGTCGGAAGAGGAGCCCCGTGTGGGCGTGTTCGTCTGCCACTGCGGCGCCAATATCGGCAGAGTGGTGGATGTTCCTTCCGTCGTTGAATATGCTTCCACCCTGCCCAATGTGGTCCATGCACAAGAAAGCCTCTTCGCATGCTCCACGGACAATGCCCAGCAAATATCCAACACCATCCTGGAGAAAGGGCTCAACCGGGTAGTCGTCGCCGCCTGTACCCCCCGGACGCATGAGCCGCTCTTTCGAGACACCCTGCGAGAGGGAGGGATCAACCCCTATTTTTATGAAATGGCCAATATCCGGGAGCATTGCTCCTGGGTCCACTCGCGGGAAACGAGGGATGCCACCCAAAAGGCCAAAGACGTCGTGCGCATGTCCGTGGCTCGGACAGCCCTCCTGGAGCCCCTGCAGGAATTTGAACTGCCGGTAGACAAGAGGGGCCTCGTCATCGGGGGCGGCATCGCCGGAATGACCAGCGCCCTGAGCCTGGCGAACCAGGGATTCGAAGTCTATCTCCTGGAAAAAGATAAAGATTTAGGCGGGATGGCGCGGAGAATCCATTACACCCTGGAAGGACTCGATGTTCAGGGGTACCTGGATGATTTGATCCGCAAGGTCTACAAGCATTCCTCCATTCACGTCTACACCGACACGACACTCCTGGATGCGTCGGGATACGTGGGGAATTTCACGACAACGGTAAGATCCGGGATGATGCGCAGGGAGATTCGGCATGGCATCACCATCATCGCCACCGGTGCCGAAGAATACAAGCCGACGGAATACCTGTACGGGGAAGACGAGCGAGTCGTCACGTCCGTGGAACTGGAGGAGGCCATCGCCCGGGGCGATGAAAGAGTGGCTCAGGCCCAGAGCCTGGTGATGATCCAGTGCGTGGGGTGCAGAAACGAAGATCGAAACTATTGCAGCAGGATCTGCTGCAGTCATTCTGTCAAGAATGCTTTGAAATTGAAGGAATTAAACCCTCAGATGGATGTCTACATCCTCTTCAGGGACATGCGGACCTACGGCCTCAAGGAAGATTACTACCGGGAGGCCTCAGAAAAGGATGCCCGGTTCATCCGCTGGGATCCGCAGGACAAGCCCGCCGTGGAGGCCGTCGAGGAGGAGGGCCGGCCGGTTTTGAGGGTCACCGTCACCGATCCGGTATTGGGCAATCAGCTCGCCCTGGACGCCGATATCCTTGCTCTGGCCGCAGCGATCGTTCCCTCGGCCGACACCAATACCATCTCCAAATTGTTCAAAGCGTCCTTGAATCCCGATGGATTTTTCCAGGAAGCCCATGTCAAGCTGCGGCCCGTCGACTTTGCCGCCGAGGGAGTCTTTCTGTGCGGCACGGCCCACTACCCCAAGCACATCACGGAGACCATCAGCCAGGCCTACGGAGCTGCCGGACGGGCGGTGACGATTCTCACGAAGGATTCCGTCGTTGCCTCCGGCGCCGTGTGCGAAGTGAAAGAAGACGACTGTGTATCGTGCGGGGCATGCATCTCTGTCTGTAATTACGGCGCCATAGCTTTTCACGAGACTCCCCGGGGCAAAAAAGCCACCGTCAATCCGGTCCTCTGCAAAGGCGATGGGCTCTGCAATTCGAGATGCCCCACCGGCGCCATCACGCTCAAGCATTTTACCGACGACGAAGTCTTTTCCCAGATTGACGCAGCGCTTCCCGCTTCACAGCCGGCCTGAACCGGCTCTTGAAGAAATGAGGCTCGTATCAGGACAGGCGATGCCAACGAAGGAGTGACCCTATTATGGCTACAGGACCTGTGTTTAAGGCAAAGATCTTAGGCTTTCTATGCAACTGGTGAGGATACTCGGCTGCTGACCTGGCTGGAGTTTCCAGACAACAATACGCGACAGACATCAAGCTGATCCGTCTCATGTGCACGGGCAGGGTCGATTTGGCATTCATACTCCGAGCATTCTCCAACGGAGCGGACGGAGTGTTCATCGGCGGATGCTGGCCCGGCGAATGCCACTATGTGACCGAGGGAAATTACCTGGCACTGAGCACGGTGCACTTATCCAGGAAATTGCTGAAGCTGGCGGGGATCGGCCCCGAGAGGGTGAGACTCGAATGGATATCCGCCTCCGAGGGAAGCCGATTTGCCGAAGTCATGAATGATTTTTCTCTCAAGGTGAGGGAGCTCGGTCCCATCGGCAACGGCGCGGGAATGAGCGAGGATGGATTGAAGCTCAAGCTCGATGCATTGAATGCCATGGTCCCCTACATCAAGCTGGTGGAAAGAGAAAGGCTCCGGGTGCCCGTCAAATCCGAGGAAGCTTACACACAGTTCTTCAACAGTGACGCAGTGGAGAGGCTCTTCAAGGAACTGATAGCCGATAAATTTGAAATATGCCGAATGATGGCGCTCCTGCGAGAAAAACCCCGGTCAACGGGAGAGCTCTCCCAGATCCTGGGCTTGAGCCCGTCGGACATTTCAAGGCACCTCAATGTATCGGCGAGACAGGGATTGGTCAAATTCGACGCAACGCGAAACCTCATTGCCGCCGCCTAGTGCAACACGCAAAGGCAAACAGGGCAATGCATTCATACCATCAGGATACAACCATGGACAACGACACCATCGATCAAATCATCGACAGGCATGAGGGCAGAGCCGGTTCACTCATCCACGTCTTGATGGAGATTCAAAGCAAAAATCACTGGATCCCCAGGGAGGCGCTGGCGAAGGTGAGCCAAAAACTTGGTGTGCCTTTCACACGGGTGATGCAAATCGCCACCTTTTATAAAACCTTCAGTTTGACGCCCCAGGGGCATCATGAAGTTCACGTGTGCACGGGCACTTCCTGCCATATTCGAGGTTCGCAGCGGGTCCTCGACAAAATCCAAAGCCTCCTCGGGATCAGGGCTGGAGAAACGGATTCCAATTCAAAATTCAGCCTGGCAAAGGGCAACTGCCTTGGCTGCTGTACCCTGGGTCCGGAGATCGTCGTGGATGGCAGGCACTACGCCAGGATGACGCCGGAAAAGGCGGAAGAAGTGTTGAAAAAGTATAATTAAGGGAAAATCATGCCAAGGATAAATTCAGCTGCTGAATTGGAGACGCTCAGGAAAGATATCCTGTCCAGGCGAGATCCCGGGAAGCCTGCCATCGCCATCTGTGCGGGAACAGGCTGCCTGGGCCTCGGCAACGACAAGGTCATCAGCGCCTTTCAGGAAGAAATCAAAAAGCGGTCCCTCGAGGCTCAAATCGAGATTCGCGCAACAGGCTGCCATGGATTTTGTGAGAAGGGACCCAATGTCATCCTCTATCCCGAAGAAATCTGCTACTTGCAGGTAACGCCCGAAGATGTCCCGGAGATCGTCTCGGAGACCCTCCTGGGGAAGAAGGTGATCGATCGCCTGATCTACACGGACCCGATGACCGGGGAAAAGGCGGCGCATCAGTCGGAAATACCTTTTTACAGGAACCAGATGCGGAACCTCATCAGCAACAACACCCGGATCGATCCCAGTAGCATCGAGGATTACCTGGCGGGAGGCGGCTACTCCGCCTTGTCCAAAGCCCTCTTTGAAATGGGTCCCAAGCAGGTGTTGGAGGAAATCAAGAAGGCCAACCTGCGCGGTCGAGGCGGCGGGGGATTCCCTGCCGGCCTGAAATGGGAAACGGCCCGCAACGCTCCCGGCGAGGAGAAATACGTCATCGTCAATGCTCACGAAGGGGAGCCCGGCGCCTTCATGGACAGGGCGCTCTTTACGGGCAACCCCCATTGCGTGCTGGAGGGGCTGATCATCGGTGCCCACGCCATCGGCTCTCACCAGGGATTCATCTACACGCGCCATGACACCCCTCAATTGAAGGCGAATATCGACACGGCCCTTGCCAAAACCCGGGAATACGGATTCCTGGGGAAAAATATCCTGGGCTCCGGCTTCGACTTCGATGTGGAGGTGCATTTCGATGTGGGCATCTTCGTCTCGGGGGAATCCAGCGCACTGATGCGATCCATTGAAGGGAAGAACCCGGAGCCAAGGCCCAAGTACATCCGCACGTCCGTCAGTGGAATCTGGGACAAGCCGAGCAACCTGAACAATGTGGAGACCTGGGCGAACGTCCCCCAGATCATCAGCAAGGGCGCTGCATGGTACACCGGCATCGGGACGGAGCGGAGCAAAGGAACGAAGCTGTTGTCCCTGTCTGGGAATATCTGCCATACAGGAGTTGTGGAGGTTCCTTTCGGGACCACCCTGCGGGAGATCGTCTACGGCATCGGCGGCGGAATTCCCAATGGAAAGAAGCTGAAAGCGGTCCATTTCGGGGGTCCCATGGGAGGGTCCGTTCCCGAGAGTCTCCTGGATACTCCCCTGGATTTTGACGCCATGTCGAAGCTGGGGGCCCCCATCGGTGCCGGCGGCATGCTGGTCCTGGATGAAGACACCAACATGGTGGAGCTGACCCGGTTTTACCTGGACTTCCTGACCAACGAGTCCTGCGGCAAGTGCGTTCCCTGCCGTGAAGGCATCCGCCAGATGCT
The DNA here is from genome assembly GCF_022836495.1 of Desulforhabdus sp. TSK. GTDB lineage: Bacteria > Desulfobacterota > Syntrophobacteria > Syntrophobacterales > Syntrophobacteraceae > Desulforhabdus. The sequence continues at coordinate 15,816 of NZ_BQXM01000012.1, forward strand.
CAAAATTCTGACGAAAATGTGCGAAGGAAAAGGGAAGGAAGGCGACATCGAGCTCCTGGAAGAAATTGCCGAAGTAGCCGGTGCAGCGTCCTTGTGCTCTCTGGGGAAAACCGCTTCCGACCCCCTCAAAGGCACCTTGCGCTACTTCAGGGAAGAATACGAGGCGAGCATCAAGGGCAAGTAATGCACAGCCAAGACAGAGAAAGCATACAACGATGAGCGAAATCCTTTTGCAGATAGATGGAAAAGCAGTGAAGGCAAAGCAGGGCATGACGGTACTGGATGCCGCTCGAAGCGCCGATATCGCCATTCCAACCCTTTGCCACCACGAGCAGTTGGAGCCTTACGGCGGATGTCGCCTCTGCACGGTGGAAATTGAGACGCGCGGCAGGAAACGACTCGTTGCCGGCTGCCTTTACCCCGTAGAGCCCGATTTGATCGTGAGAACCCGGACTGAGAAGATCGACTCCATACGCAAGATGATCCTGGAGCTGCTGCTGGCGCACGCACCGGATTCCCCCCAACTCCAGGACCTGGCTCGAGAATACCGTGCAGACAGAGACCGGTTTGAGAAAGAAGCCTCCTTTTGCGTGCTCTGTGGACTCTGCATAAGATACTGCGCCGAAATCAAAAAGAAGTATGCTGTCGGGTTCATCAACAACGGAGCAAGACGGGAAATCAATTTCATTCCCGAGATCGCCGCCGGCGAGTGCTGGAACTGCAAAGAGTGCTTTCCCCTCTGTCCGACGTCTTATTTGCAGGCCGCCTACCATTTGACCGAAGCGCTGGCGTTTCCCTCGCTCTCTTCCAGATCCGCTTCAAAACGCCTGGTGACGACGACCACTCTCTAAGGAGAGTATTTATAAGGAGGGTATTTGATGGCCGTTATATTTTCTGCGCGTGAAGTTGTCGAAGCAGCGGTGGAAAAGGAAAAGAAGAGGAAGGGTTTCTATGCCGCGGTCGCCGAACTGAGCACGGACCAGGAGATGAAAGATCTTTTTCAGTTCCTGACGGAAGAGGAAGCCCGGCACGTGGCGGCTTTCGCCCAGATTCGCGACAGCCTGCCCGAGGGTTCCGATTCCGGCGAGTACAGTGCGGACATGGATGCCTACATGGACTCCGTCATTGACGAGCGCCTCTACTCCCGCATCGATTCGAAAGAGTTTGTCCAACAAGCGATTGAGGCCAGGAACGTCTTCAGCTTAGCCATTGGCTTCGAGAAGGACGCGATCCTGTACTTCAGAGAGTTCATCCCCTATTTGTCAGAATCGGATCGGGCGGTTGTCCAGGAATTGATCGAACAGGAAAAGGGGCACATTAGAAAGCTTGCCGAGATGCAGCGGCGGGTGGGCGAGTAGCCGGGAATTGCCCCCCCCTCCCGGCGCTTGAATCTCTTTGCCGAGGAGAGGGTGAAAGGGTCACCCTTCCCTCGGAGGCTGTCTGAGAAATGAGTCCATCGCTTCTAGCATCCACCTTGTTTCGTCATTCCGGCGGTCTTGAAGCCGGAATCCAGTTTTTTCGCCGGGCTGGATTCCGGCCTCAAGACCGCCGGAATGACGAGCAAAAGAATTTTCAGACAGTTACTCAGAGAATGCACTCATGCACTGGTTCGGCGGGCTTTTTTCACACCCCCAGATCTTTCAGCAGCTCACCGGACCCGGCAATTCGAAACAGGGGGTGAAGGGGATTGCGCCGGTAGATGTTCAATGTCTGGTTATGGACTTCTTCCGACCATGTGGCGGAGCAGTCTTCCAGCAGGACCGCTTTAAAATCCGAGCACAGTGCGTCCATAACGGTGGTGAGGACGCAGAAGTTGGTGGCAATGCCTCCGACGGCGCACAGCGTCACACCCCGACTCTTGAGCCACTGGTCCAGGTCTGTTCCAAAAAATGCAGAGAACCTGGGCTTGGGCAGCCAGAGATCCTCCGGCTGGCGGTTCAGTTCATCAATGATCTCAGCCCCCTCCGTTCCCGCCAGAGAATGAGGCTTCATCCTCCCTTTGAAGATGAAATCCCCTTCGTGAAAGGAATCCGTGGAATAAATCACGGGCCATCCCTGTCGTCTGAATGCCTCTGCCAACCGGTTGATGGGCTCGATGATTTTTCTTGCAAAAGGCGTAATGGGGAGATTCTTCGCCTCAACGAAATTGTCCTTGACCATATCGATGACGAGTAACGCGGGTTTTTCCACAGGATCACTGCCCATAAATTCTCCTTTTCGACAAGTCAGATGGTGAGGGGTTTTACTGCGGAGTGATGGGACGCGGGTCGGAAGCCCGACCCAAAACATCCACAAGGGGGCTCATCAGCACGAAAACAGCTCCGAGGGGAGGGTCATGCGGGAAGGGACCCACCTCGAAGCTGCCTCTGGGGGACAGGGAATTGACCTGCTTTGGGTCAACTCTCCTGGGGACAATATTCTCGGCACCACCGGCTACTGAAGTACCTGAACACATGTTCTCGAACACTCCCACGTCATTCCGGAAGTCTCTAAGCCGGAATCCAGGCCAGTGCAAAGACTGGATTCCGGCTGGAAACATACCGGAATGACACAAAGGCATGAGGGCTATCCAAAATGTTCGAAAACTTTTGTATTATGGGTACTTAGCAGTTCTTCCATTCCGGTGAGCGTCTTTCCTCAAAGCTTTTGATTCCCTCCAGCGTGTCCTGGGTCTTCATCAGTGAATTGAGGAAGTAATCGTTGGATTTCTGGAAGGCTTCTGCAAACGGGAGCCCTAGGGTCATTTTGACGGCGCGCTTGTTCATGCGAATGATGAGCGGGCTGTTGTAGCGGATCTCTTCCACCATGTCGATGACGGCTTGGTCGAAATGGTGATCTTCCACCACATGACTGACAAATCCCAGCTTGAGGGCATCCCCGGCGGTATAGGTTTTGCCGGTGGTGCAGATTTCAATGGCCTTGGCCGGGCCGACGATCTCCTGCAGCCGGACGACGGCATAGGGCGGGAAAAAGCCCAGTTTGATTTCGGGCTGACCGAACTTGGCACTTTCGGAGGCCACGATGAAGTCGCAACCGATGGCCAGCTCCATTCCGCCACCCAGGCAAGCCCCGTGCACTGCCGCAATGATGGGCACATCCAGCTGGTTGATGAGCTCGAAAATACGCCCGAACACTCTGACCATCTCGCCAACCATATCCGGCTTGTGGTCGCCGACTTCGACACCGGCACACCAGCTTTTGCCATCCCCCCGTATCACCACGCATTTCAGCTCTTTGTCCGCAATGAGTGATTCCAGCAAGGTGTTGAGCTCATTCATCATTTCGATGTTCAACACGTTATGCTTCGGGCGCGCCAGGGTGATCCGGGCAACTCCGTCGGTCATTTCTACAATCAGGTTCTTAAAATCGGACATCTGCCAATTCTCCCGTTCAGTGGTTTCAGGGATTTCCAGGCGAAGACATACAATCCCCATTGCCGGCGCAACGATCGGCCGCTGCAGAAAGCTCAGGCGCCATTTTCACCGCAGGCACCGTTAGATATACTGTCCGCCATCCACCTTGATGACTTCACCCGTGACATGTCGAGCCCTGTCCGAAGCGAGAAAGGCGATGACATTGGCAAGGTCCTCGGGCTGCCCGACTCTCTTGAGAACGATTTCCCCCATGGCCATATCGACAATCTTATCCCGCGCCTCGGAATCCCTCAGCATGGGCGTTTCGATCAGGCCCGGCGCCACGGCATTTACATTGACTCCAAAGGCTCCCAGTTCCTTGGCTATCGCTTTGGTGTAGCCGATGATGCCGGCCTTGGATGCCGAGTAGTTGGACTGCCCGAACTTGCCCCGCAGGCCATTGATGGAGGTCACATTGATGATCTTTCCGTATTTCTGATCCTTGAACAGAGGTGCCACGTGACGGGTAAAATTGAAATAGCCCTTCAGGTTGACCTCGATGACACGGTCCCACTGCTCTTCGGTCATTTTCCACGAAACGGCATCCCAGTTCATTCCCGCGTTGTTGACCAGGATATCGATGCGTCCGAACGCCTCGAGTGCCTGCTTCACGACATTCTCCGCCTCGGCAAACACCGCGATATCGCACTTGACTGCAAGAGCTTTCCGACCCATCTTACGGATCTGCTCCGCAAAATCCTTGGCCTCTTGTTCGTGCTTACGATACGTCAGGCAAACATTGGCACCTTCCTCAGCAAGCATGAGGGAAGTAGCGGCACCGATACCCAGCGATCCACCCGTAACAATTGCGTTTTTTCCTTCGAGCAGCATAATGACCCCTGTTCATCAATAAAAGTTAAAGATATATGGCAAGCTTCTTGCCGAAAGCCCAACGTCCGTTCAGTTGGCACCCGCCTAAATAAAAGCTATGTTACAGCTATAATGTATTTAGTCAAGAAGAACTTGATACTTTCATCAAAATTTGTCGCACCACTGTAGTCGGCGCAACGGTCATTCCACCTCCCTCGCAGAGAAGTGCGCAGGATCGGGCGGCATTTTCAGTACAGAAGGCCTCAAGCCTTTTGGGGTGTCACCCAGTTCCCCTCCCCGGCATAGGCCTGGGCCACTTCCTTCAACTCATTTCTGCGCGCCAGGAACTGGTCCTTCATGGTCCGAAGCCAATCGGCGTGATGCCTGGCTTCTTCGTAGCTCAGGAAAAGGGTGTGCTCACCGGCCCGGGTATGCACCCGGAGTCGCCCCTCTTCCCAACCGGCAGGACCAGCGCTGCTGCAGAGCATGCATCGTACCTGGCCTTCAGGGAGAAAGCGGAAGGTATCTCCCCCGCAGACGGGGCAGAGCGGCACGGAGGGCTGAGCAGGCTCGCCGCCCCCTTCCAGCGCCCTGGCAAGGCGCAATGCCGTCTCGCGCGCCCCACTTTTCAGGAAAATCTCGCCCGGCAGGGCCCCGTAAAGCACGGCGGAGCCCCTGAGGTCCCCCATGGTCAACTTGACAAAGCTCTCCACATCCAGCTTGGTATGGCCTTCCATCCCCTCGATGCCCGCAATCGCCACGGCAACAGCGGGTTTCCCCCAAAGTCCGTCAAGATGGCCATAAAAGCACAGCCCCCTGTCCAGGAAACGCTTGAGGCTTGCATTGGCCCCCAGCAGGTACGTGGGAGACGCGATGACATAGGCGTCGGCATGGATCAATGCATCCAGGACCAGGCTGAAGTCATCGTTTTGAGGACACTTCCCCTCGTCAAAAATGCATTGATAGCAGGCTTTGCAGGGACGAATGTCCATCTGGGGCAGCCTGAGAAGCTTCAGCTCCCAATCCCCCGAAAGCTGCCTGAAGAGCTCTTTCACGAACAACTCTGAATTGCCGGACTTCCTGAGAGAACCAACGATACCGAGCAGCGTTTTTGCCATTTGCATTATCCTCCCTCGCTGATAGTAAAAGTGAGACCCGGGTATACCCTGAGACCAGCGGGAGCCTCACGAGACTCCAGCAGCCCGTCCGGACACCCGCGGCCCTGTCCACCGTGCCCCTTAAAAAATAGCTAGAACGTAATCACGATATGGCTACATTACAGCTTGACCTGCTCTTTGACAAATGCTAACTTTTCTAGCGCGTGCCTTGGGAGCATTTGGATCCCATGGAATGCTCCATCTGGGTAAAAAATTCAATGCGGACGCGTGCACGCCCCCCACCGGCGGAGGCCGTTGGCGCCCTGCGATGGGTGCAGGGAAAACGCTACCGCGTGGCAGTGCTAAGTGACCCCGTCTTCATGGATCTCTGCCAAATCCTTCAATCCCAATTGGTACCAATGCAGAGGCGCAATCAAAGTGGCACTGAACAAGAAAATGCTCAAGGAAGAGGAGACCTCACGCGATACTTCCCCTGAGGCAGACAGCGCGGCGGACAGTTCCCGGAAAAAGGTCAAGTTTGAAGTCTTCGGTGAAGAAATGCTGGAAAAGGGCGTCAAGCTCAGCGGCAACAGCGGCCGGGTATACCTGCCGCCGGACTGGGTCGGCCATAAGGTCAAAGTGATTCGCATAGACTGAGACCGAAAACCATGCGGACGGTCCGCCTCCCCGAGGGGGAAGCCGCTGCCGGCCCTGCATCTGACGAGATATTGTCAGACCCTGCGCCCCCTGCCGGTATTCAGCTACACTGCGGAGCTGATGGATAGCGGCTCTCCAGGCCTGTCTGCCCGGACATGCAGGGAAACCCCTGATCCAGTGCGACAGTCCGCTGCCGACGCTCACCCCGGCCTCTCGCACGCCCAGGAAGCAGCCTGCATTGCAAAAAGAGCTATCGCCGCCGGCAGGGGCACGTCAGCCCATGGGATCCCTCCCTTCATTGCTGATTGCTCCAATCATCGTCCCAAGCCTCACGACTGCATGCTCCCGGGCTGCATGTCCCGGCCCCTGCCCCGACATCGCGCCCCTGCTCGCCATACCTGCAAATCTCCCGGTTCAGACAATCACACCGTTATTTTTTTGTTGACACAGAGAAATGGAGCCATTTATGCTCTCTCCCAATAGGACAATCGATTAGCCTATTGGGAGAAAATACAATGACGAGATCCATCGGCGCTGTCGAAAAGGCAGTGGATATTCTCTACCTCTTCACATCAGAGCATCCGGAGTTGTCCGCGCTGGAGATCGCGGAGAAGCTGGGCATGCCTTTGAGCTCGGCCTATAAGTACCTGCAGGCCTTCCTGAACAAACAGTTCCTCCTGAAAAACGAAAAGACCAACAAATTCTACCTTGGGCTGAACGCCCTGAAACTGGGTCTTCTGGCCGCGGAAAAAACCTCCGTCATCGAGGTCGCTTCTGCTTATCTCGAATCGATGGTCGCGCGCTCTCACGAAACTGCGGTTTTGACCGTGCCGGATGGTCTCCAGGTCGTCTGCGTCGACGTCAGGCACAGTCCCAGGGCCTGGAGGATCACCACCAACAAGGGTGCAACGCTTCCGTTGTACGCCGGGGCTCCCGGAAAGGCTGTCCTGGCCTTCAAGGAGCGGGCTTTCATAGACCGGCTCATAGAGATCACAGGACTTCTCAAACTCAACAAGAATACCATCACGGGCGTGGAGCAGCTCTACGCTGAACTGGCGGCAATCCGAAGAGAAGGGTTCAGCAAAAGCGATTCCGAGTGCATCTGCGACATCTGTTCCGTCGGCGCCCCGATTTTTGATCACAAGGGGGATGTCATCGCGTCCGTCGCGGTGGCCGGGTCTTCAGACAGGATTTTTGGCGAGAATCACCAGATGCTGATCCAATTGGTGAAGGAAAGCGCCAGGGGGATCTCCGCGGAGCTGGGATATGTCGAAAGTCAAGGAAAGCATTTTGATGAACCCGCCTGAGGGACTTGTCCCGGGAGTTTCCACAGTGCCGACACGGGCAGCATTGCCGGTGAGCAATAAGAAGGGAGCAAATGATAGGGGTGGTGGTCCAGGCTCCCGCTGACGGCCGGATTGCCCGGTCCTTTCCCCGATGGGACAATCAGCCTGGGCTTTCCCACCGCGGCAGCCGTTCATACTTTAAACCGTAGGACTGGATGAAAAGGAGGTTTTGAAACATGGGAAATTTTTGCACGCTCAGACAGATGATCATTCGGAATCTGGAGTACAACCCCGACAGAACCGCGCTCATTGAAGGGGAGAGAACATACTCCTTCAAGGAATTTGCCGACCGGACGCGCAGTATTGGAAACGCGCTGCTGGGATTCGGGCTGAAGAAGGGAGACCGGGTGGCCATCCTCAGCAAGAACAGCATCGAGAATGCCGAATCCTACTTCAGCATCCCCAATGCGGGTCTCGTCATGGTGATGCTCAACTTCCGGCTGGCTCCGCCTGAAATCCTCTCCATCCTGAAGGATTCCGGGGCATCGGTGCTCATGGTCAACGAAGAGTACTTCCCACAGTACGAACAGATCAAAGAAGAACTGGATTTTGTTAAGAAATTCGTCTTCATCGGGGACAAGGCCAAAACGCCCGCCGGATGGTACCATTACGAGACCTTGATTGCCGAAACCCCCTCCCACGAGCCCGAGGTGGAGGTTTTCGAAGAAGACCTGGCCGCCCTCATGTATACGAGCGGCACGACCGGGGCAGCCAAAGGCTGCATGGCGACCCATATCAATTATTACCACGCCGGCAGGAGCCTGACCCTCGAAATGAAGATGGCCCGCGATGACGTGGGCATCATTGCCTCTCCCCTCTTCCACGCCACCGGTGAAGTCGTTCTCATGAACGACATGTACAGCGGGACGCCCTCCGTCATCCTGACCGCATGGGACACGGTGGAATTCATGCGCCTGGTTGAAAAACACAAGGTCACGACAGGCATGCTGGCAACACCCATGATGCTGTTCCTCGTGCAGCATCCCGATGCGGAGAAATACAATCTGAGCAGCCTGAAAAAGATCTTTTTCGCCGGCGCGCCTGTCACCCCCATCGTTTTTCAGAAAGCCATCGAGCGGTTCGGCAATGTCTTCGTCCACCTTTTTGGAACGACGGAAACCGTGGGGCAGGCCACGATCTTGAGGACCGAGGAAATTGCCGACGCACTGAAGGAAGGTCGTACGGATATCCTCGCTTCCTGCGGGCGGTCCTTTGCCGACATGCAGAGCCAGGTGGTGGACGAGGAAGATCGCCCTGTCCCTCCCGGGGCCGTAGGGGAGATGCGGGTCCGCGGACTGGGCACGACGCTGGGGTACTGGAACAAGGAAGCCGAGACTCGGAAAGATTTCCGCGACGGGTGGTATTACTCCATGGATCTTTGCAAGGTGGATGAACAAGGATTCATTTACGTTGTGGACAGAAAAAAGGACATGATCATCACGGGCGGCGAGAATGTTTACCCGGCCGAGGTGGAAAGTGTCCTGTACAAGCACCCTGCCGTCGCTCAGACAGCGGTCATCGGTCTGAAGGATGAGAAATGGGGTGAGATTGTGACCGCTCTCGTCATCAAAAAGCCCGATGTGGACGCCACGGAAGAAGACATCCGGGCCTTCTGCAAGAAAGAGATCGCCGGCTACAAGGTGCCCAAGAAGGTTCTTTTCGTAGATACACTTCCCATGAGCGCCAGCGGTAAGCTGTTGAAATACAAGCTCAGAGAGCAGCATTCACGGTAGGTTGTTGCATTGCTTTTCACATGTCGAATGAACTGAATTTTAACTCAAGGAGATTTCATGTCCGCACACGCTCAAGATCACCTGTTCTCGAATCCTCTTCCCGCCGGTTTGGGGGCTCTGGCCATAGCATGTTTCGGCTTTGGGGCCATCATGTCGGGCCTGGTCACGCATGATGCAGCACCGATCCTGGCTGCCTGGCTCCTTGGCGGTTTCTTTGTGCAGCTCGTCGTTGCCATCATTGAATTCAGAGACAAAAATCTGCCGGGCGCCAACGTATTCCTTGTGTTCTCCTGCATCTTCATGCTGACGGGAGCCATCAGCAACGGGGCCAAGTACTTCCTGCACCATGCCGGTATGACTTTCGATCCTGCCATCGAAGGGTGGCTGTGGCTGGCGACATCGCTTTGGATCTTCATTATGCTCCCATGCTTTCTGAAAAGCCCCAAGATCCTCTTCATCCTGGGCTTTCTCCTTTGCATTGCACTGGTCTGCCTCGTCTCTGTGAATTTTGGATTGAAGCTGGCCATCCTCAGGCAGATCTGCTCCCTGTGCCTGTTCGGCGCCGGCATCCTGGCCATCTATCTGGCGGGGGCGCTCTCTCTAAACTTGCACTTTGGCAGACAGGTCCTGCCCATATCAACGCCGTTCATCAAGTAGGCTGATTCTTCGACGTTTAGCTGGGCCTGGGTGGCAGAAGGATGGTGATGTTGATTGAGACGACAGGACAAGGGAAGCGAATTCCAAGGATCGATTTCCATATCCATCCGGGTATATGTACTTTCATGCAGCCTTGGGTGGTCGAATGGTACAATCGGAACCTTCCGGTAAAGTTTGATGAATTCATTGAACAATACAAGGATCCTGGATTTTTTGAAGAATTTTTGACCCGTGAGGGTGTCGATTATGCCTGTGTCCTCGTGGAGCAATCCTACGTCACAACCGGGGTCACCACCAACGACCAGGTGAGGGATTATTGCCGGGGGCGGCGTCGCCTGATTCCCTTCTGCGACGTCAACCCCGCCCTCTATGCCAGGCCGGGCGAGGAACTGAGGAGGTTGGTGGAAGAGGAGGGTTTTCGCGGGGTAAAGCTCTACCCGACCTACCAGCATTTTTACCTCAACGAGTCGCGCATCTACCCCATCTACCAGGCCGCCCGGGACCTGGGCATCCCCGTCTTGATTCACACGGGCTCTTCGGTGTTTCGGGGGGCGCGACTGAAGTACGGCGACCCCCTGCACCTGGACGATGTCGCGGTGGATTTTCCCGACCTCCCCCTCATCATGGCGCATTCGGGGCGAGGTTTTTGGTACGACCGGGCTTTTTTCCTATCCAGGCTGCATGAAAACGTTTACATGGAAGTCTCAGGCCTGCCCCCGGCCCGCCTGCTGGATTATTTCCCGGAGCTCCCCCGAAATACACAGAAGGTGATCTTCGGGAGTGACTGGCCGGGAATGTTTTATATCAAGCGTAATATGGAAGCCATTGCCGCCCTTCCGCTGGATGCCGAATCGGTGGACAATATTCTCGGCGGCAATGCAGCACGAATTCTTAAACTGGAGGGATATCAATGAGCATTAAGACAATCGGAGTGGTGGGTGCAGGAGCCATGGGAACAGGGATTGCGCATGTTGCGGCCATGGCGGGATACAATGTGGTTTTGCGTGATATCGACATGGCCTACGTGGACAATTCCGTGAAAAACATGGACAACTTCATGGCCAAGTCCGTCGAGAAGGGCAAAATGACCGAGGAGCAGCGCCAGGCTACCCTGGGTCGCATCAAAAAAACCATCGTGCTGGACGACTTCGCCGATGTAGATTTCGTCATCGAGGTTGTCATCGAGAACATGGACCTCAAGAAGGAAGTGTTCCAGGCCCTCGACAAGCTCTGCCGCCCGGAGGTCATTTTGGCCAGCAACACCTCATCCATGTCCATCACGGCCATTGCCGCCTGCACGGGCAGACCGGACAAGGTCTGCGGCATGCATTTCTTCAACCCCGCACAGATCATGCGGCTGGTGGAAGTGATCCGGGGACTGCAAACATCCGACGAAACCGTCGCCACTGCAAGAGCACTGGCCGAGTCCTTCGGCAAGAAGGCCATCGAGGTCAAGAAGGATTCTCCGGGCTTTGTCGTCAACCGCATCATGATTCCCCAGTTCATCGAGGCCTGCCGCCTTTATGAAGAAGGGGTGGCCTCCATCGAGGACATCGATACCGCCGTCAAGCTGGGTCTCAATTATCCCATGGGTCCCTTCGAGCTGATGGACTATACGGGGATCGATATCAGCTATTTCGTCATGGAGTATTTTGCGGACGAGCTGCGAAACAACCAGTATGCGGCGCCTCAAGTCATCAAACAGATGGTCCGGGCCAACAAGCTGGGCAAGAAGACCGGCGGTGGATTCTATTCCAAGTAGCCGGCACGTATTGAGTCTTTCATGCAAAACACACTCTCATTTCCCTGAATAATAGAGTGTTCGACGAGAGGAAAACCAATGTCGCAGTTGCCAAAAGGGGGAAGTTTTCTCATTCAGCCGACAGACCCCCAAAGCGTGTTCACGCCTGAAGACTTTGCTGAAGAGCACCGGATGATCGAGCAGACGGTCACCAAATTTGTGGCCGACAGGATTCTAACCAGAATTGAAGAGCTGGAATCCCAGAAAGAGGGGCTGATCCGGGAGCTCCTGGAGGAAGCAGGCGAACTGGGGCTTCTGGGCGCTGAAGTGCCTGAGCAGTATAATGGCTTCGAGATGGACAAGATCAGCTCCACCGTTATCGCTGAAGGCATGGGCAGGGCGGGCTCCTTTGCCATGACCCACGGAGGCCAGGTGGGTATCGGCAGTCTGCCCATCGTGTTTTTTGGAAATCACGAGCAAAAGACAAAATACCTCCCCGGCATTGTCACGGGTGAGAGCATCGGTGCCTACGCCCTGACGGAACCGGGTGCCGGCTCTGATGCGCTTTCGGCCAAGACCAAGGCCGTCCTCAGCCCGGACGGGAAATACTACATCCTGAACGGCGCCAAGCAGTTCATCACCAATGCCGGTATGGCGGACATTTTCATCGTGTACGCCAAGATTGACGGCGACAAGTTCAGCGCGTTCATCGTGGAAGGCGGTTCCGAAGGGTTGACCACGGGGCTCGAAGAGAAAAAAATGGGAATCAAGGGCTCTTCCACCCGGACGGTCTACTTCGAGGATGTGAAGGTTCCCGTCGAGAATTTGCTTTTCGAGATCGGGCGCGGGCATGTCGTCGCCTTCAACATTTTGAACATGGGCCGTTACAAGCTTGCGGCCAATTCCGTGGGACAGGCGAAGTTCGCCCTGGAGCTTTCGGCCGGCTATGCCAATGAACGCAAACAGTTCGGAGTCCCCATTGCTCAGTTCGGTATGATCAAGGAAAAGCTGGCCGAGATGGCGATCCAGATCTATGCCGCCGAAAGCATGGTGTACCGGACCGGTGGCTTGCTGGAAGACATCATGCACAGCCTCGACACGAGTGGGCCGGATGGGGGCCGTGTGGCAGCGAAGGGGATCGAGGAATATGCCCTGGAGTGCTCCCTGAACAAGGTTTTTGCCACCGAAGTCACGTCCTTTGCGGTGGATGAAGGCGTGCAGATTCATGGCGGTTACGGGTTCATTTCGGAGTATCCCATCGAAAGACTCTATCGCGATGCACGCATTTTCAGGATCTTCGAAGGAACCAACGAAATCAATCGCGTTCTTATTCCCACTCTGCTGGTCCGCAAGGCCAGCAAGGGAGACCTTCCCCTGCTGGAAGCCGCCAAAGAGATCAAGGCACGTTTAACATCCGGCATGTCCACCCGGGAAAGCGTCGAAGATCTGGTGCAGGCATCCAAGGACATTTTTCTGTTTGTTATGGGGCTTGCCTGGGAGAAAGCAGGCGAAAAACTGCTGAAGCAGCAGGAAATTCTGGCTCGTCTCGCGGATATGGTCATCACGGCATTCGCCATGGAATGCTCATGGCTGCGGGCCCAAAAGGCCATGGGACGGGAAAGCGAAGCCTTGGCCAAGCGCAAAATGAATATGGCCAGGGCCTTTATCTATTCGAGACTTCCGCGGCTTGGATTGCTTGCCGGCGAAGTCGTTGCGGCCCTCTGCAGCGGCCAGGAGGCGAAGACCTTGATGGCCGACCTGTCCAAGCTGATGCAATATGCTCCCGATGATGTCATTGCATTGAAGCAGGAAATCGCCGCAAGCATATCCGAAGTCGGCAAATACGTCGTTTAGGGGTATTCTTGGGGTTTTGTCCCGGCACGACTGACGGAGCGTGACGCAGCGCGAAACGGCGCAGGTCGTGCAGAGCCCCCGATGCATGGTTCAAAAACTCGAACATATGGAGGTATTTGGTAATGTTGAAAAAAGCGTATATCCCCTTCAGAGGTTATTACTCCACACCGTTTGCTCGCTGGCAGGGGAGCATGGCCAATGAGAACGCCATTGTGCTGGGGGCTGAGACAGCCGGTCGATGGCTGGCAGGAAAGAACTGGGATCCCAAAATCTTCGATTATCTCTTTCTGGGGATAACCATCGGCCAGCACCGCTGGTTTTACGGAAGCACCTGGGCCGCAGCCCTCATGGGGGCGACCGGCACTCCCGGCATGACCATCAGCCAGGCCTGCACCACATCCGTCACCTGCATCTACCAGGCCGCCGTGGGTGTCGAGACGGGATTGTACCAGAATCCCTTCTGCCTTATGGCCGACCGATGCTCCAACGGCCCGCACACCGTCTGGCCGAACCCTTCGGGCCCCGGCGGCGAAGTCATTTCCGAGAACTGGATGATGGACAACTTCGGCTATGATCCCAACGCCAAGAACGCCATGATTCAAACTGCGGAGAACGTGGCCGCTGAAAGCGGGTGCACGCGCGAGGAAGCCGATGCAGTCGCTCTGCGCCGTTACGAGCAGTACCTGATGGGCATGGCCAATGACCGGGAATTTCAGAAGCGCTACATGTTCCCTGCGGAAGTCAAGGTTTCCAAAAAGAAGACGATCCTCGTGGAAACCGATGAAGGGATCACGCCTACGACAAAAGAGGGGCTGGCGGGTCTCAAGCCGGTCGTGCCCGGCGGCATTCACACCTTCGGCGCCCAGACTCACCCCGCCGATGGAAACTGCGGCATTGTCGTCACATCCCGCGAAAAAGCCAAAGAGCTCAGCGCCGATTCATCCGTGGAAATCCAGGTGGTTTCCTACGGCTTCGCCAGGGCCAAAAAGGGATTCATGGCCATGGCCCCGGTTCCAGCCGCGCAGATGGCCCTGGACAAGGCCGGCCTCAACATCAAGGACATGAAGGTCATCAAGACCCACAATCCCTTTGCGGCCAACGATCTCTATATGTCCAAGGCGATGAATATCGATGTCATGAGCTTCAACAACTATGGCAGCTCGCTGATTTATGGCCATCCCCAGGGACCGACGGCCGGGCGATGCGTCATCGAAGGCATCGAGGAAGCGGTGCAACTGGGCGGCGGTTACCTTCTCTTTGCAGGATGCGCAGCGGGCGACACCGGGGCGGGTCTTGTTTTGAAGATCAACTGACCTGGATGTAATACTACAACGAGATTTCCTGCGTAGGGTGGGCTTTGCCCACCATCCTGCGCCAACAGCATTGGTTGGTGGGCAAAGCCCACCCTACGCGGGAGAGCAATGTCTCGTTGTCGTAGTAAGATCGTCTCCAAAGAGGCCCGGTGTAAAAACCGGGCTTTTTTATTTCCTGCCCGAATTCAGCGCATCCAAGATTTCCCCTTTTCACGTGACCTTCCGAAGAAGCTGCCGTTTTAGCCTCACGATTTCTTGACGTGATTACCTTCACATGGTAGTTTCACGTCCACACTCCTGGAGAGAGCATGACAACCTCACTTGCTTCCTCGGGATGCGTCACGAACACCGAGAGACGTATTGCGACAGCGGGAGTCTTCCATGGAGCCCACCGCGGCAGGGCACGTTGCCCGAGGTGGAAGAGGCTGCGATGACGCGCTGCGGGGAAGACCTCCCCGTTCAGTTTTTTTCAGCGAGGTTCAATGAAGAAAGTGGCAACTGGAAAAAAAACCACTGACAGTGAAAGAACCACCGAGAGCGCCCAGCAGTCTCAAGGCGCGGCTCCAGCCGTTCCCAAAAGGGTCAAGTTCGAAGTTTTTGGCGAAGAGATGTTGGAGAAGGAAGTCAAGCTCAGCGGCAACAGCGGGAGGGTTTACCTTCCTCCCGACTGGGTTGGCCATCAGGTGAAAATCATACGGATTGACTGAAATGGCTTGGGGGAAAAATGGTTTCAGTGGGTGAGGATGTTTCCATCAGAAGGATGAATGCAGACGATGCCGAAGCAGTCTGCGACATTTACGGCAAAATCACCAAAGAGCTCGTAGAGTCCGACTTCAAGAGGTTGCTGGAAGAGCATGCCGAGAAGGAGGGCCCGGCGATCTGTTTTGTCGCGGAATGGGATGGGAAGATCGTGGGATTCATGATCACCTACATCCTCCCTTTCGGATTTGGGATAGAGCGCAGCAGTGCGTGGATCGCCACCATGGGCGTTCACCCCAAATATATGGGGCAGGGCATCGGTGGAAAGATGGCACGGGAGATCTTGAGCCACTACAAAGATCGGGGCATCAGCGTGATTCACACGTCGGTTCGATGGGATTCGACGGACGTTCTGTCCTTTTTCAAGAGCCTTGGCTTCGACAGGAGCGAGCTCATCAACTTGTCCAAGCCCTTGTAATATCCAACCACATTGCAGCAGAAGAGCTAATGACACCCGGTACGGGAGATCGGGTGAAGGGCTGGGTTACCCTCTTGTAGCGCTCTTCGCCCAGCATATGAAAAAACGGGTGGGCACACTCTGTCGTGCCCACCGGAGCACGTCGCCCCCCGCCACAATGCATCGACATCTTGCCGTTAGAAACAATCCTAAGGCAGCTCACAAATAATAGGGTACCAGAACTGTAGGAGCGGCTTCCAGCCGCGACATCGGAGAAGCCGCCATGCGGCTTGGTCGCGGCTGGAAGCCGCTCCTACAAAGCAAGCTGCCCTTTGCGAGGTTATTTCTTTGGAGCTGCCTATTACTACAACGAGAATTCTTGCGTAGGGTGGGCTTTGCCCACCATTCTGCGCCGAACACATTGGTTGGTGGGCAAAGCCCACCCTACGTGGGAAAACAATGTCTCGTTGTCGTACTAAGGCGTCACTCAGTCGGTTTTTCCATTGGAAGCACCAAGCCTTTTGCATTGCGGTTGCCGAAAAATTTTCCAAGGACGCCGGGTGCTCGCCAAAGTCGTATGCTCACACCACCCTGCCTGGCACGCTCATGTCGGATTC
The DNA here is from genome assembly GCF_022836495.1 of Desulforhabdus sp. TSK. Classification (GTDB taxonomy): domain Bacteria; phylum Desulfobacterota; class Syntrophobacteria; order Syntrophobacterales; family Syntrophobacteraceae; genus Desulforhabdus. Next base: position 32,210 of record NZ_BQXM01000012.1, read on the forward strand.
ACACCCGACGTCCCGGGAAATCAGCGAATCACACCGATCATGCGCCAGTAGGGCATGCTGATGAGCAGGGCCACGATCACCGCGACAATATAGGACACACCCGCCAAAGTCACATGGTGCGGCGCCCACCCTTTGCCCTGCATCATGCCTTCGGCCATCAGGGTGAAGGGCTGCTGGTAGCTCAGCAGGAAGAAGTTGATGCCCACGATGTAGGCCATGGAGGCGACCAGGGGATGAATGCCGAACTGGTTGAAGACCGGTATGAGGATGGGAACCGTGAGAGCGATGGTCGAAAAGCCCCAGGGGACATCGATGAAGCGGATCGCCATGATGCCGAAGGTGGTCACCAACAGGAAAGACAATGGGTTCTCGGCCAGGGACATCAGATTCGGCTGCAGGATAGGTACGATCCAGTCGGACACCTTTGCATTGACGAAGATGGGCGAAAGGCTGATGGCAACCCCGAAGAACATGATGACGTCCCAGTTGACACCCGTGCTGACTTCCGGAACGGTAATGATCTTGAAGATAATGAGCAATGCCAGCGCCATCAACGCAACAGCAGCTGTCGGGATCCCGTGCATCTTTTCCGTCGTGAACATGATGAGAGAGCCGATGAGGATGGCAATCGCCACTTTTTCGTCACGGGTAACGGGCCCCAGGGCGGCATATTGTGCCCTGAAGGTGTCGCGGGGAATGCCGATGGCTTCCTTCGGCCGCATGGTGATGTAAATCAAGACGATGAAGATCACCGTGATCAGCAGCCAGGGCAGCGCCAGGATCTGGAACCAGGAGTCAAACGTGGCCATGCCCTTCAATTCGGCCGGCAGGAACCCCAGCATGATGGGGCCCGTCAGAGACCCAGTCAGCCAGCCGGTGCCGGGGAAAAGACACATGGCCCAGGCAACGATGGTGATGAAGGCAGACCCTTTGGAATGGGGGGCCTGTTTGCACGCCTCGACGACGCTGACGGCGATGGGCATGACGATGGCGATGCGGACGGTGATAGACGGAGTCAGAGCCGAGAGGGCGATGCCGATGATGAACCAGCTCACGGCCATGGAGAGCCAGCTGGGCTCGAAGCTCTTCAGCACCAGGTAGGCGATGCGCTTCCCGAGCCCCGTCTTTTGCAGGACAAAGCCGAAATAGAGGGCGGGAATGAGCACCCACACCGCCGGGCTGATGAAGCCCGCGGCAACGACATTGTACTTGAGGCCGAAGATGAGGCACCCGGCCAGGAGCAGCGAGCCGCCCGCCATGAACGGCAGACCGCCGGGTCGAAAGATCCAGAAGCCCAGGGTGACGATGACGGTCGCCAGGATCCAGTGCCCCTGCTGAGGCAGCCCTGTAAAAGGAGTGACCAGCCCAATGATCAATGCAATCAAAACTGACGCGACAACTCCCAGGACCCTTGTATTCAACATTGTATCCCTCCCGGTTATTTCCAAAGCGGCGGCCGGAGCTCCAGACTCTTTCAACCCAGGCCAGCTCCAGGCCAACCTCGACCCTTGCACCGGAGGACCCGTACCTCATGCCCCCGCAAAACCTGTCGTCAAACTCGTCTGAAATGAACCGGCGGATGATTTTCTCACCACCTGGACACGAATCGCCCTCCCTCTGCGCTTCGTGTCCCAGTTGGTGGAATGGATTCATTGCAACGCTTTCCCTCAGGAAAAGATCAGATTATGCAAAGTCTCCTTTTCTCAGTTCGAAACGCTTGATCTTTCCTGTTGCGGTTTTGGGAAGCTCGTTGAGAAAGACGATCCACCGGGGGAACTTATAATGGGCCAATTTGGTCTTTACATATTCCTTGAGCTCTTTTTCCAGCTTTTCATCCCCGGTATAGCCGTGATCCAGCACGACAAAGGCCTTGGGCTTGATGAGGTTCTCACTGTCGGGAGACCCTACGACGGCGCACTCGAGGACTGCGGGATGCTCGATGAGACACGCTTCCACTTCGATGGGGGAAACCCAGATGCCGCCTACCTTGAGCATATCGTTGCTGCGCCCCACATAATAAAAGAAGCCGTCCTTGTCTCGGTAGTACTGGTCGTCGGTGTTGAGCCATTCACCGAGCATGGTGGTTTTTGTTTTTTCGTGCTTGTTCCAGTAGCCGGCTGCGGCACTGTCACCCTTGATGAGCAGCGTACCCACATCTCCCTCGGCGACATCCCGCCAGTCTTCATCCACGATGCGAGCCTCGTAGCCCGGGACGATCTTCCCGGAGCTTCCCGGCTTGATCTCATCGGGCCGGTTGGAAATGAAAATGTGAACGAGCTCCGTGGAGCCGATGCCGTCGGCAATCTGGACCCCATGCCGTTCCACCCAGCGCTTGAGGATATCGGCAGGAAGCGCCTCACCGGCGGAAACGCAAAGCCTCACGCCGTCCATGCTCCCCTCTTCCTGCAGCATGCTGCCGTAGAGCGTGGGAACTCCGAAGTACAGAGTCGGTTTGAACTTGCGGATGGTTTCGTACACAGAAGCGGGTACCGGACGATCCGGCATATACACGGTGGTGGCGCCGACGCTGAAGGGGAAATAGAGGCCGTTGCCCAATCCATAGGCAAAGAAGAGCTTGGCTGCCGAAAAGCAGACATCGTCTTCACGGATCCCCAGGACCTGCTTCCCATAGGTTTCGCACGCATAAACCATGTCGTGCTGTAGATGAATCGTCCCTTTGGGCTTGCCCGTCGAACCGGAGCTGTAGAGCCAGAAACAGGAGTCATCGGGCGTCGTCGGCGCCGCTTCCAGCTCCTTGGATTTGCCCGCTATGAAGTCCGCGAAGGCCGTCGTCCCGGCAGGGGCCGCCCCATTCACCACCACGATGTGCTCGAGAAACTGGGTCTCAGCCTTTATTTCCTCGATATTGGCGTAGAGGGCCGCATCGACCAGCAAGACTCTCGCCCTGCTGTCGTTGAGAAAATAAAGGTAGTCTTTGGGGCGCATGAGGGTGTTGAGGCAGATGGGGACGGCGCCGATCTTGACGGCTCCAAAGAATGCCTGGGGATAAATTTCGGTATCGAGGAGGAGCAGTGCCACACGCTCTTCCATTCTGACATTCAGGCTCTTGAGGGCATTGCCCACCTGATTCATCCCTGCCTGGATGTCGGCATAGGTAAAGGAACGATCCTGGCATTTCACGGCAATCTTGCCACCACGGCCTTCTCGAATGTGTCGATCCACAAAATAGTCTGAGGCGTTGAAAAGTTCCGGTAATTGCAGGTCAAATTGCATTGTTTCGCTCCTTTGAATTTTCTGTTTTCTGTCTTCTGGTCCTGGTTGATGTATTGATCTTCTCAAAACAACAGGGGTACGCTCCCCAAGGTTCCAAAGCTACGGGTCCACTGTTTCGGGAATACGGTCCTCTTACATAGGCAAGCATCGTGCCATGAGAAAGAGAGAAGCGGGTCCGGAACGGTCCGGCTAAGAAGCTGATTTTATGTGATATTTTTTAGGAGAAAATTTGAATGGGGAAACAGGGGGAACGCAGCATGCAAGATTTTTTTCCTACCGGAAATTTTCTTTCTACCACATCACCACCATGGGCTCATGGGAGGGTCACGCTGCTGGGAGTGATGCCGTATTCCTTGATTTTGCTCCGGAGGGTCGGCAGGGTGATGCCCAGCAGCTGGGCCGCACGGCTCTTGTTCCAGCGCACCAGGGAGAGCACCTTGCTGATCTGTTCCCGCTCGGCGTGGGAGAGGGACAGGGACGACGACTCCTCTCCGCTCATGGACTGGGACCCGAAGAGCAGCGTCTCCACTTCATCCAGCAGGACGACCTTTCCCCTCGACCGGATCACGGCCGCCGTGACGAGATTTTCCAGCTCTCGCACATTACCCGTCCAGGGGTGCTGCTGCAGCCGTTCCATCACCCCGTCCTGGAAGCGGCATACCGCCGTCCCCAACTCGCGATTGGCCTTCTTGAGGAAATGCTCGGCCAGAGGGGGGATGTCCGAAGCGCGCTCCCGCAGGGAAGGTATCTGAATGGTGATGACCTTGAGCCTGTAATAGAGGTCCTTGCGGAATTCGCCCCGGCGCACCATATCCGCCAGATCCCGGTTGGTGGCCGCAATGATCCGGCAGCGTGAATGCAGCACCCTTCTCCCGCCCACCGCCGTGTATTCGCGACGCTCCAGAAACCCGAGAAACTTGCTTTGCATGTTCAGGGGAAGCTCACCGATTTCATCCAGGAAGAGGGTCCCCTCCCCCGCCATTTCGATTCTGCCCGGCTTGGACGCCACGGCACCGGTAAAGGCCCCCTTTTCATGCCCGAAAAGCTCACTTTCGATCAAGGTTTCGACAATGGACGAACAGTCCAGGGTGACCATCGGCTCGGCGCTGAAAGGGCTGTTCCGATGAATAACGCGGGCAATCAACTCCTTGCCGGTGCCCGTCTCCCCCTGGATCAGGGCCGTCGTGCGGCTTCGGCACAGGATGCCTATTGTCTTGAAGATTTCCCGCATCCAGCTGCACTTGCCGATGATCTCATCGCTGTGGCAGGACTCTTCGGGGACATCCTGGATTACGGCCTCACGATCTTCCTTCAACACATTCAATGCACGGTCCACCGCACTTTCGATTTCATCGGCATCGAGGGGCTTATGGATATAATCGTAGGCCCCGGTCTTCATCGCCTGGATGGTGGTTTCCATGTCGTGAAACGCCGTGATCATGATGATTTTGGGGGGAGTCGGGGTGGTGTTGAGGATCTCCAGGACTTCCATCCCGCTCCTGTCCGGCAGCCGGATGTCGAGGATCACGACATCCGGTTTCAGTCGGCTGCAGCTGCTGAGGGCTTCCGAGGCACTTCCCGCAGCGTGAACGGTATGACCCTTTTCCGAGAGAAACATCTCCAGGGATTCACAGATGGAATGTTCGTCATCAACAACCAGAATCTTGGCCATCCACATCTCCAATGGGCAAGCGCACCCGGAAGACCGTCCCGGCCTTGGGGTCGGTTTCGACAGTCACTGTCCCCCCATGGGCCTGCACAACACGTTTGACGTTCGTGAGCCCCAGCCCGGTTCCCTCCAGCTTGGTGGTAAAAAAAGGCTTGAATATATCGGGGAGCACCTCGTCGGGAATGGCGGCCGGGTTGGCCACGGCAAATTCCACCCGGCGAGGAGATTCCCCGGTGACCGACCTGCTGATGACATGAATGTGGTCCCTCGGTCCCGAGGCCTCCACCGCATTGATGAGCAGGTTCAGGATGGCACGCCGCAACTTATTGGGGTCCGCGGAAATTTGGGGCATGGCGGGGTCGAGCTGCAGGTGGATGGAGAGGTGACGCTCGTCGAACCGGCTCTCAAGGAGCTCCACACACGACGGAAGGAAACGGTTCAAGTCACAGGGAGCCCGATGGAGACGCAAAGGCTTGGCAAAATCGAGCAATTGCTCCAGGATGCCTTCCAGTCGCTGCATTTCTCTCAGGGAGATGTCGAGGCGGCGACGATCGTTTCCCTGGAGATTGAGGTTCCTTTGCAGGATCTGCAGGTTCATCTTCATGGCGGACAGCGGATTGCGGATTTCGTGTGAAAGGGATGTGGTGATGCGGCCGATGTACGCCATCCGCTCGGCCTCTCTGACCTTCGCCGCCATGGTCACACGCTCGGTGATGTCCCGGCAGATGCAAATGGTGGATTGGGTTGCACCATAACATGTTGATTTCACACTGAGCTCAGTAGGCTTGGACTTGCCGCTGTGCGTAAGGCGCATGTATTCCACGGGAGCGAGTCCATTTCCAGCCGGCATCCCCCCGGAGCACAACCGCCCCAGGCGCCTCCGGTCACTCGGGTACACGAAGGCATCGAAGCGATTCCCCAGGACCTCCTCGACCGCACATTCGTGCATGTCGCAGAAGGCAGGATTGGCAAAAACGATCACTTCATTCTGCAGGATCACGTAGCCGTCATTGATCTCTTCAATGAGGTTCTTGAACTTGAGCTGAGATTCCAGGAGCTCAGCAGTCCTGGCCTCCACATCCGCTTCCAGGCGGCGCGTGTAATTCACCAGCTCCTGCTGGTGAAGCTCTTCAAAAAAGTCGATGAAGCAGTGATAAGTATAGGTGAGGCATTCGTTGATCTGAATGAGGCATCGATAAAGCTCATCCCGGCTCGTTTCTTCGTAGAGTTTCGGGAGCGTTACGGTGCGAAACAGCTCGAAGGCCATCACCACCAGGTTGATGGAAAACCCGCCGGCCAGTCGAAGTTGGGAGATCTTATTGATGAAGCGGTTGATGAGGGTGTAGTCGCCCTGGATGATGGCCTGGCAGTTGGCGTCCATCGCCTGCCCCACCGTCCAGTAGAGCTCCTCGATGGGCCGCTCGGCATACAGGGGATGCACTTCCGTGTGCAGGCGATGGGCCCATTCCTCGATGATGCTCTTGCTGTGACTGTCAAAGAACTCCGACCAATCGAACGGCATGAATGAACGCCCCGTTGCTGATAAATCTACCGTTTCCCCCCGACCGGTGGAGTCCAAAACTGCCCTCTCTTCGCAGCAATTTACCGATGCCCGCACCTGGCCAGAACAGATATGTAATATTATCATTACATTGCCGGGAAATTTGTCAAGCTGAAAATCCCCGGCACATGGTCCGGAAAGGCAGATCGAAAAACGTGGGCCGTCCCTCCCTGCCGGACGGGGAAAGGGCTCAGCCCCACCCCCGGCGACCCGAGCCGGCGGTGGGGCATGCAACCAAGTCATGGAGCACCCGGTCAAGGGAGGCCCGGATTCATGGAGCCGGCATCATGACGCTGCCTCGGCAGGAGCTTTCCTGATATTGCACAGGATTCCTTTCCAGTGAGGATAGCCCATGATGGGCTCCCTGAGGGTACAGTCCGTCAGGTTGTTGCAATTGGCGTCTCCGCTCCACCCATGGGGCACCAGCACGACCCCTTCCATCACCCGTTCGTCCACGTAGGCCTTCATCTTGACCCACCCGATGTCATTCTCGACGATGACGTCATCCATGTGTGCCACGCCAAATTTCTGGGCGGTCTTAGGTCCGATCTCAGCCTTGGGATGAGGCGATTTGCGCTTGATGGTTTCGACGTTGTGCAGCATGGATCCATTGTAATAGAGATCCCGGGGTCCCGTGGAAAGGACGAGGGGATACTTGCCGCCAAGCTCGACCCAGCGCGATCCTTGGGGACTTTTTTCAGGTTCCAGGTAGGTGGGGAGAGGATCGAACCCCACTTTCTCAAAGGCTTCGCTGTACAATTCGATTTTTCCCGAAGGCGTGGCGAAGGACTTTTCAGTGCAGCCGTACTGCTTCTCCTGGTAAACGCGGCCATCGGGCCGGTCTTTCAGCTGCTGCAGCGTGATGCCGCTGGGTCCGAGTTCGTGAGCGACCAGCTCTTCCCCGGTTTTCCAGGGGAATTTTTCTCCGAAGCCGCAACGTTGAGACAGCTCCGTGTAGACCTCCCGGATGGACTTGCATTCATGATAGCGCCCCAGGATCGGCTGACGGTACATGAGGTAGGGCATGCAGTGACACACGTTGTAGTTATAGGCCAGCCCGGCAAATTCGAACTGGTTGGCCGCAGGCAGAACATAATGCGCGAATTCCGCCGTTTCGGTCATGAACTGATCGAAAACGACGACCAGTTCGAGCTTGCGGAAGGCATCCCTCAAGGCATTGGAATCCGGCATGGTGACCAGGGGATTGCCGCCGGCCACGATGAAGGCCTTCAGCTTGTCGGGAACGCTTTCCGGCACCATGTTCATGACGGCATACGGGCTGGTCCGTCCCCAGAGCTCGTAGAAGAGAGGATACTCATCCGCTCCCAGCGGCTTTCCGGGGAATGGAAGGCTGACGTCCGCCAGCCTGAGCCGTGGGCTCAGCACCCAACCGCCGGGGACATTGATGTTCCCCGTCAGGGTCTGGAGAATGGAAAAGGCGCGGCCATTCTGGCTGCCGTTGGCGCATTGATCCTGCGTGCACGTGCCATGAAAGATGCTGGCGCCCTTTGTCGATGCAAAGCGGCGTGCAAGGATTCGGATGTCCCTCGCTGGAATGGAGGTGATGGCCTCGGCCCATTCGGGCGTGTACTGTTGAACGTGGGGTACGAGCTCGTCGAAACCGATCGTCCATTTTTCAACAAAGTCGGTATCATAGAGTTTTTCATTGATGATGACATGGATGAGAGCCAGGGCGAGGGCACCATCGGTACCCGGCCGGATGGGGAGATACATTTCGGCCCGGTCTGCAATGGAGATCCTCCTGGGGTCGATGACGATGACCCGGGCGCCCTTCTTGATGTTTTCTTCCATGGCCAGGGCCAGGGGGAAATCTGAAGATGCCGGGTTATGGCCCCAGAGGACGTAAAGATTCGAGTCCATCTCCTCCACCGGGTATTTCCCGAAGGTGATCTGCCTGGACCGGATCCTCATGCGATAGCAGATGCTTTCCACGGAGAAAAAGTGTGGAGAGCCCAGGGCTGCTTTGAACCGGTGAGTGAGGGAGATCATCTCCAGGTTTTCAACCCCGATGGACCCACAGAAGAACGCGATCACCGAAGGACCGTACTTTTCCTTGAGGTCCATCAACTTCGCCGCAATCTCATCCAGGGCTTCGTCCCAGGTTACGCGCACCCAATTCCCGTCGACTTTTTTGAGGGGGTATTTGAGTCTGTCGGGGTGATAAAGATGCTCGATGGCTGCATGCCCCTTGGGGCAAAGGTATCCCTTGTTGAGGGGATGAGACTTTTGCCCCTCCACCTTCACGGCCTTTCCGTTTTCCACCGTCACTTCCATGCCGCAGCTATGGTAGCAAAGCGCACATCCCGTCAGAAACTTTTGTGTCCCTTCCATATTACACCTCCAATTTGAACGCTGAATTTAGAGTTTTTAAATCCTTTACCGGCTTATGCTGAATCAAATGAATTTGCCAGACACTTCACCCAATAGCACTGGCGCCATAAAAATGAATCTACAAAAAAGCTCTCCTCTCTGGAGCCTGCTGGACTGAAGCGATGCATCCGAACATGCCACGGAGGGAACTACCGCAGAGAAAGAGTCCAAAAATCATATCAAACTCGCTGAGCTTTGTTCCATCGAAAACCACCGGACAAAAGCTGGAATCCTGGGTCTCGAAGCGAGTTGAATTCCGGTTTTCACCGGCAACGGATGCTTTTGTCCACTGACCGACCGGAGAATTTTGTTCCATACTGACAAACGGATATACCGCAATCAAGAAACCTCTCAGGCCATAATTCAGCGTATCACACCGATCATGCGCCAGTAGGGCATGCTGATGAGCAATGCCACGACCACCGAAATGATATAGGACACACCCGCCAGCGTCACATGGTGCGGCGCCCACCCTTTGCCCTGCATCATGCCTTCGGCCATCAGGGTGAAGGGCTGCTGGTAGCTCAGCAGGAAGAAGTTGATGCCCACGATGTAGGCCATGGAGGCGACCAGGGGATGAATGCCGAACTGGTTGAAGACCGGTATGAGGATGGGAACCGTGAGAGCGATGGTCGAAAAGCCCCAGGGGACATCGATGAAGCGGATCGCCATGATGCCGAAGGTGGTCACGAGCAGGAATGCCAATGGATTTTCCGCCAGGGACATCAGATTCGGCTGCAGGATAGGTACGATCCAGTCGGACACCTTTGCATTGACGAAGATGGGCGAAAGGCTGATGGCAACCCCGAAGAACATGATGACGTCCCAGTTGACACCCGTGCTGACTTCCGGAACGGCAATGATCTTGAAGATAATGAGCAATGCCAGCGCCATCAACGCAACAGCAGCTGTCGGGATCCCGTGCATCTTTTCCGTCGTGAACATGATGAGAGAGCCGATGAGGATGGCAATCGCCACTTTTTCGTCACGGGTAACGGGCCCCAGGGCGGCATATTGTGCCCTGAAGGTGTCGCGGGGAATGCCGATGGCTTCCTTCGGCCGCATGGTAAGATAAATCAAGACGATGAAGATCACCGTGATCAGGAGCCAGGGCAATGCCAGGATCTGGAACCAGGAGTCAAAGGTGGCCATGCCCTTCAATTCGGCCGGCAGGAACCCCAGCATGATGGGGCCCGTCAGAGAACCCGTCAGCCAGCCGGTGCCGGGGAAAAGACACATGGCCCAGGCAATGATGGTGATGAAGGCAGACCCTTTGGAATGGGGGGCCTGTTTGCACGCCTCGACGACGCTGACGGCGATGGGCATGACGATGGCGATACGGACGGTGATGGACGGAGTCAGAGCCGAGAGGGCGATGCCGATGATGAACCAGCTCACGGCCATGGAGAGCCAGCTGGGCTCGAAGCTCTTCAATACCAGGTAGGCGATGCGCTTCCCGAGCCCCGTCTTTTGCAGGACAAAGCCGAAATAGAGGGCGGGAATGAGCACCCACACCGCCGGGCTGATGAAGCCCGCGGCAACGACATTGTACTTGAGGCCGAAGATGAGGCACCCGGCCAGGAGCAGCGAACCGCCCGCCATGAACGGCAGACCGCCGGGTCGAAAGATCCAGAAGCCCAGGGTGACGATGACGGTCGCCAGGATCCAGTGCCCCTGCTGAGGCAGCCCTGCAAAAGGGGCGACCAGCCCTATGATCAATGCAATCAAAACTGACGCGACAACTCCCAGGACCCTTGTATTCAACATAGTATCCCTTCTCCTGTTACCCGATGTACTGGCCGTCGTGGAAGGTTCCGACTGAGATGGACAAAGCCTCAACCTCAGTCAAGAGATGGAAGGTTCTCAGACCGGGACTCAATGTTCTTGACTTGACGTCACCCCAGTGAAAACAGGGCTCCAAAGTCTGGATTTGCCTGGATTCCCGATTTTGCCGGAATGACGATCGGAGCTTAAGTCAACGACATTGAGACCGGAATCCCCGCTGCAATTCCCTTCAAAACTCCCCGCTGCGGCACAGTGTCCCTACCATACCGCAACGGTCGCCAAACGGAAGTACGCAGTGACTTTCACCTTTGTCCGCTATTCACGCAGCTTAAATCTCTGTATTTTTCCGGTGGCGGTCATGGGCAGCTCTGCCGTGAACTCCACCCATCGGGGATACTTGTAAGGGGCAAGGCGATCTTTCACAAACTTTTGAAGCTCCTTTCCAAGGTCATCTCCAGGGGTGAAGCCCTTGTTGAGGACAATGAATGCCTTGGGTTTGATGAGGTCCTCCTCATCCCGCTTGGCCACCACGGCACACTGGGCGACCGCCGGGTGATCCAGCAGGGTGGCTTCCACCTCCAGGGGTGAAACCCAAATGCCGCTGACTTTCAGCGTGTCGTTGGAACGGCCGCTGTAGTGGAAATACCCTTCCTCGTCAATGGAGACGACATCCCCGGTCTTCATCCATCCGTCTCTGAAGGTCTCCTTATTCTGCTCCGGCTTGTTCCAGTAGCCGACCGCAAGGGATTCGCTGGTGACCCACAAATCACCCGTCTGGCCCATGGGGACTTCGGCGAGATCGTCGTCGAGGATCTTCACCTGGTAGCCCTTCAGCAGCGTGCCGGAACAGCCGATCTTCACCTTCCCCGGATGATTGCTGATGTAAATCCAACTGACCTCTGAAGACCCCAGCCCGTCCAGAATTTCGACCTTGAAGCGATCCACCCACCGTTTGTAGATGGGGCCCGGCAGCGCTTCACCGGCCGACGTGCAATATCGGAGAAAGCTGAAATCGGGTTGGAGCTTTTTCTCATCCAGGGCTTGCAGCATCTGGGCGTAAGCGGTCGGAACCGAAAAAAACATGGTTGGCCGATACTTCTGGAGATTGTTGAGGGTGTTTTCAGGAAGCGGACGCTGCTCATCCAGGACGACTGCCGCCGCATAATAAAAGGGAAGATAGAGCCCCATGTTCAGGCCGTAGGAAAAGAACAGCCTTGGAACTCCGTGAACGATATTGTCCGGCTTAAAATCGAGAACATGATGCCCATAGGTTTCCACAGCATAAACCAGGTCCTTGTGCAAATGGATCACCCCTTTGGGCTTCCCTGTCGTACCCGAGGTGTAAAGCCAGTAGGAATGGTCGGTGGGAGTGGTGGGATAGACATCCAGGGCGGGTGACGCCTCCGACTGGATTTGTCCGAGGGAGGGGTGATCCCCAACAGATTTTCCTCGCACCACGATGCGCTTCAGTTTTGTCTGGCTGACGGACAAATCAGCGATCTTGGAGAGCAGATCTTCTTCCACGACCAGCACCGTGGCTTCCGAATCGATGATGAAGTATTGCAGATCCGCCGGCGTTGTGAGGATGTTCAGGGGTACGGGAACCGCTCCAATTTTCATGGCCCCGAAGAAAACGGCGATGAAATCGGGACTGTCGTGCATCATCATCAGGACACGATCGCCCTTCTGAACCCCCAGCTTGGAAAGGGCATTTCCCGTCTGGTTGGTGAGGCGGTAAACATCCTGATAGGTGATCCTTTCATCTTTAAAATAGATGGCTATCCGGTTTCCCCGTCCATTCTCAATATGCCGCTCCAAGAGCAGGCTTACCATGTTGAATTGTTCCGGCAGTGCAAAGCCATTTTCCCAGGGTTTAATGTTTATGTCTTTGAATTCCATCGATCTGGTCTCCTCTTTGACGGGCATGATAAGGGTCCTTACCTCTTCTATTCACCAATTCACCGACGGTTCGGCTTCTCCTTGAATCCGCGTGGAGAATACAAACCTTTGTAGTCACACACCATATGGACAACGTGTGCGACTGCGGATCCTGGGCAGTCGGGCAGCTTCTGACGGCATCAGCGGGAACGGTTACAGCGTGAGATGGAAAGATGCATGGGCTGATCCACCGCTTCCGTGGGGATGAGAATCTGAAGACATTCCAGGCGCAGGCAATCCATTGGAGTGAAATCCAGCCCGATTCCTGGAGGAACACTCGTCCCGTCCGGGTGAGGAGAAAATCGCCTCTTTTGTGGTTATAAATTTACTATAATGAACTCGATCTATCCTCTCGATAATAGGATTATGAAATTTTCACCATAAAAACAAGAGAAATATTGAGATGTCTAGATTCTTATGACAGGAATTTCAGAAGATGACAAGCGGTTTTTAATTCATCGGTATGAATTAAATTCAATTCAGTATAATGAATTTACCCATGATTCGTGGGGAGTATCCCAGCACGTGTGGGAATCGCCACTGGAGGGAACGAGGGACGGAAAACGACGGACTCCCGTCGAGGGATGGGGGACAGACTTACGGAGGCCCATGAAACAAAACGGCCTCATGCCAAAGGCATGAGGCCGGTGTGACTCAGTCAGCAAGACTGTCAGATGCTAAGAAATGTCAGCTCATGGACTGCTCGTGGGATCAACCAATGACGAGCAGTACAGCACCCTCGTCCACGGCGTCACCCTTTTTGAAATTGACCTTCTGAACAACACCCGCAACAGGGCTTTCGATGGCGTTTTCCATCTTCATGGCTTCCAACACCACCACAACATCGCCCTCCTTGACGGTTTGCCCCTCCTGGACTGTCAGCTCCCAGACTTTACCCGGCATTGGTGCTTCAATACTTGTTGCCATTGACTACTCCTCCTCTTTGCTAAAATGCTTCAACAAGTTCAACTTCGGCGCCTCGATGCCTGGTGGCGCCTGATCCCTTTTCTTACTCCATCACGGCACAACGAACTGCCGAGCCCCACTCGATCCCTCCAGGGCTCGAGCTCCAAACACGTCCAGCAGCAGTGTACGCACCGGATGCTTATCCGCGATAATGCAGCTCGCATTTGACAGGCAATTCCCCGGCCAGCTTTCGAGCAAAGTCTTCGACCCGGGAGTGCTCCTTCGGGTTGTGAACCACTCCTCGCAGCACCAACTGCTTGCCGTCGTATTCCACATCGAACGTTGGAAGCAGAAAGGCGGGATTCGTGAGAATGGCGGCCTTGATCCGCACCGCCTCCGCCCGCATCAGAAGTGTCTTCTGAGCTGCTTCGGTCTTTCGCCCATCCCGATCACGCAGAAGCTCCATGACTGCCGCCGCCACTTCTTCGACCGACATTTTACCCGTATCGAAGGTAAAGTCAAACTCGGAAGGATCATTCACTTCTTTGCCGTAGAGGGCGCGGATGAAGCCGACTCTTTCGCGATCCACCTTCTCCGCGAGCCAGCGGGCCATCCCCTGATCCACGGAATCACGCTTCATGATCCTTTCCACCCTCGCATCCAGTGGGGCGACGACTCGAATGCTGAGAGCGTGCGGGATCCCTTTCAGGAGAAACCCACCCCCCCGGCCCATGATAACGACATTGTCCCCGGCGGCATGGGTCAGGATGGTTTTCTGGATCATGGCGCCAAAGCCCCGGAATGACCAGTCGTATTTCTCCCAGATACTGGGAGAGTGCTCATCGAGATCTTTTGCCCATTTCTCCCATTTGTCCCCAAGGGTCCTGATCTCGCTGAGGATGGACTCCTTGTCCACATACTCATATCCCAGGGATTCCGCGACTTTCTGACCGATCTCCCTTCCACCGCTCCCAAATTCCCGCGACACTGATAGAATGGCCATAATTACCTCACCCGCTCCTCATCCTGGTTCACCGGTTCAGCCTTCACTGCATGCGTCGAGGCATTCATCCACAGGCATGCACCCGTTATGCAGCTCACCCGGAACGACCTCCGTGCTCACCATGCCCTTCCGCGGCTTCCTGCGTCCTGACCATCCACTTGATCCAGAGCTTGCCCACCACGATGACGCCGACGGCAAAAAGAGCTTCCATTGAATATTGGAACGCTTTGCTCGGAGCCAGCCAACGGGTGACAACGGGATCGGTGAAGATCATCTCGGCCCCCACCCTGCCCAGTATCGCAGCGCCAATGTAAACGATGATGGGATACTTGTCCATGAGCATGGACAACAGGTTGCTCGTGAAAACGACGAAGGGAATGCTCAACCCAAGGCCGAACAGGAGCAGGAACAGGTTTCCGTGAGAGGCCCCTCCCACGGCCAGCATGTTGTCGAGGGCCATGGTGATGTCTGCGATGACGATGAGCTTGACGGCCTGGCCGATGGTCGTCGCCTCTTTGTCGAGGCTTTCCTCAGGAGCGCCCTCTATGAAAAGTTTCACGGCGATCCACAGGATCAGGCAACCGCCCACCAGTTTGATGTAGTTGATCTGCAGGAGCTGAGAGACAAAAAAGGTAAGAATGACACGCAGAATGACCGCAGCACCGGCGCCAAACAAGATGCCCTTTCGCCTCTGGTCTGCAGGAAGGGACCGCACGGCCATGGCGATGACGACTGCGTTGTCCCCTGCCAGGATCAGGTCGATGATGACGATACTGAAGAGGGCAGTGAAAAAATTCCAGTCTAAATGAAAACTTGTCAGTGTGCTCCAGTCCAATGGTCATCCTCCTTTTTCCGGAACTGCATCGAGATGAGACGCGGAGGAGGGCCACAGAGAAAGCCCTCTACCCATCGCCACACTCGCGAGCCGAAAACCGCCCCTAACCCAGGCCCATTCCCTTGAGTACGGAGAGCATGATGGCGGCGGCCATGATGGAGCCGATCTGGCCTCCCGTGTTGGCGCCCATGGCGTGCATCAACAGCCAGTTGTTCCTGTCGTAACGGCGGCCTTCCGTCATCACCACACGTGCCGCCATGGGATAGGCGGAAATTCCGGCGGCTCCCAGGAGGGGATTGATCTTGCCGCCACTCAGGACACACATGATCTTCCCAAAAAGGACCCCGGTCACGGTGTCGAGACAGATGGCGCCCAGTCCCAGCGCCAGGATAATGAGGGTCTGTGCTTTCAGGAAGGCCGCCCCTTCCATGGTGGCACCGATGGAAAGCCCCAGGAGGAGCGTGACGATGTTGGGAATTTCATTTTCCGCAGCACCTGTGAGGCGGCTGACGACCCCGCTTTCCTTCATGAGATTCCCCAGCATCAGCATGCCCATGAGAGGTGTTCCCATGGGGGCGATGAGGCAGGTCAGGATCGTCACGCCAATGGGAAAGAGGATTTTCAAGCTCTTGGAAACGGACTTTTTGGGGTACGGCATGCGGATCTTCCGTTCCTTTTCCGTTGTGAGAAGCTTCATGATGGGAGGCTGAAGGAGGGGAACGAGGGACATATATGAATAGGCCGCGACGGAGACGGCACCCAGGAGATGTGGAGCGTACTTGGAAGCGACATAGATGGAAGTCGGACCGTCACAGGCCCCGATGATCCCGATGGTGGCCGCATCCAGCAGGTTGAATCCCAGCCCCAACGCGACCAGCAACGTGATGAAAATACCGAACTGGCCGGCAGCCCCCAGGAGCAGGATCTTGGGATTTTCCAATAAAGGCGTGAAATCGGTCATCGCCCCGATCCCTATGAAAATCAGGCAAGGGAAGACTTCCGTAATGACTCCAAAATCATAAAAGAACCGAAGAAGTCCATGTTCCTCCATGACCCCGCTCATGGGGATGTTCACCATCACGGCCCCGAATCCGATGGGAAGCAGGAGCAGCGGTTCATAGCCCTTTTGGATTCCGAGCCAGAGCAGCATGCATCCCACAGCCATCATCACCACACCCTCGATGGTGAGGGCGCTGAGTCCCATGACCAGGCTGCTCAGCGCGGACAGAATCATCGATTCCATTATTTATTCTCCTCCACGGCCTCTTCCTCCGTGTAAGGCAGCAGGCGCTTCCCGATGTTCACCACCAGGATAATGAATCCGAGGCTCAAAAGGGTCCCGCCCATGCCAACGAACATGATTACCAATCCCTGGCTGAGTGTATCCATATCGATCACCTCATTCCTGCCGTAAGGAGCGCCCCGGCACCACGATGATCGGCGGCGATCGATGTGTGGAGCCGGGGCGCAGGGTATTGCAGACTTACCCGCGGATGATCCTGGGGAGAATCATCTGGTGCTGGGCGCAGATGGACTTGGGATTCTGGTACACACAGCCGACAAAAGCCTGCATGTATTTTCTGATGTCGGCGAAGCTCACGACCTCATCCACAAAGCCGGACTTGGCGCAGTAGGCGGGCCGGGACGTATCGGTGTAAAGCTGGACGAGCTCGTTCATCTTGTCGATGGTGGGAGCCAGGGGCTTGCCGGCATCCTTGTCTTTCACCAGCCTTCGCGCATAGGAAGCTGCCGCGGCGGTCTCACCGTGCATGACGTAAATTTCCGTCGTGGGAACCCCCAGGGTGAAAGCGTTGTGGTTGTTGGCGGTGGGGCCGCCCATGACATAGTGAGCCGCGGCGGTGCCTTTTCTCAGGACCACGAGCATCATGGGAACGTCCGTCTGTTCGATGGAGTAGATGAGAGACTGGCCCAACCCCAGCAGTTCGGCCTTCTCCGCGATGTCGCCCACATCGATGCCGCTGGTGTCCTGGAACCAGACGATGGGTACCCGATCGCGTCCGCACAGGGTTACGAACTCGTTCATCTTGATGAGGCCCTGTCGATAGAGCTTGCCGCCGATGCCGGGATAGTCGGCGTATTCGGGATAGCCTTTGGGCATGAAGCCCTGGCGGTTGCCGATGACACCCACGGGAAAGCCGTCCACTTTCGTCAGAGCACAATAAATCTCGGGTCCATACCCCGGGCGAAACTCCAGGTGCTCGCTGCCGTCCACCAATCTGGCCACCACTTCGTCGAAAGAGTAGACTCTCTTCTGGTTGAAGGGCACAATCCGCTCGATTTCGGCCGGATCGAGACGGGGGGGCTTGGGCTCGGCGACGCGGAAAAATTTCGGGTTATATGCCGGCATGTCCTTCATGTAATCCTTGATGCCATCCAGGGCGCCCTTCTCGGTTTCGTACACGTAGCGGAAGAAACCCGTGGCATCGTGGTGGATTTGCACGCTTCCCGGAGGCAGCTCTTTGAACTTTCTCGTCGCATCGATGAGGGCCTCGCAGCCTTCCTCATCGAAGGAGCCCTTGGGGCTCATGCCGCTGACGATACCGCCCCCACCGACTGCCATGTTGGCATCCTTGTGGGCAATGAGAATCGTGGGGCTGACGGCCTGATAGCCGCCTCCGGCGGGGTTCGTCCCATAGATGGCGGCCAGAACGGGAAGGCCCATCTGCTGCAGTTCGGCATGGCGGAAAAAGGTCGTTCCACTTCCTCTGCGGTTGGCATAGACCAGATGCTGCTCGGGGAGCTTGACGCCGCTGCAGTTCACCAGCCAGACGAGGGGCACGTGCAGGCGCTTGGCCATGTCCGTCACGCGGAGGATATTTTCCGACTGTCCGGCGATCCATGCACCCGCCATCACCTTGTTGTCGAACCCGATGATGACGGCCCACTTGCCGGAGATTTTCCCCAGGCCGTCGATCACGCCGGTGGTGCCTTCTTCGTTCTGCATGGGATCATAAAGGGTATGGAGGGGGCACCAGGTGCCGGGGTCCACCAGGTATTCCAGGCGCTGCCAGACGGTCATCTGTCCGCGATCGTTGACTTTCTTCTCGGGAATGCCTGCATTTTTGACGCGCTGAATCTCTTCGGCCAGCAGCTTCTCCACCTGCTTGATCTGTTCAACGCTCTCGGCGGAATCGGACAGCTGTCGGTCCGTCAACGGACGACCGAATTCGGGCATTTTTTCAAAATAAGGCTTCATAGATATTTTTCCTCTTCGGGTCAGCTCAAAGGGAGCAAGCTGTATGTCGTTGGGAGTGATAACTTTCAGGATTCATGCTGTATTACTGCGAAAAACGATGATCTTCAAGTCGGATCTTCACACCGCTCGTCCCGTAAAACGAAAAAAAATCGGGAGGTGACGCCCGACGTGAGATTTTCATGTCCGGGAGTACGATCGTACGGTGCTCCCGGACATGCCGGGTTGGGGCTCCCGGAAAAACCGGGGCCCCCTTGGCGGTGTTTTATCGATTCTGGGAATGGCCGCAGGAGATGCCGGCAATAATCGTCTTCTGGATGTTGGAGGTCCCTTCCACAACCTGGAGAGACTTGACATCACGATAGTAGCGCTCGATGGGGTATTCCGTCGAGAAACCGTAAGAACCGAAGATTTTCATGGATTCATTGGCTGCATGGACGGCTGCTTCACAGGCAAAGAACTTGGCGATGGAGGTTTCGTGCTGGTTGGGCTTGCCCTGGTCTTTGTAATAAGCGGCTTTGTAGACGAGGAGCTGAGCAGCGTCATGCTCGGCGACCATTTCGGCGATTTGCCCCTGGATCAACTGGAACTTGGAGATAGGCTGGCCGAACTGAGTACGCTCGTTGGCATACTTAATGGCCAGATCGATACAACCGCCGCCCGCGCCCAGCGCTCCGGCAGCACAGCCCAGACGGGTGTTGTTGAGCTGGAACATGCAGATGTTGAATCCCTGGCCCACTTCGCCCAGGACGTTCTCCTTGGGGACCTTGACGGCGTCGAAGGAGATTTCACCGGTGGGGGCGCAGTGGAGTCCCAGCTTCGTTTCGATGGGCAGAGCCGTGACGCCCGGGGAATTCTTCAGGTCCACGATGAAGCAGGTCATGCCCTTATACTTCTTTTCCTTGTCCGTGTAGGCATAAACGAGCCCATAGTCGCCGACGTGGGCGTTGCTGATCCACATCTTCTGACCGTTGATCTCCCAGTGGTCGCCTTTGTCCTTGGCCGTCGTCCTCATGCCGGAGACATCGGAGCCGACGTTGGGCTCGGTGATGGCAAAGAAGCCAAGCTTCTCACCGGATACCCAACCGGGGATGAATTTCTCCTTCTGCTCCTTGGTCCCAAACTTGTTGACGGTACAGGCGGGTCCGAGGTTCTGCATGTTGAAGGGCACGCGCCAGGAGGGAGACACCTTGGCGATCTGCTCTGCCATGATGGCGGATTCCAGAAAACCCATGCCGTTTCCGCCGTACTCTTCGGGGATGGCGCAGCCGAAAAAGCCCAGCTCACCCATCTTCTGCACCAGTTCCGGACGAAAACGGTGCTCTTTTTCGTCCTGCTCCATGGTGGGCATGATTTCATTTTCGGCGAAACGGCGTGCCTGCTCCTGAACCATTCTTTGTTCTTCGTTCAACTCAAGAATCATGTGTTCTCCTCCTTGTGTGAAATAGACGGCAGGCCATCTCGGTGGGGCGCAGCGACTGCGCCCCACCATCGAAAGGGATCCACGGCATTCCCCTGCGGAGGGAATGCATCCCGGGCCTGAAATTTCAGGAATCTGATAAGATCATGCCTTCTGAAACACGTAGGTCAGCTTGTCGTTGGAAGTCTTGCTGACGACGGCTTTCATCTCCATCCCCACCGAAAGCTCCCCGACGGGAACGGAACGGTCGATGCGTCCGAAGACCTTGTAGTCGCCGTAATCTACCAGTGCGATGGTGTAGGGGAGGTCATCCGTGAAGCCGGTGGGAGCATACTGCAGCGTGGAATAGCTGACGAGCTTGCCCTTCCCTGTAACCTCGAACCACTCCATGTTGCCGGAAAGCGACTGGTAGCAGTGCGCACGGGGCGGGAAGAAATGCTTCCCGCAATCCTTGCAGCGTGTTCCCATCAATTTGCCGCCCTCCAGGTGTCCAATGAAATCGTTGACCTGCGTGACACTGGCGAAGCTGACCGTTCCGAATTTTGCGAATCGTGTATCCAGTTCTTGTTTTGCCATCTCTAATTCTCCATAAAAACCGGTCGGTGGTCGTATGGGAGGCAAGGACGAATCGCCCTCCCCCATACTACAGGGGATCAGACGCGGAGAGCATCAATCCAGGCCAAAAATGGTGACATTCCCGTAGAGGCCGACGCCGCCGATGTTGTGCACCAGGCCGAAAGCCGGGTCCTTCACCTGAATGGCGCCTGCTTCGCCCCTGAGCTGCAGAACGATGGTCCGGATCTGAGATCCACCCGTCGCTCCGATGGGATGACCCTTGGAAAGGAGTCCACCATCCACGTTGACGGGGATGCGCCCTTCTTTGTAGGTCTCTTTGGCGCGAATGAGCTCCTTGCCCTCGCCGGGCTTGGCAAAGCCCAGGTTTTCGTAGGCCATCATTTCGGCGATGGTGAAGCAGTCATGCACTTCGGCCACATTGATGTCGGCGGCGGTGATGCCTGCCATGGCGTAGGCCTGGCGAGCCGATTCCCTGGCCACGGCGAGCCCGCTCAGCTGGTCACGGCCAGCCATATTCACCGGAGCCGAAGCCGCACCGATGCCCTTGATCCACACCGGTTTTTTGCACAGGGCACGTGCCTTTTCCTCGCTGGCGACGATGACGATGGAGCTGCCGTCGGCGTTGGCACAGCAGTCGCCCGTGCGGAGCGGACTGGATACCGGCGATCCCATGGGGCTGGCGGGGTCTGTGAACTGTTCCAGGGCGACCGCTTTCCGGTAAACGGCCTTTTCATTGAGCTGCCCGTAGGTGGCGGCCTTCACCCGGATGAGGGCCAGATCTTCGGGGGTCGTCCCGTACTTGGCCATGTGAGCCTGCGCATGGAGCGCATAATACGCCGGCATCATGGTTCCGAAGGGGGATTCCCACTGAATGTCGGCGCCGCGGCCCATACGCTCCTGGGATTCCGCCGACGTCAACTGAGACATGATCTGGAAACCGATGACCATCACCACATCGTGCAGTCCCGACTTGACCAGCGAGTAGGCGAGCTTGACGCCCGTGCTGCTGGAAGAGCAGAGAGTCTCCGCATAGAATGTGGGCTGCGGGTTCAAGCCGAGGTATTCTGCGATGACGCCGGCGGGGGACCGCTGCTTGTCATACTCCGGCGCGGAACAAACCACCGTTGCGTCGATATCCTTGGTGGTGATCCCGGTATTTTCCATGGCTTCCTTGAAGCCTTCGAACACCAGCTCCCGGATCGATCCGGGATACGTGCGAACAAATGTGCTCTGCCCTACACCGATAATTCCAACCTTGCCCATACGTTTTCTCCTCAATTGTCCGGCCTGGCTACCAACCGCTGAACGCATCCCGGAAAGTAACGACAAAATACGCCTGCCCCCCATGAGACATGCGCTCTATACGCATCGAAGACCGGCAACAGACCTCTGTTGCCGTCCCTCCGAAAAATTTGTCTTCTCCCAAAAACGAGCGGCCTGGTACATTAAGCTATATTACGGCTACAACATAGCTTTACGCCGCACGGAATGTCAACAACTATTTTCTCGTGAAATGACGAATATCGTGAGGAGCTGTAAATTTATTCGCCGGACGGGAGGCAATACATGTCCCTCCATTGCGACGTCAGCGCAGTGGTTGCGTGACGGTGATGACGGGCGTTCTGCAAAGGGTACAAATCCATTGACACAGACATATCATTGATACATATTGATGCATATCATTCAGAATGAAAGGTGAATTAAGATGAGAACCACGCTGAACATTGAAGACGCATTGGTTGAAAAGGCATCGGAATTAACGGGGATCAAGGAAAAAACCACCTTGGTGAAACTTGGTCTCGAGGCGTTGATAGCCAGAGAAAGTGCCAGAAGGCTGGCGAAACTGGGTGGGACGGAGAAACAGTTGAAGGCCATTCCACGCAGAAGGATTTCGGAGAATTAGAGATGGTTCTTGCAGACACATCGGTGTGGGTACGTCACCTTCGGGAGGGCGACTCTGACCTTGAACGACTTCTGAATAATGGACAAGTGATGTGTCACCCATATATTGTTGGCGAACTCGCCTGTGGTAACATAAAGAACAGACGCGAAGTCCTCTCGCTCCTGCAACTCCTTCCCCTGGTGACCCTGGCGACGCACAAAGAGATCCTCCAGTTCATTGAATCGAACCAACTGATGGGTAAAGGACTCGGCTATATTGACGTTCATCTCTCTGCTTCGGCTGTCTTAACAAGTGTCCCATTGTGGAGCTATGACAAGAAGCTTAGTGAGGCCAACGAGGTGCTCGGCATAAGATATAATCCGGCGTTGCTCATGTGAAGTTATGGGACGCTCATGAGCAGCAGGGGGAACAGTTCGTAGATCAGCAAAAATCAAAGGCCGACGGCATCAGCTGGCGAGACGCATTGGTCGACGCTCGTTCCCCCGACGACTAAGCTCAGAGCGGTGTTTTCTTTCCTGGGACTTCGCCATTCACATACAGAAAGGAGTTAACAATGACCGATCCAAATGCGGTATTGAAGGAAGCATTGACTCTGAAACCGGCTCAGAAAGCTGAATTAATCGATAAACTGCTCTCAAGCCTGGATAAGCCGGATAAGGACATCGACGAATTGTGGGCAAAAGAGGCCGAGAGCCGGATCGACGCGTATGAAAAGGGCAAAATAAAGGCAGTGACTTTGGAAAGGGTACTGAACAAGTATAGATAGGATACGGAATGCGGATCCGTTTTTTGGAAATTGCCGAGATCGAGCTCGACGAGGCGATTCAGTATTACAACTATGAGGTCGCCGGACTTGGCGATGACTTTCTTACTGAAGTCTTGGATACTCTGGATCGGATTGCGAGGTTTCCAGAAGCATGGCATCCCTGCTCAAAGAGGACACGGAGGTGTCAGATGCGCCGTTTTCCATATGGAATCATCTACCAGATCCGAAAAGCGGAAATACTTGTTATTGCTGTTGAAAACCTGCACAGAGAGCCAAACTGCTGGGAGGATCGACTCTAAAACGAGCCCAACTATCGAATGAACCCGACAAGCAACCACGAGGCAGATCCGTTGGCTATATTCGAAATCTTTGGCCGTGGTTATTTGCGGGTTGTCCGCCCGTTCGCGCAGCTTCGCTGCGCGAATGCCCGAGCTGACTTCCTCGAGTGGATCTGCACTCACCTCTTCACCACCTCGATATCCACTTCCCCCTTGAAGGCTTCGTCCAAGGCCTTCTGAAGATTCTCCGCCGCCTCGGGCTTTTCGAATTCGACCACGAGCTCCGTGTCGTCGAGGACCTTGAGGCGTCCATACTGGTTGACGACGTCGATCACTTTTCGGGGGTCCGTCGTGACCCAGCCTTTCATGCGCTTCACGAGCTCCTCGCCGTTGAAGGCCCGTTCGATGGTGAGATCCACCCTCCGGTGCCTGGCTTCCCACCCCACGAGGGCCGGACGCACCACCGTGGGGGTGACGGGGTCATGCATTGCCGCACAGCGGAACCACAGTTTTGCTCGAACCATATTGCTTCTCCTTTGCTGCTTCCATGTGTGAGGAGCGCAGGGTAACGGGCCGATCCCGTTTTTGTCAAGGGGCGGGATGACGCCCGGAATTTTTAAAAGACTCCGGTACGAATCTCCTCAAAGGGCTTGGATATCTTGTCTTCCTCGATGCTCGAAGGATTCTTGACTTGACTGGGGGATTGGTGTAATCGCCATGACAGGCTTGAGGGGCGCTTGCTCCCTCGGGAGCCACCCGTCCGTGGAACGTTACCGAGCACAAGACGGATATCCCCAAACCGATCTTCATTCATTGCCTCATGCCCAAGAAAGTGATGGTGAGCACATGGACCTTTTTCAAGCAATGAAGGAGCGCAAGAGCATACGGGCGTTCAAGCCCGACCCCGTCGAGCGTGAGACCATCGAAGCCATTCTCGATTTGGCCGTCAGTGCCCCGTCGGCCATCAACCTGCAGCCCTGGGAGTTCACGGTGGTCCTGGGGGAGGAGAAAGCCCGACTGAGCAGGAAGCTCGTCAAGGCTTACCGGGAAAAGCAGATCTCCTGCAGCCCGGGAAATGTGAAGCCCCTCGCCCCTGCCTTCACCGCCCGGGGAGTGGAATCTTTTCAGACCATGAAGCCCATCCTGGACCGGATGGGGGTCGATTTCAACACCTTCATCAACGAGGGGAGCTGCAACTTTTATGGAGCGCCGGCCGCCATCATCCTCTGCCTGGATGATTCCTTTTCCAAGGCCCGTCTCGTGGATATGGGCATCACCCTCGGCTACCTCCTGCTCGCAGCCCATGCCCACGGCATCTGGACCTGCCCCATCGGCCTCATTGCGGCCTACGAAGACGAGGTGAGAGATTCCCTCAACATCCCGGAGAACAAGGAGGTGGTGATTTCCGTCGCCCTGGGGCATCCCGACTGGGACAGCCCCATCAACCATTTCACATCCCCGCGTGACACGATGGACAAGTTCGTCCGCTGGATCGACTGACCACGCTGTTTCCTTGCATGCGGCTAAACGACGACAACCCTCTCATCCGTATTGCTGAGCACCCGGTATGCACCGTCCTTTATGAGGACGGTGTTCTCTATGCCGCAGATCCCTTTGCCGGGAAAAACCATCTTCGGTTCGATGGCCAATACGGTGTTTTTTTCAATGGGATACTTGTGGGCGGCCGCGATGAAGGGCATATCCGAAAGCTCGAGACCGATGCCGTGGGCGAGGAACCTCACCCGGTGCTGCTTCACGCCCAGGTAGTTGGCGCCGAAGCCCATCTGCCGGGCCAGATCCAGTGAATACTCAAAAAGTTTGTCGCTGCCCATGCCCGTGAGGGCTTTGTCGAGGACGCGATACTGAATCTCCCGGCAGGCATCGTAGGCTTTCAGAAACAGCTCGGGCATGGATCCGATGGCGAACATCCTGGTCTCATCCACCAGGTAACCCTGATAGCAGATGGGAAAATCGATCATGATGGGCTCATGGGCCTTGATCTTTTTCATGCCTGCCCCCATGGGAAAGGCCGGCGACAGCCCCAGCCCGCCCGCCGGAGTATCCACCTGGCTGACGACCGTACCCGAAATCCCGCTGAGGATATGCCAGGAATAGGCCTCGAACATGAGGGACCGGGTTCTGAGTATCCCTTCATGGCCCAGGGCCTTTGCATGCGCCTCGAGAAGCCCCCCCAGTTCGATTTCCGTCATGCCTTCCTTCAAGAGCTCGGGGACGCGCGCATACACCTTTTTCCCGATCGCCCCCGCCTTCTTCATGAGTGAAATTTCGTAGGGCGACTTGTACTTCCTCAATTCTCTCGTGAGGGGCGAAGAATCGACGGTCTCCGCACTGCCCAGAAACTTTTTGAACTGCATGACATCGTTGTAGGACATGACGTCCAGTTGCAGCCCGACCCGCTTCATGGGCTTCAGCTCCGATACGATCTCCTTGGAGGAGCGGATGGGGAGGATGCGCTTCAGCGGGGATTCTTTTCGGGCTCGAGGGAACGCCCTCTTGACGAAAAATATGGGATCGTCATCGGCGGGAACGAAAAGTATCCCGTTCTGCATGGTTCCTGTCAGGTAAAAATAGTCTACCTTGTGATGGAAAAAGGCCCCGTCGAGGGAAGCCTTTTCCATGAGGATCCGAAGATTGGAAAGCCGTTCGGTAATCTCTGCCGCCGGTGTGTATCGCATGGTATCGTCCTTCCCCTATTTTCCCAAAGGCAGGTGCACGTGAAAAGTACTCCCCCGGCCGGGGGTGCTCTCCACCCGGATCCACCCATTGTGGGCTTCCACGATGCTTTTTACGATGGGCAGGCCCAGGCCGGTTCCCACGATCATGCGGGTCTTGTCGTTTTTGACCCGGTAGAACGGCGCAAAAATCCGGTCGAGATCCTCAGGAGCGATACCGAAGCCCGTATCTTTGACACTCACCCGCACGTAATCGTTCTCCACAGCCGCGGAGAGCTCGATTTGCCCCCCTTCCGGCGTATAGCTGATGGCGTTGCCGATGAGGTTGGACAGGACTTCCTCGATATTGCGACGGTTGGCCAGGACCGGCATGAGGGGACCCGGCAGCTGGAGATCGAGAGTGATATGAGCGGCTTCCGCTCTGGGAGAGTGAAAATCCCTCTGGTCTTTGAGCATCTCCCCCAGGTCGATTTGCTCGCGCTCCTGCAGGATCAGGCCCGATTCGACCCGGGCGAGATCCAGGAGCTCGGAAGACAGGCTGACCAAGCCTCGAATGCGCTCCGAAGCCCGTCCCAGGATCTCCTCCTGCTTTTCGGTAAGGCCCCCCGCAAGACCGTCCCGCACCACCTGTATTTGCGCCAAAATAGAGTTGAGGGGGCTCCTGATTTCGTGGGCCACCATGGAAACGAAATCCGAGCGCACCTGGTCCATTTTCTTGATCACGGTGATGTCGTGCAAGACCATGATGGCACCCACATTCCGCCCCGAACGGTCCCGGAAAGGCAGGCACCTGGCATTGAATATGCGCTCCCCGCTTCCGCCCTCGCCGCCGGATTTCCACTCCTCGGCGAGCTCGACAAATTCCTCCTCGGGCATGGCCAGAGCCTGGTCGATGAGGCCTTCCAGCATATCGTCGCGTGTGACTTCCAGGCTCGTTCGACCGACACAGCCTTCCTGCTCCTGAAATCCCACCATGCGTTGAAAGGAGGGATTGGCGAGGACGATGCGCTTGTCCCGGTCCGTCGCCAGGACTCCGTCGGTCAGCCGGTTGATGAGCACCCGCGTGCGGGATTTTTCACCGGCAATGTCCTGAAGCGCCCGGGTGTACTCGATGGCTTTCGTCACCAGCAGACGCAGCTGGTCGGGCGAAAACGGCTTGGGGATGAAATCGAAGGCCCCTCGCTTCATGGCCTCCGTGGCATGCTCCACCGTGGCATAGCCGCTGATGACGAGAATGGTCGAATCCGGATGGAGGGCCTTGACCCGGCCCAGCACATCGAATCCCGACATGTTGGGCATCATGAGATCGAGAAGGATGATATCATAGTGCTTTTCCTCGATCATTTCCAGGCCTCTGGCCCCCCGATCGGCCGTGGCGACCTCAAAGCCGTCGTTCAAAAGGACCTTACGGCACCCCTCGCGGATGCGCTCCTCATCATCCACGATCAGAATGCTCGGCTTGGCCTCAACTCCAGATACTCCAATTTCACTCATATGCATACGGGCTCCTTACCCCAGAGCGAAGACAACAATCACGATAGCAACGTTCGAGAAAGTGGTTTGGGAATACTTCAGGTCGATCAATTCGCAGTGCACGCCGGCAAAGGGTGTGCAGGGGCTCGTGCCGATCTTTATCCATTCTATACTAAAACCGTATTTTCGACGTTATAGAACATGTCCTCATCATCCGTGACCTGGTACAGGGGAAGCTCCACCAGGAACGTTGTCCCGGCAGGGCTCGTCTCCTTGATGGAAATGCTGCCATCGTTGTCTTTGATGATGCCGTAAACCATGCTCAACCCCAGTCCTGTCCCCTTCCCCAGGTTCTTGGTCGTGAAGAAGGGATCGAACACCCTCGACATATTTTCCCTGGGAATGCCGCATCCCGTGTCGGAGACCTCCAGGTAGACCTTCTTTTCGGCCTTGTTTCGGCAGGTTCTGAAAGTCAGGGTTCCTCTTCGCTCCATGGCGTCCAAGGCGTTCATAACGAGATTGATGATTACCTGCCCCAATTGATTTTTATCGGCATTGACCAGCATCATTTCGTCTGAGAGCTCCTTGACGATCTGGATGTTCATGAAGAGCTTCTGGTCCCGGATGAGACTCAAACTGTTCTCCAGCAGGGTGTTGAGATGGATGACCTCCCGATTTTGACTGGTCTGGCGGCTGTAGGCCAGAAGATTCTTGACAATGACGCCGCAACGATTGGCGTCATCGATGATGAATTGGACGTCATCCCGCAGGAGGCTGTCCTCAGGGAGGCTCTCCAGGACCAGATTCGCGTAGAGCAGGATTCCTGTCAGGGGATTGTTGATTTCATGGGCCACACCCGCCGCCAGCTGCCCCAGGGAAGCCATCTTTTCCGACTGAGAAATGCGAACCATCATGCGGTTCATCCGTTCCTCATGGGCGAGCTGTTCGCGAAGATCGTCGAAGACCCCCATGGTGCCCACTTCCCGATCACCGTCATAAATGATGGCTGCCGTCACCTGGACGGGGATCGATTCGCCCTGGGCATTCAACATGGAGGCACGCATGCTGGGGAGCTTTCCCGCCCCGCCGATTTTGGGGTCACGCAGCTTCCTGAGGATTTCATAAGCCCGTCCCGGCGGGTAGAGATTTTGCACGCTGATCTCCCCCCTGAG
The DNA here is from genome assembly GCF_022836495.1 of Desulforhabdus sp. TSK. Lineage (GTDB taxonomy): Bacteria > Desulfobacterota > Syntrophobacteria > Syntrophobacterales > Syntrophobacteraceae > Desulforhabdus. Next base: position 61,027 of record NZ_BQXM01000012.1, read on the forward strand.
GGCCTGCTGCAGGGTAAAGCCCGTGAGCTCCTCGGCGGCTCGATTCATGACGACTATTCGGCCCCGCCGATCAGCGGCGAGGATCCCACTCTGGGAGCTTTCGATCACCTTCTCCGCGAACTCTCGAACTCCCTCCAGTTCTCTTTCAAGGATCTTGATGTTGGTAACGTCTCGAACGCTTTCGATGACATAGCGCACGTTCCCCTCATCGTCGAGAATCGGTGAAAAAATGCGGTCTTCCCATTTTTCCCTGCCGTCCGGGCACTCCACACGCCTGAGAACGGTATGGCCTTCTCGATCCGTAAGCACCTTGGCGAGAGGGCAGAGGTCTGTGGGACAGGGCCTGGTGGAATGGTAGAAGAAATCATGGCATCTTTTGCCGATGACCTCTGCTTTTTGGATACCGAACGCCTTTTCAAATTTCCTGTTGGCGGAAACAATTTTCCTGTCGGGACTGAGAATCAGGCCCGGAAGGGAGAGAGAATCAAAAACCTTTTCTTTCCAGTCCATTTCTTCCTTCAGTCTGGCGTCGGAGTCCTTCATCATGATTTCCATGTCGGCATAAACCTCAGCTCAACGAAGGGCAGATAAGACTCGAAAGCTGCGCCCCCCCTGCACACAGCGCTTCAAAGGATCCCACCGTTTACCCCCCGGTGCCGAGGTGTTCTTACAGGATGCGACCCTCAGGGTCAACCCGGTTCGCCTTTTTTTGCCGAGACAATCTCCCCCTCAGCAACTGTCTGAAAATTCGTTTCCTAGAACTTTTAAGGGGAATCCAGAAAGGCTGCCGGACTGGATTCCCCTTAACAATCCGAGGGACTGCCAACCGTGCCGGCCGGGCCGCGCCGTTTTTGCTGCCCGGCGTGTGGATTGGACAATACGGTCGTTCATCCCCTCATTTTCTGCTGGGACGGGGGTGCGGGATAGCACCATGTTTCATAATATTCTCCCGCACCCCCATGTCATTGCGTATTACACGAGATAGTCCTTAACGATTTCCGAAAGCTTTTCCAGGTCGACGGGCTTGGCGATGTAATCGTCGGCCAGGGTGGATTTTCCGTCGAGGTGGGTATAGCTTGTCGTGGGAACGTTGTCCGCCACAGCCGTCAGAAGAACCACCGTGATGTCCTTGTAGTTGGGGTCCGTCTTGAGCTGGTTGCAAAGCTCATAGCCGTTTTTCCGGGGCATCATGACATCCAGAACCAGCAGGTCGGGCTTCTCCCGCTGAATCTTCTCCAAAGCGTCCTGTCCGTCATAAGCCTTGCCGATCCGATAATCGTAACTTGCCAGCTTCATGGAAACAGCTTCCACCAGATCCGGATCATCGTCCACTACCATAATGTAAGGTTGCTTGGTCATTTAAAGCTCCTTTCCGCAGCTCTCTGCGAAGGTCAATGTGTTTGCTTTTTCAATGAAATGGACTGTTGTTTTACTCTTGGTAAAGCGTCTAAACCGATTTCACGGGTCTCTAAACGACAGGCCTGGGCAGTAACCCCGCCCTCTCCACGATTTCGGGCACCTTCTGCTCCCATTCAATGGCCATGATGTGAAACCCTCTCACCCCTTCCACTTCCTTCAGGCGCTGAATGGTCTCGACGCAGATCTTGATCCCTTCCTCGGACTGCTTCTCCTTGGGCACACCCGCCATACGCTGGACCACCTCATCCGGCACATCCATGCCGGGCACCTTGTTTTTCATGTACCGCGCCATGCCCACGGATTTCATGGGAGTGATGCCGGCCATGATGGCCACCTTCTCATGAAGTCCCCGTTCGCGAACGCCTTCCATCCACTTCTCGAACTTGTCCACGTTGAAGATGCACTGAGTCTGGATGAAATCGACTCCCGCCTTCACCTTCTTGGCGAGTCGCGCCACTCTCAGCTCAAAGGGATCGGCAAAAGGATTGGCCGCAGCTCCGATGAACATCTTCGGTGAGCCGTCGATCTTCTCACCCCCCTGGAACTTGCCTTCATCCCTCATGTTGCGCACCATGTCCACCATCTGGATGGAATCGATATCGTGCACGTTGGCCGCCATGGGGTGGTCACCGAAGCGGGGATGATCGCCCGAGAGGCAGAGCATGGTGTCCACCCCGTGGGAATAGGCCCCGATGATGTCACTCTGCATGGCCAGGCGGTTTCGGTCTCGGCTGACCATCTGGAGTATGGGGTTCAGGCCCATGTTCTGGATGATGATGCAGGCAGCCAGGCTCGACATGCGGACCATGGCTGTCTGGTTGTCCGTGACGTTGATGCCGTCGACACAGCCCCGCAGCAGCTCCGCCTTTTCCTTGACTTTGTTGGGGAGCGCCCCGCGCGGTGGTCCGCATTCCGACGTCACGGCCAGGTGACCTGCTGCCAGTATCTTTTCCAGTGTGCTTTCCGTCTTCATGATGCCAGATCCTCTCTCACGATGCGTCGCGGTCCCCCGCCTCTTCCAGTCCGCCAGTCTTTGGCGGGAATGTTATCCTCGTAGCGCTCCTGCATCCCGAGGGCCTTCAGCCGGTCCCAGATAAGCTGCCAGGCACAGTCGATGTCCGGATCGACTTCGCACTTCCCACTCGTGGAGCCGCCGCAGGGTCCGTTGAGCAGTTGTTTGGAACAGCGGGCGATGGGGCACACTCCCGCCGTGATGCCCAGGACACAGTTGCCGCAGCCGGCGCACCGTTCGGCCCAGACGCCCTGGCGCTCGGAAGCCCCCATGAACCGGGTGTTCACGGCGGGAAAAACAGGTTTTTCCTTGTAGCGCCGCGCCACTTCCTGGGCTCCGCAGCCGCAGGCCATGGACAGCACCGCGTCTGCCTGATCCATCCTGGGGAGCAGCTCTTCCACGTATTCGGGGTCGCACTGTCTTTCCAGGGTGACTTCCTCGATCTCGACGGGATTGCCCTCCTTGGCGAAGTGCATTTTCAGGGCCGAAGCCAAGAGGCCCACTTCCTTGCGGCCACCCGCCGCACACACCGTGACGCATTCGTTGCAGCCGACCAGTAGGATGCGCCGGTAGGGGCTTACACTCCCGATGATCTCTTCCATCGGTTTTCGTTCCGCGGTTATCATCTTCGTTAACTCTCCTTTTCTAGCAGCTAGCACGCGGCCTGATGCATTCCCATGTCTGTCCCGCTCTTGACCGGATTGGCGCCCAGCTTGCAGATCTTTTCCGTAAATTCGGTGGCGACCAGGGCAAAACGTTCCCCCATCCCCGCCGACATGGTGAACATCTCCACGCGATCCCCTCCCATGCCGATGTCTCCCAGGATTTTCCTGACGCTGTCCACACGATGGGCTGCCCGGATGTTCCCATTCTTGAAGTGGCAGTCTCCCTCCAGGCACCCTGCGACAATCACCCCGTCGGCGCCCTTTTCAAGGGCTTTCATGATGTGGATGGCATCGACCTTTCCTGAACAGGGCACGCGAATGATTTTCACATTGGGCGGATAGTGAAGCCTCATGCTTCCCGCCATATCCGCAGCCGTATAGGCACAGTAATGACAACAGAACGCAACGATGACCGGTTCAAATGTCTCCATTATGAAATCCTTTCCAGTAGTCCTTCGAGTTTGGCCATGATCTGGTCGTCCTCAAACTGCATGAGCTGAATGGCCTTGGCCGGACACTCCGAAGCGCACACACCGCACCCATGGCACTTGGAGGGATCGATCTCCGAATATCCCTTCTCGTTGATGAAGGGCACACCGAAGGGACAGGCCCGTACACAGATGAGACAGGCGGCGCACTTGGTCCCGTCCACCTGGGCCACGGCGGCGCCAAGGTTGATAACGTCCCGAGCCAGGAGCGTCTGGGCACGGCCGGCGACAGCCTGGCCCTGGGCGATGCTCTCCCGGATGGTCTTGGGGGCATGGGCCGTCCCGGCCACAAAAAAGCCCGGGATGGGGAGGTCCACCGGACGGAGCTTGACATGCTCCTCGAGGAAATAGCCATCGGGCGTCCGGGGCAGCTTGAAGATGGCGCCGAGATCTTCCGTGGATTCCTCGTCGGCTATGAACCCGGTGCTCAAAGCCAGGCAGTCTGCATCCAGGCGGAATCTTCTCCGGAGGATGGGGTCGGTGAAGGTCACCGACACAGCATCGCCGCTGGGCTCCACTTCAGGCTTGGCATCCAGGTCATAGGGGGTGAAAATGATCCCCTGCTCCCGGGCCTTTCGAAAATAGTCCTCGTCGAAGCCCGCCGTCCGCATGTCTCTGTAGAGCACATAGATGCATGCATCGGGGTTCAGCTCACGGATGCGCAGGGCATTCTTGACGGCAGCCTGGCAGCACACCCTGGAGCAGTTGGGGTTCTCGGGAACCCTCGATCCGACGCACTGGATCATCACCACGTCGTTCCAACCCCTGGCGGCTTCGGGATCCCTGGCCAGGAGTCCGTCCAGGTCCAGCTGGGTGACCACGGCCTTGTGCCGGCCCAGGAGGTATTCCTTGGGACGATTGGGCAGGGCCCCCGTGGCCAGGATCGTGATGCCGTGCTTGATCTCGCGGTAGAACATCTGGGGTGCCACCTGGATACCGGTCTTGAACATCCCGGCCATTCCCGAATGGTCGACGATCATGGCATTTTTGAGGACCTGGATGCGATCGTGATGCTCGGTGCGGTCGATGAGGGCATCGATGCCGGCCTGAACATCCTCTCCCCTGAGAGTCCGATGCACGTTTCTGGCGACACCGCCCAACTTCCCACTGCGCTCCACCAGGAAGACCCGGTAGCCCATATCGGCCAGGCTCAGGGACGCGCTCATACCCGCGACTCCGCCGCCGACCACCAGGACATCCTTGTTCATGGCCAGGTGATAGTCCGTCAGCGGGCGGGCGTGGCGAACGGTGGCGACCGCCATGCGCATCAATTCATCCGCCTTGGCCGAAGCGTCCCTGGGCCGGTCGGAATGCACCCATGCATCCTGGTCCCTCAGATTGGCGATCTCGAGGAGGTACTTGTTGATGCCGGCTTTGCGGAGCATATCCTGGAAAAGGGTCTCGTGAGTCCGCGGAGAGCAGGCGCCCATGACGACGCGGTTGAGCTTCCTGTCGCGGATGGTCTTCTGGATGTGCTCGATCGATTCACGGCTGCATCCGTGACCGACCACCTCCGAAACCTCTACCTGGGGCAGGCGGCTCATGGATTGTGCGATTTCCGCCACGTTCACCACCGATCCGATGTTGAAGCCGCAATCGCACACGAAGACGCCGATGCGCGGCTCCTCTCCCTCTACATCGCGCTCGGGGAGCAGTTCTTCCTCCTTGCGGCTGACGACGCGAAGGGGCGACAGGTCGGCTGCGGCGCAGCAGGCCGCCGCACTCGCCTGCACCACGGTGGCGGGGATGTCCTTGGGGCTTTCGAAGAGCCCCGACACATAGATGCCGGGCCGTGACGTGGCCACGGGATTGAAGGTCCCCGTCTGGGCGAAGTTGTGCTGGTTCAGCTCGATTCCCAACCGGGAGGCCATCTCGGTCAATTCGGCCCCGATCCGGAAGCCCACGGTGAGCACCACCATGTCGAACCTTTCGGTGAGAGCCACCTTGCCGTCGTAAGTGAAATACGAGAGGACGAGCTCGCCGGTGGACGGTTCCATCTCCACAGTGTGGGGACGGCTGCGCACCAGGCGAACGCCGTATTCGTTCCTGGCCCGTTCGAGATAGGTTTCATAGTCTTTGCCGGCCGTCCGCATATCCATGTAGAAGATGGTGGTTTCCACCTCGCCGCCGAAGCGCTCCCGGGTGACCATGGCCTCCTTCAGGGCGTACATGCAGCAGGCACTCGAACAGTAGGAAACCAGTCCCTTTTGAACGCCGCGCGACCCGACACACTGTATCCATGCGATTTTCTTCGGGCTCTTCCCGTTGGAAGGCCTGAGCAGCTCGCCCTTGGTGGGGCCGGAGGCCGAAAGAATGCGCTCATAGTCCAGGCTGGTCACCACATCCGGCAGCACCCCGTACTGGTAGGTATCCAGCACCCGGGGGTTGAAAAGGTCCGCGCCGGGGGCCAGGATGATGGAGCCCACGTCCAGGGTGCGTGTTTTCCGGGTGTCCTCGGGGAGAATGGCCGAGGCCGGGCAGATGCGCACCAGCTCATCGATATTGTCGCAGCGCTCCATATCGATGGAAAAGGCATACGGGGTTGCCTGGGGATACCGCATGCAGGTGGGCGCCCGATGGTCCAGGCCCGGAGTGAAACGCACCGCCTCGGGGAAGGCGCGGTAGCATTCGCCGCAGGCCGTACATTTGGCCAGGTCGATGTATCGGGGCTCACTCGTCACGGTGGCCTTGAACTCCCCTGCCTCTCCCTGCACGTCGTCCAGGCGACTGAGGGGCATGAGCTCGATGCGCAGGTCACGGCCGCTTTCGGATAGATGGGGAGACAAAGTACACAGGTCACAGTTATTGGTAGGGAAAGTCCGATCGAGGCTCGTCATCAAACCGCCTATGGAGTACGCCTTGTCCATGAGGACGACGTCCCTGCCCGCCTCGGCGAGGTCCAGCGCCGACCTGATGCCGGCCATGCCTCCCCCTACGATGAGTACGCTGTTACTCGTTTGAGATCTTTTTGGAGCTTCCATTTGATTTCAATCCACCCTTTTGGAGTCGAAATGATTCACCGCTTGGTCTCTGTCTTTTGAAATTTAGAGTCCGGCACAGTCCAGAATCGCGGGAAGCCGGTGTTCCCATCCCAAAGTGACGATCCGCACTCCTTCCACCTTCTGCTTCAAGGCCGCTACCGTCTCACCGGCGATCCTCACACATTCCATTTCACGATCCGATGCTTTGCGGATACGGCGAATCAGGTCTTCGGTGATGCCTGCAGAGGGCTCATTGGTGGCGATGTAGCGCGCGACGCCGACTGACTTGAGGAGAAATACCGTCGGGATGACGGGTACTCCCAGGGTCTTGAGCTCGGCAAGGAACGGTTCAAACTGCGCCACATCGAATACAGGCGGCGTCACCACGAAGCGCGCCCCTGTCGCTATCTTCAACCGGGCTTTCTCCATTTCTTCTTCCAAACTCTGTTCGGTCGGGCACGACGCGATGGTACAGCCGGCCAGAAAGCTCGGACTGCCGTTCAAGTCCATACCCGCAAGGTCCGTTCCCTTTTCGAGGGTCTGAATGGCGCGGAGCAGCCCTACCTCATCCAGGTCGTTGACCGCTTTGGCATCGTGATGATCGCAGCAACTGATGTCCTCTCCGCAAACCACAAGGAGATTCTGGATGCCGAGGGCGTGAGCAGCCAGGATGTCTCCCTGCAGCGCCAAACGGTTTCGATCGCGGGAATAAACATGAATGACGGCCTCGATCCCCTGCTGCTGCATGAGTACTCCGCCCGCCAGGGCACTCATTTTCATGATGCCGTTGTCCATATCCGGTACGACTACGGCATCGACGCGCCCTTTGATTTTTCTGGCAAATCCTAGAAACTGGGAGGTGTCGACGCCCTTCGGGGTATTCATCTCCGCAAGGACTACAAATTCACCTGACGAGAGTCGTTTTTGAAAACTCATGGGCTTCCTCTTTCTTTTGTTGTAAGTTGCCGGTCTGTTTGAAGCGAGGAGGCAGCGATCACCGCCATGGCTTTTCCCGCGATGCGCCTCGATCACCAATGGTGCGGGATACCGGAATCATGGTCCGAATCGCCTGGTTTTCCTCAAATGCATCCGGCACAAATCCGCATCTTCGTTGAGCTCCATCTTGATGAGCTCACAGAAAGAGGCGGGGATGACTTTGAGAACGTCTGTGCGAGCATCGGGGTCCCGGATGACGATCTCCAGGATCTCGTCCGTCTCCATCTCCCTCAGCACCTGAGTCATTTTCAGGAGCGCCAGAGAGGTGATGGTCTCCCTGAAGTCGAGCACATAGTGCGCTGTCTGTTTCAAGTCGAACATGCTCCTTTCGTTGGTTTCCGCCATTCGACAAGAGCAAACTCGGTGCCAGGCATCCAGAAACGGCGTGGCTTCTCGTCTCGGGAGCTCAACTATCAGGTTTATTGCGGAATTATGTTACAGTAGGGTAAAGTTGCTAAGCCGCCATAGATAAAGAAACTGTAAAATCGTTAAAAAACCTTGTTTAACACGTGTTGCGAATTGAACATCGGATAGCTCATGTTTGAAGAAGATTTGGATCGGTACTGGAAGACGGTGGTGAGCACCATCCGGGACGGGATCATGATTGTCGATACGGGGGGCTCCATCGTGTCGGTCAACAACGCAATGGAAACGATGACCGGCTACACCCGGAGCGAGCTCATCGGCCAGAAGTGCTCCATCCTGAACTGCAGCATCTACTGCATGGTGCGGGAGCGCAGCGGAGATCACTGGTGTCAGCTCTTCAAGAACGGTACCCTGAACACCCGCCGCTGCACCATCATGCGCAAAGACGGGACCTACGTTCAGGTTTTGAAGAATGCCTCTCCCCTTCAGGACAGTCGAGGCAATGTCATTGGAGCCGTCGAAACCATCACGGACATCACGGAACTGGTGGAGAAAGACCGGCAGCTGGCCGCCTACCGGCGCGAGCTGAGGCTGGAAAACTCCTTCCAGGGGATTATTGGAACCTCGGCCCAAATGCGGCAGGTTTTCGACCTCATTGAAAATGCTGCCCATTCGGACGCCCCTGTCATCATCCTCGGTGAGAGCGGCACGGGCAAGGAATTGGTCGCCAGGGCCATTCACCAGGTGGGAGAAAGGCGCAAAGGCCCCTATGTGAAGGTGAACTGTGCCTCCCTGACGGAATCCCTTTTGGAGAGCGAGCTTTTCGGTCACGTGAAGGGAGCTTTTACCGGGGCATACAAGAGTCGGGCGGGACGCTTCGAAATGGCCCAGGGAGGAGATCTTTTTCTGGATGAAATAGGAGACCTGCCCCTTTCCACCCAGGTGAAGCTCCTGAGGGTGCTCGAGGAGAAGATCGTCGAGCGAGTGGGGGACAATAACCCCATACCCGTGGATGTGCGCATCATCTCCGCCACCAACCGGAACCTGCCCCGGCTTGTGGAGAAAGGAGTATTTCGGCAGGATTTTTATTTCCGCATCAACGTCATTCCCATCGTCCTGCCTCCCCTCCGGGAGCGCGTGGAAGACATTCCCCTGCTGGCAGAATCCTTTTTTCGGAAGATCCGTCTGAAAGGACAGAAACCCATCGAGGGGATCAGCAAGAGCGCCATGGAACTATTCCTGCAGTACGCCTGGCCCGGCAATGTCCGGGAGCTCAAGAGCGCTTTCGAGTATGCCTTTGTGACCTGCCAGGACCGTATGATCGAGCCGCACCACCTGCCCCCGGACCTGCTAAGCTCCAGCACCCGGATGAAAGAAAGCTCCGAAACGCTGGACAGGTCGAGCAAGGACGATCTGCGCAAATACCAGCTCATCGACGCCCTGGACCGCGCCAAGGGCAATCAATCCCTTGCCGCGGAATTATTGGGAGTCTCCAGGGTGACGGTCTGGAACAGGATGAAACGCTACGGCATCAAATTCACTAAAGAGCTCAGTTCGCTGACCCAGGACGACAGAGAGGCGGGGGATTACGCATGAGTGGGCGCCTGTTCCGGAATGTTTAAGTACCTGAGCGTATATTTCTTAACATTTTGTCTTGCTGTCCGTTCGCCCTGAGCCTGTCGAAGGGCACAACCAGACATGCCCTTCGACAGGCTCAGGGCGAACGGTTCGTTTTGTTAGAAAACTTTTACTTGGGTACTTAAGCTGTATTTATACCGTGAACCAATGAAATCTTGGCTTTTGTAGGAGCGGCTTCCAGCCGCGACTCTCTTGGAAGCCGGCTAATTCTGTCGCGGCTGGAAGCCGCTCCTACAAAAGCCATCATAAGGTCTGGATTTCATCACCATAGAGTTGCAAGCCCGGAGTCCTTTAAATCCATCCGATCTTGGAGCAGCATGAGCAATAAAAAAGGGGGGCAAAGCCCCCCTTTTTTATTGCTCATGCTGCTGCTTTTACTTCTGCGGTTTTCCGAGAACCTGTTCCATGAAGTTTTCGTCCACCAGCGTTCCCTCGGTAACGAGCTGACGATACTTGAGGAAGTCGATGGTGTCCATATTGGTGATCTTCTTGGTGTTGAAGGCGCCAAAGCCCAGGAAGGCTTCGCCCATCATGTTGGCGGCCAACCAGTGCCTGTTGGGGTTCTTGGCCTGATCCCAGAAGAATTTCTTCTTGTTGCGGATGCCGTCGATGGACATCATGAGGCAGCCGGGGAAGAGGTTTGCAAAGGTCCAGATGATTTTGTCGACTTCGGCGTCGAGAAGCGAGAAATCCACTTCGCCCTTCTTCATCTTCTCGCCTACCCAGGCGCGGGCTTCCTTCAGCTCGTTGCCGCTCTTGAACTCACCATAAACGATCTCACCGTCTTTGACGTACGTATCGGTGATGATCTGGGGGTTTCTCACCCAGTTGCCCTTGTCGTCCTTCAGGACGGGAACTGCCTTGGAAACAAGGTTCTTGGCTTTCATTTTGTAAGCCGACCACATTTCGCAGCTCACGCAGTTCCACATGGCATCTTCGATGCTCAGGAACCAGGGGAGGAAGTCGGAGGAACCGCCCACGGGAGCGGAACCGTGACGGGGACCGGCCTGGCCGAAGATGGCGAGGTCGGAGGTGATGGTGATGTCACAGGCAGTACCGATTTCCTGACCACCGGCAACGCGCATCCCGTTCACGCGGCAGATGACGGGCTTCTTGCACATGAGGATGGCGTCCACCATGTTGTTGAAGAGCTCCATGTAAGCACCATACTCTTCAGGCCGCTTGCTGTAGTATTCGGAATATTCCTTCGTGTTGCCGCCGGTGCAGAAGGAGAAAGGACCGGTACCGGTGAAAACGACTGCCACAACTTCACGATCGGTGGAGGAATTTTCGAAGCCGGCGATGACACCCTTCACCATTTCCGTCGTGTAGGAGTTGTACTGTGCAGGATTGTTGAGGGTAATCCATGCGCTGTAAAGGTTGGGAACTACGTTGCCCTTGGGATCCTTGATGGGTTTCTTCTCATAGACTACGCAGGGAGCTTCGGTTCCCCAATGTTCCTTACCGTACCTGTCGTGATCCTTCTTACCATGCTCCCTGGGCATCCAGCTCAAGCTCATAATATCCTCCTTAAGATGTGCAAACCGTGTAACGTCTCTTGCCAAAAAGGCGCTTTCATTTTCCTGTGGGGCACCCGCCCCAAAAACACAAGACACCCTTTACCGATACTGAAACACCTTGTTACCGAAACCAGCTAATAAAACTCTTTCACCAAAAACTACTTGAAGTCCGGCGTGAGAACGACGCGCTTCGCCGGGGACCCCGCTTTGTGAATTTCGTCGAACGTCGCTGCGATGGTGCTCATGGGCCTTACTTCCACAAAAGGATCGATGACGATCTTCTTGGAAAGGACCATGTCGAGAACGATGGGATAGTACTCGGGGAGGCAGCCCCAGGTACCGATCACTTCCGCATCGAAGGCCATCAGCTTGGAGAACATGTACTCGTTCTTGGCCATGCCGAAGCCCACCAGGATCAGCTTGCCCACGAAGGACAGCAGATCGAGAGCGAGTCCCTGACCCGGCTTGGAGCCCGTTACTTCGAAGATCTTCCATCCGGTGCCGGAAAGGCCCTTGGATTTGCAGAAGGCCTTGAAGTCGCCGACGACATCCTTATTGGTTTTGTCGACGGTGCTGATGACGTGGTCACAGCCATAATCGAGGGCTCTCTTGAGCTTTTCCTCGTTTCTGGCGATGCCGATGACCGTTTTGGCGCCAAGGGCCTTCGCGGTCTGTGCCATGTAGACGCCCACGCCGCCCGTAGCCCCGATGACGATGACGTTGTCGCCCGGCTGCAGATCGGCTCTCTTGGCAGCCTGGTAAGGCGTCGTCACGGCGTCGGCGATGACGGCCAACTGTTCCAGGGCATAGCTCCCGCGATTTTTCACTTCACACAAGTCGATGGTGGGGACAGGAATGTGGCTTGCGAAACCGCCATAGACACCGATGGAGTTGCCGGGCATTTTCTGCGCGAGGCAGCGATTGCCGCGGCCGGTTTTGCAGAGCTCGCATTTTCTACAGGGCATGACCGCGGGAATGATGACTTCCTTGCCGATCCATGCGGGGTCACCGGCGACAACGGTGCCTGCAATCTCGTGCCCGAGGGCCAGAGGCGGCTTGGATACCGTGGGGACCATGTCGTAGAAGTAACCGAGGTCGGTATGGCACACGCCGCACCCGGCGATTTGAACGAGCACTTCACCCTCTTTCAATTCGGGAACGGGAATTTCCGCCATTTCAAGCTTCCCGGGCGTTACCTCTCCGGTTTCCTTGTTCTTTGCCGTAGGCTGAACCATTTGCCACTGCTTGATCGTTTTCGGTAGATCTACCATCGAATACCTCCTGGTGAAAAAATTTGGACAAGGTTGAACTGGGCTTTCGCCCCCTGTATCACGTCATCCTATGGCCCTCGCGCTGAAATGCACGCGTTGACGTGTTTGAGTCTTGCTCGGCACCGCTCATCCAGGCCTCTCACTCCCCAGCATTTCCCTACCCCGGAACAATCCATAAGGATGTGGAAAAGACCGATAAGCTATATTGCGGCTACAACATAGCTTTATGACATACGGATTGTCAACAACTATTTTTTGCCTTCCGTCATCCATGGAAATATCGATTGCCCATAAAAAAAGTTCTTGACTGAGATCCTCATATAGCTAAACTGTAGCTGTTTCGTAGCTTGATATTCCCATTCGAGCCACACAGGCCGGCGCGAGATGCGTGCTCACACGGGTGGGGCCGTCTTGGTCCGGGCTGGTACGACCGCCAGGTTTCCCCTTGGGGAAAAGTTTAGGGATCTGAGGGGCCGCTCCATGAGTACCGTCGCGACATGCGCCACATCCCGTGAACAGGAAAGGAGGGCTGACAAACAAAAGATTTTCTGGCTTGCCTGACTGAACGGAAATTTTCGGACGTTTGCCACTTCTGCTCGAAAGATGCTCGCCTTCGACTCCCGATGCAATTCCTCAGCTCCGCACACACCAGGCTTTCCCGCAATTTTTGAGTAATTTTTTCTGTAAGACTGAGCATCTTCCATTTAAAAAGGAGCTTATGCAATGACTTGGGACTATGTCCTCGAACTGATCAAGAACATTTTGTTCACGCAAACCGGTATTCCCCACGTGGGCTTTGGGCAGGTGATCATGCTCTGCATCGCCCTGTTCTTCCTCTATCTGGCGGTGGCCAAGGAGTATGAGCCCCTGCTGCTCCTGCCCATCGGCTTCGGAATCTTCCTGGTGAACTTTCCCCTGACACCCCTCATGGGCTTTACCGAGCACGGCAATCCGGAGCTCATCAGGGCGTTCTACAAGTACGGTATCGAATGGGAAATCATCCCCTGCGTCATATTTCTAGGCCTGGGCGCCATGACAGACTTCGGCCCTCTCATTGCGAATCCCAAGACCCTCATCATCGGGGCGGGGGCGCAGCTGGGTGTCTTCGTAACATACATAGGAACCCTCCTTCTCGGCTTCAGCCTGAAGGAAGCGGCCTCCGTCGGGATCATCGGCGGCGCGGACGGTCCCACCACCATTTACCTGACAGCGAAGCTCGCGCCGCACATCCTGGGTGCCAACGCCCTCGCGGCCTATTCCTACATGGCCATGGTGCCCCTCATCCAGCCGCCCATCATGCGGCTCCTGACCACTCCCGCGCAGCGCAAGATCAAGATGCGCCAGCTGCGGAAAGTTTCCAAACGGGAAAAGCTTATTTTCCCGTTGATCGGCTGTACCCTGATCGTCCTCCTGGTTCCGGCCATCGCCCCCCTGATGGGCATGTTCATGCTGGGGAACTTCATGAGGGAATCCGGTGTCGTGAAGCGCCTTTCGGAAACGGCTGAAAACGACCTCATGAACATCGTGACCATCTTTCTGGGAGTAGCGGTGGGAGCGACCATGCAGGCCGACAAGTTCCTGAGCTTGAAGCCTTTCATGATTTTCGTGCTGGGGCTGGTGGACTTTGTCATCTGCACCGCAGGCGGCATCCTGACCGTCCACATCATGAATTTCTTCATCAAGAAGGACAAAATCAACCCTCTCATCGGGTCAGCCGGCGTGTCGGCAGTCCCCATGTCCGCGCGGGTGTCTCACGTCGAAGGCCGTAAAGCCGACCCCAACAACTGGCTCCTCATGCACGCCATGGGACCGAACCTGGCCGGGGTCATCGGCTCGGCGGCAGCAGCCGGCATGCTCATTGCCATGTTCAATTAGGAGGAAGGACGATGGATCTGAAAAGACTGTCACAGCTGATTCGGGCATCAAAATCCAAAATGGTGCTCTGTGTGGTTATCCTGATGGCAACAGCCCTCTTTTCCTCAACGTCATGGGCGGCCTTCATCGGAGAGGACCTGGAAATTCCCAAGCCAACCTTCACGACGGAGGGAGAGGTCGTAACAGCCAAGCTCATTCCCCGGGGAAGAAACCTTAGCATCCAGATCGACTTTGCCGTATCAGGAGGAAAGCTGGAGTCGGTGGAAGGCAAACCTTTCGCAGAGGCCGAACGGCCTGAGGTGGACATCAAAGACTTCCGCTCGGCGCTTTTCGTCGTCAAGGCGAGCGGTGTGTCCCCGGGCGGAGAGGTCAAAGTTTCCAGTGCTTCCAACTACTTCAATGCATCGACCGCCTTTTGGGTATTCAATCCCAATGCATCCACTCCGTGGACGGAGGTCCCCGTGACCCACGAGGATCTGGATAACCGGGTTCACAGGATGGAATTCACCGTGAAGGACGGTGGCCCCCTGGACAGCGACGGCAGAGCCGACGGCCAAATTACCGTCATAGGCGGCCCCATGGACGATTTCTGGGCCTATGCTATTGGGACGCTCGTCATCCGCTTTTTCGGGGTTTTCCTGGTGCTGTCGGTGCTGCTGATCGGTCTCAAGATTGCCAGCGGCATTTTCGTAAAAATCGAGTCGAGCCTTGCCGCCAAAGAACCTGCGGAGACGAAGGCTTAAGTACTCCTCCACGCGACGAAGTAACCGATATACGGAGGTCGTCATTCCGGGCCTGCCCTGCAATCCGGAAGAAATGCCGGGTGCCGGCTTTGGCCGGAATGACGACCTGCCACTCGACAAAATACCGGACTGCAGACAACCTCTCAGGTGCCCCTGTTCCCGGCGCAACCTGTCCTCATAAAAACGCTCACCGGATTTCATCCCACTCCGGTGAGCGCCCCAAATCTCCTCTCCACCCTGCATCGAATCTCGGCGACAAATGCCAAAGAAGTGTGTAAAATTTTTGTGTACTCGTTGAGGTTCGGATCTTTTGATTTGATGACCATCTGTTCGTTGTAGGAGCGGCTTCCAGCCGCGAAGATGACGCGGTCGCGGCTGGAAGCCGCTCCTACAAAAGCGAAGCTTTGTATCCTCAATGAGTATAACTCTCATTGCCCGCAAGCATATACTTCACTGGATGCTCAATTCGCGCTCATATGAATATGGACATAGACAACCGACAGGTTCAGTGCCGGTCATCCTGCCTGGGAGCGACGGGATGTCGGCATTTTAGGAGGGTACACAGGGAGAAGAGCCGCTTTTCAGTTTGACCGACTTTTTGCTTCACATCGCGAGAATGGAGGTCCAAACGACAATGGGGAATTCGCCGCCACAAACCACCGAGGATTACCGGGCCGCCCTGGAGGAATTGGAAGCCGCAAACGACGAGCTCCGCCGAAAGAATGAAGAGTTATCGGCCTGCTGCCTGGCTACAGAGGTTGGGGCTGAAAAGTATCGCCGCCTCTTTGAGCTCATTCCGGACGCCTGCATTGTTTCCCATACCGACGGCGTCATCCGGGAAGCCAACCACGCTGCACTGGCGTTATTCAATGCCGTCGATGAGCCTCTGGAGGGCAAACCTCTGGATTCCTTCCTGGCGGAAAAAAATCGCGACGAATTCAACAAACGACTCAGGCAGTTGCAGGCCCAGCAGGAAGTTCATGCATGGGAGGAATCCCTCTTGACTTTAGACGGCAGGGAATTCCCGGCATCCCTCACCGTGAGGATAATCCATGAGACTGAGGGGCATGGGATCGTTCTGTACTGGCTTATCCGGGATCTCACCCAGAGCAGGGAAGCGGCAAAAGCACTCCAGGAGAGCGAAGAGCGATACCGCGTGATCTTTGAGCGCTCTCCCCTGGGAATCACCCACTTTGATCCCGACGGCAACGTGGTCAGCTGCAACAGGCAATTCCTGAACATCGTCGGAGCCTCCAGGGAGAAGGTCATCGGGTTCAACATGTTCCAATCCATCAAGGACCCTGACATGCTTGCGGCATTCATCAAAGCCGTGTCTGGAAGGATTGGCACTTATGAAGGAAATTATCGCTCCGCCACGGGCGATAAGGTCACTCCCCTTCGGGTTCTCTACAGCCGAGTCGCCACCGACGAAGGAAAGCTCCTGGGGACCGTGGGGATCTGGGAAGACATCACCGACCGCAAGCTGGCCGAGGATGCACTGCGGGAGAGTGAAGAGCGCTACCGGGTGATCTTCGAACATTCTCCACTCGGAATCCTCCATTTCGACCAGAAAGGGAATATTGTCAGCTGCAACAAGCAATTTTTCAAGATCACCGGAGGAACCAAAGAGAAAGTCATCGGCCTCAATATGCTTCAATCGCTGCGGGACGAGGCCATGCACGCAGCCGTCGTCAAAGCCTTATCGGGGGAAATCGGCCAGTACGAAGGGGAGTATCGCTCCATCGTCAGCGATAAGCTCATCCCGTTGAGGGTCCTTTACAGTCGCATCACGGCGGACGACGGAGCGCCTGTGGGAGCCGTCGGTATCTTCGAAGACATCACGGAGCGCAAACAGGCGGAAGCGGCGCGCCGGGAGCTCTCCCGCCAGCGCATGGAAGCCTGCAACGCCGTGGCTCTTGAGCTTCGCAATTCATTGATCAAAATCGGATTTGTTTTTCCAGCCATCAATTCGGTTATGAGCTTCCTGCGTGAGCAGTGGGAAATGGAACTGCGCAAGGTCCTGTCGGACGAGGAAGACAAGAGCACCCTCCTCCTTCGGCTGGGGGAACTGATCCTCATGAAGCAGTCCGAGCTCCAGGATCAAAAAGAGCTGCTGCACCTGAGTGAAGAGCTGTTGGCCGAACAGATGGTCGTAGCCAACGTCTTTTTCCTGCCTCAACATGGAAGGGCCTGGCTCGACAACAAAATTCGGCCCAAGTGGCACCGTCTCCTGGCCGAAAGCCGGGCCTGGGATGCACACAAAGACGAAGTCCTGCAGCATTTGAAGCACTTGGAAAGGGCGATCGAGATCGTGGGCGAGGAAGAATACGCCCAAAAGCTCCGCCATATCCCGGACGACCTGCGCGCTCAGTGGCCGAGACTCGCCTATACCGAGTTCTCGAGGGCCAATCTCGGCTTCCTTGAAGACGTTTTGCGCCTACTCGACCATCCGGGGCTTAAAATCAAGCACAGGCAGCAACTGAGCAAGCTGCTCACCGCCCTGAAGGCGCTCGCGGATATTACCTCTCTCGTGGAAGACCGGATGAATCGCATGCTTCTGGCTCTCAGGAGCGGCGAGACGTTCGAGGGAGATTGAGATGGAGATGAAGCGTTGTTCCCACCTGTAATACTGCGAACGGTTCAAATCTTGACTTTCGTAGGAGCGGCTTCCAGCCGCGATTCTGTTGGGACCCGGCTATTTTTTTTGTCGCGGCTGGAAGCCGCTCCTACAGGATCACCAACAAGTCGGCATCTCACCCGTTTGGAGTAAAACATCGCCCATTGGGGCACCGGAGGAGTAGAGCTCATGGGGCAGGATTCTTACAGGCGCCTTCCCAGCCGAACCAGTGACAATTGTTTTGCGTGTGGCCAAAATCACCCCTCGGGCTTAAGGATGACATTCTTCACAGATGGAGAGAAGGTTCTGTCGTGGCCCAGGGTCCCGAAGCATTTGAGTGGCTGGAGCAACCTGGTCCACGGAGGCGTCATTTCGACCATGCTGGATGAAATCATGGGCTGGGCCGCTGTCCGTCTCTTGAAAAAAATGTCCCTGACCCGGTCCATCACCGTCGATTTTCTGAAGCCGGTCTATGTGGATGAAGAACTGACCCTTGAAGCCGGTGTCAAAGCAATGCACGGTGACCGGGAAGCCCTGATGGAGAGCTCTCTTCGCAATGGAAAGGGTGAGTTGTGCGCTGTCGCTGTTGGGACATTCGCTCTCTTTGCCTTTGATGCCATTCGGAAGCGCGCCATCGTGGACAATGAGCTCCTGGACGAATTGGAGCGCCTCGTTTCCGACCCATGAAAATGCTCCACGCAATTTGTACTCAGATTCAAGGCTGGAGCTAATAAGTCGGCATCGTCGGGTAGGGCGCATTTTATGCACCATCCGCATGCACCCTGTTTCGTCATTCCGGCTGTCTTTAGCCGGAATCCAGTTTTTCGCTGGGCTGGATTCCGGCTTAAAGACTGCCGGAATGACGAACAAACGAATTTGCAGACAGTTACTGAGGGCTTCCACCTCCCCATCGCGGAGACCCCTTTTGTCGGAATTCAGAATTCTGTTGACCCTGAGGGGCTCCCCCCTGCTCTCTCCGGACGCGTGGGTCCTGGATGGGCTGAACATTTTGCGCCTCTTCAGCGGGCTGGTTTCTTCGGCGCTCGAACTTGCGATTCCGGTCCTCATTTCGCATCACTTCATTCTGTCGGCTCCCTTCGGCCGGCGTCCCACCTTGCGGCCTGTTGCGCTGGAATCTGTAGCGCTGAGCCTCATTCTGCACGGGTAGTCCGGCAGCAGGCTGCTCCGGCTGTGCTTCCCGCCTCATCTGTTGAAATCGGTTCCGCTTCACGTCGGGGACAGAAACATCCCCCTGGGGTTGAGCCGGTTGCTCCGGGCGACCTTCACGCTCCAACCGCTGAAATCGGTTCCGCTTGGCATCGGGAACTGAAACATCCCCCTGGGGTTGAACCGGCTGCTCCGGACGACCTTCACGCTCCAGCCGTTGAAATCGGTTCCGCTTGGCATCGGGGACCGAAACATCCCCCTGGGGTTGAACCGGCTGTTCCGGCCGACCTTCACGCTCCAACCGCTGAAATCGGTTCCGCTTCACGTCGGGGACCGAAACATCCCCCTGGGGTTGAACCGGCTGTTCCGGGCGACCTTCACGTTCCATCCGCTGAAATCGGTTCCGCTTCACATCGGGGACAGAAACATCCCCCTGGGGTTGAACCGGCTGCTCCGGACGACCTTCACGCTCCAGCCGTTGAAATCGGTTCCGCTTCACATCGGGGACAGAAACATCCCCCTGGGGTTGAACCGGCTGCTCCGGACGACCTTCACGCTCCAGCCGTTGAAATCGGTTCCGCTTGGCATCGGGAACCGAAGCATCCCCCTGGGGTTGAGCCGGCTGCTCCGGACGACCTTCACGTTCCAACCGCTGAAATCGGTTCCGCTTCACATCGGGAGAGGGAGCATTCTCCTGGAGCACGGAATCTCTCTGGAGGTCGCCGGATGTTGCAGGTCGCCCGAAGCGGGCACCCTCTCGTCCCTGGCTTCCAGGCCCTGTGGCGCTCGCACCCTCTCTTCGCATTCTCTGGTTTCGCTTCAATTCCTTTTGTTCGAACTGAATTTCGCTCCCCGGGCGATTCACGGCGTCAGCGTTGACAAGCCATTTGGTCACCTTGGGCGTATGGATTCGATCCATCCGCTCGGCATTTCCCGGCCGCATCCGTTGAACATCCCGCTCTATGCTGCGGGGATTGGCACGGTCTGCATGCCTTGCAATCGCCTCATTGTGCTCGATCCTGTTGAGCACATTCTGATGCGGTTTTCTGGAAACGGGAGCATCTTTGAAACGATATCTTTCTTTCATGCTGTCAAAGTTGTTGATCATCCTGTTGCTGACGACCGGCGCTCCCCTGTAGTCATTGATGATGGTCGTTTTGTTAATATTGTTGATGCGTACGTTGTGATAGTTTTTGGCCCGATAAAAATGATCGCGATCGACAACGACGGCCCGGTCGGCATAACGGTATCGGTGAGGATCGATGGTCACCCTTTCGAGATCGCCCGGGTGGATGACCGACGCATGCCGTCCCCAATGGCGGTGTCCGTAGTAGACCTCCCTGGGTGCCAGGGGGAACCAGCCCACATGACGGTCCCTGTGAATCCAGGCGACTCTTCCCGGATACCAGGCAAAACCGATGCCGACCGCAGGGGCGACATTCACACCCACGCTCACCACGGGTGGAGCCCAATACCAATCATCATCCGCATAGACCCAGTTGCCGTAATGGTGTGTCACATATCCGAAAGGCTCCTCGGGAACCCAGCAATTGTCCCCATGGTAGACAACCCATCTCCCTTCGCTGAAAGGAGTCCACCCGGCACTCACTCTGGCCGGACGCCAGAACTGGTGATAGTCCCCGTCGTAATAAACTCGCTCCCACCGCCCATTGTCATCCAGTTCGTAGGCTTCGTCACGCAGGCCTTCGGGCAGATAGCGCACGGATTCTCCCTGGACCTCTGTTCTTTTTCGCCATAGGTCGTCGCGATCTTTGTTCCAGTCATCCCAGTCCGCATCGACAACCCCCTGTCCCGAAGAGACGTCGCGGCTATCCGCGATGAGTGAGGACGAACCGGAAACGTCATAGCGTGTGTTGTCTGCCTCGTGGATAAAATCAACCTTCCCTCTGAGGGGAATGACCTCCACCGAGCTATCCCCCACATAAAGGTCGAAGCTGGACCCGGCCGGTGCGACCACATAGCCGAAAGGAGTGGTTGCCTTGACGACACCCCCTGTTCCATTGTTGTAGAAACGGGCAACACCCGATGCAACGTCGACTTCGGTCACCTTTTCGTTCAAGGCGAGGAGCTGGATCTGAGTCACACCGCCCATCCTGATCCAAGTGCCGTTGGGCATGATGAATTCCGCTTTGGCATTGTCATCGGAATACAGAGCATCATCCAGGCCGAAGGGGACATCTTCAACGGTCGCCTCCCAGTCTTTCTCCTCGGGAACGTAGCGCAGCAAATCGCCTTCCACGTAAGAGATGCGCCCCACCAGAACCCCATCCTCTTCATCACCCCTCTCGGCAGAGAGTGCGGAGGTTGCAGGACATGTCGCAATGCAAAATATCAATAACGTGAAGAACAGCCTGCTCAACCGTGCCATTCTTTTCTCCTCTCAAAAAAGGCTTTTACAGAACACTCATCCATTCTATTGCCTGACGCATGAAGCAACGCCTGTACCAAGAAGGAATGTCTCTGTCATTTTAGATCTTTTTCGAGAGATCGGCATCCCCGGCATTCCTTTCGGTGGCATGTCGATGCAGCACAGGGGAGGTGCTCCATGGCGGAAGGAACAGGATGGAGGCCAGCTGAAACGAACAGTGGCAAGGGAGACCAACAGGATCTGGCATGATCGAGCCCCGCGACACAAGGTTCCCAGGTACAGGGCAGGCCGCTGGCTGAGTTACGCTTTTTGCGCAGCCGAGTACGATTCCTGCACGCTCAGGATTGGCGCAGAGCAATCTGCTTTGGATCCGGCAGCAAGGTGGAAAGTGGAAGAAAGGATGCTGAAGTTATCGCACTCACAGGAAGGAACGGCTGATCCAGAACTAAGCGTCGCTGCAGGGTTATCCACCTTGCCAAATTAGGCGCAGTGAATAATCGGCACAGACATCAACAATGTTCATCTATTGGTTTTTACTTGAATATTGTATCTCGCGGGAGTACCCTCGCTTCCAACATGGACTGCCCGGAACACTGGACGCGAACGAGCATCTGTCCTGAAAGGAAAGCAAAGATGAAACCGTCTACGTACAACTCGCTTTTTCCTTTTTTGAGCAGCCTGATGCCTGCCGAGTTTCTGCTACCCGTTCCTATTGCCCTGGCAGATGAATATGAGATGAGGATGGTCTGAGACTCTTTTAGAATCACCAACGACGAGGCAGGGACAGATCGGATCCAACTCAAAGGCCTTTGGCACATTCAACACCTTCCAGAGAAGGCATTTGATAAAGTTTCACTATCTCCCAACCCCCTTGATCGTTGGCGTTACCCTTATTCACTGGATGCTTTCGAAAGGAGCAAACTGATGAAATGCCCCGCATGCGATGTTCATCTTTTGATGACCGAAAGACAGGGAGTCGAAATCGATTATTGTCCCCAATGCAGAGGGATTTGGCTGGACCGTGGGGAACTGGATATTTTGATCGAGCGATCAAAAACCGCTGGCGGCGGAAGACCGGCCAATCCCATCCAGCAGCAAGGAGAGGAATATCGCAGAGAGCCGTACCATGACGAGCGTCGCTATTATGATGAGCATCACCGAAGCGGGCATCGTCAGGATGAGCATTATGGAAAATCTGGACAGCGGCGCAAATCCTTTTTGGAAGATCTGTTCGATTTTGGCGACTGAGACTTCCCTTTGATGGATAATTTTTTATGCTGCATGAAATGAACGCTGATGGCATCATCGGCCTGACTGACGATCAAGTGGCTGAAAGGCTGGAGGTCGAAGGTTACAACGAGCTTCCCTCATCCAAGAAACGAAGCGTTTTTGCGATTGCCTTTGACGTTGTTCGAGAGCCCATGTTTCTGCTCCTGGCCGCCTGCGGCACGATCTACCTGCTTTTGGGTGATCTCCAGGAAGCTTTGATGCTCCTTGGGTTTGTGCTGGTTGTGATGGGCATCACTCTTTACCAGGAGAGAAAAACGGAACGGGCGATCGAAGCGCTTCGAGACCTCTCCAGCCCGCGCGCCCGGGTCATTCGCGAAGGTGGAGTCAAGCGCATTCCGGGGCGGGAGGTCGTGCGGGGAGATATCCTGGTTTTGGTTGAAGGGGACCGGGTTCCGGCTGATGCCATGGTTCTTTCCTGTACCAATCTTTCGCTGGATGAGTCGCTTTTGACAGGAGAATCCGTACCGGTGCGCAAGATCCCTTGCGATAGCGATATGGGGGAGATGGCGTGCCCCGGAGGGGACGATCTTCCTTTTGTCTATTCGGGTTCCCTGGTGGTTCAAGGACAGGGGCTGGCCCGCGTGTTGGCGGTCGGTATGCAAACGGAGATGGGAAAGATCGGCAAGGCGCTCCATGCGGTGGAAACGGAAGAGACGCCCCTCCAGAGGGAAACGAACCGCCTGGTGCGCTACCTGGCAGGATTGGGGATACTCCTGTGTGCCCTTGTGGTGGTTGTCTATGCCATCACCCGCGGCAACTGGCTCAATGGCGTTCTGGCCGGAATTTCCCTGGCCATGGCCATGCTCCCCGAAGAGTTCCCCGTGGTGTTGACGATCTTTATGGCCCTGGGAGCCTGGCGCATTTCCCAAAAACAGGTGCTCACCCGTCGTGTCCCAGCCATTGAGTCCCTGGGTGCCGCCACGGTACTCTGTGTGGACAAGACGGGCACTCTCACTCTCAATCAAATGTCGGTGAGCAAGATCTTTGCGGGTGGAGCCTTCTACAGCACGAACGCGCGCCAGGGCACATCCCTGCCGGAAAAGTTCCATGAACTCGTGGAGTTCGGAATTCTAGCCAGTCAAAACGACCCCTTCGATCCCATGGAAAAAGCCTTGAAGCGGCTCGGGGAGGATTACCTGGCAGGAACCGAGCACATCCACACCAGCTGGACTCTCGTTCAACAGTATCCTCTTTCCAGGGAGCTCTTGAGCCTCTCGCATGTTTGGAAATCCCCCGATGAGCGCGACTACATCATTGCAGCCAAAGGCGCTCCCGAAGCCATAGCCGATTTATGCCACATGGACGAGCGTGCAACGCGCATGCTCGTCTCACATGTCCACGCCATGGCAGGAGAAGGGCTCAGGGTTCTGGGTGTGGCGAAGGCAGCCTTCGTGCAGACGAATCTTCCCCATGAGCAGCATGATTTTACCTTCGAGTTCGTTGGGCTGGTGGGCTTTGCCGACCCGGTTCGGCGAAGCGTTCCCGCTTCCATCAAGGAGAGCTATCAAGCTGGGGTACGGGTGGTGATGATCACCGGAGATTATCCCGGTACGGCTCTGAGCATCGCACGGCAGATCGGTCTCGCACCGCTTGATGAGATCATGACCGGTCCTGAGCTCGATGCATTGGATGACTCGGAGCTTCAAGAGCGCATCCGCACCGTCAACATCTTTGCCCGAGTGGTGCCCGAGCAAAAATTGCGGCTGGTCAATGCCCTTAAAGCTAACGGGGAAATTGTTGCCATGACGGGGGACGGCGTCAACGATGCTCCGGCACTCAAAGCGGCCCACATCGGAATTGCCATGGGCGGGAGAGGAACCGATGTGGCACGCGAATCCGCCGCCCTGGTACTTTTGGACGATGATTTTTCATCCATCGTTCAGGCGGTGCGACTCGGGCGCAGGATTTTCGATAATCTCAAAAAGGCCATGGCCTACATCCTGGCCATCCACGTTCCGATTGCCGGATTATCCCTCCTTCCGGTCCTCTTCAAATGGCCTCTCATCTTGTCACCCATTCACATTGCGTTTCTCGAGCTCATCATCGATCCCGCCTGCTCCATCGTTTTCGAAAACGAACCGGAGGAGGCCGGCATCATGAAGCGTTCACCACGCGATCCCCTTAAACCACTGTTCAGCAAGGAGGTGCTGGCGCTCAGTCTTCTGCAGGGTGTCAGTGTCCTCGGAATCGTGTTCGCGGTTTACCTGGTTGCCCTCTTCCGGGGACAAGGCGAAGAGGATGCGCGAACCCTTGCCTTTTCGTCGCTTATTATTGCCAACCTTGCGCTTATCATGACAAATCGATCCTGGTCTCATACAGCTCTGACAACGTTGAGGAGCCCCAATGTCGCTCTCTGGTGGGTGGTCGGGGGAGCAATGTCCTTCTTGGGACTGGTCCTCTACATTCCACCCTTGCGCGCCCTTTTCCATTTCAGCAAATTGCATCGGCTGGACTTGGCCCTTTGCCTCGCATTCGGAATCGCGGGCATCTTGTGGTTTGAGGTTCTGAAAGTCTATCGTCTCCGGAGGCAGCGGCCCGTAAGCTGAGCTGTTCAGTCGAGTCAATGGAAGCTGACAGGGCAATAGCCGTATAAGGGGTTTCATGCTTTATGCCGGCTTGTGAATTCTGCATGGTCCTGGAGACACGGAACTGCGGAAGCGAGCCTCTTTATGAAAAGAGCCTCATGCGCGTGCTCGGAACTGGAAGGGTCAGTAAATATCTTCACGGCTCACGATTTGTTCAGCACGTTGGTGATGTATTGATAAAGTTCCCTCGCCTGGTCATCGGATATGGCAGTGGGAGGGAAGGCGGGCATAGGGGCTTTCGGCTTCCTGATCCAGGCAAGAAATGTCTCCTGGCTGGAAATTTTGGGAGAGTTCTTAACCGGCAGATTGGGGTGACTCACATTACCGCCATTGGGATGACAACCGCCGCAATTCTCGGCGTAGATCGCCTCGCCAGCCTTAAAATCCTCAGGGGTTGAGACACTCCTGGCTCCGTATACGAGCTCTCCGCCGAAGTAACCCAGCGCTAAAATCGTCAGGAGACAGAATGTATAGATCGCGACCATTGCGCCATGCTCTCCCTTGGTCTTCCGCCCCAATCCATAGGCTGTCAAGAGGAAACAAAGCAAGACGCCGGCTAGAATGAGCTTCATTTTGAATGGAAACAGCATAGCGCCCGCGAAAAACTGACTCCAATCCAAAAGGCCCGTCAGGATGGTCGGAAAAGTGAAGACCAAAGCGATCAGCATGCAATACCATGCGGCATGCTTCAGTTCGCGATGATGGCGGAATGCCCCCATCACACCCAGGATAAAAGCGCCGATCACCATCCCTACCGGGATGTGCAGCTGAGTGGGGTGCAGGGGATGGTGATATCCCAGGTTCCCAAGGAACCGGTAAAGAGAAGCAATGAGCCCATCATGCATGGCGGTTCTTATCCTTATGAAAAAGCCGGTGCCCTCAAACAGACACCGGCTTAAAACCATTCACGGCGAAAGACTTCAGAACGATGGCTAGCTCATTTTCTCATACAACTTCGCGGGGGTGTTGCAGACCGGGCAGGACGTGAAGCCCGGGGTGTTTTCAACGGTGTAGCCGCAAGTCGGGCATACATAGAAATCGGCTTTGGCAGATTTCCACTGGTCGAGTTCTCCCAAAGCTGCCTGGTAGAGCTTGGCATGTTCCGCCTCTGCCTCTTTGGCATAGGTGAAGGTCCGGACGGCATCGTCATTCTTTTCTTTTTCAGCCTGTGCGATGAACTCAGGATACATGGTATCGCGCTCATAGCTTTCGCCCTTCAGGGCATCTTCCAAATTTTCTTTAGTGGATTTAATTTCCGGCAGTTTGATATCCGCCTTCGGTTTGCCACCCATACTTTCGATCACCTGGGCATGATTGTTCAAATGGATTTCCTCGGCTCTCGCGGCAGCTCGAAACAGCCTGGCGACCCTAAGGTAACCCTCCTGATCCGCTTTTTTGGCATACTCCAGGTATTTAGCATGTGCATTGCTTTCGCCGTTGTACGCGGCCATCAAGTTGTCCAACGTTGTGCCCGTTGAAGAACTGGATGTCCCGGGAACGCCCAGGCCAGCGGCTGCAAAAACAGCTGCGAGTACAAGCAGACGAACAAGCCGAAAATTCGCTTTCATACACTCCTCCTTTTTCATCTGGGTTCAGACATGTTTTCTCTCACGCATTACACTTCAGGCAAAACAGAGTTGAACACTGCTCGTAAACAATAAGTAACTAAAAAAGCTGTGCCCTGTTCTTCTATAGTATGCAGGAAACCTACTGATAATTGGACTCAGGATAGTATTGCTTAACGTTTTGTCAACTCTAAAACCGGTGGGTGTCGAAAAGGATGGAAAAAGCGGAATGGACCGTGAGGGGGCTGGCATCACGGCAGTCGGGCACTTGAGTTGACCCGCACATTTTCTCCTCATGCGTTTAAAAATAAATCCGGATGAGGTGATGATTGCCTCATTCGGTGCATCAATTTTCCGATGTGGCGTTTGGCTCGGCTGGTCCCAAAACCCGAGATGCTTCACGCTGCCCTTGCGGACTGCTGATCCGCTCCCGATCATCCCGATGCGGCAGGGATTGACACCCATGCCGCACCAGGTTGCACAGGGAAGACGGCAGGAACCTTCGCCGTCGTCTATGGATCAATCTACTTTGGGTCGCGGGTACAAGCCGGCCTGCTGCACGATTTCGGGAACTTTTTCTTCCCATTCGATGGCCATGATGTGAAAGCCCTTGACTCCCTTCACTTCCTTGAGCTCCTGGATCTGCTCGATGCAGATCTTGATCCCCTCTTCAGCCTGCTTTTCCTTGGGCACGCCGCTCAGGCGCTTGATGAGGTCGTCGGGTACGTCCATACCGGGAACACGGTTCTTCATGTACTTGGCCATACCGACACCCTTCATGGGGGTCATGCCCGCCATGATGTAGACTTTCTCGTCCAACCCCCTGTCCACAACCCCCTGCATCCACTGCTTGAACTTGGGGATGTTGTAGATACACTGGGTCTGGATGAACTGGGCGCCCGCGGCAACCTTTTTGGCCAGGCGGCTGACGCGGATTTCAAACGGGTCGGCAAAGGGGTTCTCCGCCGCGCCGATGAACATCTGGGGACATTCCTTCAGTTCGAATCCGCTCAGCAGTTTTCCCTCGTCGCGCATCTTCTTGACGGTCTGGACGAGCTGCGTCGAATCCAGGTCGAAGACGTTGGCGGCATTGGGATGGTCGCCAAAGCTCTGATGGTCGCCGGTGAGGCACAGTATATTGTTGATGCCGAAAGACCCAGCCCCCAGGAGATCGCTCTGAAGGGCGATGCGGTTTCTATCCCTCGTGACCATCTGAAGCACGGGATCATACCCCATCTGCTTGATGCGGATGCAGGACGCAAGGCTGCACTGGCGCACCACAGCCGTCTGGTTGTCCGTCACGTTGATGGCGTCTACATAATCGCCGATCATGCGGGCCTTTTCTTCGACACCCTTGGGATCACAGCTGCGGGGAGGACCACATTCCGAAGTCACACCAAAGTGTCCGGCGGCAAGGATCTTCTGCAGTTTACTGTAAAGTGGCGTTGTGCTCATAGACGAGAAACCTCCTTAATGACTTTCCGGGGGCCGCCATCGCGGCTGGTGTTCCAATCCTTGGGGTCCGTAGGTGTTTCAAAACGATCCAGCTGCCCCAGCTCTTTCAATCTTTCATAAATGAGATGCCACCCGCACGCGATGTCCTTGTTCACTTCGCACCGCCCATCGGACGAACCGCCGCAGGGGCCGTTGAGCATGCGTTTGGAACAGCGGGCGATGGGGCAGATGCCGCCGGTGTTTGCCAGGATGCATTTTCCACAGCCCTGGCAACGCTCGGTCCACAGTCCTTTTTCTTCCGTTCCTCCCATGAAGCAGGTGTTCACCCCGGGAAAGATCGGCTTGTTTTTATAATCTTCAGCCAAAAATTGAACGCCCACGCCGCAGGCCAGGGAAAGGACCGCATCGTACTGATCGATCTTGTCAGCGAGTTGAGCGGTGTAGGGGCGATCGCACTGGCGTGTCAGGCTGATTTCATCAACGGTCACCGCCCTGCCCGCCTGCTTGAAATAGATACGCAGCGCGGAGGCGACGACTTCGACTTCTTTCATCCCACCGGCTTCGCAGACGGTCACGCAACCGTCGCATCCCGCCACAAGGATCCTGTTGAAGTCTTTCAATGAGTCGATGATTTCATCAATGGGTTTTGGTTCGGCAATGATCATGCGGCTTCCTCCTTCGTTGTGCCAGGCGTGAGCTTCACACCCTTGGCACTGCCACCGGATTTCCTGAGGGGGGTTGGCCCCAGCTGTTTAATTTTTTCGCTCATCTCCCGGGCGATTTCGGCAAACCTCGGGCCCTGGCCGGCCGAGAGGTTATACATGGCCACACGCTCCCCACCGATGCCGATCTTGTCCAGTATGTCCTTGACATAGGCGACACGTTTCTTGGCCCGCAGATTTCCCACCTGGTAGTGGCAATCTCCTTCCAGGCACCCGGCCACGTACACCCCATCCGCACCGTCTTCGAAGGCCTTCAGGAGGTGAACGACGTCCACTCTGCCGCTGCACGGGAGTTTTACAATTTTCACATTGGTCGGATAGCTCAATCTCATGGAACCTGCCAGGTCCGCTGCGGAATAAGCTCAGAAGCTGCAGCAGAAGGCGATAACAATGGGTTCGAACTGTTCATCCATTATACAGCTCCTTCCAGTAGAGCATGCACCTCTACGGTTATCTGATCATCCTCGAAATGAGATAGCTGAATGGCTTTGGCCGGGCATTCGGACACGCAGACCCCGCAGCCCTGGCAAAGGGCCGGGTTGATCTCCGAAACGTTTTCGTCGTTGATCTTCGGCACGCCGTAGGGGCAGCTCATGACGCACACCAGGCAGGCGGCGCAATGGGATTTGTCCACGTGGGCCACGGCCCCGCCGACGCTGAGGGTCTTGCCCGCCAGGAAGGACCCGGCCCGGGAAGCGGCAGCCAGCGACTGGGTGATGCTCTCACTGATGAGCTTGGGGCTGTGAGCCGTCCCACACAGGTAGATTCCTTCAGAAGAGAAATCCACGGGGCGGAGTTTGGCGTGGGCTTCAATGAAGAAGCCGTAGGCATTCCGGGGAACCTTGAGCTGAGTCGCCAGCTGGTCGGTATTCGCAGCGAGAGTGGCCGCACTCAGAACGACGGCATCGGCCGGCATCTGGATGTGGCGCTGGAGCACATGGTCGTGGAAGGTGACCTTCAGGCCCGCGCCGTTGCTCTCCACCTTGGGCAAATCATCCAGGTCGAAGCGGGAGAAAATGATCCCCTGCCTTCTCGCCTCGGTGTAGTAGTCCTCCAACAGGCCGTACATCCTCATGTCGCGATAGAGGATGACAATGTCCATTGCGGGGTTGAGCTTCTTCAGCTCCAGGGCATGCTTTACGGCGCTCTGACAGCAGATGCGGCTGCAGTTGGGATTTTCCTCGTTTCTCGATCCCACGCACTGGATCATGATGGCCCGATTCCACTTGGCCGGATCGTTCCCATTGCCGGCCCCCCTCTGGCGGAGCACCTCATCCAAATCCATTTGAGTCATGACCCCGTCATGCTCGCCATAGAGGAATTCCTTCGGGCGATATTCCTTGGCTCCGGTGGCAACAATGACGACACCGTGCTCGAAGGTCTCTTCTTCGAGAGAGGAGCCGACGCGGACCTTCGTGGTGAAGTTGCCCTTGTAGCCCTTGAAGGAGGTCACTTCCGATTCTGTAAGGACCTTTATACCCGGGTGGGCCTTCACCTCGGCAATGAGGGAGTCCACATACGGCTGAACTTCCATACCGTCGATGGTGTGGGTAACGCATCGCGCCAAACCACCCAGCTCCGTACCCTTTTCGACAAGAATGGCGCTGAACCCCTGCTGGGCCAGGTTCAGGGCAGCATTCATTCCCGCAATGCCGCCGCCGATGACGAGCCCACTCTGCTGGATCTGGATCTTTTGCTCTTCCAGCTGCTGGAGCAGCGCAGCCCTGGCCACGGACATGCGCACCAGGTCCTTGGCTTTGTCCGTGGCCTTCTGCCGATCTTTCATGTGCACCCAGGAATCCTGGTTGCGGATGTTGGCCATTTCAAAAAGGTATTTGTTCAGACCGATATCGAGGAGTGTTTCCCGGAAGAGGGGCTCATGGGTGAGGGGCGTACAGGCGGCAACCACCATGCGGTTGATGCCCTTTTCCTTGATGACCTGCCCCATTCGCACCTGGGTATCCTGGGAGCAGGTGAAGAGATTGTCCTCCACGTGGACCACGTAAGGAAGCGTCCGGGCATATTCCCTGACAGCGGGAACATCCACGATGCCACCGATGTTGATGCCGCAGTTGCAGACAAAAACGCCGATGCGCGGAGGCTCCTTGCTCACGTCCCGCTGAGGAGGCAGCTGCAGGCTCCGTGTTTCCGTCCAGCGCGATTCGCTGAGGAGGGCGCTGGTTCCCGCCGCCGCTCCCGAAGCCTCCATGACCGACTGTGGAATATCCTTGGGGCCCTGCAGCGTGCCGCAGACGTAGACGCCCGGACGGGAAGTCTCTACGGGCTTGAAGCCGTCGGTGACGGCGAATTTGTGACGGTTCAGGTCGATGTTCAGGCGTTTTCCCAGTTCCACCGTTTCCTTACCCACCTCGAATCCCACCGAGAGGACGACCATATCGAACACTTCGCTCTTCTGCTGGCCCTGCTCATCGGCATAGGTGAGCCTCAGATCACACTCCCCTTCGGGCTCGATGGAATGGATCCTGGAACGGATGAACCGTACACCATGCTCCTTGGCCCGGTTGTAGTATTGCTCGAATTCCTTGCCGTAGGTGCGCATGTCCATATAGAAGATGGCGGTGTCCAGGTTGCCGTGCGCATGCTCCTTGGCGATGACCGCCTCCTTGATGGCATACATGCAGCAGACGGCAGAGCAGTAGGAATTGTCGCAGGCATTGATGTTGCGCGATCCCACGCACTGGAGCCAGGCAATCTTGGCGGGCTCTTCGCGGTCATAGGGACGCATGAGGTGGCCGCGATAGGGACCCGAGGCGCTCAGGATGCGCTCGAATTCGAGGCTCGTGACTACGTTGGGGAGATTCAGATAATTATAAGTATCGAACTTGGAGGGATCGAAAATTTCGTTGCCCGGCGCCAGGATCACCGCACCCACGTCCAGAGAGAACTCTTTGGCCGTATCGTCGTAGTGCACCGCTTCAGCCAGGCAGACTTTTTCGCAGAGGCCGCAGCCGATGCACACGTTCCGGTCGATGGTGAACCCCCTGGGAATCGCCTGGGGATAGCGCATGTAGGTGGCTTCCCTCAGGTCGAGGGCCTGGTTGAACTCATTGACCGCCGTAACGGGGCAGACCTGACGGCACTGGCCGCAGGCCGTACAGGCTTTGAGGTCGATGTAGCGCGGATGGCTCTTGAGGGCCACCTGGAAATTGCCGGCCTCTCCTTCCAATCCTTCCACTTCGGTGTTGGGAAGAATGTTGATGTTGAGGTGACGACCGACTTCAACCAGTTTGGGAGAAATGATACACATGGCACAGTCGTTGGTGGGGAAGGTCTTGTCGAGCTGTGACATGATGCCGCCGATGGTGGGCGACTTGTCTACGAGGTGTACTAAGTAACCGGAACTGGCCAGATCCAACGAGGCCTGCATCCCGGCGACTCCCGCGCCGACTACGAGGACGGCGCCCTTTTTCTTTTTTCCGCTTGAATTTGCCATAAACATTCCTCTTTATTCGTTCCAGGCCTTCCGTTTCCCAGCCGCCGCGGAGGCAACCTCCAACACCGGCGGACTGCGGTAGACCCTCGACCGCGGATTCTTATGCTGCCAATCGGACAAACCTGGGAGTGGATCCCTCAAACTTCTGCAGGTCGGCCAACCCCCGCCGCTCCAGATCATTCAGCCGCAGAGAAACGGTATACACAGGCAGCCCCGTCTTGCCGGCCATCTCCCGCACCGAACTGGGACCGTCCCCCAAAACTTCCAGGATCAAGGCCTTCTCATACTCTTCTTTCAGGGACTGCTCAAACATGGCCCGAAACGCCTGTTCGTCCACCTTTTCCCCGTAGACATTGCCTCTTTCCGTGACATGCAGGTCAACGCCCGTCATCCAGCGAACCCGGGGCCCCTGCAGCACTCTCTCAACGGCAGCCAGTTGCAGATTGTATGCTTGGGCATCGAAAGGACCCAATTCTTTCGTGGACTCGGTGAGCTCCTTGACGGTGTCGGCGAATATCTGCCCTTCCGCCGCGCTGACCCATCGCAAGGCCATGCGCTTGCGGCCGATGCCCGAATAATCCAGAAGCTGTTCCACGACGCTCATACGCTTTGAAGCATAAATATTACCTTCCAGGTAATGGCAGTCTCCGATGTGTCACCCAAATACCGAGACTTGATCGAAGCCGTCCTTCAGTCCCTCGATGACATAGAGTGGGTCGACTCGCCCCGAGCACATGGTTCGAATGACCCGGATAGTGGGCGGGTACTGAAATCTCGATACGCCGGCCAGATCCGCTCCCGCATAGGCGCACCAGTTGCACAAAAACGCCAGCATTTTCGGTTCGAAAACCTCATTCATCTTTCATTTCTCCCTAGATAAAGTCTGTCGTCTCAATCCGGAGACCGATGGATTCCTTCAGGTCCAAATCCCGGGAGCCTGAAGCCCACACCTCCAGGCTTGGCAAAGCCTGGAACCAAAATAGAAGCCTTAACTGGTGGAGGAGAAGCAATTCGTCTGGATCTGAACGAGAAGTGAGTCATACGGCATGGGGCACACGGCGGCAACACCATACCCCGGGCAGCTCGAGCTTGGAGAGAGCGAATGAAGAACGCGTTGCACTCCTCGAATTTTCAATTCACGGATCCCGGGCAAACCGGCCACCTGCCCTCCCCGAAGCCGTCAGCCCTGCAGACCGGTTGCACGCCTCCAGGCCATGACGAAACCACCCACCAGGTGAAATATTTCTCTCGCGGCCTGACGTACATGGCATCATTACCAGCTCTTAAAATTCAAATTCCAATTGAATATAGCATAGCACGGAAAGAGCCTTCAACAATTAAACAGTTGTCAACAATTAAACACTTGAATTATTCGGCGCTCATGTTCCCCATTTTCCCGAACCCACGAAAATTCAGCATTCACGGCCAAAAATGAAGGCTATGAGGATCCGCTGACACCTCGGCGGCTTTCAAATTCTTGCGAAAAAAAGCGCAAGAATCCCCCTCCCACGGGCACGGAATGCGGAGGCTCATGGCCTCCTCAGCCCGCTTCCGTGAATAGGAGACGTGATGTTATAACGCTGATCCTGAGGAAGGTCAAACCAGAGGAATTCACAGGGGATTTTGAAGCTCCCCAATGCCTTTTCACGGATCAAAATCCGCGATGCGCCCCCGTTTGAGGATCTTGTCCCCAAACTTCTTGTGGATTTCATCCAGGGCCACGTCGAGCTTTTCCAACCGGTCAAAAGAGCGATCGGGAAAGAGCGGCATCTGCCGGGAGCCGGAAACGAGATGGGAAACCCCCACACCGATGAGGCGCACTTTCTGGGTGAGGGGCAGGTGACCCAGGAGCCGGGATGCCGTCAGGAAGATTTTTTCCGTGCAATGGGTGGGGGCCGACAGGGTGCGGCTCCTGGTGAGTGTCTTGAAATCGGCGAACTTCACTTTCAAGGTTACCGTCTTCCCCCGAAGGCCGCGGGCGCGCAGATCGCGCCCCACCTCCTCGGCCTGCAGCAGCAGCCATTTCTTCAATTCTTCGGGGTCATCCGTATCTACGTCAAAAGTGTCTTCCGCGCTGGACGACTTGGGGTCGGAATAGGAAACAATTTCACAGGAGCCCTGTCCCTGCGC
Organism: Desulforhabdus sp. TSK; assembly: GCF_022836495.1. GTDB lineage: Bacteria > Desulfobacterota > Syntrophobacteria > Syntrophobacterales > Syntrophobacteraceae > Desulforhabdus. The sequence continues at coordinate 95,375 of NZ_BQXM01000012.1, forward strand.
CTTTTCGTAAAGGGCGGCGCCGCTCTTTCCGAATCGTGCGGTCCAGAAAGAGAGGGGGAACTTCAGAATGTCGCCCACCACACGGATGCCCAGGGCATGAAGGCGTTCGCCGGTTTTAGAACCGATCCCGGGAATCTGCGTGACGGGCAGCCCCTGCAGCAGGCCGGGCACCTCCTCTTCCTCGATGATGGTGAGCCCGTCGGGTTTTTTCATCTCCGAGGCGATCTTGGCGAGAAAACGGTTGGGGGCGATGCCGATGGAGCACGTGAGGGAGGTCTTCTCCAGCACTGCCTCTTTGATGTGGGCGGCCAGACGCTCCGGCGGACCGTGGAGCTTTTCCGTGCCCGTAACGTCAAGGTAGGCCTCGTCGATGGATACCTGCTCCACGAGGGGCGAAGCCTGCCTGAAGATTTCCATGACCAGACTCGAAACCTCCCGGTACCGCTTCATGCGCACGGGAAGGTAAACCCCGCCAGGGCACAGGCGCCTCGCCTGGAAAACGGGCATGGCCGAACGGACACCAAATTTCCTTGCCTCGTAGGACGCAGCACAAACAACCCCCCGCATGGAAGCCCCCACAATCACCGGCTTGCCCTTCCATTCGGGATGGTCCGCCTGCTCGATGGACGCATAGAAGGCGTCCATGTCGATATGCATGATCCGGTGTTTCATGGAAAATACGTCCGCCCCCCACGGAATGATTTCAGGCCGAAGGACAGACCATCGGCGACGTCTCCATGCCCCGTCCCCAATGCACGGCAGGAGACCTCAGATCCTTTGAGTCAGGAGCAGCGCGATCCCTGCCAGGGCAGCGATGACCCTGTAGTATCCGAAGACGGCAAGACTGTGCCGGCTCAGGTATCCCACCATCCATTTAATGGAGAGGACCGCGAAGATGAACGCAGAGACGAGCCCGATGAACAGGGAAAAACCATCGAAAGTCTCCAGCATGATCTGACCGTGTTTGGAGAAATCATACGCCGTAGCCGCCCCGAGCGTCAAAAGCCCCAGGAGAAAACTGAACTCGACGGCCGCAGGCAGCGAAAGGCCCACCAGAACGCCTCCCACTATGGTGACGAGGCTCCTGCTGACTCCCGGCCACATGGCGATGCACTGCACCAGGCCGATGGTGATGGCCATTCTGGCTCGCATCTCACGAAGCGACCGCCCTCCAGCCATGGGATTGCCTTTTTCATTCTTGAAATGCGCAACCAGAAGGATAGCCAATCCGCCCACCATCCAGGCTGAAATCACCGGCCACATGCCGAAAAGATATTCCTTGATCATCTTGTTGAAGAGCAATCCGACGACGGCGGCAGGCAGGAAGGCGACCACCACGTTGACGGCCATTACCAGCCCATCACGATCCCTCCCAAGTATGCCCTGAACGATCTGTTTCATACGTCCGAAATAAAGCCAGACGACGGCCAGGATCGCCCCGGCCTGGATACAAATGGTGTAAGCATCCGCAGCATCCTTGGACTGCGGGTTGCCCTGGGGCCGGGCCGGGTCGTTTTTTTCCAGCCCCATGAGTCTCTGGGCTACAAGCAGATGCCCGGTTGAGCTGACCGGAAGGAATTCCGTCAGGCCTTCCACCGCCCCGAGGGCAAAAGCCTGGGTGATGGTCATGGACTTTTCGTTTCCCTTTTTTCCTGCAGTCCCTTCCGCCAGGAGATCTCCGGGGGCAACGGCATTCAGCAGAATGAAACTCGCCAGTACGGCCAGACCGACATGGACCCGCATCGCACAACCTCCTGATGGTACGGAAGCACCCAAACAAAAAAAGCCCATGAGATACACCCTCATGAGCTGACTTGATGAAGTGGCGGAGAGAGAGGGATTCGAACCCTCGGTACCCCTTTACAGAGTACACTCGCTTAGAAAGCGAGTACAGCCATTTCCAAGCCCCTGAGGTTTCTATTACATCAGCTCTGCATCTGTATTACTGGTTTCTAATTGGTGTCACCGACACCAGCTTTTCCGTTGGATTGGTGTCGCTGCTGTCCGGGATCTTCGTCAATTCTTCCAGGTCACGACTGATCGTGTGCAGGTAAGTTTCAGTCGTCGTGGGGCGCCTGTGCCTTAAAAATTGCTGGATCTGGGAAAGAGTTGCCTTGCCGGAATCATTCAGGATTGATGCCACATGGTGTCGGATGGCATGGAATCCAAAAGGCTTCACCCCCGCACGTTCACACAAGGTCCTCAAGAGATCCCTCTTGGCGGAGCAGGCAAGCGGTGACCCATCAGATTTGTAGAAAACATAGACTGAACTCTTGTTGCGCTCGAGCCAACGTCTTTCCATTACATCCGAAAGCTTCTGAGTCATCGGGAGAAAATCCGCTTCCAGCTGCCCGTTACCAGATCGTGGAGGAGCCCCCGATCATAGAGGGCCTTCAGGTCTTTCAAATGGCGATTTGCCGTTTTGTTTCCTTCGGTGGATTGAATGTGTTCCAGGTAATTCAGGAAAGTGGTTTTTGAAATGTCTTGCGCTGGTGGATTGCCGTTCAGGTAGTCGATAAACTTGGCGTAGTAATGCGATTTTGACCGCCGGGTATTTTGCTGCATCCTGGCGCGGCAGTTGTCAAAGTACCTTTCGGCCAACGAACCGAAAGAGATTGTAAGTGTCTCCAGGGGGCCGGCTTCTATCCTCTTTCGCTCTTCCGCCTCCCACTGCTGCGCGGTGAGTTTTGTCCGGGACGCTCGTTTTGCATGGATTTTTCCGTTCAGCATGAACTTCGCGGTCCATGTTTTCTCGGATGCTCTCCTGAACACACTCACGACTCAATGCCTCCACCAGCTGCTCTAGAACGAACCTGGCCGATTTCAAATTGCGTCCTGATCCGATGAAGAAATGAGGGTATCTCCTCCAGTTCTTACGGATCGTCGTTTCGCTCGTATTCATTATCTGAGCGAGTTGGTGGAAGTCAAGGATCGTCACGCGTTGGCCTCATGAAATGTCAGATCCTGTCGCATGGATCGATCCTCAGAAGCAGTTGCCGGAGATCCACCAACACTCCTTTAACGTGAAACTGAAGCCATCGTCGGTGCGGCGATGGAACATCCGCCAGACAAAACGTGCTATTCGGCGCATGTCATTTGCCCCCTTTCACACCCTAACGCGAGGCTGTCGCCGTACAGCCCATCAATAACGATCTCTGGCTCAGGCTCTCTCATGCTGGGTGCATTGGATGCCTGCACCCAGCATGAGAGGCCCACGGACATGGTGAATTTTTGCATGAGTCGTATTGACGCCCCTGGCAATACACCTCCATGAAATATCCGAGTCCTTTCATCCCCCTCTCGTTTCACAGGCACCTCACGCAGCTCCCGCAGCCGGGGAGGGGGGGCGAAACACCCTGCGAGGTCTATCCTTCCCCCGGGTGAGCACTGTGGTGGTGACGGTCTCTCCCGTCAGTCACGACTGCCGGCTGCAACTGCCGGTCGTCGACACCAGACGTCTGTCGCCAGAGCATCCGGTTGTCCCGTCCTTCCATGGGCTCACTTGGGGTCTTTCACCTCGGCATTCCCGCCATGTCCGGGGCTGCCAGTGTCCATGTCTCCTGACAGCTATCCTTGATGGGAATGGGATGTGTCTGGGGGGCTATGGAGTGGATGGACAATCCATTTTCGTGGCATCAGTACAATGGAAGTCCTGCGTGTGCTGGATGGGATAAAATCTTGCCCATATATCAAATAAGATATATCATTCGATCAACGTGAGGGAAGATGAACGGCAAGCAAATCATAAAGATCCTGGAAAGCGAAGGCTGGAGGGTAATCCGGGTGAATGGAAGTCATCATCGCATGGCGAAGGATTCCGCTCGGACGACCGTTCCGGTCCATGGCGCCAGGGATGTTCATCCCAAAACGTTGGCTCAGATAGAAAAGGATACGGGGGTGAAGCTGAAATGAAAATCGCGTATCAGGCTATTTTTGAAGAGGATCAGGATGGAATTTTCGTCAGGTTTCCGGATCTGCAGGAGGCCTTCACGGAAGGAAAGACCATGGAGGAGGCGCTGTTCAACGCTGAAGAGGTTCTCAATCTGACCCTCGAAGGGAGGATGGACGAAGGCATGGACATTCCCGATCCGAAAGAGTACGAGGGAGGCGTGTGGATTTATCCTTCCGCCCTGGTGCAGTCGGCGCTGCTGATGAGGACAGCCAGGAAGGGCAGATCGCTGGCGGAACTGGCTCGGGCGCTCGGGACCTCGTGGCCTTCGGCACAGCGCTTGGAGAATCCAAGGCATTCTCCCACTTTGAAGCAATTGGAGCGAGCCGCCGCGGCTCTTGGAGGAAAACTCGTCTTGAGCTTCGAGCACACCGAAGGAAAGAGGAAGTCAGCGGCATGAGGCATGGCGTGGGAATAAAAAAGCCGCCCTGGGGTAGGGCGGCTTAGGCGGCCAGGAGTTGATCGGTGAAGTCATCCGGTTTCGACCAATAGGCAATATCTGAAAGTGTTTCGAGGAGGTTGAAGTCCTCCGAAGACCATACGTCTATAGTGTCGTCAAACAGGGAAATGAATGACTGGGCTTCCCTTCCCACCTTCGAATAGCTCAGATCGTGCCAAGTCGTGACCACGTGCTCGGCCAGGCGCTTTGCGGAAGCCTTGCCGCCGGTGCTCAAAGTGCAGATCAATGCCGTCTTTTGAAGTGAAAAGGTGTGAAAATCAATCGTGTATACTCGCCCGGATCTCCCGGTAAGCTTTTCACCTCTCATGATCATCCCGCGATAGAACAAGACCTCATGATTGCTGCAAATATCTCCAATGATTGCCAGTTGTTTGTGGGATTTCTTAGTGGAAAGGGCTTGCGTCCCGAGCCATCTGATCGTTTCGCCAAGGTCGGTCACAATGGTTTGATCACCAACGCGTTGGATGTAGACATCGATAAAATCTCCATCGGGATAAAGGTAGGGCGTCCTGACCTGCACATGGCCGTCCAGTTCAGAACAAATTAACAGCCTGCGGTATCCATTCATAATTTCTTCACATATGCTGTTCATGGCAACGCTTCCAGTTGGAATGCCGGCGGCGGAGCGCTGTGCCGGGGCCACCATGCTTTTCCGGCTCTCGGCGGCCTCTTCAGGATCGTGATCGTCGAAGAGGATAGCCCTACAACGCGCTATGGCTTGAAGCAGGCCGCTCGGAGAGCGATAATCAGCCATGGGAGGAGGATATCATTACATGGAGGCCGATTATGCTGCCCGAGATCAGACGCGATGAGGGCCTCTATCCCGTTCCACAGTATGAGATTGAATAGGTTGATATCACCGGATTTATGGACGAGCTGAAAGAATTCCACGCTACGTTCCATGACGGATTTTCGCAAAGTGAGCCCCGGGAGAACTTCTTCCGATACATGGTGGGCCAGTTGAGCGATCTTGAGAGAAAATCGATCGAGCCTATTGCCCTTCACGTCGAAGGGGGAAATCCCCGACGGATGAAAAGTGCCATTACCGATGCTCTCTGGGATGAGGACAAGATTCTTTCGAAGTACCACACCCTGGTCCATTAAGACATGAGAGATCCCAAGGGGGTACTCATGTACGATGAATCGGCATTTGTCAAAAAAGGAGAGGACTCGGTCGGGGTTGAGCGCCAGTACTGCGGCACTGTTGGTGAAGTGGACAACTGCCAGGTGGGAGTCTTTGAAGGCTATGCCTCCCGCCATGGCTACGCTCTTGTTGATAAAAGGCTCTTTATCCCCGAATCCTGGGTAAGGGTGTTAATTTCAATCATTTAAAGCTAAGTGGCATTGTAGGGTTCAGGACCACGTGAGAGGGGTCGGGCTGGCCTTCATTACTGAAAATGCCCCTGCCCCGCCGTTGTTGCTAGACCCGTTGCACCGGACCGGCGTATTTGGCCACCTGTATATCGGCTGTCAATAGTGTTATGCCCTCGACAATGGCCTGCGCGACGAGCAGGCGGTCGAAGGGATCTTTATGGATTGGCGGTAGGGTCATGACGGCCACCGCATGCTCACTGAGGATCGGCAGCTCAAGATAGCCGTTGTCCAACAGGCCGCGTCGCAACACTCGTGGATCGACCTTGAAATCTTCGCGGCCCAAGCCACATTTGATTACGATTTCCCACAAGCTGGCGACGCTGAAGAATAATTCGTTTTCAGGCTCGCTCATCGCCGTCTGAGCATCCACCGGTAGATGTTCAAAGCCTTGTGCCGCCCATAGCAACAAGTGAGTATCGAGCAGAAGATTCATGCATCCCCTTCAAACATCTTCATGATCTCGGCTTCGCCCATCCGATCAAAGTCGGCCGGCACGTTAATTTGCCCAGCCATGAAGCCAAACCTTTTGATCCGGGAAGGTTCCCGAGCATTGAGCGGAATAACCTTGACCATCGGCTTCCCGGCCTTGGCGATGACGAACGGCTCACCGTTGGCGGCTTGCTCCACCAGCCGGGATAAATGGGTTTTGGCATCGTGAATGTTGTATGTCCGCATATGGTCACCTCAATGAGACTTAGTTTAATGAGCTAAACCTACCGCCCTTCATTGCAATGTCAAGAGTTTTGTCGCAAATTAATATCCAGGTGCGGGAAAATGGAGGGCCTGACCGATCCCGGTGGTTTCAATCATAAAGGAGCCTTTGGGGTAAATTCAGAAGTTAACCTCTCTATATCCAATTCAGATTTTTACTCTCACGCATAAGAACCGATCTTTTCCCTCCAATTTTGGAGTGTGCCGGAGCGCCATCTTATTCCATGCTTAATCGATGCGAACGATTTTCTAGTTCTTTATAATTATGTTCCATATTTGCGCCACATAAGGGGCATTTGAAAACAAAATGGACCCTATCCAAAGCACGTAAATCAAGGCAGGAAAACGATCTGATATGTTGAGCATTGCCACGAATCAGTCTCCCAAGCTGAGGGTTGGGAAAGCTGTGGGTAAGATTCGGCTTGCGAGATAATCAAGAAGCAATTGGTGTCAAAATTGGTGTCATCGGGTAGGAGGAGGGCCCACCTGCGCCCGGTCGACACATACTCCCTGGCTTGCTTTACTGCCTGATGCGCTCCCCGGCCGGGGCGGAATCCATAGCTGGACTCGGAGAAGTCCGGATCGAAGATCGGTTGCATCACCTGATGCATCACTTGCTGGATCAGACGATCCACTACCGTGGGAATGCCCGATTGCCGCATTCCCTTTCCTCCCGGCTTGGGTATCTCTACCTTGCGAACCGGCTGGGGTTGGTAGCTCCCTTCGAGCAATTCCTCTCGTAAACGTGGCCAGTGCTCCCGAAGGTGGACGTGCGTGGCTTCTATATCCATCCCATTCACGCCCGCCGACCCCTTGTTGCTCTTTACCTGTTTCCACGCTTGCAACATGTTCTCGCGCTCGACCACTGCTTCCATCAACTGTTTCGTCTTCTGGCTGGAGTGTTCTTTCCTTGCCGTGACCTTTGACGCCCAAACAACGGCTTCTCGCGGGTTCCGTCCGCTACCCACCGAAGAAGTGTCGGGCATTCCAGCCCGACGGTCTGCGTCTCCTATTGTCATCGAAATTCAAGACTCCGATACCACACGTCTCATGTTCGGGCCTTCAGTCCGGTCGAGCGGAACCTAATATGCCCTCGGCTGACTTCTCACCGTCCATCCCGCCGCCTCTCGATGGCGGTAGCACAAGGCAGACCGGTAAGATCTCCCCGGGTAATGGGCACTCACCTTCACGCTTATGCCCGCCGCATATACGCCCATGTCTTCCGTACAGGTATCGGACTTTGAAGATATTGGCCTTCTCATCCAACATGAACGCCTCGTATGCGATTTCTGTTCGTCAGGCCAGCGCTTTGCCTGCGGCTTCCTTCAGATTCCACCTCGCGATGGACACCCTTGCCGTCCGGCTAACAGTTCCCCCTGTCGGGCCTGTAGAGGACTCTCACCTCCAAGTAAATGCGCCCTGCCGGGCGCACGCAAACAAAAAGCCCCTGTGAATCAGAATCGATTCACAGGGGCTAAGTTGTTGAAGTGGCGGAGAGAGAGGGATTCGAACCCTCGGTACCCCTTTACAGAGTACACTCGCTTAGCAGGCGAGCGCCTTAAGCCGACTCGGCCATCTCTCCGTTTTTGTCTGCCTGAAATGGCGGAGGGAGTAGGATTCGAACCCACGGAACTTTCGTTCAACGGTTTTCAAGACCGCCGCCTTAAACCACTCGGCCATCCCTCCGGCGATCTTCACTATTCCCCGACGGAGGTTGCGAATTTATCATCGGCACTTTAACGTGTCAAGAGTTTCTGTTATACGCAACAAGATATGACGTTGCTGCTGGAGCGGCCTCCCATCCACACGAGGGATTGAGATGAAGATAGCGTACTTTGACTGCTTTTCCGGAATCAGCGGAGACATGGTTCTGGGCGCTTTGCTGGACCTGGGCCTTTCCATGCAGGTCTTGCTGGAGGAGCTGCAAAAGCTTCCCGTCGAGGGATATACCCTCCAGGTCGGCGAAGAAATGCGCGGGGCCGTCAGGGGGTCTCGGGTCACGATTCAGATGGAGCCCCAGCCCTCTCGAACTTATGCCGACATTGACCGCCTCATCCAGTCAAGCCATCTGAATCCGTCCGTGAAGGAAAAGAGCCTCGGCATCTTCGAGCGCCTGGCCCGGGCGGAAGCGCGGGTGCATGGCATGGACATCTCCCGCGTCCATTTCCACGAGGTGGGAGCGCTGGATTCCATCCTGGACGTGGTGGGGAGCGTGATCGGCCTGGAATACCTGCGCATCGAAAAGATTTACGCCTCACGCATCCCCCTCGGCAGTGGGCTGGTCCAGACCCAGCATGGGACGCTGCCCCTGCCCGCTCCCGCGACGGTGCTGCTCCTGGAAGGAGCGCCCGTCTATGACAGCGGGATCCCCAGGGAGCTGGTGACTCCCACCGGCGCCGCCATCCTGGCCTCCCTGGCGGAATCCTACGGAACGATTCCCGACATGGTCCTGGAATCTACGGGCTACGGCGTGGGAGCCCACCCTGCCTCCGATCCCCCCAATCTCCTCCGCATCCTCTGCGGGAGGCCTCAGCCCCTCTATCGCCGGCGGGATCTGCTCCTGGTGGAAACGCACATCGACGATATGAACCCCGAGCTCTATGGCCACGTTTCTGAGCGGCTCTTCCAACTGGGTGCTTTGGATGTGGCACTTTTTTCGCTCCAGATGAAGAAAAACCGCCCGGGAACCTGCCTGCGGGTGCTGGTGGAGCCGGGGAACGAACCGCGCATCCTGGACGCCCTGTTCTCAGAGACAACGACCCTGGGCGTGAGGGTTCAGGACGTGAAACGGGTGGAACTGCCGCGAGAATCCAGGGAGATCCCCACCCCCTATGGATGGTGCCGCGTCAAGGCGGTCACCCTCCCGGGAGGAGGGCAGCGCCTCGTGCCCGAATACGATGCATGCAAGCACATCGCCGATACCCATGGAATTCCCCTCCTGGAAGTGTACGAAACCATCTGCCGAGCCTCCGGGGACAATGACGTTGACTTAACGCCACCCCGGTGAAAACCGGGGTCCAGTAAGTCATTATTTTCCTGGATTCCGGCTTTCGCCGGAATGACGAACATTGCTCCGGGGAGGGGAAAACAGGCCGGACGACGGGTGGGCGATGAGAGGGAACGAAGGCGGAGGACGCCCGCACACTGGCACTGATGACGACAAAACCGAAAGAAAAGAGGTGATTGCTGATATGAATATGGCTGAAAGGGTGGCCCCCCAAAAGACGACAGCGGTCATCGGCTCCCTCCTGACGCTTGGGGATGAAATCCTGCTGGGAGACATCCCCAACGGAAACGCTCATCACATTGCCCGGGAGCTGCGCGCCGGAGGGTTCCGCCTGGGGCGGATGATCACGGTAGGAGACCGGGAGGAGGAAATCGTTGAAGTCATTTCCTCCGCCCTGGAAAGATCAGAGTTTCTCATCGCAACGGGAGGCCTGGGGCCCACCGACGACGACCGCACCACCACGGCAGTCGCCAAGGCCCTCGGACTGCCCCTTGAGACCGACGTCAACTACCTGAAATGGCTTGAAGAGCGCCTGGCTCAAAGCGGCCGCACCCTTTCCCGGGAAGTGGCTCGGATGGCCGAACTGCCCCGGGGTGCCCTCAAATTGGGAAAGGGGATGGCCGGGTTCTTCATCCAACATGGCACGGTACCCTGTTATTTTCTGCCGGGCGTTCCGCACGAGATGAAAACTCTCCTGGCGGAACTGGTGATTCCAGACATGGAAAAACGCTTCCCCCACCGAGACCTCTGCGTGAAACGGGTGATCCGCGTTCAAGGCCTCTTTGAATCGGAAATCTATCAGCGTCTGAAGGATCTCGATGCCGGCAGGCTGGGAGTGGAGATCGGTTACTATCCTCAGGGGGTTGAGAATTGGGTGACCCTCTTCGCCTCGGCGGAAAGCAAGACCGCCTGCCTGACCCGCATCGAGGCCGCGGAAAGGGAGGTCGTCACCCGCCTCGGGACTGAGCGGATCAGCGGCCGGGATGAAGAGTCCATCGAAGCTGTCGTGGGGGCACAGCTGCGGATGAAAGGATGGAAACTGAGTCTGGCGGAATCCTGCACCGGTGGATTGCTCTCAAAAAGAATCACGGCGGTGGCGGGTGCATCCGATTACTTTGACCGGGGCTTCATTACGTACAGCAACCGGGCAAAGCAGGAACTGCTGCAGGTGCCCGGGGAGCTGCTGGAGCGCCACGGGGCGGTGAGCGAGCCCGTAGCCGGGGCCATGGCCGAAGGGGCTCGCCGGGAAGCGGGGGTGGAAGTCTCCGTCGCCATCACGGGCATTGCCGGCCCGACGGGAGGAAGCCCCGAAAAGCCGGTGGGCACTGTTTACATCGCCTGCGCGACCCCTGAAGGCACCGTCGTGGAAAAGTATCGGTTCAGAGGAGACCGCGAGGTCATCCAGGAAAGCGCGGCACAAGCCGCTCTCACCCTGCTCTGGAGGAGGTTGTCGTCGTGATCCGCACCTTCATCGCCCTCGATCTTCCCGTTCAGCTCCAGGGTTCCCTGGAAGCACTCCAAAAGGAGCTCCAAAGGACGGACGCCCCCGTAAGCTGGGTGAAGCCCGATCGCATCCACCTGACATTGAAGTTTCTCGGGGATGTCCCTCCCGGCCGCATCGCGGACATCCAGGCGCAACTGGCAGAAATTGCGGTGGACACCCAGCCCTTCAGATTGCACGCGGCTGGGTGCGGGGCCTTCCCGACTCTCCAGCAAATGCGGGTCGTTTGGGTGGGGCTCAAAGGGGACATCCCGTCCCTGCGCGATGTGCAGCAACGCGTGGAGGAGGCCATGGCCGCCCTCGATTTCAAGCGGGAGGACCGCCCTTTCAAAGCGCATCTCACGCTGGGCCGCGTGAAGGGAAGGCAGCGGCTGAGGGTCCTGCAGGAAGCCCTGCTGGCCAGGCAAGCCTTCGAGGCGGAAGACTTTGACGTCACAGAGCTTGTATTGTATAAGAGCGAATTGAGGCCTGAAGGGGCCCGCTATACTCCGCTATTTCGAGCAGCATTCGCACAGTGAGCAAATACGCGAACCACGTGGGTACCGGCAGTGCTCATGGGGTGGAATCCGTCAGGGAAGCTCTACCACCGGATGAGCATGAAGGGTTTTGTTCAATCCCGGCCCGGAGCAGGGAGAACCCCTCTCCTGACGGGAGCATGCGGCGAGCTACGGACACCCTTTTCCAGCCCATGCCCTAGACCCTCACCCATTCCTATTCATCGATGGAAGGAGGCCCTTTTTTATGGGTGCCACAGACGAACGACAGAAGGCCGTGGATACGGCCATGTCTCAGATTGAACGCATGTGCGGGAAAGGCGCGATCATGCGCCTGGGGGAAGGATCTCCGCATACCGAAATTCAAGTCATCCCCACGGGATGCCTTTCCCTGGACCTGGCCCTGGGCATTGGAGGCGTCGCCCGGGGACGCATCATGGAAATCTACGGGCCGGAGTCTTCGGGGAAAACGACACTGGCCCTGCACATCATTGCCGAAGCCCAGAAGATGGGAGGGCTGGCTGCTTTCATCGATGCAGAGCATGCCCTGGACATCACCTATGCTCGAAAACTGGGGGTCTTGGTGGAAGATCTGCTCATCAGCCAGCCGGACTACGGTGAACAGGCCCTGGAGATTGCCGAAATCCTCGTGAGGAGCAACGCCATCGACGTCATTGTCATCGACTCCGTCGCGGCGCTGGTGCCCAAGGCGGAAATTGAAGGAGAAATGGGAGACCCCCATGTAGGACTCCAGGCACGGCTGATGAGTCAGGCGCTGCGGAAGCTCGTGTCGACCATCAGCAAATCCAAGACCTGCGTCATTTTCATCAATCAAATTCGCATGAAGATCGGCGTGATGTACGGATCCCCAGAAACCACCACGGGTGGCAATGCCCTCAAATTCTACGCCACCATGCGCCTCGACATCCGCCGTCTCGGCCCCATCAAGGAAGGCCAGGATATCATCGGCAACCGCACTCGTGTAAAAGTCGTCAAGAACAAGATCGCCCCCCCCTTCAAGGAGGTGGAGTTCGACGTGGTCTACGGCCGGGGCATCTCCAAGGAAGGCGACGTGCTCGACCTGGCGGTAAACGCCAATCTTGTCGACAAAGCGGGCACATGGTATTCGTACAGTGGTGAGCGCCTGGGACAGGGCAGGGAAAATGCCAAGGCCTTTTTGAGAGAACATCCCGATCTCCTCTCGGAGCTCGACCGCAAGATCCGGGAAATTCACGACCTGAAGTTCCCCCTTTCACCCGTGGATGCGCCCCTCGGCGAATGAGCAATGCGGGGGGAATGACACAACAGTGCCGATGTCTGATTTTTGGAATATAGATGCAGCCTCTAACCCGAGGAGACCTTCTTGATGAAAGCCAGCGAAATCCGCAAGGCGTTCCTAGATTTCTTTCACGACCGAAGCCACACCAACGTTAAGAGCTCTTCTCTCATCCCCCATGATGATCCCACCCTCCTGTTCACCAATGCCGGAATGGTTCAGTTCAAGCGCACCTTCCTGGGTGAGGAGCATCGCCCTTACGTTCGCGCAGCCACAAGCCAGAAATGCATGCGGGCGGGCGGCAAGCACAATGACCTGGAAAACGTGGGACGGACAGCCAGGCATCATACCTTTTTTGAAATGCTGGGAAACTTTTCCTTCGGGGATTATTTCAAGAAGGATGCGGTGGAGTATGCCTGGATTTTCCTCACGGAAATCATGGGGCTGCCAAAGGACAAACTATACGCGACCATCCATGAAGGGGACGCAGAAATGCGGTTGGGGCCGGACGAGGAAGCCCGCGAGTTTTGGGCCCGCTTTCTCCCGGTGGAGCGCATTCTGACTTTTCCCACCAAGGACAACTTCTGGTCCATGGGCGATACCGGCCCCTGCGGTCCGTGCTCGGAAATCCTCATCGACCAGGGTGAAGCCATGGGTTGTGGACGCCCCGACTGCCGGCCGGGATGCGACTGCGATCGCTACCTGGAGCTATGGAACCTGGTGTTCATGCAGTTCAACCGCCGGGAGGACGGGGTACTGGAGCCCCTTCCCAAACCGAGCATTGACACAGGCATGGGATTGGAGCGCATCGCGGCGGTGATCCAGAAGGTCCCGTCCAACTACGATACGGATCTCTTCGCGCCCATGCGTGCCCGCATTGCCGAAATCAGCGGCTACCACTACGGGACCGACCCCGAAAAGGATGTATCCGTCAAGGTCATCGCAGACCACAGCCGCGCAGCGGCGTTTCTCATCGGGGACGGCATCCTGCCGAGCAATGAGGGGCGCGGCTACGTGCTCCGCCGCGTGATCCGCCGGGCTCTGCGCCACGGACGCTTCCTGGGGCAGGACAAGCCTTTCCTCCATGACGTCGTCGTGAAAGTCATGGAAGCCATGCACGATGCCTACCCCGAACTGCTGGAAAACAAGAGCTACATCACCCGGGTCATTCTCAACGAGGAAGAACGCTTCAACGAAACCCTCGATCACGGGCTCGGCCTCCTGCAAAACGAAATCCGCCAACTACAGACGGAGGGGAGAAGGGTCATTCCCGGTGGCCTGATCTTCAAGCTCTACGACACTTTCGGCTTTCCCATCGATATCATCACCGACATGGCCCGCGACCTCTCCCTCGGCGTGGAAGAGGCGGAATTCCAGAAACTGATGGAAAAGCAAAGGGAGCAATCCCGCATGCATTGGAAGGGCAGCGGGGAGCGGGAAGTGTCCGAAGCCTACCGCCAATTGTCGGCTCGAGATGTCTCCGTGCGTTTTCTGGGCTACGAAAGTCTGGAGGCGGAATCCGAGGTCCTCGCCCTGGTGCGGGACGGTAAAGCCGTGCAGGAAGCCGAGTCGGGGACGGCAGTCGAGGTCGTTACGGCCGAAACTCCTTTTTACGGTGCATCCGGCGGCCAGGTGGGGGATCGGGGGGAAATCCTTTTCGAAGGCGGCAGGCTGACAGTATCGGATACGTTGAAGCTCCCGGGCGACCTCATCGTTCACGTGGGAAAGGTGGAAGAAGGGCGCCTGACCACCGGAAAGCGCGTTCGCCTGAAGGTGGACGCGATGGCCCGCAAGGACACGGCCCTGCATCATACCGCCACTCATATTCTCCATGCCGCTCTCCGCGCCGTTCTGGGAGACCACGTTAAGCAGGCGGGGTCTCTGGTGGCGCCGGATCGGCTTCGTTTCGATTTCACCCATTTCGCTGCCCTGACGCCTTCGGAGCTGGACGAAATCGAACAGCGGGTCAACGATGAGATTCGCACCAATGAAGACATCCATGTGCATGTCATGGACCTGGAGGAGGCCCTCAAGACCGGAGCCATGGCCCTGTTTGAGGAAAAGTATGGAGACCGCGTGCGCATGGTGGAAATTCCCGGGTTCAGTCGCGAGCTCTGCGGCGGTACTCACACCCACCGCACGGGGGATATCGGCGTTTTTGTCATCGTTCAGGAAACAGGCATCGCAGCGGGAGTCCGCAGAATCGAGGCTCTCGCCGGAAGGCATGCGCTGGCGCATCTGCGGAAGCAAAGGGGCATTCTGCAGACGGCTGCGGGGCTCCTCAAGACCGGCCCCGCCGACGTGGCCGAACGGGTCGAAAAGCTCATGACCCAGCAAAAGCAGGTGGAAAGGGAACTGGAAGCCCTGAAGGCATCCCTTGCCGGGAAACGGTCGGCGGATCTGCTGGAGCGGGCTGAGAACATCGGAGGGGTGAAAGTGCTGGTCACCCGGGTGGAAACCGACAATCCCAAGGCCCTGCGGGATCTCTATGATCGTTTCAAAGAACGCATACCAAGCGGCGTGCTCGTCCTGGGGGCCGTTCAAGGCGAGAAGGTTTTTCTCCTGGTGGGTGTAACTCAGGATCTCACAGCCCGGCTTCACGCGGGAAATCTCATCAAGGAAATCGTCAAGATCGTGGGGGGAAGTGGAGGGGGCCGACCGGATATGGCCCAGGCGGGTGGGAGCCAGCCGGAAAATCTCCAGGGAGCTCTCGATCTCGCTGCCAGGCTGGTTGGCGAAAAACTCTCGCAGGTGGGATGAAAACTTCCGCCAGGTTGTAGTGGGTCCTCGCACGCCGCGTGACTGGAAATTTATTGAAAAGCCGGTCCGGTCCTCTTTACAGAGGGAATGGTCCGGCTTATTTTACTCAAACATCTTATCGATCAAATGCGGTCGATCCTGCATTGAGCCAGCTGCTCTTCCACTTCCTCCGAAATGCTTTCTGGAATCTCTTCAAGAGTAAACGAAGCGCCACACTCCCGGCAGCGCAGGTATACCCGGCGTCAGGAACGGACAAGAGCCAATTTGCTTTTGCATCGAGGGCAATCCAAGACCCAACTCCTCCTCACAAAGTTCACGTTTCCCATTCACTGTGCTTGAGCATCCGACTGCGAGAACAATACAGCAGGGACAGCTATAAGAGATTTTGCGGTTTTTGGCAACGGTCCTCAGCCGATTTCTTTCGCACTGTCTCAGTACTACAAGGAGAGTTCTTGCATAGGGTGGGCTTTGCCCACCATTCTGCGCCGAGAGTCTTGGTTGGGCGGCGAAAGCCCACCCTACGCGAGGGAGGAATGTCTCGTTGTCGTATTAGACAGCTCCTGAACGGGTCATTGCGGGCTTGCTGTGGGAAGCGGGTGCAAAGGGATGCTCCCGGAGCCGGCTTTAAATTTTTTCCCGTGAACGGGTGGAGCGGCGATGGGCAGAACGATGATAATCGTTGGAATATATTATAAAAATAATAAAACATTTTCATTCGTTGTGAATTGACTGCATTCAAAAAAGATCTTATCTTTTTTTATGAAATGCTTTATAATTTTTGTTTACCTTGCCGACAGGATGCTTAATCCGATGAGGAAATGGTGGAGCGAGGTGGGAGAGCAATGGACACTTGCAACCCCAGGAGGGATGGATTGGCCAAAACATCTCCCCTACCGAAGGAGAATGAAATGAAAAACTACTCGTCTGAAACGTGCCTTCCCTTTAAATATTATTTTCATGGGGATGAAAGGCAACAAGAGTACAGGAAATTTATGAGGGAGGAGGTTTCAGAGGACGAATTCAAAGAGGCCGACCTGGGTCTGGTGGATACGCTCGAGGTGAATGGAGCGCAGCTGGAATGTGACGAAGAGATGGGAAACAGCGCCGTGTGCGGGGAAGAGGAAGAGGATACCTCCCTCGAATCCGCCAGGGAAGACAATTTCGAAGAAGATCATGTCACCTACTATTTGAAGGAGGTGGCAAGCTATCCTCTGTTGACCCAGGAACGAGAAATCGAACTGGCGCAGACCATTCGCACAGGTCAGGAACGGTTGGTGGAGCTGGTGAAGCAGAATGCTTCCGTGGATCGGATGATCCTGGATCTGCACCAGAAGGTCGAAAAGCTGCTGGCTCACGAGAAGAGCTTTCCGGGTGTCAGGGACAAAATCCTGAAGGTCATCCTGCGGACTCTCGAGCGGGGCGTCAGGGACTGTCCGGAAAACCCCATCTTTTCCCAGATGCTTTCTGAAATCAAAGATATCATGCATCGCATCGACTTTTCCAAGCAGGAAATGGTGAAGGCCAATCTGCGCCTCGTACTGAGCATCGCCAAACGCTATCGCGGAAGGGGAATGAGCTTTGACGACCTGATCCAGGAAGGCAACCTGGGCCTGCTCAAAGCAGTGGGGCGTTTTGACCACACGAAGGGGAACCGCTTCAGTACGTACGCCACATGGTGGGTGCGGCAGAGCATCATCCGGGGAATCTACGATAAGACCCGCACCATTCGTCTGCCCGTGCACTTTATCGAGCTGAAAAACCTTTTCTTCAAGGTATTCTACGAACTACTGAAAGAGTACGGGCGGGAGCCCACTCCCCAGGAAATCGCGGATCGCGCCGATCTGCCCCTGGATAAAGTGCAGATGGTGTTGACGCTTGCGGCTCAGCCCATCTCACTGGAAACCCCCATCGGCGAAGATGAGCAGCGCCTGGGAGATTTCATTGAGGACGATGGAGCAGTGTCTCCCGTCGAAGAGTGCTCCGACAAGGAGCTGGCTGAAGTCACCCGGAATCTTCTTTCCAGCCTGCAGCCCCGGGAAGAAAAGATCCTGAGACTGCGCTTCGGCATCGACGGGCAGCCCGCCGAAACACTGGAAAAAATTGGTCAAAGCTTCAAGGTTTCCAAGGAGCGCATCCGCCAGATCGAGAAGAAGGCTCTCAGGAAGCTCCGCAATCCCAACCGGCAGGCTACCCTGAAAAATTTCCTGGATTGATGGGAGCACGGGGAAAGACGATCGTCCGGTTCCTCCCCAGCCCCAAATCCTGCACGGCCATGGAGGGAGTGTAAAGCGATTTTCGCGCTTTACACTCCCTTCTTCACCTTATCATCCCCTCTTTTACTGCAAATTGCCGGAGCTGATGACCGGCACGCACGGCCTGGCGCAGGATCTGAGAAGCCGCCAGGTCTTCACGATGAATGGTGACGACAATCATGATTTTCTCCCTGAAAATACTTCTCCTCCTTTGGGCGGTCAATTTCGCTCCCCCGTTCCTGGCTTATTTGCTGCGTGAAAAGTGGAATGCACCCCTCGATGGCGGCCGCATTTTTCTGGACGGCAAACCCCTCCTGGGGTCTCATAAAACCATTCGCGGCGTCTGCGCGGCGGCTTTCATGGGAATGAGCGCGGGCTTGATCCTCGAATTTCCCCTTTGGCTGGGATTGTCCGCCGGACTGCTCAGCATGGCGGGCGATCTGCTCTCGAGCTTTCTGAAACGGCGCATGGGGATGGTCAGCGGCAGCGTTTTCGCCGGCCTGGACCAAATCTTCGAAGGGGCTTTCCCCTTCATCGTCATCGCACCGTATTTCGACCTCCCTTGGGGAGAGGTCTCCATACTCCTGGCTCTCTTTTGCCTGGGGGCCTATGTGGGCGCATGGTTTTTGAAGGAGTTTCTCCTGGGCAAGCCCTATGAGGCCTATCCACGATCCGTAAATGCATGGGTTCGCCTGCGGGAGCTCCGTTCCTGCCAGATCACCTCCAATCCCCTGCATCATTTCATCAACTTCGAAGACTCCATCTACTACCACATCATCATGAAGACCGCCTTCAAATTGCTGGGGATTTACGACAAAGGGCAGAAAAACGCCTTGCAGATCCAGCAGCGTGAGGTGACCTTCACTTTTCCCGACCTGCCCCCCTCTTTTGACAACTACACCATTCTGTTCTTCTCCGATCTCCATCTGGACGGTCTGAAGGGACTGACGGAAAAGCTTGTGACCATTTTGAAAGAGGTGAAGGCCGACCTGTGTATCCTGGGCGGGGATTTCAGGATGGAGACTCATGGCCCTTTCGCGCCGGCGTTGTCACACCTCAGCCGCGTGATTCCCGAGATCCGGGCGCAGGATGGAATCCTGAGCGTTCTGGGGAATCATGACTGTGTGGAGATTGTTGCACCCCTGGAAAAATATGGCATCGAGTTCCTGGTGAACGACGCCAAGCCCATCGAACGAAACGGAGACCGCCTCTGGGTGGTCGGGGTGGATGACCCGCATTACTACAAATGCCACAACCTGGCCCAGGCCTTCGAAGATGTGCCTCCCGGTGAGTTCAATATTTTTGTGGCCCATTCCAACGAAGTATACCAAGAAGCCGCAGAGTACGCTCCACAGCTCTACCTGTGCGGTCACACGCACGCGGGACAGATCCAGTTTCCCCATGTGGGACCGCTCTTCACTCACAGCAGGGCCCCGAGAAAGTTTTGCGAGGGAAAGTGGCGGTACGGCGACATGGAAGGGTATACCAGCTGCGGCGTGGGAGTGTCGGGGGTTCCCGTTCGATTTGCTTCCACGGGCGAGGTATTGATCGTACGGTTGAAAAAGAGCCCCAATCCGGGGGCGCACGACGCAGCACCCCCGGTCTGATGAAGGTCACTCTCCCGATTTGGGCTTCAGCAGCGGTGGGTCGTAGAGGTCAGGGGCATCCAGACCCAGCAGCTGAAAACACGTGGAGGCGATGTTTGTCAGCTTGGGCTCCTTCACTTGCGGGTCAAACTGGAAGGAGGGCTTCGATTCCGCTGGATCATAAACAATGAACGGCACGGGATTCAGCGTGTGAGCCGTTTTCGCTTTGGGCTTCCCGTCCCCACTGTACTTGGCCTTGCCCGTTTTCTTGTCGAGCTCGTACATTTCTTCGGCGTTGCCGTGATCGGCCGTGACGACGAGGATTCCCCCCCCCCGTTCCGTCGCTTTCATGAGGCGCCCCAGGCAGAGGTCCACCGTTTCCACGGCGATCCTTGCGGCCTGGAAAACCCCGGTGTGACCCACCATGTCTCCATTGGGAAAATTGAGACGGATCATGTCGAACTTTCCCGAGGCGATGGCTTCCACCACGCGATCCGTAATGATTGCCGCCTGCATCCAGGGGCGCTCTTCGAAGGGCACCCGGTCCGACGGGACTTCCACATACTCTTCCAGCTCGGGGTCCAGCAGTCCCGAACGGTTGCCATTCCAGAAATAGGTCACATGGCCGTATTTTTGTGTCTCGCTGATGGCCATCTGCTTCATCCCGGCACGGCAGAGAAATTCTCCCATGATTTTCTCAATGGCAGGCGGCTCCACCAGGTAGTTCCTGGGAATATGAAGTTCTGTGTCGTATTCCATCATACCGGCATAAGCGACCTCAGGACGGGGAACGCGCTCGAACTTGTCAAATTCCTCCTCCTCAAAGGCGCGGCTGATTTCGATGGCCCGATCGCCGCGATAGTTGAAATAAACAACGGAATCTCCGTCACGCATGGGACCGAGAGGGCCGGAGGCATCGCCAATGACAAAGGGCGGCAGATCCTGATCGATGACGCCCGGGTTTTCGGCGCGATAGGTTTCGATGGCTTCCCGGGCGGAAGGGAAGCGGCGCCCTTCACCCGCCACGTGAGTCTTCCAGCCGAGCGCCACCATGTTCCAGTCGGCCTCGTATCGATCCATGGTGACCTTCATCCTGCCGCCACCGCTGGCAATACGGTAATCGACTCCCTCCCCTTCGTTGAGCTCCTTCAAAAAGGCTTCGAAGGGGAGCACATAATCCAGCGCGGAGGTCTCCCCCACATCCCTTCCGTCCAGTAGGATATGGATCCTGGCCCGCGAAATTTTCTCGTTCTTGGCCAGATGCCGGAGCATGGCTTTCAAATGGTCCCAATGACTGTGTACGTTCCCATCGGAAAACAGGCCGAGAAAGTGCATGGTGCCCTGGTGCCCCCGGCAGAAATCCACCAGGCGCCTCCAGCCCTTTCCTTCAAAGATGCGTCCCGACTCTATGGCCTCGTTCACCAATCGGGCGCCCTGGGGAAAAAATCGGCCTGCCCCGATGGCATTGTGTCCCACCTCGGAGTTGCCCATGTCGTCGTCAGACGGCAGGCCCACAGCCGTGCCGTGTGCTTTCAGCAGTGTATGGGGGCAATGTGCAAAGAGCCAATCCAGGTGCGGGGTATACCCCTGGGCGACGGCATTGCCTTCGACACTTTCCCTGCAGCCGATGCCATCCATGACAACGAAGGTGAGAGGACGCGGACGCCGGTTCTCGAAGAGGGGTTTCATTTTCATACCTGAAAACCTTTCCTGGTAAATATCTTCATGATCCATCATCTCTTGGGCTGCTCTCCCAGCACAAGGCTGAGAAATTTGCGAGCGCCCCCGGAACGGATGATTTCCAGTTCAACACGATCACCCGGCCTGAATTTCCGGGTCTCCCGGATCACCGTATCGGCATCCGTCACCCTTCGGCCGTTCATCTCCACAATGACGTCGCCACCGACGACGACTATCTTGTTTCCCACCTGGACACGAGAAGTCCCCCCACGGAGCCCCGCACGATCCGCCGGCCCGCGCGGCACCACCTCCACCACCAGGACGCCGGTATCCGAAGGAAGCTTCAAGGCTCTGGCGACATCCGCCGAGAGAGTCATGAGGGAGACCCCCATCCAGGGATAAGCGTAGTAACCCTTCTCGATGAGCTCATCCAGGACCCTCTTGGCCGTATCCACCGGAATGGCGAAGCCGATTCCCACATTCGCACCCGTCGGGCTGAAAATCGCCGTGTTGATGCCGATCATCTTTCCCGAGGAGTCGATGAGGGGGCCACCGGAATTGCCCGGATTGATGGACGCATCGGTCTGGATAACGTCCTCGACCAGCGTCCCGCTGCTGGAGCGGAGGGTGCGGCCGATGGAGCTGATGACCCCGGTGGTGAGCGTCTGCCCCAAACCGAAAGGGTTTCCAATGGCAATGGCCTTCTGCCCCACCTTGAGATTTTCCGAAGAGCCCATGGGAATCACAACAAGGTTTGCCTTTTTGGCATCTATCTTGACCACGGCGATGTCCGTATCGGGGTCGGAGCCGATGAGCCGGGCCGTATACTTGTTGCCATCGGCCAGCGTCACTTCCAGCTTGCGGGCGTCTTCGATAACGTGGTGATTCGTCAGGATATAGCCTCTCGAATCGATGACCGAGCCGGAGCCGGCTCCCTGCCGCGGCACCGCGTTGAAGAAGAAATCATGCTCCATGACCGTGCTCGTGATGTTGACGACCCCTGGAGCCAATCGTTCATAAAGATCGATGTTGTTCCTTTCGTCTTCCGTCATGGCAACTGCCGAGCCGCCTGCCCAGGGGATGAAACAGAACAGTCCGAGGATGAGACCCGTCATCAACAACTTCTTGAGAATACTTTTCCACATGGCCTGCCTCCGAGGATGGATTTCTGAAGGAAAAAATATAAGCCACGGTCGTGGGCAACCCCTCGTCCCGGTTGTTCGAGCCCATGGAGCTTCGAGACTTTACCAAGTTCATTCCTGCTTGGCAAATTATAGCTTAGAGTTTCTCCTCATTGATGATAAACTGATTACTCATTTAGGTTTTCAGCAATTGCAAAACGATGACGGGATGAACACGGTCCGCAACCACTCTGGAAATCTGTTCACACATTGAAGGCCTTCCGTCCGACATGCTCCCATTGTGTTTCCCCAAAAAACTTGAAGAGCTTTTCAACGCTTCCGCATGGACATGGATCACACTCGTGTACGCCGGGCAGGCGGTCGGATCCGTCTTGTTCGCCTGGTGGTTCAGCCTGGACTTCGACACTCTGATCTTCCCCCTGGGTCTCCTGTTTTTCGGGACACTCATTGCCTGGTGCTTCAGAGGGCTGGAAAATCGGAGCGCCCTGAGCTCCTGGCATTGGTGGGTACCGGGAATCATATACGCCCTCTTCATTTTCCTCCTCTCCCACGAATCCTTCAACGATATCAGTATTCCCGTGAATACCAACTCATTCCATCCCGTGGAGTATTTCACTCTGGGGATTTTCCTCTGCTGGGGCTGGTATCCCGTCCTCAAAAAACGGGGAGAATGGGTTCTCGCACGGAGGGTCCTTCTGACTGGATTCACTTATGGGGTGCTCGACGAATTGCATCAGTCTTTTGTTCCCGGCAGGTATCCGAGCCTGGTGGATCTGCTCCTGGATCTGCTGGGGTTGAGCGCCGGCGTGACGATTTTTGTGCTGGCGGGATATTTTCAGAAGAACCTCAAGAGACACACATCATGAACGATCAAGGCTTTGCCCGGCAGATGAAGCATCCGGGATCTCAAGAGACTTTTTTTCGCCTCATCAAGCCCGAGGACTATGCTGAAGCCGGCATCAATCCGCAGGATGTGCCCATCGGCACCTTTGCGGCGGAGGACCATCCGAGCTTTCTTCCCAGCCGGTTCGGGGGAAACGCCTATGGCTTGGGGTTGATTGAACAGAGCATACTAAACCGTGCCGACACGGATTTCCTGGAAAGTCTCGACTTTCAGGACAAGGATATGCTCAGGAAGAACGCCCGCCGCCTCAATGCCATTTACCAGAAGCTGGGGCTGCTCATTCGCTTCAGCCGCGCCGGCAAACGCTACTTTCTCATTCCCATCAACCTGGTGGCCCATTCCCTCCAGGAAATCAAAACCAAAGCCGATGAAATCGAAGAGCTCATCATCCAGCACATCTTCGAAACCCGGACGGACCGGCTGGATATCGGGCTCCTGACGGCAGGCCAGGACCTTATCGTCCATGAACTGCGTGCGCGCCTGTCCACCCACCGCATCTTCATCTTCGAATCCATTGAAAAACTTCGTTCGTGGCGCCTCCCCCTCGACATCGTCATCCTGCCCAAGGACCCCTTTGAATACCTTCTGGAACAGCAGTTGCCCAATGCGTCCAAGCGTCCCATGACCCGCAAGCGGCTGTCCTATTACGCCATGTACCTGGCCGGCAAGATTTACGACCTGTTGGAGGCCAACGGCAAGATCCATGTGCTGGCGCATTCCCCTGGACCGCAGGAGGACCAGAGCTGCCATGTGCGTTTCAAATCCGATGAAGATCTCAAATTTTTCCTGCTTTTTACCCATACCTTCAAAACCAAGCAGAAGTACGAAGGCCATTCCTCCCAGGACTCCATGGAGATCCATATTTCCGATTTCCACTACTACTTGAACCGTTTTGCCTTCTTCGATCCTCACCTCAAGGGGCTGCTCAATCATCACAAACCGGAAGAGATGTCCATAGAGGATGTCAACCACCTTCCGTACCTGAACCTGCGCCTGCCTCACACCCACATGAAAAACCCGGAGAAACAGTGGAGAAAGATTTTCGAGCTCTACTTTTTCAGCAAGGCGCTGAAGCGCAAGTCCCCGCGGCATCATCACCAGTATTGGGAAGAACGCCTGGAAATGGACCGGGAACTGCCCGAAAGTCTTTTCGTTTTTCTTGGAACCCCCCGTCGGCCTCAAACCACTCTGGAAATGCTCGAGGAGGACATCAAAGCTTCGGGAATGGAGGGATGCAGCCTTCCCCTGGTGGCTGAATACCGGAATACCTTTCGCTACGTGATGGATGTGCTGAATATCCTGGCGCAGATCCGGAACAACACGTTTCAAGGGCTCAATGAACTGGCGAGGCATCGCCTGAGCAACCCTTTCAGGAGCCAGAACGAGCAGATTGCCGCCGTCCCGAAGCTCCTCGGGCAGATGGGCCTGCTGGAGAAGAGCCTCAATCTGCTGAATCCGGACGGCATCGAAGGTCCGCTCACGCCGATTTTGGAAAATATTCCCAAGCTCTCCCTCCACGGTTTTTCCCCCGCACAGCTCCGTGAAATCGTCCTCATCGTGGTGGGCCACTCCACCATGAGCCGCATCGTCTTTGGAAAGCTTCCCGCCAAGACCTTGAAGCCCATCACCGATCACGCCGGCGAGGGAAGCCAGCAGGACATCGTGGACCTTCTGCGTCTGTGCCGTCTCATGAGTCTGGCCGAGATTGCCGGCGCTCTGGGAGATGCCTTCACCGAGGCACAGGCCAAGGAGCTCTTTAGCATCTACGATGACGCTGTCGCGGTGGCCACCGATTCCCAGATGACCTGGGACCGACAGCACGATTTGCGCATCAGCTCCCTGGGAGGAGTTCAGAACAAGGCCATCCGTGAGATGATGAAGTTCTTCAACTTGTTCGAATTTCTGGACAACTGGAAGGAGTTCCAGCGCAAGAACACCTTTGAGAAAGAGGTCATCTGCGACTATCAGAGCGAAAAGCTGATGCTCCTGGAAGAGGCTCTGAGGCTGGCGCGCATTGCCGAAGAGTTCAAACAGCAGTTCATGTCCAATTACATCTTCGGGCAATCCTACTTTTTCCGGCAGTTTTTGGACACGGAGTTTCACGGAACCGGGCATCTCTTTCCCAAGCTGGGCACCCAGGCGGGGTTCATCCTGCTTTGGATCGCCGTCAATGCTTCCGAAAGGCACATCATCAACTTCAACCCGGTCCTGGCCGGTATCGCACGGGGCCGCCGCGAGCCGCGCATCAGCAAGATCAGGGAAACCCTGCTGCGCATCCCTTTCCAGGAACTCCACCCCAACTACTTCGATTCCATCAAGAAAACCCTCGCCGGGGGAAGCCCTGCATTCATCTTTGACAGCGGCCTGCGCCTCATGAACAATCCCGCGACCCGCGCCATAGATATCTCTTTTGTGGATGTAGAAGAAAACATTCAACAGATCGAAACGCTGCTCCCCCACTTCGAATCCCAAAAATTGCGCGGGGTGTCCCTGAAAGACCTGCGGGAGATGGAGCGCCGTTTTTCCGAGCTGGTGAGCTTTCACGAGTACCTGCAGCGTGAGGGTTGCACCCTGCAGTGCGAGCTTTTCGAAAGCGGCGCCGGGCTGGATGAGAAGGATCGCGAGATCAGCCGAATCGAACGTCAGCTCAAGTCGACGCTTCAGAGCCAGGTTTTCATTCCTGAAGAAATCTACGACACCCTCAGCATCCTGGCCAAACACTGCCCGGATATCCTCAGGTTTTTCCTGCCGGAATTCCATGCCTTCGGGAATCTTCTGGAGAACTGGCCCACCCGGCAAAAGCAGTCTCTGGGAAGCTACGTCATGCGGTGCCTGGAAAAATTCCAGGCGCTCGTGATCCGAGACCGCAATTCCTTCCAGGACCCCAACACCTTCTACCAGCTGGCCAAGCAGGAATTCGGGCCCCTGGCTGAAGAAGGCATCGGCGCCACACACGCTCAAATGGATATCCTGGAACACCTCGTGGAGCGCATTCAGCAGCAGCCCTCTCTCTACCAGGCCCTCACCCTGGCCCTGCTCTTCCAGGAGATCGCCAAAATCGAGATGTATTCCATCGCTGCAGAAGATACCGATGAAGCGGCCTCATGCTGGATGCACGCCGAGCAGGGGTCCTATGTCCTCAGCCGGAGCGATCTTTTGAAAAAGTATGGGCTCGCTCCCCAGGTCGAACGGCTGGTCTCACACCTGGTGCGGCATCATGGCCTCATCGGCCATGTCATCCAGGGGGAGGAGCCCGTCCTGGCCTTGCACCACTACACCGAAGACAATGACGAAATCCTCCTGGACGTTTTCGTGCTGCACGGGATTCTGGCCGCTTCCGCCGTCCAGGAAGGCCTGATGGTTTCCGACCTCGTGGATGAGTTCCTCTATTATCGGTCTGTGGCCCTTGAAATTTTTCGATCCCGCGACCAGTGGGACAGATGGCTTCGAACCCTTTGCCGGGAAAAGGGCGCGGAAGTGCTCCCGGAATTCCAGCTGACCGGCCTTGACCTCGACATGGAGGTGGATACGTCGGAGCAGATGCAATACTGCGGTTTCGTCGACAGCGATTTTGAAGACCCTCTCCTATGGAAGGGACGCCAGCGGAGTGCCTTCGAACGCCTCCTGAGGCTCTTCGGCATCCGCTGGGTGGACTACCAGGATTTACAGATGCATCTTCTGAAAAGGCCCGTCAATTTCATCTACCACAAGAAAAAGCTCAAGAGCGTGGGCCTGGCGACCTTCGAAAGACAGCTCGGCGAGGCAAAAACGCTTTATGATGTGCTGGCTTCACTGAGCCCCGAGGTGCGGTTTTATCTCCTGTACTGCCTGGACCCTCTGGGTGGAGGAATGCGCGTCTACGACTTTGCCCCCCTGTGCCGCTTCCTGAAAGTACAGGAATGCACCAAGCTCCTCCTCATCGCCATTCAATCCTTTCATTATCATTTTGGAATTGAAGAAAAAGGGGGACTCATCACTTTCAGAGAATTGAGCCAGAACATTGAACGCAGGCATGAAGTCCTCCAGAATGCCCTGCTCCATTTCCCGTTTCCTCGACACTGCATCGAAAACGGCAAGCCCATCCTCCTGCCCCGCGGCTACGGCCAGCTCTATTTTCACGCCAGTAGTAAGGAAAAGGCCGTGCGAGCCAATTACCACGACGCCGTGCAATTCGATCGCATGATGAAATCCCTGGCCCAGATCTGGAATCATGACGAACTGAGCCGGCATTACCAGGGTCTCATTGTTGAGCTCCAGGAAAAACTGCCCTACGATACGAAAAATTTTGAAGAGGAGCTGGAAAAGGCCTTCAGGGAACAGCAGAAAAAAATCAGCGAGCGCATCCTGAAAGACTTTGAAACGCGCCTCAACCAAGCTGAGGATTTTTCCCGGTTGTATGAAATTCAGGAGGACATGAAAGCTCGGAAGGAAGAAATGCATCTCTCGGAAGAGCAGCAGTTTCTCTTGAAGGAAATGTATGAATTCCACCGCTCGCGCCTGCGGGATATCTACCTGGGTTCCATTTACCTGGCCATCAACTCGCTCCAATCCCGCGAGAGCATTCTTGCCTACTGGGGCAAGCTGAAATATGAGCTCTTCTCCTACCGGGCGTACGTCGGCAAGGAATACGAATCCCTCATCGCCCAGTACCTGGACCAGAAGCTGGAGCTGTTGCCTGCCTGACTGAGTCGGCTTCTCCAGAGTGGCGGGGCAAATCGCCTCACGCAAACAGCGCCTGAAGCGTGTGCGACAATGGGGGGCGGTTACCGAGTGCGGGCCGAAATCGTCCGGAAAGGACAACTTGCCTGCGAGGATTCATGGACATTTACGCCCCTCACCGGCAGGCGAAAGCACCCAAGCCGTGGCCGGCCCTCACTCACAGCCCCCCCAGGATGGACTTTGCCCAGAGCCAGAGCGCCGCAAACAGCAGGCTCAGAAGCGTCACGGGGACTCCCAGGCGCGCGTGGTCTTTCCAGGAGATATGAACCCCCATATCCTTCGCCTGTTCCACGACGATGAGGTTCGCAATGGAGCCCACGAGGAAAAGATTCCCCGCAAAGGTGCTCGCCAAAGCCAGAATGGGGCCCGACGCGGGATGCACGGCTGCCGGAAGGAGCAGCATGGTGGCGGGAACGTTGGAAACGAGGTTGGATAAAAAAACAGTCGTGCCGAAAAGCCAGGCGGGATTTGCCAGGCTGACTCCCAGAGAACGGACACCGTCCATGGCCATGGAGAGGAGCCCTGCCGTCTGAAGCGTGTGGTTGACGATGAACAAGCCCGCAAAGAGCACGAGCAGCTGCCAATCCACCAACCCTAAAATCTTGCGTGAAGCCATTTTTCGACTGGTGAGCAAAAGCCCCGCCGCCCCGAGAGCGATCACATCTCGAGGCCAGTCTGTAAACAGAAATGAAAGGAGCAGGGCACTCATGACCATGAGGCCCTTGGACGTTTCCCACGCGTTGAATACCGGGGCATCCACCGCTTCGAGATGCGTCTCCTTTGCCCAGCGCCCTCCCACCTGTCGGATAACAAGGTACCAGATGCCCCCAAGGCCCAAAAGCACGGGAACACCGGCATCCATGAGATATCGGGAAAAGGACAGATTCAGGGCCTGCCCGATGAGCATGTTCTGCGGATTGCCGATGAGGGTGGCCGCAGACCCCACATTGGAGGCGCAGGCGAGGGCCAGGAGGAAGGGCAGCGGGTCGAGATGCCTGCGACTGCAGACTTCGATGAGCACCGGTGTGACGGCGAGGCAGACGATATCGTTGGCGAGGAGGGCCGACAGAAGCCCCACCACCAGGATCAAGGCCCCGAGAAAGGTTCTCGGGGAGATATCCATGGCTCCCAGCCGCCGCGTGACGTGGACATAGAATCCGCCGAGACGGAACTGGGCTGAAACGACCATGAGTCCAAGAAGCAAGGCAATCGTGGGTACGTCAATGGCTGTCCACGCGGCTTCGGGGCTGATCTTCCCGAGCGTCAACAGGGCGATGGCCCCCAGCAGGGCGATCCCGGTCCGATCCATGGCGAGTCCCGGAATCTTGCCGAGAATCATCCCGAGATAGACAAAGCAAAATGTGATGAGAACCGATTCGTCCATTTCTCTCTCGAACGCATTCTACGTACACGTACAATGAATGACACAGGAACCGAGGCGCAAAGGTGGGATGGGGATCATACAGATCAAGGCAGGACTGAATTCAAAGGAGGAAACAAAAAGGAATGTAGAAAAAAAAAGGGATGGGGCGGCGGCGCCCTACTCTCCCACGCAGTCACCCACGCAGTACCATCGGCGCAGAGGAGCTTAACGACCGTGTTCGGGATGGGAACGGGTGTGACCTCCTCGCTGTAGCCACCGC
>NZ_BQXM01000013.1 GCF_022836495.1 Desulforhabdus sp. TSK
AGATTTCTCACTGGCATTCGAAATGACATTATGAGCCGAAGTGGTGTTGTAGGGTTAATCTCCGTCAATCTGTGTAATCTGCGGATGGATGAGGATCATGGAATATTCTTTTGCCCACCCAATCCCCGGGCACTACGCGGTATATGGCCGGAACTCCCTTATTCTACCCACACATCCTGAAGTGACTTGGCTTCGAGCACCCGTTCGGCCCACTGGTCCAACTGTTCCGACGATGCAGACGCCAGGCGCTGTTCCGCCCAGTCCGGCAGTGGACCAAAACGACGGGTCAGTATCTTCTCCAGGAGGCCACATTTTCCCTCAAGCTTTCCTTCGCGCCGTCCTTCCACTTTCCCTTCGCGCTGTCCCTCCAGTCTTCCTTCGTGGTGTCCTTCGTGCCGCCCTTCCTGAAACCCCTTATCCTTTATGTATTGAGCCAACATGCCGGTCTCCTCTCTCTCCGTCACCAGGCTTATCTTTTCGATCTCATCTACCGTGAGCATCCGGAGTGCTTATGCCCCTTCACTGCTGGCCGAACCGTCCCAGGATAACCTGCATAAACTCCAGCAGATCATCGAGATTTTCTCGCGCCGCCCGGTAGACAATTTCGAGGTTCACCCTGCCGTATTCATGGACAATGAGATTTCGAAAGCCCACAGCCTGTACCATCCGTTCCGCAAGAGCCGTCGGGATGATTCCGTTTTCCTCCAGAAGGTAGAAGAGCTCATTAGTGCTTCCGGCAATACCGAACTCTTCTTCGGCGACCACGTGAGAGGCGATGTCGATGCAGCTCTGTATGGCCATCTGGAAATTGAACAGGATGCTTTCCTGCCGGTCCAGATCTTCAAGGAATACCGGAAGACCCACCTGGCGCTTTTCGACAATGCGGGCCACATGACGCCGTGCGGCGTCACTCTTTGAGGAAAGCACTCGCTTATTGACCATGATCTTTACATCCAAGATGCCGTGCCAAGCTGCGATGTGCCTGATCCATGAAAGGTGCAAAGTCTGCGAAAAGTGCGACGGTCACCATCCGGAACCGGGCCAGGGCCTCTTCGTCTTTTACATGAGCGCATTTCCCTCTGAAGAGGGCTTCCATCCTGGCCGAATACGAGGCGTCGTTGAGAATGAGAATGTGTACATCCTTACGCAGGATACGGCCGAGATCCCGATGCAGGCGATCCAGGAACAGCTTGCGGTCTACTGCGCCTGCCGGCTCAGCCAGGAGGACCGCAATGTCGACATCGCTCATGGGGCGTTGTCGTCCGTGGGCAAAAGAGCCGAACAGGTACACCGCGGCAACGGTCGTGTCCCGGGAAAAATAGGATCCGATTTTCTGCAGCAGTTCCGAGGTGGATGTCATGAAGTCTCCCGGCTTTTACTCCTTCCCGGTTTCCTGCAAGGAAAAGCGCAGCACAGATAATCCCTGCTGGCCGGTTGATTTGGCGCCAGGGCCGTATGATCGCAATTACGCTCCCGTTTCATCCGGTTACCTCTGCGCTTTTGTAGAGGCGGCGTCCTGCCGTGACAACGTATGCGGCTACCACTTCCCATCATGGCTGGACGCCGTTCCTATGCTTTTTAGAGGATAGCATCCCTGGCGTCATTTTAACACTATCCCAATACGCCAAGGTTCTTAATCTGCGGAAATCTGCATAATCTGCGGATGGAAAGGACTATGGAATATTCTTTTGGCCACCCAGTCCCCAGGCACTACGCGGCATAGGCCGGAACTCCTTTATTCTACCCACACATCCTGAAGTGACTTCGCTTCGAGCACCCGCTCGGCCCACTGGTCCAACTGTTCGGACGACGCAGATGCCAGGCGATGTTTTGCCCAGTCCGGCAGTGGACCAAAACGACGGGTCAGTATCTTCTCCAGGAGGCCACATTTTCCCTCAAGCTTTCCCTCCAGTTTTCCTTCGCGCCGTCCTTCCACTTTCCCCTCGCGTCGTCCCTCCAGTCTGCCTTCGTGGTGTCCTTCCAGTTTTCCTTCGCGCTGTCCTTCCAGTCGTCCTTCCTGAAATCCCTTATCCTTTATGTATTGAGCCAACATGGCGGTCTCCTCTCTCTCCCTGGCGGATTTCGTCGGCGCCCGGTTGACCTTGTCCCTCTTCGACCACTTCTTGCCACACAGCTTCAGGGATCAATAAACGGTCGAAGATTCGCGGCAATAAAGACAACCGACCGATGCGGGCGAGGTTGATCAAGGGTGAAGCATTGCTGACTACTTTCACTGTCGAAGGAACCCCTCAACGGCCGCTCGATCTTCGAGGTAATCCTCGATATCGTAGTGGACGGGAATCTCGCGGCTACCCAGTAACTGCTGAAAGGACCAAACCGTCATACCGGCCAGTTCACGTGCTTTACCAAACGAAAGCCTGCACTGTTGGAAAAGAGTCAACGCCAGTTCACGCTTTATGTCTGCGGGAGACATGCGCGTGGCATGCAGTACGTCTCGCGGGATCGCAATAAGCACTTCCGTCTCCATTTAAGCCTCCATATCGAAAATCTCCCTTACAAAATATATTATATCGGCTATCATGCGGCGTCGACGATCTTTTTGTGGACTGCGGAGGGCATGCGCGCCGATATTCTTTCAGGCTAATCCGCGGATGGAAAGGATCATGGAATATTCCAAGGACAAAAGCCCTTATCTTTTCGATCTCGACATCCGTGAGCATCCGGAATTCTTCTCATCCTCCACAGCGAGCATCGTTTCCGCCATTTGATGTTCAGCTTTTAACCTGGATGGTCACCTGCCGCCCCAGTTCGGCAAATTCCCGGGAAACCGTTTGGGCAAAATTTTGGATATCCGCTGATGCATGCTTTACCCTGACTTGAACCAATGCCTCATGGGGGATCAGCGAACAATAGATCACATCGACAATATCATTCCCGAATTCTTTTCTGAATATATCGTCGATGTACTGTATCAAATCATTGGAAATTGTGCTCTTTGGCATTCGATATTCCCTGTCTGCCGGCTTTCCTGATGAAAAACACCGGTTTTTGAATGTTCCCTGGTCTCTGCGCTCTCCGCGTCCTCTGCGGTGAAAATTACGCTTCGTGAGCGATAAAAATAGGAACTGACGGCCCTGATTGCAAAGAAGAAAGGTACGAAAACCGTTTCGCGGCGGGAGCTCTCTCCGCGCCCTCTGCTGTGAACGTTACAAGGCGGTGCGATCGAAGTGAGGGATGAAAGGGGGTGATTTCTAGGAGCTTGAGGGTCTTTTCTCACCGGGGAAGAAGATCGAGATGTTTTTTGAGAAAGTGGGCAGCCCGCCGGTTGTAGCTTGGGGGGTAGGTGAGCCGGAAACTCATGGCTCAAGCTTCTGGATCCGCGCCAGGTGCTCCTCCACGCTCTCTTCGATCCCCTTTCCTTCGGCGATTTTGCGCCTGGCTTGGTACAGGGCAGCCTTCAGCTAGCAAACCCGCAGCCACTTATAGGTCTCCCTCCATACCCATGACCACATAGCGATCCTTCCCCCGCACGGAAATGACCGCTTCCTCCTCCGCCGGCGGCGCATCGATGTAGTTTGCGCCTTTGGTCTTGGGTTCTGTTGCAGTGATCGTCTTCATCACCGTGCTCTTCTTGCGGGTTCAAGCGTATTGTCAATATTGCTATTCAAAATACCTTGGAGACTGTAGGAAGACAAGATCCGGCCACGTGGGTATTCGAACTCCGATTCCTGTTTTTGCATCTTCGCGCTTGGCCGAAAACAGATTTCTCCAGCATCCATAAAACAAAATACCCTTCCATTGGAATGGGGGAAGGGTAAGGGGAAAATCAGGAAGAGTGTATGCCGTTGCATGCTACTGGTTTAATGGGCGCGTAAAGTTCCT
The DNA here is from genome assembly GCF_022836495.1 of Desulforhabdus sp. TSK. Lineage (GTDB taxonomy): Bacteria > Desulfobacterota > Syntrophobacteria > Syntrophobacterales > Syntrophobacteraceae > Desulforhabdus. Next base: position 3,844 of record NZ_BQXM01000013.1, read on the forward strand.
GAGGCGGCGGGCAGGGCTGCCAGGAAAGAATGGTAGATTCTTATCGTCCTTCTCTTTGTTCTGCTTCGGAGCTGGTGATGCCCAATACCTACCCTGACAATACTTACCCTGGCCCAATCCTGTTCGTGCTTCGTGTTCGATGTTCGATCTTTTTTGCCATGACCCGCAATACAAAAAAAGGTAGAATTGCCTGCCTTTTCAATCGTTTTGGCTCACTGGCCAATCGGTAAAGCCATTCCAATCCGCAGTTGCAAAAGATCTTTGGTGCTCTGCTCACATTTCCCGTCAATACATCCAGTGTTCCCCCAATGCACTGGCAGACTCGAACGTTCTCCAGTTGGCTTCCGTATCTGGCTATCCATTGCTCTTGCTTGGGTGATCCGAGAGCAAGGAACAAAATCCGCGCCCCCGAGTCGTTGATATGTTTTACCAGTGCCGGCATGCCTTCTTCGGTAATATAGCCATTGGCCCGCCCCGCGATGCGAATGCCCGGATATGCTCTTTCAAGGTTCTGCACCGCCTCTTTGTTCACATGCTCTTTTGCGCCGTAGATGTAAATGGGATAATCTCTTTTGGCACTCAAAGCACAGATGCTTTGCATGAGCTCGCAGCCGGGCACGCGCTCCAACTTGGCCCCGTAAAGGAACCGCGCGGCCAGAACCATTCCGATACCGTCCGGGATGAGCATATCTGCGGTTCGGAACGACTCATACAGCAGGGGGTCCCGGGGCACGGAAAAATTCTTTTCCGGGTTGGAAGCAAAAATCGTGTGAAGGCGATTTCCGTTTTCAAGGAATTCTTCAACCCTTGCCAGGGCGTCCGTCATCGTGACGGCATCGACCCAAATGTTTGAGATGGAATGGCGTGTTGTCATCTTTACCCTACGTATTCGGCATGCTTGAACAGCTCTTCGAAATGATCGGGGTTTGTGAATGAGATCAGTGTCGTGAATTGTGCCTTCTCTGCCGGTCCGGTAAAACGGCCATGCAGGACATGTGTCTTCTCCAGCACCCCATAGGCAGGGGAATACCATCCAAGGAGCGGTTCCGTTCGGCCGCAAGTCACCTTCAGTTTCGTTTGACATACCTTGATAAAAATCCGTTCCTCATGATTTGTCAGTGTGTACCAGCCGCATTCATTGGGGCCGACTACCTCAACATCCGGGTGAAGATGATAGTGGAGCTCGAACATATGCATTCCCTTGCCGGGGAATTTGTCCTGCACCACCATACCCCCGCCGTTCTCCGGGATGAAAAGCAACCGGATATGATGCACCGGTTGATTGAGGCGAGTATAGCCGTCGTGAGAAGCCGCCAGTCGAATGCTCCCGCAAGAGTGATTTTCATTCGACGTTTGGACTGAATACGGTCTGTCCCAGATGAAACTGGTCACCTGGCGCGCCTGATCTTGACCGTCGATCGTTACCGTGTTGTGAACTCGGGTGCCTTTGAAGTAGGCCCTGAGGACGGGGTTGCCGTTGTACCTGTAGGTGCCGGGATCGATCAGAAAGGCTCGCTTGGATCGATACAGTGTAATGGATAAGGCATCCGCATGCCCATGATTGTAAAGAGGGGGCATTCCCAGGGGCCCTTGGTCGAAAGTCAGACGGATATTGGGCGGCAGGTGGACCACCGTCATGCCCGTATCGGGAAAAACGGTACAACCCTTATGGGCCGTCGGCAAATCGGCGGATGGAGCCGGCTTCGATGGATACAGCCTGGGAGCCACGGCATACCCGTCGTCACTGTCACCGATGGGCGGCAACGGGTCGCCCAGTGCCTGTAAAAACGATTCACCTGCCAAAAGGCGGGGCTTCATTCCACTGCAGTCGTGAATTCCATTGATTTCCAGAAACTGAACGGCCAGCCAGTACAAGTCCAGAACCATGCGATGATAATTAAAGGACTGCTCAGCCGGCCCGCCGTCTGTGAGGACTTGGTGTTCACATTCTTGTTCCAGGAGCCCGATCCCGGTTTCAAGCCAGTCCCTTTCCACATGACTTTCTGAAAAGACCTGGCCGGCCATGATCAGACCCAAACTTTCCGCCACCGTGTGATTGCCAAGCGAACTGAACAACGAGAGCCTGTTTCGAATCAGCCACCCGTGTTCAAAGAGCGCCTGAAGGAGCGCGCTTCGCTCCGACGCATCCAGGTTCGGCAGTTCAAGCAGCGCCCGCAGTAGAACCGGTATCCGAAGGCCACACTCCATGGCGCAGGAATAGTGGATGCCGAAGGGAAAGGGGTTTTCCCGCAGCCAATCGAAAAGCTTTGTTTTTGCGGCATTCTGGATGGGGGATACGTGTTCTGAAAACTCGGGCTGATGCCGTGCCGCCAGGAGGGCTGTGATGTGCTGCAATCGGGCGGGCTCCCAGAGGCTGCGGATATCCGGGGCGGTATCCGAGTGCGGAGTGGCGATGGAAAGAAGGGGAGTGGTGGCGGGGGATTTTGGGCCTAAAGATATCCAATTCACTATGTCCTCGCAGATTAGATCTGGCAGTTTGATGACCTGCAAATGCGCCGAGCTTACTTTAGGAGGGGGCAAATTTCCGACACCCAACCGGTATTGCATCTTGACTGAATTCCAGGTAATCAGGGAGTGTATCCGGTGGACGACTTCAGAAAAGCAGCTAGTTTTAAATCGAGATGAAAGGATTTTAAGGGTAACTTTTATAGACATGGAAAAAAACGCATTTACTTTTTGGCGTCCTGAATTGCAGCTTTGCACAAATAGTTGCCATACCTTATCCCGTCCTTTCTCAGATTCTGGTACAGGAAAAAAGAGAAATGTTCATAGCCCACTACTGTGGATTGCGCATCCAGAACACAAATTTGTCCCGCACAACCTATCGTGATTTGGTACGTTGGGAGAAACAGAGCATTCTATCTGGCGGGATGAACAAATGTGGTCATCATGGCACTTCCTCAGTATTCCGTTTAAGCATACTGGCACCGTCACCATCGTAGTCTGTATGGTTATTGGTGATTTTTGCGGGGTTCCCCACTGCAATTGCATTCGGCGGAATATTTTTCGTTATAACAGCGCCTGCCCCTACAATTGCATGATCCCCAATCGTAATGCCCGGAAGGACAACCGCGTTTACACCGATAAACACATGATTCCCAATGGTAGTTTGACCCTCGCTTTGTTTCCCCAGCCGAGCGGAAGCATGATCATGGGAAAGGATCACACAGCCATGGGTCAGCACACAATGGTTCCCAATCATAACCTTGCCTCTGCGAAGATCGATTTTGGCACCCAGACTGATCATGCAGTCGGAACCAATTATTACCCCCCCCCCACGCAAATAAGCGACGTAAAAAAACCTGCAAAAATTTCCGACAATATGCTTAATTCGCCTGAGTACTTTTCCCATTTTTGCCCTTTTTCATACCTTCGCGCCGATGATCGTAAGTATACGACCGAATTGCAACTATACTGTGAACGGTTGAGACCTTGACTCTTGTAGGAGTGGCTTCCAGCCACGACAACAATAGCCGGCTCCCAAGAAAGTCGTGGCTGGAAGCCACTCCTACAGAGCGATCGAAAAGTTCGGCTCTCAGCCGTGCGGAGTATACAAGGATGTCCTTTACCGATTGTCGGTTTTCCGGTCCTTATGTCCTGCAGAAAAGGTCGACAAGTTTGCAGTGTCACCCATGGAAGTGGCCGCGCAATTACGGTATTGAGCATGACTATCATAAGCCCACGCATAATTTATCCCAATTTTATAGATGAAACGTGTTTTTTTTCACTGCCACGGTGGTGCAGGCCTGGGCTTGCCATGATACACACACTTGATGACTTGCTCCAAGTATTGTCCGATGGCAGGACCTTGAATACGTCTGGACCAGGCTTGAATGGTTGCCCGTTCGCACACAGTAGGCGGCTTATTGTTGAAACGCTTTTCTAAAATAGATGCAAGGTCGTTTGCATCTCCTGAGCGAAAAGTCATTCCTCGAGAGTCTCCGTCCAATAATACAGAAGAACCACAGCGGTCCGAAGCCACCACAGGGGTACCCGCCATTAGCGCTTCCGATACGACTGCCCCCCACCCCTCAATTTGGCTTGGCAAAACCAGTAGATCCGCATTCCCTATGAGAGAACGAGCCACTTCATTGCTAACAAACCCTTGCCACCTAATCTTTTGTTCAATTTTGAGATTATGGGCCAGTGCCTCCAATCTCACTCGCTCAGGACCATCACCAAGAACGCGCAACTGCCAGTGTGGATTTCTTACCTTGCTCAAGGCCATCAACAGGATATCTATATTTTTCCATGTGCGGAGAGAGCCGCAGAATACAACCTCGTGAACATCAGAAATCCTCGGTGATGGATATGCACTAGCCGGGGCAGGCTGTACTGTATAACAAAAGGGAAATACTTTCTGTAGGGGAAACCCCAGCTTGCAAAACTGTTGCCGGCCTAACTCGCCCATGGCCAGAACAAAATCGATCTTTTGTCGATATAGGCGAACCTGTCCCTTGGTGTAGAAAAACCATGGCCATGAAAGCCAGCTTTTTTTGCCAAATGGTATCGCTTCTGAAACTATGCCAAGTTTGAACGATACCCTCCGTCTGAGACGACGTATGATTGCTGCTGATCGATTATGCCGTGTGAAATTAGCAAAATGAACATCATCACAGTGACCGTCCAAGACATTCTTTTCAATTTCTTCCTGGCTCAACGCCGATTGCAGTTTCACACGTTCCGTTGTGTGGAACACAAATCCCATACAAGCGCGCTCTGCATCTATCTGCCGATCCACACACCAAATCACCTCATGCTTCAACGCCAATGCTTCCAAGATGGGGAGAAAATGCATATTCTGATAAGTTTGGTAAAAGAAAAGTCGCATATCTTTATTCCAAATAAGCTATATGGGAGTGCGACGTCAGAGTGGCGTCATCTTTGATTCCATAAATGTGGCAGAATCACGCGGAAGATGGGCTTGAAAAAATAAACCGGCCAAATTACACCGGTATGTCTCTTAACATAAACATACCATTGTTTTGGTGGCAATCCTAACGGACTGATCATATTTGCCCACCTCTTTTTTATGGGAACAGATGGATCCGTCCATGGACGCACTCGATTATTATATTCACATAGTGCAACATATCCTGGTGCCATATAAAGAGGGATACCATGTTGGCGTGCCCGCATGCCGTAATCTGTGTCCCCGAAAGCATGAGTATATTCAGAGCTCAAGTTACCCAAAACCCTGAAAATGTGTTGTGTTACAAGAACAACATTACCTTCCATCGTGTCACACTGGATCTTTTCTTTTCCAGGCGGTATGGTTTTGTCAGGAAGATGAGTTCTTGGGCTGCATCTAATTCGCCCCCCATAACTATGCCGTCCGCTCCTTGGATCACGGCAAGCCCCTATTATAATTCCATCGTGGCCTTCTTTCGCGTGGACTTCGCGCGCTGTGGCAAGCATCGTATCCAGTGCACCGGGCAGAAGAACAGTGTCATCATTCAGCCACAAATAGGCGTCATAATCCTCTTTCATCGCTTCGGCCCAGGCAAGCCTCATCCCTCCGCACCAATAAAGACTTCCGTCTCCTTGCAAAATATGCACAGCGGGGAACTGCTTACGGACGGCATCGCCCGTTCCATCGGTGCAGCCATCGTCCACCAGATACACGACAAAGCCCACGTCCTCGCGTATATTCTGAGCATAGAGCGCATGCAGGCAAGAAAGGGTCTTTTCACGCCGGTTATGGCATGTGATAAGAACGGCAATGCGATTGATGGATGATATCTTTTGCGAAATCATATTTTCAGGACTCGTAAACATGAGGTTTAGCAGCGCTGGGTATCAGCTTTGAACGGGACCGGATAATTGAGGTTCCGCGCCTGGATCGAAGTGCAGGGACTGGCCCCACAAATGCAAGACCAATAAAAATGGGATAACCCAAGAAACACTCGCCCTGGAGTACCAACAAAAGAATGCCGCAGACCAAAGCAGAAGCGCGTCTGTTACCACCAGAAAGTCGTCTGAAGGCTTGATAGACGGCAACAATCCATGTCAAAAAACCAAGGACGCCGAGTTTCGCGGTGAAGTCCGACATACCGTTGCCCATGCCCTCGGAACTCTCCATAAATGGATGGAGGGCATAGCGCGTGCTTGAGTGAAGCCCCCATCCCGTCAATGGACGTTGTTGAATGTATTCCCAGTCGAAAACAAGAGAACCCATGCGCCCTCGATACCAGCGGCCCTCGCGCCGGTCGAGCGTCTCCAATTGCGAATCGATCTTCTCTCCGAGGAACGGCAGCGTCTTGTAAGCGTAGAATGTGCTGCCAATCAAAAGTGGGAGAACTAGATAAACTCCGACAAGAATACGGAAGAGTGTTTGATTCCGGTTTTGGGTGCGCCAGTCGTAATGCAGAAGGGGGATCAAGGCCAACGCAATGTAACCTGTGGTCGAAAGCGTGGTGAGTACGCCGGCGCAGAGAATCTGCAGAGAACGGACATATTGTTTGCGCGGCGTGTCGTGCTTGACAAAGGCCAAAAAGATGAGTGCGAGGATCAGGTAACCCTGAAACGCTCCCGGCTCCCAGAACATGCCAGAGTTGCGAGGCGTAAAGTCTCTCAGGAAAGTATGCAGAAACAGGGGACGCCTGGAGATACTGGCTGTGCCCAATAATTCTGCCACACGCCAGATAATGCCCTCGACACTGATGCCCACCATCGACAAGAGGATATAGGGAATATAGAACGCAAAGCTTAGCAACGCCAGCACAACCATCGCGCGTACGAAAGTAAGTGGAAAGTTGTTCACCAAGCGAATCAGGGCATAACCAATAAAGAGCCGGACAAAAAAACCGGCCATGGTGACGAAAGGGTAGAAGGAGAAATCGATGCATTGTGCGAGCAAAATCCCCGCAAAGATAGTTCCAACGACCACAAAAACCAAAGAGAAGGGCCGTCGAGATCGCTGGATAAGAAGTAAAAAAAAGAACAGCGCCAGCAAGGCCAGTTGTGGCTCCTCTGGAATAACCCGCCCTGGTGCTGGATTGCCAGAATAAACAAGTGCCAAAAGCACGAGGGCTGTATCCTTCCAGGAAGATTGAGGGGTGGTAACTTCAAATTGAATACGATTATCGTGCTTGGCGTACAAAAGCCGGTTCCTCGTTTGAGTTGACAGTGGCCATGGCTTGGTAAATTTCCACCATCGTGTTCACAATTCTCGACACATTGTGCCTTTCTTCTGCCATACGGTGTGCCTGCATGGATAGCTTCACGGCCGTATCGTTATCCACGAACACCCGGCGGATCTGCTCAGCCAGTACGGCTTCGTCGCCCGGAGGAAAGAGCAAAGCCGATTCGCCGTCCCGGACCATGGAAGGTACGCCTCCCACGCCGGCACATACCGCCGGAGTGCCCACCAGCATCGCCTCGGCCAGAGAATTCGGACTATTCTCAATGAAAGACGGCAGAACAAACACCCTCGCCTGTAACAATTCTTCGACCATCCCTCCAGCATCGAGGTAAGGGAAAGGAACCACATGTCGTTCCAGTTTCTCTGCATGAATCAAATCCGTCAGATATCGAGCATACCCCATCTTACGGCAATTCATCCAAAGCCTCCGCCAGCCTCTGGCCTCGGGGTAGAATCGAGCCAGCGGCGTATGCACTGAAATATCCGGGAATTCATCTTTGAGCAGGGCTACGGCTTTGAGCAATACATGAAAACCCTTAAGCGGATAGGATGCTGACGAGCAGAAGATTTGATGCCGCCAGGCCCGCTGGATATCCCATTTCGTGCGATAAAATGGCTTTCGGATAATCTCATCGCAATGGAAATAGCGCGCAGAAGGATTCATGCGCCGCAAGTGGGCCTGGTCCCATAGTGTGCGGCCAATGAAGGCCGAGTTCGTGGCGAAAACTTCGCGCTCTCCTTCAGCACGGCGCCACCAAGCAACTTGCTGCTCCAGCAACCCATCCATACGAACCCAATCCCGCAATGTTCGCTTGAAAAGAAGAGCGGTCAAAGGCACTCCTCCTAGATAATGCCGGGCGCAAACGTCGATGATACCCTGGATCGACAGTACCGACGGCACACGGATGTGCCCTTTGCCGGTAAGGAGACCGTGAAACTGTTCGGTTCCGTGAATATGCATCACCTGAGGCTGGAATTCATCCAGGACGCGCTGATAGCCTGCAATGAGACTCATCGGTAATCGGTGCGCATCAATTTTGCCTTTGGGCTGGGGGACGGAATAGTAGCGTACCCCGTTAACTGAAATGCTGCTCCAGTTTTGGTCGCGCACGCTGGTTGCTACAGCTAACTCAATGCGCCGGTCGGCCACAAGAGCTTGTGCCAAGGCAGGAATCCATCCCTCGCGGGGTGAAGGTACTTGTCCCAGGGCCATTGCATGATCGGGAGTCAGGTTATTGGTTAACCAAAGAACTTTCATATAACTGTCTCTAAAGGATAGCAGAATGTATGGAATTACAGAGCTATCCATTCAATGCATGATCTAAGAAGCATTTTGACTGAGATATATATTCTCTGATTTTCTCGTTGACTTCTTTAAAGTCCAAAAAAGGTTGGTCGCGATGAAATTCAGTATCTGCCTGAATCAAACGGCTTTCCAAACCGCATATTGCCAACAAATCTCGCATTCTTGTATTCACATCCTGCTTGATACGATCAAATACATAAAATTGTTTTTCTAAAATAATGGAAAAAGCAGTTGCGTGGAATGAATTCGAAACCACTGATTCTGCACCTTTGACTAAAGAAAGAAATGTTTCTGGCCCACAATCATAAAAGTCCCTGTCGGCGCAAGGAGTCTTGCCGTAATTATTCACGGCATATATTTTCAATCGCTTCTCTTTCGCCACTCCCTTTACAAAATTTTCGATCAATGGATTACGTTCAAAATCATAGAGAAGTATATATTTCCCCTTGAAATCCTTCTGTGCCATATGCTCCCATTCAAGCTTATCCAAAAGGAAAACAGGGTCCAGCACGTGATTCCCTCTATCGATACCAAGCGATTTCAACACTTCAATGCCCGAGGTCTCTCTTACGGATATGAAATCAATGTTTTCGATCATCGATTTAACAAACTTATGATATTCAGGCAGTATTTCTTTCACGGCAAAACTGGCCGCGTATGCAATCTTTCTGCTCCCCTCCGGGGCGAAATCCAGATAAAAGGCGGGATCTCGTCCATTGTTATAAAGAGTGTTCCATATTTGATCACTGCCCGCAATATACGCATCCGCCAGGGGAGGATCCTCCTTTAATTCCTTATACGTTGCATAACGCTTGCTAGTGATACTCATGTTTTTTTTCTTGAAAGAATCAAACGGAATCTTTGCTTTACTTGCAATCAGTCGTCCTGGAAACTTCAACGCCAGGTATAGTATTTTGATGAAAGCGTTTCTATCTCGCCATCTTCCACCTAGTAGCCACAGGGCATATCGTGTCGATAGGTAATCCGGTTTGTAATCTATAATTTCAACATCATGCCCTTGTTTCTGCAAATACTTCATCAGGGCGTAGGCTTGCAAAGTTGCGCCATGGTTATATACATCATGACATGTAATCGTTTTAATTATCATTTCTCTACCATTTGGCGAGTGCAATTAGTTTATGAAAAATGCTATCGACTTTGTTCAGAAGCCTTATTTTAAAAAAGAGATATTTAAGCGGCGTATAGCGCTGAAGATTCTTCATTACATATCGCCTTCTTTGTGGAAGGAGCAACGGTCCTTTCATTTGGCCTTCACCAACAATGTGAGCTGGCTCTTCTTTTACGACACAAGCTGTTTTCAGTTCATCGATGATTTGAAGGCCTTTTTCTGTGTTGGCAAGAACTCCCGATATTCCCTCTTCATTTTCTGCGTAAGTTTCCCCCCAAAAATCCCCTATCCGAATGTCAGCTGAGCTTTGGTGTTCTTTGAATTTGCAGCTTTGATAGCAGGCCTTGTTTAAGCAGAGATTACTCAAAAAAAAGCGATGAAACAAATCGTTTTCCTTGAGCGAGGACGCCTTCTCCCTATTACCGGATTTGATAGTTATCGTATAGGAATGCCAGCCATTACGTTTGTCACGGAAATTAACGTTATCAATATTATCAAAATGAAATTCTTCCTTCTTTGCATTCAGATAGCTGTCCCACAGGAGGTAAGAGGGGACGCCATGGCAAAAAAAATCTACAAGCACATAATTGTTTTCTACGCCTTTTATTCTTAACCACTTTCGCAGGGAATCGACCTGGCAGGGAGTGCCGAAGACCACCCATTTGTCGTTTGCGGTGAGCCTGCAAAATCCAGGAGTGGTGAAGCTTTGAATATATTTGGATCCCATGGATTTTTTGAACTCGGAAATCGTACGAGCTACAAAATGTTCGGCGCGATTTTCGTGATAATTATATTCCACACCACAAGCCTTGTACCCCTTATTGATCAACAGCTTTGCAATTTCAAATCCGACCCCTCCTGACGTACACTTCCTGCGAACTCTGGCATCTTTGCTATAGGCCGCATAACCTTTTATATTTTCAGGCTCCAATCGTTTTATATCGTCTAAGTAGGAACAAACCTTCTCGCACAGCGAGCAATCTATACATCGCGTCGGTTCTGTGATCGTAGGGACATAAAAGCCTTCAGTTGATCGCTTCATCCCGATAATGTCTTTGGGACAAGCGATTACGCAGACACCACAACCATAGCAGTCATCTATTTTATGAGCTATATTCACAAGTGTCAGTCCTTACAGACCCTGGTAAAGGTATTCAATCCAGCTACTCGCTACCCCGTGTTTATAGGGTAGAAAATTTCTCATAGTGATGGTCCTCTGCGTCTGCGCCCGCTTCGTCGCCTTCCGGAGAAAAACCTTTGGTGCAGAAGGAGTATGCCACGATACAATGGGAAACGACTCATTCCCCCCCGAAACAAGCGTTACTGCCAAGCAATACAAATCGGTCAGAAACGGGACGTTTTCCCGCATATCAGGCAAGCTCCGGTTGCCGCAATCCATGCTTTAGTTTTTGAAGAAGCCACCATGCCCGCGAGCAGCGTTGCCGGTGATAAGAGGAGAGAGGGATTTTTGCCAGCGGTACGGGGGAGAAGCGGTTCGGATCGTGAGTTTTTCTCAGTTCTTCAATTAAGCTAAGATAGCTGTTCACGGTGGCTTCAGGTGTGAAATTCTCTTTCTGCTGTTGTTGCAAACGCTCCTGGATTTGCCGGTAGCGTTCAGGATTGCCCGCTAAAATCCGGATGCGTTCGGCGTAGGCTTTGGCATCCTTGCCAGGAACAAGAAGTGTGTCTGCATCCTCGCCCAAGATCCAGCGATAAGATGGGATATCGCTGGCGATGGGAACACACCCTGCCGCCATGGACTCGACCAAAGACAGCCCGAACCCTTCATAATTAGAAGGGAAAAAGCCAAATTGTCGCTTGCTTAGGAAAGTCCCGACGGTTTCGCGCGATATTGCGCCAACCAACCGAATGCAATTGCCCAATCCGAAATTCCGGATCTTGTCTTCCAGCTTATGGCGATCCGCCCCATCGCCAGCTACATCAAGGGTGAACTCAATTTTCAGTTTTTTGCAGGACTGTGCAATCTCAGGTAACATCAAAATGTTTTTATCAACATCAGTCAATCGTCCCAGATACGCCAGTTCCAAAGGTGCATGTAATCTTGGCATCTCACCCGATGTAACTATTACTGAATTTGGTATAACTTCGATTCGACTGTGCGCGTTAGCTATGTTCAGCAATCGTTGTACCTCGGGAGAAGTTCCCACTAATGCATCCACGTAGTGGCTCTCCGATTTTCCTTCAGAAATAACAGGATCATTTGTTGACCGAATTACCGATAATCGAATAGTACTGGCGGATAATGCAGGCAGGATGAGCGTTGTTTCGGTGCTGTGATTGTTGATTACGACATCATATTTAGATAGGCGATCCAGCGTGATCTCAAGCCGCCGCCTCAGCCAACGTTCACCCAGGCAGATTGCTTCCACTGGCCAGCCATCACGGCGCGCCCGCTCATAGTCGGAACCAATCTGTCCATCCGTAGACAAAATATCCGCTTCAAACCCTGCCTTTATCATGCCGCTGGCGAGAATATACGTAGAAGTTCCGACTCCGCCGAGGGGAAAGTGGCCGATGCATAGTGCAATTTTCATATTTTTAGCGCATCTTGTAAAAATGAAACAGAAAATGGAGTTTCGATACAGGGTAGATCGCCTTTATCGACACAATAACGCAAGATCCTGTGGCATTCTAAACGCCTCAATGCAATCCCTTGTCTATAGCGTGAGCGAATTGCCTGATTTTGTAGATCCAGTGTAGGATTCGTCTAGGTTATTAGGATGTTCCCCCGAGCAAAATAACCTTTTCACTATGGCGATGAGCTCTTGATGCAAATGAAATACGAACAACCACGGAAGGCCTCATAAGTCCATCAACTGTCTCAAATCTGCTATGGATATTTTGTTCAAGAGAATCATGCATCGCTCCTATTTCAATATGTCTCGCTATGAAGCCATCGATACTTTGTGGCCGCGCACATTGCGCCTGAATTGTTTAGCCACGCCAAAGACACTTTCTCTACCCATCGGTATCGATAAGACTGCCAGACCGTAGATCGTCATGCCCGCAATTCCGCTGAGAATAATTACCCTCAAATTCGCATAAAGCGAAAGATCAAACACATTAACGTCATGCAGGACAAGGCCCTTAAGCCAAATCATGAATGCTACCATGATAAGTGTCGCAAGTGCGGGACTATAAATGGCAAGCATCCCATCCCGGATGGTTACCGGGGTTCCTTTAAGGCACCAGGCGACCGTAAAAGGTATAAGCAGGCAAAATGATATTCCATAACCGGCCGCCACGCCAACAATCCCCCAGTGAAGCCCGACTACAATTCCTAAAACGGTTACGACCGACTGAACAATACCAAAATGGAAGTAGCGGCGAGAAAAGCCCATGGACAGCAATGGAAGGGCTGTTCCGGCCTGAACAGCGGCTTGAATAAATCCAACCGCCGCCAACACCTGGAAAACATCCACTGCCCCAAGCCATTGCTTTCCGAGCATCAGCAGAATGATATTATTAGCGAATACAAGCATAAACCCAACGAGAGGCATGCTTAGAGCTGCAATAATGAATATGATCTTTCGATAGTAGTTGCGATAACTTTCATGATCGTTTCGGATTGCACATAAAGCTGGCACCGACACGTCGTTGATTGGACTACGGATTTGGCTGATCGGCATGAGGAAGAGATTGTAAGCCCTGGAATAAAGGCCTAAGGCATCGGCGCCGATGAAACGGCCGATCAGGATATTGTCGGCATTGCGGGAGAAATAATTAATAAAGTTAAATGCGGTCACATGGCCACCGAACTTGAGCATGTTGCGCACGCCGGTTCCCCGATGCATCCGCCCCGGAATCCATGGGCAGAAAAGAAAAGTAAGCAGCGAGCCGGCCAATGCATTCGCCAGTGTGCCACCGACCAACGCCCAGTAACGCCAGCCAAGCAATGCTAGACCGATCGTCACAATCAGGGTGATGATTTGCGAGACGATCTGGATGCTGGCCAGGGTGCCGAAGCGCATGTGGCGTCTCTGTAGAGCCTGATGCTGGATCGTTAGCCCACTGAGGATGAACGAAAGGGAGAGTGCTGCGGTGACGGTGGTCAATTCCGGCTTGCTGTAAAACCAGCCGATCAACGGTGAAGCAGCTAGAATACACAGGCCGAGGCCGACGCTGATCAGGACGTTGAGCCAGAAGAGGGTGCTGATTTGCTCGTGTGTGATCTCTTCCCTCTGCACAGTAGCCATGGAAAGTCCGGCGGTCTTGAACATCGCGGCGAAGTTAACGACGACTGTGACCATGCCGACCAGACCATAGTCGACTGGCGTGAGCAGTCGGGCCAAGACCACTGTGCTTGCGATACGCAGGAGGAACTGTACAGCTTGGGAACCCAGAGTGACCATGCCGCCGCGGACGGATTTCCGCGAGAGATCACGCGTCAGGTGGCCGGATTGAAAGAGTGTTTCACGAGTCAGAGTGGTCCACTTCATGGATCTCTTTCCTGGACAGGGTGGGAAGGCGTATTGTCTTTACCGCATTCTAAACAGAGTGCAGTGATTTAACGGAGAACAACTGAATAAGGGTGTCGAGATCGCTCATATGATTCCAGTTCGGGTCCGGTTTGCCTTCCGGCCGCACGGAATCAACAGTGGGCCAGCTTGCGCGGTCGGCATCCTCATAGAGCCCCATCATATCGAGCGGCAGAGGTTTGAATCCGAGGGCGAAGGCGGGCGAGTCCTTTTTTAGCGCAAAATCGGTTGCCTTAGGGGATGGGTTGTCCCTGGCTTTGTCCGGTGTGGTCAGATTTGGGTTCTGGTTGTCCATGTTGTTCTTGAACGTAATGTATTTGATGATTTCTTTCGGATAATCTTTCCAATCCGGGCCATAGAAAATATTGCGGGCAATGAGGTTGCCTTTGGGCGCGGCGGGGTCATCCTGGAGGATATCCGAAAGATTGGGATATTTTTTCTTCCATAAGGCATTGGTATAGGGCATTGCTATGAGCCGCTCAGTCATAGTCTTATCGACGGATGGCCCTGCCCAGTTCTGTGCACGGTTGTCGATGTGGAGGGCTTTGGGACAGTCGACGAAGAGATTGTTCTCGTATACGTTGTCGCGGCCGCCGCCGATAAAGGCCGCACGATAGACCCGGTAAAAAAGATTGCCGTAGATGTGTGTGCCGCAAAACATGTCGTCAAGATAAACGCCAACGGACCCCCGGCCTTCAAAACCCGTTACATCGTGCATGAAGTTGTAGCGAATGACCGTCCCTCGTTGCGTCCAGTCCCGTCCAGCGTAGATGGCGCCGGCGTCGCTGGATTCGTAGCACACGCTGTGGATTTCGTTGTATTCTATAATGTGATCGTTGCCACCGAAGATAATGGCGATGTGGGGCGCGTTGTCGATCAGGTTGTGAGAAGCGCGATTCCCGACGCCTTTCAATGAAATGCCGGGATTGAGCATGCGGTACCATCGCGCGTAGTCATGGATGTGGTTGTTGTCCGCAAATAGTTTGGCCGGAGTGAGGGTTTTGCGATCACCCCCCTTGAGCACCATGCCGCCGCCACCAACGTCGTAGATGTCGCAGCCGATCACACCGATGTCTGTGCCATCATCCACTCTTACCGCAGTTCCGCCGGAATTGCGGATGATGCAAGCCTCGATGCGGTCATGTTCGCCGCCCTCGATGATGATGTCCGTATTGCGCACGCCTTCCACAACAAAACCTCGGAGCGTGCAATTGGATACGTTGTTCATCTTCACAGCCTCGGGAAGGAGAGAGACGAATGCCTCGGCGTTTTCCGGCGGGGAAGGCGGCCAGAAATAGAGTATGCCGTTTTCCCGATCAAGATACCATTCTCCTGGCGTATCGATTTCACATAAAAGGTTCAGGGCGTAATACCATTGGCCTTTCCGGTAGCCGTAGACATGGTAAGGCTTCTCAACTTCGATGATGTGTTCACCTGGATCGATGCTTTTGACCCGCTGATACTCGGAGGACCAGTCACAAGACCAATAGCCGTTGAGCCAGGCATCCTTTTCATGAATCCAGCGGCTGGGCCGGTCGCCTTTATAAACCCACCGGCCAATGAGAGCACGGTTAGTTCCACGAATATCGAACTCTTCGCCGCCCCGTAAATCGACAATGCGCGTGAAGCCTTCATTGGGCCAGCGGGCAATCTGCATCGGTTTGCCGTTGAAGAACAGTTCCAAACCGCCTCCTTCGACAGGGCCATAATCCGTAATGCCCTGGGACTTGAGAGCGATCTCATATACTTTGCTGCGAGCCGCTTCGTCCAGTCGCTTGAGCGTGGCCTCGTCGGTGACCGGTTTGAAGCCCGTGATGATGTGCCCAGCCATTAGCCGTGCGCTGCCGGTCTTTTCAGCGAGATACGTGATGGGAGCATCTGTCGTGCCCGAATCCTCATCTGTTAGCGTAAAAGGCTCTCTGAGAAAGTACGTGCCTTCGGCGACGTGGACTGTAACACCGCCTTCGGGCAGTTCACCGGTTTTTTTTATCGCGCGAATGGCGTCCCGGGCGCGCTCCAGCGTTGCGAAGGGGCCGGCGTCGCCCGATGGGGGGATGGATGCCCTTTGACCGTTCCATGCGTCGTTTCCACCAGGAGAGACGTAAAGATCCGCGGCAGGAGCCCCCGTAGCCAACACTCCGGAAACAAGAACCATAGCGAACAAAAAGGGTACGATTACGTTTCGATGCTCTGACATGCCAAGCCTTTCTAGTAATAAAAACATCCTTACAAGTACCATTTAGCTGCCAGTTCAAGACCATCGCGTACGGAAAAGTGTGGTTGATAACCAAGCAGTTTTTCAGCCTTACCGATATCTGCCAGCGAATGCCGTACATCACCGGGGCGAAAATCACGGTCTATCGGTTTCACCGCTGCAGCTTCAGGTTTGGTCTTCACTACGAGCGCCTGGATCGACTGAAAAAGTTGGTTCAGCGTGGTGCGACGGCCAAAGGCCACGTTGTAAACCTGGACGGGAGCATCCGGGTTTTCGGTGGTGGCGGTCAGGATGTTCGCCTGTACGCAGTTGTCGATGTAACAGAAGTCCCGGCTGGTTTCACCGTCTCCGTGAATATAAACCGGACCGCCGGCCAGGATCCCGGCGAACCACTTAGGAATCACCGCGGCGTATGCTCCGTTGGGGTCCTGGCGGGGGCCGAACACGTTGAAATACCGCAGGCCGATGTTCTTGAAGCCGTAGGCACGGCCAAGGCATCGGCATAGAGTTCATTCACGTACTCGGCCCCCGCCAAGGGAGACAAGGGGTTGCCGCTCTTGTTTTCCCGCTCGGGAAGATCCGGATGATCTCCATAAGTGGAACTCGAGGCTGCGTAGACGAAACGCTTGACACTAGCGTCGCGGGCCGCTGTGAGCATGTTGAGAACCCCGGTGATATTGGAGGCATTTGTCGAAATCGGATCTTCAATGGACCGCGGCACGGAACCGAGGGCGGCCTGGTGGAGGACGTAGTCGACGCCGGCGCATGCGCTGCGGCAGGTTTGGAAATCGCGGATGTCGCCTTCAAGAAAAGTGAAGCGTTGCCAGTGGGCGGCTGAAACGCTCTGCCGCACTTCGTCCAAGTTGTGTGGATGTCCTGTGGCGAAATTATCCAGGCCGATCACGGTTTGATCGAGCTTGAGCAGGGCTTCCAGGAGGTTGGAGCCGATGAACCCGGCCACCCCGGTGATGAGCCAGGTTTTGGGAGTATGCGTAAGAGATTGGATGATTTGGTCGTACATACTCTAAGAGCCTTGGAATTGAGAGGAAATTTCGAAACAAATGCAATGCCGAAGATGCTGAATCTTCCGAAGAGGTTTTGTCAACGGCCGTCAGCATGTATCGATGTGTAGTTCATTGTATAAGAGGGAAAATTCTCCAGCCACTGGAGGATGTTATCGGCATCCAATGCCTCTGCACATTACCCGCATCGCTTCATGAAATACTTCAGCCTTCAGTGTCCCATAGCCTCCCGCGATGTCTTCTTGTTGCAGAGTGAACACCTTATCGCAACGAATCCAACTCGGTTTGGGAAGGCGGCCCGAGGCCATGGACTGCTCGTCAATCGGAACAATCCAGCCTTGTGCAGGGACTGAAGTGACCGCAAGTCCAATGAAGTCGCCGTGGTGATCCGGGGAGGTGATCACTAAGACCGGTCTCCGCTTCTTTGTCCTCAGATCCGAATAGGGAAAAGGTATGCCGACGAGATCACCGGGGTTACAGTTCATTCCAAACCTCGTCCTCCGGGTTATCCCAAATTCGGTTCATCACCGGTTGTTGTGCGGTTTTTAAAGAATCACCGGTGGAATCCCTCAGCGCGTGTTTGAATTGAAGGTACTGGATGAAGTCAAGCACCTCATAAGCCAGATTCTCCGGAAGACGGTTGGCTTCACGGCAGATGACTTCTGCAATGTTCATGGGATTCTCCTTAGAGAGGCTAATAATGCTGACTGGGTGCTGAAAGACGTTGATTTTTATGATTTATAAGGATTACCATATATTTTGTCACATTGTTTCAAGAATTTCATTGAATTTTCGCAGGAGGTCGACCGTTGTTGCTTTCTTGAAGAGTATTTTGAGTAAGGAAGGATACTCCATGCCGTTTATATTTCTCGAAATAGAAGAAGGAACGATTTCAAACCGGGCTGCGATGATTTCGATGATATTTTCGCACACTTTGTATTGTAACCAAAGTGAGCTTCCAGTGTAAATGGCCTTCTGTATCGCCGGTGGTTTCCAGCGATCCGTCTGCGTCCCGGCATCCTGCCTGGCGGGTAGATGGGATCGGACCGAACCGACACATCAAGTATATCGAGCAATTCAGCTCAGCCGCGCCTGCGCCTCATTTTTTAGAAACCACGCATAGGTGCTGCGGATGCCTTCCTCCAGCCCGATCTGTGCGGTCCACCCCAGAGCCGCGAGCCGGGAGACATCCAGGAGCTTGCGTAGCGTCCCATCGGGTTTGGACGCGTCAAAGATCAGCGCTCCCGTGTAGCCCACGGCATTGGCCACGGTTTCGGCCAGTTCGCGGATGGACACATCCTGCCCGGTCCCCACGTTGACAAAGCAGGGTCTGGGGTAGGAGAGCAGTTCGCGCTGCAGCACGTCATCGGGCAGGTTCATGACGAAAAGGCAGGCTTCGGCCATGTCGTCCACGTGCAAAAATTCGCGCATGGCCTTGCCTGTTCCCCACACGGTGACCTGTTGGGCGCGGTTTTGGCGCGCCTCATGAAAGCGGCGCAAAAGGGCGGGCAACACATGGGAATTTTGTGGATGAAAATTATCGCCGGGCCCGTAGAGGTTGGTCGGCATGACCGCCACAAAGCGCGTGCCGTACTGGCGGTTATAGGACTCGCAGGTCTTGATCCCGGCGATCTTGGCCAGGGCGTAAGGCTCGTTGGTCGGCTCCAGGGGACCCGTGAGCAAGTGCTCCTCGCGCATGGGCTGCGGGGCCAGTTTGGGGTAGATGCACGACGAACCCAGAAAGAGGAGCCGACTGACCCCGCATTCGTAGGCCCCGTGAATGATGTTGGACTGTATGACCAGGTTTTCGTGGATAAAGGACGCCGGATACGTGTTGTTGGCGTGGATTCCACCCACCCTGGCTGCGGCCAGGAAAACATGGGCGGGGCGTTCGCGGGTGTAAAACTCCCTTACGGCCTGCTGATCCAGCAGGTCCAGGGGCACGAGGCGCACGCGCTCTTCGTCCCCGGCATCCAGGGGCGGCCTGGAGCGGTGGATGGAACCGACAATATTTTCAAAGCCCTGAGCCACCAGGGCGCGCACGAGGGCGCTGCCAACCATCCCGGCGGCTCCGGCAACGAAGATTTTTTCCTTAGGATTCATGATTTTTTTTCGACCATCTGCTGCGGCATATCCCTATTCCTGCGGGGTGTTGACAGCAAATCCCGCCCGAAGGCACAGCTCTTCTTTTTTAGCCTCTTCCAGATCGGCCCGGACCATCTCACGCACCAGTTCCTCGAAGCCGACCTTGGGAGACCATCCCAGCTTGACTTTGCCCTTGGACGGGTCGCCGAGCAGTGTCTCCACTTCTGTTGGCCGGAAATAGCGGGGGTCCACGGAGACCACGGTCTTGCCGTTGGCCAGGTTCACGCCGCGCTCATCCACGCCCTCGCCTTCGAAGGCGAGGGCCAGGCCCAGCTCCCTGGCCGCGGTCTGTACGAATTCCCGTACCGAATGCTGGTCCCCTGTGGCGATGACATAATCGTCCGGCGCTTCTTGCTGCAGCATGAGCCACTGCATCTCCACATAATCCCGGGCATGGCCCCAGTCCCGCCGGGCGTTCAAGTTGCCCAGGTAGAGGCAGTCCTGCAGGCCCAGGTAAATGCGGGCCAGGGCGCGGGTGATCTTGCGGGTGACGAAGGTTTCGCCGCGCAGGGGGGATTCGTGGTTGAAGAGGATACCGTTGCACCCGTAGATTCCGTAGGCCTCGCGGTAGTTGACCGTGATCCAGTAAGCGTAGAGCTTGGCGCAGGCATAGGGGGAGCGTGGATAAAAAGGGGTTTTTTCGGTCTGAGGGACTTCCTGTACCATGCCGTACAGCTCCGAAGTGGAGGCTTGGTAGAAACGGGTTTTCCTTTCCAGTCCCAGGATGCGGATGGCTTCCAGGAGGCGCAGGGTGCCCAGGGCATCGGCGTTGGCGGTGTACTCGGGAGATTCGAAAGAGACATGAACGTGGCTCTGCGCCGCCAGGTTGTAGATCTCGTCGGGTTGGACCTCCTGGATGATGCGGATCAGGTTGGTGGCATCGGTGAGGTCTCCGTAGTGAAGAATGAACCGGCGGTTTTCCACGTGAGGATCTTCGTAGAGATGGTCGATCCGCTGGGTATTGAAGGAGGAGGCGCGGCGCTTGACACCGTGGACGGTGTATCCTTTTTCGAGCAGGAATTCGGCGAGATAGGCGCCGTCCTGGCCGGTGATGCCGGTAATGAGAGCCGATTTGTGCATATTTTTCCTTTGGAACGCTGAGGACGCTGACGGTGCGCTGAAGAACGCTGATTTTTAAACAAGCTTTAAGACATTACTCTTTGTTTTGCTGCATTGCTTCAAGGATTTCCTTGAATTTTTGCAGGGAGTCGACGGTTGCCGCTTTCTTGAGGAGCATCTTGAGGAGGGAATGATCCTCCATGGCATTTATGCTTCTTGAAATAGAAGCAGGAACGATTTCAAATCGGGCTTCCAGGATTTCGACAATACTTTCGCGCGAGCTTTGGAGAAGTCCCTGCTGGATTCCCTCTTGAATTCCCTTTTGAATTCCCTTTTGTATTCCCCTGCGTTCGACACTGGTGACATAAGGCATCTTCATGTCCTCCTCATATTGTTTGAGGGCTTCCGTGAAACTGGATTCAATATCCTCCGGAAGTACCATGAGCCAGTCGATGAAACGGAAAAGCTCCAAAACATCTTCCCTGGTGTAACCCCGATGATAGAGCATTTTAACCAGGGTGAGCTTCCAGTGCAAACGGCCTTCTGCATCGCGGTATGTAGCCTGGGTTTTGAGGTGTGTCATCACGATGACGGCAAAGGGGTTGAGGCTTTGTTCCAAATCATTCCACTGAGCATTGTAATCCAGGAGTTTGACGGCGGGAAACTCGAGGTGCACCCTGCAGCCCCAAAGGTCGTAACCAAATCCGCCGGGCCGCCAGGTGGGATGGGTGTCCGCCAACACTGCAAGAGTCACCACCTTACGATCGTACCGGTCGAAAAGGCGGTAGTTGTAGACGTACATGCGTTTGGCGAATTCCCGGTCCACCTGCCCCTGCACTTCCACATGCACCAGTACCCAAGCCTCTTCGCCGTCCCTACTCCAGACCTTGACCAATTTATCCGCCAGGCGGCGGCCCAGTTCGGCATCCCGCACCACCTGCTGGAGCTCTTTATCGAGAAATTCATAACCCATGGCCCAGTCAATCCCGGCATAAGCCTCGGGGAAGAAAAAGGAGATGAATTCCTCAAAGTAATGCTCCAGCACCTCTTTCCAGGCACTATCGTAGTCGGTTTGGGGCTGCGTCATGGAGGGGGCTTGCATTGTGGGTTTCCGGATGGCTATCGGGAGTGTCGGTTGGCAGGCTGGGCGTTTTCCTTTTTGGGGGACGCTGAAGACGCTGACGGGGCGCTGAAGAACGCTGATGTCTGGAAAATGACGGTGTGAGGTTTTTCCCTTTACTTACAGCTCCGCCAACTCGGTTACATGCCCGACCGTTGGTGTTTCGGTTCCAGTGGAAGAGCAAGGGATGTGCCAGTTTTGGGGCAGCCCTGCTCTACAGAACCGGGTCCGGCCTGGAATGGCGGCCGCTGCAAGGGTTGCTTTTCTTGACAGGGGCAGGAGGGATGGGTGGCCGGCGGGGGATAGTTGGGGCTGTGGACTGGACTGGCGGCAAGGTGGGGAGGATATTGCGTCAAGCTGCTGACGTTTTGTGGGATTGGAGAGGGGGAATTATCGGGTTGTGGCGTGAGTGCGTTGGATAATTGACGGGGAAGGGGGGGACGCTGGGGACGCTGACAGACGCTGATAAAAGCTCTATAGATAAAAAGTCAGCGTTTTTCAGCGCCCCGTCAGCGTCTTCAGCGTTCTGTGCTCGACTGACAGACTAATTCTACTGCCGGTGCCGCACGTCGTCCTTGATGCGCTTGATGTGGCCGCGTCCGAGGCCCTTCACTTCACAGCCCAGCTCGAAGAATTCCCTGATTTTCTCATCGTCCAGGATGCCGAAGCAGTCCACGACGGCCACGGGGCGCGCCGTCATTTCCACGACGGATCGGGGAGACAGGGTACGGTAAGGTTCGTGACGAACGGCCAGGACGACGGCGTCCGCTCCCTTCAGCGTGGTCGCCATGTCCTGGGAAATACGCAGGTCGGCGAGCTTTTCCTGGTTGCGAAAGAAGCGTGCCCAGGAATGGCCGGGGGCGGGGTAGCTGTCCTGCTTTTCGAATTCCCACCAGTGCTGGACGTAGGGGTCGTGAACCGCCACGTCTCCCCCCATTTCCGTCAGCTTGCGCACGATGAGCTCCGAACCGCTGTAGCGTGTGTCGCCCACGTCTTCCCGGTAGGAAGCGCCAAGGAGGGCGATCTTGCTTGCAGCCACGATCTTTCCCATGTTGCGCAGGGCGTCCCGGACGAGCTGAGCGACGTGAAGGGCGCGCGTGTCGTTGATGTCGATGGCCTGAGGAGTGAGCTTGAAAATGTCGTCCTCAAAGCCCATGAGGGTTTGGTAGGCCCAGACCCCCAGGCCGCCGTCCTTCGGCAGGCAGTAGCCGCCGATCCCGGGGCCCGGAAAGATCATGTTGGAATGGGTGGGACGCACCTTGATGGCTTCGATGACCTTGATGAGGTCTACGCCGTTGCGCTCGGCGAACAGGCTCCATTCATGCAAAAAGGCGAGGATGGTGGCCCGGTAGGAATTCTCGACGATCTTGCAGGTTTCGCTCTCGATGGGGCGGTCCAGCACCGTCAGGGGGTACTTTTCCACGTTGAGCACGTCCGAGAGGAATTCCCGGACCCGTCGGCGCGAGGTTTCGTTGATGCCGCTGCAGACCCTCCAGAAGTCCCGGATGGAGGCCACGTAGTTGCGGCCGGGCATGACCCGTTCGTAGGAGTGAGCCAGAACAGGCTCCACCTCGGGCAGTCCGCGCGCTTCGAAGGCCTTCTTGAGGATGGGGTAGGCGATGTATTCCGTCGTGCCGGGGGGGACGGTGGTTTCGATGAGCACGAGGCATTCGGGCCGGACGCATTCTCCCAGGGTGTGGAGGCTGTCTTCCAGGGCGGCGATTTCGGCCCTTCCCTGGCGGACGTTCCCGAGGGTCTCCTTGAAGTAGTCGCACTGTACGTCCACGACGACGACATCGGCCAAGGAAAGGGCATCGTGGGTGAAAGTCGCCGTGAGGGTCTTCTTTTCCAGCACGCAGCGCCGGATGAGGGGTTCCACCTCGGGGTCTTCCGCCTGGACGGGGGCAATCCCGCGGTTGAGGTAGGGTATCTTCCAGTAGGAGCGGGGAGACGGGCGCTGCATGCCGATGACGAACTTGCTGGGTTCACCGGTTTGGCGGTCTACGGAGTCGGCCACGACTCCGGCCATGACGGCGCCCACAAAGCCCACGCCCATGACGACGACGATTTCGCGCCCCTTCAGGCGCTGTTCCTGCACCAGTTTTTGAAGGCGTTTGAATTCCCGGTCGTAGTCTTCCTGCTGGGGAAGGGGAAATGCCTCACCGGCGGGGCAGGTGGAAATTGGTACCTCGCTGTGGGGATCACTGTTGGTGCTGGTGCTGAGAGCCGATTTTGACATAGGTTCTTTCCTTTGGACGCTGAGGACGCTGACGGAGCGCGGACGAACGCTGATTAAAGAATTTTACAGATAAAAAGTCAGCGTTTTTCAGCGCTCCGTCAGCGTCCTCAGCGTTCCCTGTCTTTATCTTTATCTCTATCTTCCGTAGACATCTTCCAATCGGACGATGTCGTCTTCTCCCAAGTAGCTTCCCGTCTGCACCTCGATGAGCTCCAGGGGGATTTTTCCCGGATTTTCCAAGCGGTGCTTCGTGCCGAGAGGAATATAGGTGCTCTGGTCTTCACTCAGGAGGATGACCTCGTCGCCCCGCGTGATGCGGGCCGTTCCCTTCACCACCACCCAGTGCTCCGCCCGGTGATGATGGAGCTGCAGGGAAAGGGTCGCTCCCGGATTCACCGTGATCCGTTTCACCTGAAACCTGGCGCTGCAGTCGATGCATTCATAGGATCCCCAGGGGCGGTAGACGCGGGGATGCACGACCGTTTCCTCCCGTTTGGCGGAATTGAGCCGCTGCACGATGGCTTTGACATCCTGCCCCCTCTCGAGGGAAGCGACCAGGATGGCGTCCTTCGTCTCCACCACCACGTGATTTTCCATCCCCACGGCGGCGATGAGCCTGCTGCTGGAATGGAGGTAGCAGTTGTGGACATCTTCCACCATGACATCGCCGATGAGCACGTTGCCCTGGTCGTCCTTGTTGAGCACTTCATGGAGGGAGGGCCAGGATCCCACATCGCTCCACCCGATATCCTGGAGGGGGATCACCACGGCTCTGGAAGTCCTCTCCATGACGGCGTAGTCGATGGAATCGCCGGGGCAGGCTTGAAAAGACGGCGGATCCAGGCGGAGAAAGTCGAGGTCCCGCTTGGCCAGGCTGAAGGCATCCCTGCAGGCTTCCAGCACTGCCGGAGCGAACTGCTCCACCTCGTCCAGGTAAGTGGAGGCCTGGAACATGAACATGCCGCTGTTCCAGAAGTAGTCCCCCGAATCCATGTAGGAACGGGCCGTCTCCAGGTCGGGCTTTTCGACGAAGCTGCTGACGGAATAGGCGTCAGGGCCTCCATTCTGGGGGGCGCTGGGCGCGTCGGGTTTTTGACCTCTCTGGATATAGCCGTAGCCCGTCTCGGGACGCTCCGGGGTGATGCCGAACGTGATCAGGAAGCCGGCTTCTGCCAGCAGGCTCCCTGCCTCGACCGCCGTTGCGAAGGAGTCGCTCTGGCGGATCATATGGTCGGCCGGCAGGATGAGGAGTGTGGGGTCTTCCCCGCCCGTCATGGCCTCGAGGGCGGCCACTGCTGCGGCAGGCGCCGTGTTGCGGCCGACGGGCTCCAGGATGATGGCCGACGCGGGCGTGTCGATGGCCTGGAGCTGTGCGGCCACCATGAATCGATGGTTTTCATTGCAGACCACGATGGGAGAGGCTACGCCGGGAATGTCGCGCAGCCTGAGGACCGTCGACTGCAGGAGAGAAAATTCCCCTCCCGCGATGGGCATCAGCTGCTTGGGGAAAAGCTCCCGGGACAGGGGCCATAACCTCGTGCCGGAGCCACCGGACAGAATGACGGGAATGATCATGGATTTCCTTGCCTTCCTTTTTCATTAATGCGTCACGGTAGTCTCGCAGGAAAAGAGGGCGGCCGTGACGGAATCGCATGATGGCGACAGCAAATACCGTGCCTGGTGAGAATCCGCACAGAACGATGCGTTGCCTGGATTTTGCCATGATTTCATAGCCCCCTGCCCATGGGTTGTCAAGAGTCAGCTGGATCCCCCTGGAAGTCAATGTTCTGACGATCCGTGAAGAGGGAAAGGGGTTTCATAAGCCATTATTTATTGTGATGTTATTAACAAGGAGGGAGCTTTTGTTTGACAGATGGGAGATATTTTTATAGGGAGAGAGACAAGATGTGTTTTTGACAGTCCCTTGGGGGGACGAGGAGGCGACGAAGGATGCAGGAAGGGATAACCAGGCATTTGGAGCAGTGGAAAAGGGACCTGGAGGGTGCGTGGCGGGAAATTCCCAAACCCTTTCGTAATGAGCATTCCGTGCGCAGGACGCTCCAGTGTCATCTCTTCGGCGAACTGAAGGCGGTGGGATACCGGGTCGTGGCGGACTACATGCCTCCCAGGGTCATGGACCGTGCCGTGGACCTCATCGTGCTGCAGGAAGACGGCGCCATCCTGCTGGCCCTTTGCCTGGATACCGTCGTGACCCTGGCGGCCGTCAAGAGCCTCAGCAGCTTCGAATCCGTCCACAAAGTCATTTTCACCATGGGACTCTTGGAAAAAAAAGTTCAGGAAAGCAGATTTTTTCTGAAACCGGATATCCAGCACGTTCACCTGCAACCCTTTGAAAAACCGTTTTGAATGGAGCTTCAAGAGGATCGCTCGGGGCCGCTTTTTATCTTGTGTATTTCGTAACAATCTAATTGTAATAACAAATTTGCTTTGACAGACTTCTCGGGGCTGTGTTATAAAATTCTACAGCTTGAATCAGTGGTGAATTTGGGCGTCCTTCAAGGCACTGAAAGCGTGTTGGGCGGAACGTCGCCGGGTGGAATGGAAACGCACAATGCATGTCGGGTATGAAAGGAGGTGGAGAAGTTAGCAGGTGGGTTTATCATTTTATTATTTCAGTACGATGCTCTTTTTGACTTTCTTTTCAGCAATATTACGGATGCGGTTCCGTAAGAAAATTCCAAAATCGATCCCTTCTACTCTTGATCACATGATGCACATTTTGTGTCCTTGACCGGTGGCTGCGCCTCCAAGATCGTGTGGATCTTCTTTTTCTGGTGTACGAGTTTTTAGCTGGACCCAATTTTTACTCTCTCAATAAACAACACTTTTTTTTCTCTAAATGCTTTAAAACCCCCCTTCGGCAGAGGTGGGGCCGGGGTGCAGGATCATAGAATCGTCTGCGCATGGGCAATGCGTCCGTCGATTGGATGCTGGATTGTGCCCCTGAGCTTTCCTTCGCCGGGACAAGCGGCGTTCTTCAATGTCTCCTGTCTTTCCATGGGGAAGGGGGATGTGGCCTGGTGAAAGCATTTACATTGAAGGAGGAAAACATGGCAGCAGCAGTGGACAAAGTGCCTGGAAAAGCATGGGTGGTAACCTATGCCGGTGTAGCTATCAACTTGTGTCTGGGTATACTGTATGCCTGGAGCGTGTGGAAGGCGAGCTTGCTTGCTCCGAAGGGGGTCGAGGCGGGAACTCCCATGACGGGCCTGAACGAAGGGTGGGTGTACCTTACGGATGCTCAGGCTACCTGGGCTTATGCCATTTGCGGTGTCGTTTTCGCCCTCTTCATGATTCCCGGGGGGCGTATTCAGGATAAGTACGGTGCCAAGGTCGGAGCGACGCTGGGAGGGCTCCTGCTGGCCGCCGGCTGTATCATCGCCGGACTCATGAAGAGTTATACGGGCTTGGTCATTGGCTTTGGATTGCTCGGCGGTATGGGCATGGGCATTGGTTATGCCGCTCCCACACCTGCGGCCGTGAAATGGTTCGGGCCGCACAAACGGGGGCTCATCGTCGGCCTGGTGGTGGGAGGGTATGGCGGTGCGGCCATTTATATCGCGCCCTTGGGCAAATGGCTCATTTCCCAGTATGGCATTTCCGGAAGTTTTATCACTCTGGGTATCATGTTTGCCATCGTGGTGATCATCGCCGGCCAGTTCCTGGATTGGCCGCCTGAAGGCTATGTGCCCCCGGGACCTCCCGCGGGTACCACCGTTTCCGCCGCCAAGGCCGCAAGTATGACCAAAGTGGACTGGGTGGCCTCCGACATGGTGAAGACGGTGCAATTCTACGCACTGGTCTTCATGTTCACGGGATGCTCCCAGTCGGGGCTGCTGGTCATCGCCAATGCGGCGCCCATGTTGAGTAAGACCGCTGCCACCGTGGCTTTCTTCGCAGCCAATGCGTGGATTCTTGCCGCTTACGGCGGTCTGGTGAATGCGTCCGGCCGTATCGGAACGGGTCTCTATTCCGATAAGATCGGTCGCGCCAACGCCTATATGATCAACGGCGTCATTTCCGCTGTCTGCCTCTTCTGCATGCCGGCCATCATGAAGTCGGGAAGCGTCCTGCTCCTCTTCCTGGCGGTGGGGATTGCCTACTGGCAGTATGGCGGCGGATTGTCCCTGACTCCTGCCTATGTGGCCGACTTTTTCGGAGCCAAGAACCTGGGATTCAACTACGGCCTGGTCTTCATCGGGTGGGGGCTCGCCTTCTTCGTGCCCCAGGTGGCCGGGTACATCAAGGATGCTACGGGCAGCCTGGATTATGCCTTTTATCTCTCAGGGGCCATTCTGGTCGCGGCGGTCATTGTGAGCCGCATCATTTCCCGCCCGGTTCTCGAAAGTGAAAAAACGGCTGCGCTGCAGACGACCAGGTAGCCTGTTGCTCACGACCGGGACGCTGGGATTGTGCCTCCCGGTGTGAGCGCGTTCAGCCTTTTGGACTTTTCTTATTCTCCTTGCCGGGGAAGGGGGACGAAGGGGTGAAGTCAGAGCCCTCTGACGAAAATTCACCTGCCGCCCCTTCTTCCCTGGAGGGCTTTCCCTCTTTCCCATCCCATCCTCTCGCATGAGCGCAGTCACTATGCTTTCCCAAGACGAAGGCGCCAAGGACAGTCCGCCGGTACATCACGAAAAGGTGCTGCTCGTGCATCTGGAGCCACCTGAGATCGAACGCATCGACGAACTGCTCTCTCACCTGGATGTGCCCATGGAGTCCGTCATCTTGAGCGGGATCGAAGAGTTGGGCAGGGTGGCTCAGATGGGAGAGGTTCTTCTCACCGTTTTTCGCGTGGATGGACAGCGGAAGCGGCCCGACCACGATGTGCGACTTTTGAAGCGCTCACTCCCGCGTTCGATTCCCCTCCTCCTTTTGATTCCTCCCGGACTGGCCTCCAAAGTGAAACAGTATCTCCGGGCGGGAGGCGATGAATTCTGGATCCTGCCGCTGGATTCCACGGCTTTTCCGGCCCGGTTTTATGTGCTGCTGCAGTGGGCGCAATCGGCGCGGGAGGAGAAGGCAGGAAAATCCTGGACGGAGCGGGCTGAAAAGTGGGGGCTCCACAGCCTGCGCCGGAAAATCGGAGAAGTGGGGAAGCTTGTGGTCTCCCGGATTTTTCACGCCTGCAGCGACGCAGTCCCCATGGAATCCACGGGGCCCCTGGGTGGTAAATGGACAGAAGTCCGGCGGCTGGGCGGAGGGAGCTTTGGGGACGTGTGGCTGGTCAAACAGAAGGGAACGGAGAAGCCGGCGGTCGCCAAGATCCCGCACACGCCCAAGCTCAATTTGAAATTCATGCGGGAGGCCGCTATCCTGCGGCACTTCCTGGGGCATCCCAATGTCATTCGTTTACTGGATGTGATTCAGGCCGAAGGGAAGGCAGTCCTCATTCAGGAGTTCGTTGAGGGGCGGACGCTCCAGGAGCTCCTGGAAGAGGGGTTGAGCGCCGCCCGGAAAGAAAAGGCTTTTCTGCAGCTCCTGAATGTCGTTTCCCACGCTCACGGGCACAGCATCATGCACCGTGACATCAAGCCCGAAAACATCATCATCACCGGATCCGGCACGCTGAAGCTCCTGGACTTCGGAGCGGCGAAGGATTTGTCGCGCCAGAGCATCAGCAGGACGGTGATCGGCTCCCGTCCCTACATGGCCCCGGAGCAGATCATGGGGGAAAGCCGCCTGGCCAGCGATGTGTGGGCTCTCGGTGTCCTCCTCTACGCCCTGGCGACAGGCCTGCTCCCCTTCTATTCCGACAATGAAAAGGAGCTCATGGACAGCATCCTCGAACAGGCGCCGGAGCCTCCGCGAAACCTCGAGCCGGATCTCCCTGAGGGCCTGGAAGAGATCATTCTCAAGTGCCTGGAGAGAGATTGGACCTCCCGGTATGAAAACGCCGGAGAGCTGAGCGAAGCCCTGCTGGAGCGCTTTCCCCATTTTGGAACGGGAAGGGTGCTCCCCCAGTGAGACGGTCGGCCCCACAAGGGAGAGTTTCGGTCTAAGTAACTGTCTGAAAATGCGTTTGCTTGTCATTCCGGCAGTCTTCAAGCCGGAATCCCGCCCAGCGAAAAACCTGGATTCCGGCTTGAAGACTGCCGGAATGACGCAATGAGGTGCATGCTAAGAGCGAGTGACTCAGTTCTCAGACAGCTTCTAAGTCTGGGCTCATGCAAGATGACGCCGCAGCTCCCAGCGTCGGTCGAAGTAGGCGGAGATGTCACAGGTCATGATGAGAATGTCAATGTTTTGATCCCGGGCATCCTTCACCATGCCTTCGATGACGGCTTTGCACCCGAATCCCGAATTCCTGCATGCTCGTATGGCGGCGACGGAATCGAGGGGGACTTCCGCCCAGAGTTTTTCCAGGGCCAGTTCGTGGCTCAGGCCCACCATTTCGTTGAGCATCAGGGTGGCCAGTCCCTGCCCCTGATATTCCGGGGTGATGACGACCCGGACTCTCCCGATGTGGCGCTTCCAGCCATAGGGTACCCGGTGCAGGGTCACGTCTCCTACGATTTCATCCCCCACCAAGGCGAGCATCGGCAATGCCCGCGCATAATTGATGCGCTCGGCCCAGTCATGGATGACGCGCCGGTCTTTGACGTTATGGCGTATAAAGATCAAAAGATCGTCCGGAATGATCTGGAAAAAATTATAAAGGGCCTCCTCGTCATCCTTCACCATGGGCCGAAGCGTGACCCGGGTTCCGTTCTTCAACACGCCTTCTTTGGCACCAAACATCATAGTGGGTCCCTCCCTGGGAAACTTTCGTTGAAAAAAATGATCTAAATCCCTTCCTTCAGGCGGAGCGCCAGGTATTCGGGCAGC
The DNA here is from genome assembly GCF_022836495.1 of Desulforhabdus sp. TSK. GTDB lineage: Bacteria > Desulfobacterota > Syntrophobacteria > Syntrophobacterales > Syntrophobacteraceae > Desulforhabdus. Next base: position 34,592 of record NZ_BQXM01000013.1, read on the forward strand.
TGCGCCTTGAGAATCTTCTTTTGAGCCTTTTCAATGTCGTAGGGGACAGCTTTGAAATGAACGATGCGCCGCTCGGGGTCAAAAACGAGATAGTGAGCCCGATTGTCGTGCTGCCTGGGTTGTCCGACGCTTCCAGGATTGATGAGATACATGGCATCGCTTTCCAGGATCATGGAAGAATAGACGGAGGAAGCCGTCACCTTTCCCCGCTGGTCTCTGATCCACAGCTTCTGGATGTGTGTGTGCCCATAGAAGCAGACATCGACGGAGGCAAATTTTTTGAGCATGAGGTTGAAGGCCCGTTTGGCCTGGAAAACGTCCAGGATGTAGCTGTCGATGCTCTCGGGCGATCCATGGCAGAACATGCAGCGATCGTTGAGAATCTTTGTAAGGGGAAAATTCCCCAGGTATTCCTTGTCAATGGGATTGAGCTGCTCTCGAACGTACCGGAGCGCTTCATGGGCCAGGACATTGAAGCCCCTGGACGAGGTGGGATCGACAATCCCGAGATCGTGGTTGCCCATGACGGAAAGGACATGGCGTTGCCTGAGGATCTGCAGGCATTCCACGGGATTGGCGTTGTAACCCACGAGGTCTCCGAGGTGGATGATGTCCTTGATGCCATCGGATTCCATGGCGTCCAGAACCGCCTCCAATGCTTCCAAGTTCCCGTGGATGTCGGAAAGGATCGCAACGGGATTTTGTAGATCCTGGCTCATGGTCTGTCGCTCATCGATGATGACTTTAAGGTTTAAAGTAATCCCTCATGCCGCTCGATCTTTCAAAACCCTTCTAATCCACCAGCACCGGTTCCTTCAAAATGAGGTCGATAGCCCGGCGCGCCGAGGCGGCGAGGCGGGGGTGCGTTTCCGAAAGCGCCTCGATCTGTCTCAGGTGCTCCGCCGTTCGCAGGATGACCATGGCCAGGTCCCCTTCGTCCATGCCGGAGATGGCCCTCACCTCGTCCCAGGTGTGTCCCATGGCCCAGTGATAGACGGTGATGAGGGCCCAGAAGGGCAGAGGGGGAATGGGGAACCCTTCGGCCTCCAGGTGCTCCCGCAGGGGCTGGAGGCTTTTCAGCATTCTGAAAAACGGGGCCGCCAGGTCGGGGTATTTCCACACCAGCGTGGAGAGCTGGATGTCTCCGGGCCGTTCCCGGTCCATGACGAAGGGGGCGAGGAGGCCCGCCAGCAGTTCGGGCTGATCGGGCGGAAAAACATTTTTTCGAATGCAGTCGGAAATGAGGAGGGGTTGATCGAGCCTCAGCTTGGAAGCCCACAGGCCGTCGTCGGTGAGGTGTCCGTCCGGGTCCACGTATTTCTCTTCCTGCAGGAGGCGCAGGTGCTGCAGGAAGGATTGCCAGAGCTGCTCCTGGATGGAGCTCAGTTGGGCCTGGCAGCTCAGGTATTTCTGAAGAGCGGACGAAAAGGGGTGCGACGTCCCTTTCTGACAGGGGCCGAAAAGGGTGCAGGTGTTGCACGGCAGCGCCGCTTTCAAATGGATCGCTCGGGTCATCTCCCGGTTGACGGCGTCCAGGGACGGAGACTGTTCCCCGGCAGACTGACGGTCCATGAGGCGGAAGGGCTCCCGGGCCAGGTCCTCGGCAAGGGCTTCCCATTCCTTGCGGGCCTTCAGGTGCGGAAGGTGCTCGAGCTTTTCCCCCAGGTGCCGGATACGGTGAAACCCCACCCGGTAGGTCCTGACCTGTCCCCGCCTCACGCGCAAAGGAGCGGCCATGCGTACGGCTTCCACGGTCTCTCGTTCCGCGTCGGGGTCGCCGACGGCGATGTAGGGGGTTCCCCGTCGGCTCAGAAAAATCCTGCCGGGAGCCAACAGGCCGGAAAGGGCATCCTGGGAAGCCTGGCGCCTCCAGAGCTTTCTGGACTTTTTGAGGCTCTCGTTGAGCACCGCGAACTGGGGACGGACTTCTTCCAGGCGTTCCAGGGATTGGCAGGCCATGTCCGGGATCCATTCCTCCAGCTGCTGCCTGGCCTTTTCAAAATCCCCGGTGACCTGGCTTTCCTGGCGGATGTTCTGATAGGTTGCCAGGGAGGACGCGAAAAGCGTTCGGATTTCCATGGGCTCATGGGAGAGCAGCAGGTTGAGGACCATGGAATGGTTGACGCGGATCTGGCTGAGAATGGGGTCCGGCGGGGATTTGAGCAGGTCGTGCACGAGCTGCGGGTCCTGGAAGTAGCCGGGCACGACCAGGGCGAACCCGATTTCATCCATGCCTCTTCGACCCGCGCGCCCCGTCATCTGGAGCAGATCGGTGGCCGAAAGGGGAAGGAATTCCTTGCCGTTGAACCGGTCGCTCTGGAAAATCACCACGGTGCGTGCCGGAAAGTTGACGCCAGCCGCCACGGTGGACGTGGAAAAGATGGCCTCCAGCCGTCCTTCCTGCATGAGCTTTTCCAGGAGCAGCTTCCAGTGGGGGAGCTGCCCGCCGTGGTGGGCCCCCACGCGTGCATTCCTCAGGATGGACAGGTGCTGATGCTGCCGCAGGAAGGGATAGGTTTGCAGCAGCTCCTCCAGGCGCTGGTGGAAGGGATCGTCCTCCCTGGCTTTGCCCCGCGCAGCTCCAGGGACCGGGCGGCAGAGGGAAATGGACTTTTCGCAGTCCGCCCGGGATTTGAGAAAAAAGATGGCCGGCAGCAGGTTGGCCCGCCGCAGGGCTTCCATCACCTTGGGAATGTTGGGAAAGTCACTTCGAGAAAAAGACCGCCTGTCCACGCTGTGGATTTTGGGAAGGATTCCCCGCCGGGTCCCCAGGGCCGTCAGCTCTCCCGAGGGGAAGAGAAAAATCGGGAAAAGGGGGACCGGCCTTTCAAAGGCGGAAACCCACCGGCAGGGTGCCCGCCGGAGCCATTCCAGCCAATCGCAGATCTGTCCGGCATTCTGGATCGTGGCTGAAAGGAGGAGGAGCCGAACGCGGGGGGGCAGGTAAATGAGGACTTCCTCCCACACGACGCCACGGTCCTTGTCCCCCAGGTAATGCGCTTCGTCCAGGACGACCAGGTCCACCTGGATATCTTCCCCCATGTGCATGGAATCATAGAGCTGATTGCGCAGGATTTCCGTCGTGCCCACGATGATGGGCGCCTGGGCGTTCTCCTTTCTGTCTCCCGTCAAAATTCCGACGTTTTCCGGGCCGAAGGTCGCTGTAAACTCTTCGTACTTGGCGTTGGAGAGGGCTTTCAGGGGGGATGCATACCAGCTTTTTCCTCCCCTTTGAAAGATCGTTTGGATGGCTTCTACGGCAATGTAGGTTTTCCCTGCCCCCGTGGGAGCGGTCACCAGGACATCGGATGCTCCCAGAGCTTCCAGCGCCTCCAGTTGAAAGGGGTCCGGGACGAAGGGACGCGGCTCGGGTACTTTGATGCGGTCTAAAACCGGGCGCAGGTTTCGGTGGATTTGAAATTCAAAGGGAGGCTGCTCCTTCCTGGAAAGGGAAAGTGTCTCTTCCCGGCTCGAGTACCGATGTTTCCTGCTGTGCCTGTCACGTGGGATAAATGCCAAAACGCTTCCTCTTCACATTCCTGCCGATGCTCCGCGGTCTGCGGAAACCGGTAAAGCGCACGGTTCCTCTTTCTGAAAAGAAGGGCTCACCCCGGCGTCATGTCTTTTTTGGGTGGAACGAGAACCATTTGTGAAAGAATTTTACACTGGTTGGAAGAAAAAACCAACGTGGCACTGCAGCACCGGCACTCAAACCTGGATCAGCTTCATCTTGATGGCGATGCGCGTCAGCTCGACCACGGAGGAGACTCCCAGTTTGCTCATGCAGTTGTATTTGTGAGATTCAACCGTTTTGGGGCTCACTCCCAGCTTGCCCGCTATCTCCTTCACCTGGTTTCCTTCGGCCAGAAGCTGCAGGACCTCCCGTTCACGTAGACTCAGTCGGTTGAAAATTTCACTCCCCTGGTTCCGGCCTTTATCCTGCCTCTGGGATTCAAAGTACCTCGACAAGACATGGGGCATCGATTTGGTGAAGTATTTTCTCCCTTTGCTGACTTCTCGGATTGCCTGCACCAGTTCCGACATGGGGTCTTCCTTCAGGACATAGCCCGATATACCGGATTGGAGCAGATCCACCAGGTACTCCGTATCCGAATACATCGTGAAGATGACGACGTGGATGCCGCCATTGAACTGCTTGATCTGCCGGGTGGCGTCGATTCCGTTGAGGTCCGGCATGGAAATATCCATGACGACGACATCCGGCTTCAATGCGCGCACCTTTTTGACCGCATCGCGGCCCTGGCGTGCTTCTCCAAGGATTTCAAATTCGGGGTAGTCTCCGAGAGTGTTCTTGATTCCCCTGCGGACCACCTGGTGATCGTCGGCTATGAAGACTCGAATTTTTTCCATACGCTACCTGCCGCGTTTCGCCAAACTCTGCTCAAGCCCTGCAGCCGGGCATCACAAAGGAATCGCGGCAAGGAGGTGCGTTCCCTCTCCCGGCCGGGATTCCGCGGTGAACTCGCCCCCCACCTGAACGACCCTCTCCCGCATGATGAGGAGCCCCAGGGGCGCTCTTCCCTCATGAGGCCGGGAGGCCTGCTCCGGCACAAAACCAATGCCGTCGTCTTCCACGCTCAACTCCAAAAAAGGACCATTCTTCACGAGGTTGAGAAAAATGTTCCTGGCGTCGGAATGTTTCATGACGTTGCACAGGGCTTCCTGGGCCACTCGATAAAGGGCGGTCTTTTTTTCGGGAGCGATCTCTTTGGGGATGTCGTGCGTAAAGAAATGGAAAGTGATGTCCGTGGACTTTTCCATCTCCTGGACGAGGTTCTGGAGTGAAGGGACGAGCCCCAGGTTGTCCAGGAGGCTGGGGCGCAGGTTGTGTGCGATGTCCTTGGCTTCTCTGAGGAGTGTTACGGTCCTCTCCCGGGCTTGGCGGACTCTGTCCCGGATGGAGGGCGCAGCATCATCCAGGTGCATCCTGAGCCATTCCAGGTCCATCTTCAAGGTCGTCAGCACCTGGCCGAGACTGTCATGCAGTTCCATGGAAATCTTCCTGCGATCGGACTCCAGGAGCTCGATGAGCTTTTGGGAAATGAACTTCCGCTGATCCTGTTCCAGGAGGAGCTTTTTGTTGAGGAGCTTCAGAGCGCTTTCGGCCTGGCGGAGCTCCCTCTCAACCCGCCTCCTTTCGGCGATTTCATCCTCGAGATTTTTATTCTTTATGAACAACTGGCTGTTGGACCTTTCGAGATCTCCCACAACGGTTTGAATCCGGTCCGCCATGTAGTTGAAGTCCCGGATGAGCATGCCGATCTCATCCTTCCTCCCGGGGAGGATTCTGCAGGCAAGGTTTCCCCGCGCCATGTCCTTTGTAGCGGATGTGAGAGCGTTCAGAGGCGATACCAGCCGTTCGGCAAGCAGTCCCCCCACGAGGAGCGCGAAAAAAAGCAAGGGTATCGCCCAGAGCAGGGTCCCCACGACGGCCTTTTCATTTCCGCTCCTGACGACATTCACCAGTTTTTCCGCCGCGACGGTAGCGAGGGGAACGGGCACTACCGTGCCCAGCCTCCAGTCGATGCTCATGAGCGTTCGGTAGGCAAGGTATTTGGGCTGACCATGAATGGGAATCTCTTCCAGGAAATCCCTTCCCAGGATCATGCTGCGCAGGACTGCATCCAGGGCCGGATTGCCGGTGTCCTGGAGATCCACGATGCCTCGTTCCGTGATTTTTGCCCCTGCGGCAAGGTCCACCCGGGCATGGGGTGGAGCTGCAATCAATTTGGATTCCGCGTTCATGATGAAGCTGTAGCTTCCGGGGAAAGGTTTCTCCAGGTTGAACTGAGCGATGAGCCGTGACAGGGAAATGGAAACCCCGAGGTACCCTTTGATGAAGCCGTCGTGGGGTACGGGAGTGACGGCATCCACCAGGAGATTCCGGACAGGGCTCAGAGGATCCAGATGGACTTTGCTCCACCGGACATCTTCCACCCTGCTGGTTGCCCCAGGGGGAAAGCTGGGGAGAAACAGCTGCAGACTCAGGTTGAATTCTCTCAGATGCCGGGCATTGGAGATGGCGTTTTCCGGATAGCAGTAAAACCTGCCGGAAGGCAGAATGAAAAAAACTCTGTCCAGATTGCCGGTGCTCTGAAAGATCGTTGCCAGTAGTCCCTGGATCATCGCGTCGTTGAATCCGTGGTGCGCCAATTGCTCGGCCAGGAAGGCCGACCCATAGCAGGAGGCCAGCTTTGCCTGGTGCAATTGAAAATCCAGGGCCTCGGCCTGCATGCGGGTATATTTCTCGAGAAACTCCTCCGTCTGGGCTGCCAGGATACTCCTTCCTGCATCTCCTGTCTTGTCGCTGACGCGCTGAAAAAAGTAGCTGCTGGAAAAGGCGAAGCCCAGTGCCAGGATGAGCGTGGAGCCGGTGATGGTGAGAATGATTTTGTGCCAGAGCAAAAACTTACGCTTGTTGAGCCACGTCAGCTTCATGAGTGCACCACTTGTGCGCGAATGATTTCTCCGGTGCGGGAGTACCCTTTCATTTCCCGCGTTTCCCGAGGATTTCAAGCCAGCGTTCTTGAGTGGCACCGAGGGCCTGCTGAGGCGATTCCTGTCCTCCCACGGCCAGGAGAAGGTGGTCCGCCAATACTTCGAGCAGTTCCTGGGACTGCGGCAACCTGGGCCACGGGATGGATACGGCCAGGGCCGCCTGAGCCGCCGCGCTGACTTCCGGTGCAAAGCGCCTGTATGGCTCGCCCTGCAGCACGGACACCCGTGTGGGATCTATGGTGACATTGGCGAGGTTGAGCCGCAGGGCGATGTCCGGTCGTGAGGCGAACAGCAGGAAGGCACGGGCGGCATCGGGATTGGGAGCCTTGCTCGAAAGGGCCAGGCTGAATCCGGAATTGAGCGGCGCTGCATGCCGTGCTCCGGGGCCGTTTCCCCGGGGGATGGGCACGACCCCCCAATCCCCCTGGATAAGGGACTGAGAGGGATCTTCAGCCTGGATGCCAATGTTCGTCCACTGTTCCACCATGGCGACCTTGCCCCCCAGAAATGCCTCACGGGACACATCGTAATCCGTTTCCATGGGACTCGGCAGGGCGTACGCCGCCTGCTCCACCAGCGCCGCCAGGGCTGCCGCCGCCTGGGGGCTGTTCAAGGCAGGACGGAAATCCGCATCCAGAAGCGCTCCGCCATAGGAGTACAACCGATTGAGGAAACTGGCCACACTGAGCGACACAAAGGGATGCATCATGATGGCCGTGCCGTAGATCCCGTTGGCCTTTTCATTTTCCGTGATGGTGTGGGCGATTTCAAGATAGTCGTCCCATGTGTCGGGAGGGGAAAAGCCGTACTTGTCGAGGAGGGACTTGCGGAAAAAGAGGAGGTGTGTGTCCCCGTCGAACGGCAGTGCCCATCGCTTCCCTCCATATTCCGTGTACGCGTCGTAGAGGGCCGGGAGATAGTCCTCCGGCTGCAGGGCGGCCTTGTGCCTCTCGATGAGGCTCGTGACATCCGCCAGCATGTGCTGTTCGGTCAAGCGCCCGAGATGGTAGTAGCGAATGGTGACGACGTCCAACCGGGGTTGAGTGGAGGCCAGGTCCCTCTCGAAATAACCCAAGATATCGCTGGGCTGAGTCGTAATGCTCTGAACAACGGCGCCCGTCTCCTCGTAAAACCATTGCCCCAGGAGGCGAAAAGCACGGGCGTGGTTAGGGTGCGTGAGCGCGGTGACCTTTTGTCCCGCCAGAGGTTTCTCGCCGGCCCCTCCGGGAAGGAGAGGGGCTTTTTGCCGCGCATCGCCGTCAAAGGTCCACCACAGGGCCAGGAGGATGCCCGTCAGGGCCAGGACGGCCAGGGTGGCGATAAACGAACCGGGCATGCCGCCTTTGCCCCATGACCGGTCCATCTCTTGCCTTTTCTCCCCCATAGCCTGTTTCTCCCGCCTCGCCAACCGTCAGGAAAGAGAGCTTTCCGCCATCATCTCGCGCAGCACCTTGGGGAGGATGCCCCCGTGGCGGTAATACTCCAGTTCGATGGGGGTATCCAGGCGGCTCAGGACGGTGAACGACCGGGTGCTTCCGTCGGCACTGACGGCTTCCACCTCGATGTCTCGCCCTGAGGCGAGCTTCTCTGCCAGGTTCCTGAGAGCGTAGACCTCCTGTCCCGTGAGCCCCAGGGATTCGGCCGTGACCCCTTCAGGAAACTGCAGGGGAAGAACTCCCATGCCGATGAGGTTGCTTCGGTGAATCCGCTCGTAGCTTTCGGCCAGAACGGCCCGCACTCCCAGCAGCGCCGTTCCCTTGGCAGCCCAGTCCCGGCTGCTTCCCGTGCCGTATTCCTTTCCGGCAAGGACCAGGCGGGGAATGGATTCCTTGTCATAGCGCTGCGCAGCCTCCCAGACGGTCATGATCTCTCCGTCGGGAAAATGCCGGGTGAATCCCCCGGGCACGTTGTCCAGGAGCCGGTTGCGAATGCGGGTGTTGGCGAAGGTGCCGCGGATCATCACGTCGTGGTTGCCCCGTCGGGACCCGTAGGAGTTGAAGTCCTCGGGAGGGATGCCCAGCGACTGGAGGTGCCGCCCGGCAGGGCTTTCGGGTGGAATGGATCCCGCGGGGGAAATGTGGTCCGTCGTGACGGAGTCTCCCAGGAGCAGGAGGACCCTGGCCCCCACGATATCGGTGATGGGCGGGACCTGGGAGCTCAATCTCTCGAAAAAAGGCGCCTGGCGGATGTAGGTGGACTGGGGGTCCCACGCGTAAATGCCGCCTTCGGGAACGGGAAGCCTCCGCCACGCAGCGTCCCCTTCGTAAATGTCCTGGTAGCGGCCCGAAAAGAAAGTGCTGTCGACGCTCTCAGCCATGGCGCGGGCGATGTCTTCGTCCTTCGGCCAGATGTCCTTCAAAAAGACGGGGTTTCCCTCTCCATCCGTTCCCAGAGGTTCCCGCTCGAAATCCATGGTCAGGCGTCCCGCCAGGGCGTAAGCGACGACAAGAGGCGGGGAGGCCAGGTAGTTGGCCCGGACCGCGGCGTGGATGCGCCCTTCGAAGTTGCGGTTGCCGCTCAGGACCGCGGCCGCCACCAGGTTTCCCTCGTCGATCGCATGCTGGATGGGGTCCGGCAGGGGGCCGCTGTTGCCGATGCACGTGGTGCATCCGTAACCCACGAGGTAAAATCCCTGCGCCTCCAGGGCGGAGAGGAGGCCTGCTTTCCGGAGGTAGTCCGTCACCACGCGGGAGCCGGGGGCGAGGCTCGTCTTGACCCAGGGCTTGGAGCGGATTCCCCTGGCCAGAGCGTTTTGCGCCAGCAGCCCGGCGGCGAGCATGACGGCGGGATTCGATGTGTTGGTGCAGCTGGTGATGGCGGCGATGACCACCGAGCCGTGGGTGAGCTCGGCTGTTTTGTCCCCCACCTGGACAGGCACGGTGCTCTTCTGCGCTGCTTCACTCAGGCCGAAGCCCCACTGAGAGGGTTCCTTGCCGAGGCCTTCCCGGAAAGCGGACGGCACGGCCGAGAGGGGGACGCGGTCCTGGGGGCGTTTGGGTCCCGCCAGGCTGGCTTCCACGCTTTCGAGATCCAGGAGGAGCGTGTCCGAAAAGAGCGGGTCGGGGCTGCCGGGGGTCAGGAAGAGGCCCTGCTCCCGACTGTAGGCTTCCACTCGCTCCACGAGGGCTGCCGGCCGGCCCGTGAGGCGCAGATAGTCGAGGGTCTTGGCGTCCACTGGAAAGAAGCCCATGGTGGCGCCGTATTCGGGAGCCATGTTGGCCAGGGTGGCCCGGTCGGGCAGACTGAGGGCCGGAACGCCGGGGCCGAAAAATTCCACGAATTTTCCCACAACTTTCTTTTTTCGAAGGAGCTCCGTCAGGTGCAGGACGAGGTCCGTCGCCGTGATCCCGGGGCGGAGCGCCCCGGTGAGCTTCACGCCCACGACCTGGGGAATGGGGAAATAGTAAGGCTGCCCCAGCATGACGGCTTCGGCCTCGATGCCCCCCACTCCCCAGCCCAGGACCCCCAGGCCGTTGATCATGGTGGTGTGGGAATCCGTCCCCACGAGGGTATCGGGGTAGATGGCCGGGGGGGCATCTCCTGCCGGCTGCTCTTCACCGGAATCCGTCTGAACGACGGAAGCCAGGTATTCCAGGTTGACCTGGTGCACGATGCCCCGCCCCGGCGGGACGACCGTGAAATTGTGGAAGGCCCCCTGGGCCCATCGCAGCAGGCTGTAGCGTTCATGGTTCCTCTCGTATTCCTTTTCCTCGTTGAGACGCAGGGCCTCGCTGGTGCCGTGCATGTCCACCTGGACGGAGTGGTCGATGACCAGGTCCGCACGCACCAGGGGATTGATGCGGGAAGGGTCTCCTCCCATCCGCTGCATGGCATTGCGCATGGTGGCCAGATCCACGATGGCGGGGACTCCCGTGAAATCCTGCAGCACGACCCGGGAGGGCATGAAGGGAATTTCCCGGGGGGGGCCGTCTGAGGCCTCGACGGAAGCGAGCAGCGCCTCGATGTGGCTGCGCGTGACGATCCGCCCGTCCTCATGGCGGAGGAGGTTCTCCAGGAGGATCTTGAGAGAAACGGGAAACCTTTCCACCGAGGCCCATCCCCGGGACGGCAGCTCAGCCAGGCGGAAATAGGAGAAGGTTTTATCCCCTGCCTTCATGGTATGCAGTGATTTGAAGCTGTTTTGACTCTTGGAAATCATGGAGACGACTCCTCAGGGAAAGAAAGACCGCTCATTCGAGCTCTTTTTTAGGATTGAGGTTTTAGTATTTAGGTTTTACAATAAGTGCTTTCGTGCCGTAAGCGCTTTTTATTACTTGGAACTTTTCGATGTGATCGTCATGGGCGTCCTCGATGTGACGATACAGTTTATTGGCAGCAAAAAGGGAAAAGAGCAAGATGAAAATAGCAATTATTGGAACTGGATACGTTGGGTTGGTGAGCGGCGCATGTTTTGCCGAGTTCGGTCATGAAGTGACGTGCATCGATAAGATCGAGGAAAAGATCGCCCGCCTGCAGCGCGGGGAAATCCCCATCTACGAGCCGGGCCTGGATCAGCTGGTGCACAAGAATGTTGCTGCCAACCGGTTGATTTTTACCACGGAATTCAGCCCCGGGATTCCCGGGGCCCAGGTGATTTTCATTGCCGTGGGAACTCCCGCCTCCCGCCGCGGGGACGGCTACGCCGACCTGAGCTACGTTTATGACGCGGCGCGGCAACTGGCTTCACATCTCAGCGATTACACCGTCATTGTCAACAAGAGCACCGTGCCCGTGGGAACCGCGCGCCAGGTGGCCCGCATCATTTCCGAAGTCAATCCCTCGGCGGATTTCGATGTGGCGAGCAATCCCGAGTTCCTCAGGGAAGGAGCCGCCATCCGGGACTTCATGCACCCCGATCGGGTGGTGCTCGGCGTGGATTCCGAGCGGGCGACGGAAGTCCTCAAGGCCATCTACCGCCCCCTCTACCTGCTGGAAACGCCTTTTGTCATCACCAACATCGAGACGTCGGAGCTCATCAAGTATGCGGCCAACGCGTTCCTGGCCACCAAGATCAGCTTCATCAATGAAGTGGCCAACATTTGTGAAGAAATCGGGGCCGACGTTCAGGACGTTGCCCGGGGAATCGGGCTGGACGGACGCATCGGCAAGAAGTTCCTCCATGCGGGCCCCGGCTATGGCGGTTCCTGCTTTCCCAAGGACACCCATGCGCTCCTGCGTATCGCCCAGGAGAACGGCGTGGCCTGCCGTGTGGTGGAGTCCGTCGTGGAAGTGAATTCCGCTCAGAAGGCGCGTATGGCCCGGAAGATCCGCAAGGCCGTCGGTGGGAATGAAGGCGGCAAGACCATCGCCATCCTGGGGCTGGCCTTCAAGCCTGAAACGGACGACATACGGGACGCACCGGCCCTGACCATCATTTCCACCCTGCTGGAGCACGGAGCCATCGTGCGCGCCCACGACCCCCAGGCCATGGAGGAAGCCGCCAAGGCACTGCCGGGCGTTACCTACTGCTCCAATCCTTACGAAGCCTGCGAAGGTGCCGACGCCGTGGTGCTCATGACCGAATGGAACGAATACCGTGCCCTTGCCCTGGACCGCCTGAAGGAATTGATGAAGCAGCCTGTCTTTGTGGATCTCAGGAATGTCTACATGCCCAGGCTCATGGCGGAGCACGGATTCACCTACTACAGCGTCGGGCGGGAGCCCGTAATGGCCGGGCAGGTAAACGCGGGCGGCGGTTCAAAGTGATATGAAGGGATGAAATGGGGGACGGGGTCGGTTTGAGGAAATTTTTGTCGGGATTCAAAAAATTGCGAGGAGAAGCCCTTTTGGCGCTCCTCCTGCTTCTGGCCGCCAGTCCTTCCTGGGCCGAACCCCGTCCCGTCCCTCTTTGCAGCATCCGTATCGTCCACGTGTATCCTCATGATCCGACGGCATTCACCCAGGGGCTCCTCTTTGCCGACGGTTTTCTCTACGAAAGTACGGGACTTCACGGTGAATCCTCTTTGCGGAAGGTGAACCTGGAAACGGGCGAGGTCGTCAAGAGCCTCGCGCTGCCCCCTCAATATTTCGGCGAGGGCCTCACCCTGTGGCAGGACCGGCTCATCCAGTTGACCTGGAAGAATGGCATCGCATTCGTCTACGACAAGGAAAGCTTCGTCCCCAAGGGGACATTTGCCTACCCCACCGAAGGCTGGGGTCTCGCTCACGACGGATCCTCCCTCATCATGAGTGACGGGAGCGCCACGCTGCGTTTCCTCCAGCCCGAGACGTTCCAGGAAATACGCCGCGTCGAGGTGACAGACCGCGGCGTGCCGGTGCGCAATCTCAATGAGCTGGAATATGTGCGCGGGGAAATCCTTGCCAATGTCTGGGGCACCGAGCGCATTGCCAAAATTTCCCCTGCCACGGGCGAAGTCGTGGCCTGGGTGGATCTTTCCCTTCTGCGTGCGGCCCTGGGGCCGGTCCGCCAATGCGACGTGCTCAACGGCATCGCCTACGACGCCGTGCAAAACCGCCTGTTTGTGACGGGCAAGCTCTGGCCGAAGCTCTTCCAGATCGAAATCCTTCCATAGCGCATCACCTCATCTCATTACAGCCAGAAGGAAGTTACATTCCCTGCCGCCCGTATTCCGTTCAAGGTCAGGCTCTTGGAGACCGAATGTGAGGGTGGACGAAAAGACGGCCAGGTGCTCGGCACCCGGCTTTACCCCCTTATCCCCAAACTTCCCGAGGGATGGGGATGACCGATGCACTTCAAGGATAGCATTCATGGTAAATTCAGAGCCTTCGCCTTCCAGCCGAAGAGGATTCCTCGGGACGATGAGCACCTCATGGGACCTCTATGGAATGATCGGCCGGTTCCTGGCGGGAATGGGACTGCTGGCCGGTCTTTACGCCCTCAGTCTTTACAGCTTCCTCCTGTTTCATTCTCTCGTCGAGTTGTTCACCGTCGCCGTAACCGGTGCGCTGTTTCTGCTGGCATGGAATTCGAGACAGTTCGCCAAGGACGACGCGCTTGTTTTCCTGGGCTGCGCCAATCTTTGTACGGGCATTGTCATTTTGCTCCACATGCTTGCGTACAAGGGCATGGGTGTCTTTGTCCAGTGGCCGGGGGCCAATCTCGCCACACAGCTCTGGATCGTCGTGCGAATCCTCGAGAGCCTGAGCTTTCTCGCCTTCGTCGGGTTCATCGGCCGCAGGATCCACCCGTTTCTTTCTCTCGGTTTCTGCCTGGGAGCTACGGCTTTTCTTCTCTGCTCCATTTTTCTCTGGAATACGTTTCCGGCTTGTTACATTGAGGGTTCGGGGCTGACCCGCTTCAAAGTCGTCAGCGAATACATCGTCTGCTTCCTCCTCGCAGGGGCCATGACGGTTCTTCACTCGAAGCGCCGGCACCTTGATTTCCATGTCTACCGACTCCTCATGAGCTCCATCTTCTTTGCGGTCATGGCCGGCCTCGCTTTCACGGCCTATGTGAGCGTTTTCGGGCCCGCGAATCTCTTTGGCCACTATTTCCACCTGGTTTCCTATTTCCTCCTCTACCTGGCACTGATCCAAGCGAGTCTGACTCGACCCTATGGAACGCTTTTCCGTGAGCTGAATGCGGCGCGTGAGGATGCAGCCCGCAGAGAGCGTTATCATCGTGCCATCCTGGACCAGCTCCATGAAAACATCCGCATCATCGACCCCGCCGGTATCGTCGTGGAAGCCAACCGGGCCTTTCTCGAATCGAGGGGGCTCAAGAGAGAGGAGGTCGTTGGCCTGCCTTATGCCGAAAAAAGCAAGACCTCCGGCGATGTGTTTCAGGCCGCTCTCGAGTCCGTGTTTGCCGACGGCAAACCCAGGAGTGAGATTTACGGACATGGCGGGCCGGACGGCAATGCTGATGACTTAACCAACGTTCGTGATTCCGGCGAAAGCCGGAATCCAGGAACTAAAGACTTTCTGGACCCCGGTTTTCACCGGGGTGACGTTAAGTCAACAGCATTGGGGGCGGACGGGGTGTCACTCCACGAGGATATCCTCTTTTCTCCCCTGCGGGATGAAAACGGCAGTGTCTTCCAGTTGATCGCCGCGGGGCGCGACATCACCGAGCTCGTCGGCACCAGGAGAGCGCTCGAGCTCAGGGTGAGAGAGCTCGATACGATCATGGAGTCCACCGAAGACGGAATCCTGGCGCTCGATGGGCGAGGAAAAGTCCTGCAGGCCAACAGGAGGTTCCTCCAAATGTGGGGGCTGACCCTCGATGCCCTCTCTTCCGATGAGAATATGCCGGTGGCCCAAAGTCCTGATGGAGCCATCGAAGGCCCCCCGGGATTCATGCCTGTCCTTTGCGCCGCCCAAAGCTCAGTGGAAGGGGACTGCACCACCCTGCGGCTCGAGGACGGCCGCACCGTCGAGTGGTATGCGCACCCCCTTTACCCTGTCGAAGACCGGAGCGGCGTGGTGTGGAGCTTTCGGGATGTCACCGCCAGGAGGCGGATGGAAGCTCGGCTCGCGGACTCGGAGCGTCGTCTTCGAACCCTTATCGAGGAAGCGCCCATTTCCATCATGACCTTCGATGCAGACGGCACGGTGGATTTTGTCAACCAATATCATCTCAAGCTTTTCGCCCGGAATCATTTTGAAAAGGATTTCTTCCTGGCCCGCAAAATCACCGAACTGCCGGGCCTCATAAGGGCCGGCTGCGCGGGAGAGCTGGAGCCCGTTCTGAAGGGGCAGCCGGTATTCCTGGATGATGTCTATTTTCCCGAAGCTCATCCCGGCTTCACGGGGTACCAGCGTGTCAAGGCGGTTCCCATCCCGGAGAACGGTGAAATGGTGGGCGGGATCCTCCTGCGTGAGGATATCACCCGGTACCGTCAGGCCATGGATGCCCTCCGTGGATCCCTCGAGGAAAAAATCGTCCTGCTCCGGGAGCTTCACCACCGGGTGAAAAACAACCTGCAGATTGTGGCCAGCCTTCTCGGGCTCCAGAGCAGCCGTGTCGGCAACCCCGAGATCGTTGAAGTTCTGCGGGATACCCGCAACCGGGTCCGATCCATGTCCCTGTTGCACGAGATGCTTTACAAGTCGACCAACCTGGCGCGCATCGATTTTAAGCCCTATATCAGAGACCTGTGTGGGCAGCTCCTGCTTTCCTACGGATCCGCGGCTTCGATGGTCCGGGTGGAAAACCGTGTGTCACCCATCGGACTTCCGTTGGAGCAGTCCGTGCCATGCGGCTTGATCGTGAACGAGCTCGTCTCCAATGCTCTCAAGCACGGCTTTCCCGATGGACGTTCCGGGAGGGTCACCGTTGAGCTGTTTCAGACTGACGAAGGCGCTCTGGTCTTGAGCGTCCGTGACGATGGGGTGGGTCTGCCCGTCGACCTGGATCCATCCAATAACGCCACCCTCGGGCTGCAGCTGGTTTCCAGGCTGGCAGCTCAATTGGGGGGCCGGTTGAAAGTGGACCGCCCCGACGCAGGCGGTACGGCCATCGGGGTGGTTTTTCCAGTACCCAGTGGAACTTCCATGGAGGGTAAATCGTGAACGGCGTCCGCATTCTCATTGTTGAAGACGAAGCCATCGTATCCATGGAGCTCGAGGAGCGGCTGGCGGCCATGGGCTATCGTCCGGTGGGTTCCGCATCCAGGGGTGAGGAGGCTTTGAAGCTCACAGGCGAGCTGCGGCCAGACCTCGTCCTGATGGACATCCGGCTCCAGGGTGCGATGGATGGAATCGAGGCTGCCCGGGAGATCCTGTCCCGATTTCGAACTCCCGTCATTTTCGTCACGGCCTACTCCGAAGACTCGACGCTGGAGCGGGCCAAACTTGCGGAGCCTTATGCCTACATCCTCAAACCCTTTGATGATCGGGAGCTGCGGTCGTCTATCGAAATCGCACTCTATAAACATGAAGCCGAGGAGGAAATCCGGCGGCTGAACCGCCTCTATGATGTTCTCAGCCAGGTGAATCAGTCCATCGTGCGGATTCAGACCCGGGAGGAGCTGCTGCCGACCATTTGCCGACTGGTGGTGGAGCACGGAGCGTTGGATCTGGCCTGGATCGGGTGGCTGGAATCCGAGACGTTCCGTCTGACTCCCGAGGCCCATTTTGGAAATCATGTGGAGAGCCTCATTGCCATGCAGAGCGCTGCAGGCAAGCTCGCGTCGCATGAAAGCAACCCCATGCGTGCCATGCGCGCGGGTAAGCCTTCCGTCTGCAACGAATGCGGAAGCGGCTCCTGCCTCCACCCGTCGGACAAGTCGCCTGCAGTCCTGGGATTTCAATCCTGTGGGTCCTTCCCCCTGAGGCTCCAGGGGAAGGTCTGCGGCGCTTTGACGCTCTGCGCCGCGGAAAAAAACTTCTTCCGTGACCGGGAGATCACCCTGCTGGAAGAGGTCGCTCTCGACATCTCCTTTGCACTGGACAAGATGGAGGGCGACAGCCAGCGCACGCGCACGGAGAGAGCCCTCCGCGTCAGCGAGCAGCAGTACCGCGACGTCCTCGAAGCATCCGGAGAGTTCATCTGGGAGTCGGATCCCAAAGGGCGCCTGTCCTACGTCAGCGAACGCGTCGTGTCTATTTTGGGTTATAGCCCGGAGGAGCTTGTTGGGCGTTCTCTTTTTGATTTCATGGCAGAAACGGAGGCGGCAAAACTGGAGGCATCCTTTCTGGAGAGCACTCAGGCGAAGGCCGGGTTTCGAGACCTGGAGCACCGAATCCTTACCAGGTCTGGTGGTGCTGTCTGGCTCAGCGTCAACAGGGTGCCGGTTCTTGACGCGACGGGTGAGCTGATCGGGTACAGGGGGACGTCGCGGGACATCACCGAGCGCAAGCGGGCGGAGAAAGAGATGGCAAAACTGGAAGCGCGGCTTCGCCAGGCTCAAAAGCTCGAGGCCATCGGCACACTCGCTGGAGGAATAGCCCACGATTTCAACAATATCCTGACTCCCATCATGGGCTACACTGAAATGGCCCTGGATGAGCTGTCCGAATCGAGCCCCATGAGGTACGATCTCAACCAGGTGCTTGCCGCAGCCTGTCGGGCCAAGGACCTGGTGAAGCAGATCCTGACCTTCAGCCGATTCAACCAGGATCAGCTCATGCGCCCGGTAGACATCAGCCTGGTGGTGAAGGAAGCTTTGAAGCTCCTGAGGGCCTCCCTGCCGACCAGCATCGAAATCCGGCAGAACATTCAGAAAGGCATGGTCGTGGCCGACGCCACACAAATCCACCAGGTGATTGTCAACCTGTGCACCAATGCAGCCCATGCCATGGAAGAGAGGGGGATCCTGGAAGTATCCCTCACGCAGGTCGTCCTCAGCGACCAGGACCTGGCTTCGCTGGCTCTTTCGGACCTCACAGCCGGGTCCTACCTCAGGCTGAGTGTCAGGGATACCGGGCATGGTATGACCGGGGATATCATGGAGCATATCTTCGAGCCTTACTTCACGACGAAGCAGGTGGGCGACGGTACCGGGCTGGGGCTGGCCGTCGTTCATGGAATCGCAAAGAAACATGGCGGCGAGATTCGGGTTCAGAGCACGCCGGGTGTGGGAAGCGTCTTCGAGGTCTACCTGCCTCTGGCTGCCGGCGAGGCCTCCCAGGAGGTTGGCCCCTCCCAGGGTGTGCCCCGGGGAACGGAGAGCATCCTCGTGGTGGATGATGAACCGATGATCACGGAAATGGGCGGCAGGCTGCTGGGACAGTTGGGATACAGTGTGACGGCGAAGACGGACCCCCGGGAAGCGCTTGGCCTGCTGCTTGCCAATCCCGATGCATTCCACCTGGTGATCACGGACTACACCATGCCGTATATGACCGGGGTGGAACTGGCGCAGGGGATTCTGAAGGTCAAACCGGGGATGCCCATCATTCTGTGCACGGGATTCAACGAGAGGATGAGTGCCGAAATGGTGCACGAGGCCGGCATTACGGAGCTTGTCATCAAGCCGTTTGATCAGAAGCACCTGGCTGAGTTGATCCGGCGGGTCCTCGAACCGCAGGAGGCCTCACGTGATTTGCTGCGCTCCTCCCCATGAGTCGCGCGGGGATGCTGTGCCCCAAAGGAGAAGCGGATATCGCCTCCTCGTTCCCCGTGGAGGCGGTGGAGGCTTCCGATGCCCCGGGAAGTGCCGGCGTCTTTTAAACTTTACCGGCAGGAAATCGTGTGGTAAATGTCAGGGTGCTAAAAACCTTTGCAGACGGCTTCAACGGTGGGAAGAACAACCGCGGTGCTGAGGGGTGGTGTGTCGGGCAGGGCGAACAGCCGGTCCAAATCTGCCAACTCATGACTCAAGGAGTGAGAGAGGGCTCATGATTAAATTGACTGTCGATGGCAAACAGATCGAAGCACAGGAGGGAACCAGCCTTCTTCAGGCATGTCTGGACAACGACATTTTTATCCCCAATCTGTGCTACCTGAAAGAAATGGAGCATCCCCCCACATCCTGCAGGATGTGCTTTGTGCAGATCGAGGGGCAAAGCAAGCCCGTCACCTCCTGCAATCGCAAGGTGGAGGAGGGGATGGCGGTGCGGACGGATACGGAGCAGGTGAGGCAGCTGCAGCAGAACGTCTTCCAGCTTCTTTTTTCCGCACACCATATGGACTGCAAGAACTGCCTGTCCAGAAAAGGGTGCCAGCTCCAGAAGATCGCCAAGTTCCTGGGCATCAAGCTCAAGGCCAGGAAGCCGGAGGAGCTGGGGCGGGACCTGACGGTGAAGCCGACTCACCCCTGTTTCGACCTTTTGCCGACGCGATGCATCCTCTGCCATAAATGCCTGTATGTCTGTGACGAAAAGGGATATTCCATCCTGAAGGTCGAAAAGAGCGGGATCAATACCGTCATCGCTTATTGCGGCGACGAAGATCCTGCCAGGATTCCCTGTCCCACCTGTGGTGCGTGCGTGGAAATTTGCCCGGTGAGCGCCATTGTCCCCAGGAAGGAAGAGCCTGTCGCCGCCGCTGCGGGCGCCTGATCCGGAGACGGGCCTGCAGGGATCCTGTCGTAGACGCATGGAGGATTGAACGGTTCTCTTTTGTAGGAGCGGCATCCTGCCGCGACTGGCTTACTGTCGCGGCAGGATGCCGCTCCTACAAAAAACAGGGAACCGTCAAAGAGAAGGTCTTATGCCTCAGCGAGTATAAAGTTCTGCGAAATTTTTTTTTAAATCAAAACGGGTGGTATCCGATTAAGTATCGGTACCACCCGTTTTGATTTTTCAGGAGCATATGACAAGACAGGAGTGAGAAATGGTCCAGGAACTGAACGCCTATGAATTGAAAGCGCTGAATTACGAGCTCCTGCTGAAGGACATTCTCACTGCTGCCGAAAAGCTCCCTCCTTTTCCCGATGTGGCGTGGAAGGTCCTGGGGCTCATCCGGAAGATGGCTTCGGTGAGAGAAATTGAAGCTGTCATCAAGTTTGATCCCACCATCGCGGCCCGTGTGCTCTCCTTGAGCCAGTCGGCCTACTACCAGCGCCTCCGGAAGGTGACCTCACTCCAGGAAGCCATCATGGTCCTGGGAAACCAGAAGCTCGTCGAGGTCGTCCTGGCGGCCTGCGCCGCACATTATTTTCGTGGGCAGATTTCGGGCTACCGCCTCAACGAGCAGGCCCTGTGGCGCCATTCCGTCGCCGTCGCCATCATGGCTGAAAAGCTCGCCCAGGAGTTCAGAAAGAAAAAGGTCCTCACCGCCTACACCGCCGGGCTGCTCCATGACATCGGCAAAACGGTCCTGGATTTGTACGCCAAAATCTATCTGCATGTCGACCTGAGCCAGATCCGCAAAGGCGGTGTTCAATTCATCGAGGCGGAGCGCAGGGCATTGGGCATCGACCACCAGGAGCTGGGACAGATCATTGCCCGTCGCTGGCAATTCCCGCTGGAAGTGACGGTGGCCATCGGCAACCATCATTTTCCCCAGAAGGCCAAGACAGACCAGGACATGGCGGCCATTGTCCATGCGGCCGACCGGATGGTGAACGCCATGGAAGGAGAGGAGGGAGCCCGGGATGTCCTCGATCCGGCATCCGATCCCGTCTTCAAAGCCATGGGGATAGATGCTCAGAAGGTGGAACGGTTCCAGGCCGAGCTTGCCGAAGCGTTGGAGGGCATCGTCACATTCCTGAAAAACGATGCGTGATTGGAAGTGAAAATGGGGGGGTCTCGTCTCAGGATCTGCGCCACCGCCTCATGCCTCTTGAATTCCTTGTCCAGGAATTGCCGCACGAGGCCCCTGTCCCACCCCAGGGGATGCTTGAACCCCGTGTAGAGGGAAAGATCGCCTTCGTAAAGTGTTTGCGTTTCCAGCCCCTGTGATTCGGGTCCATGGACGGGCAGGTTGAAAATGGCCAGGTTCAGGAATCCGATGCAGTCAGCGTGCTTCGCGGTGAATTCCAGGGTCTTGCGTGCCGCTGCAGGCGTTTCCGACGGTGTACCGAAAAGCAGGTACACGTAGGTCGCAATGCCTGCCTTCTTGAGATTTATCAGAGCCCGGGATGCCGTTTCCAGGCGCATTCCCTTGTGCTCACGGTCGATGACCTCCTGGTCCCCCGATTCCAGCCCCAGCTTCAGCATGACACAACCCGATCGCTTCAGATCCCGGCAAAAATCCTCGTCCGCCAGCTGCGGCGTGATGCGCACAAAGCCGTACCAGGGAATGCCCGGTGGATGCCCCATGAGGGCTCGCATCAGCCTGGGGCTGACGGCATTGTCCAGGAGATGGAGGAGCACGGGACGGGTCCGGGCCTTCAGTAGGGACAGGTCCTCCAGGACGCGGTCTGTGCCCAGTGGGCGGTATGGATTGCCTTCGGCCTTTTCGGGGCAGAAGGAGCACCGGTTCCAGTAGCATCCACTGGAAGCGCTGTAGGGAAGGATGACGCCCGGGGCCAGGTATTGTTGCAGGGGAAGCACATCGTAGGCGGGCGTTGACGGCCCCGGGCGTGGAGTCTGGATTCCGGCCAGAGAGAGCATGGCCTCCTCGCCGGGACCGGCGACCATCTGGTTCACGAGTCCGCTGAAGGGGTCCTTCCACTGGGGACTGCTCATCCACGAAGTCACCAGCCCGCCACCCAGGACGATGGCAAGCCCGGGATATTCCTTCCTCAAAAAACCCAGCATGGCAAAGGTGCAGAGGGCCTGGCTGAGAAAGTTCAACGAGAATCCTGCGACCCTGAAAGTCCCGGCCTCCACGAGCCCGCGCAGGCGCCGGCTGAAATAAGGGTAGAAGGGGTTTTCCTCCGGGTGCTCGGCCGCCCGGATCAAGTCGGCGCTTCGAACGGGGGAAAGCTCCCTCTGCTGATAATTTCCAAGGCCCAGCCGTGCGCCCTCCGGGACCGAGGGAGAAGTCTCCAGGAGCCGGTTCAGGTCCAGAACCGCCCGTTTGTAACGGTCGAAATTTTCATAAAGCGCAGGAACGCGCATGGAATGGAGGTTTTCGGGGTAGCCGCGGGCGGCACGCCGGGTCCACGGGTCCCTCGGCGCCCGGGGGCCTTGCATGAGATGGAGCAATCCCTCGAGATTGGCATCGAGGACGGAGCATGGGACGCCCTGTGCGCGCAGAGCGCCTGCCAGTTTGGCAATTCCCGGTGGGGGTTCGCAGGGTTTCACAACAGGGGGGTGGATCAACAGCATTTTGTTCGTGTTTTCCTCTTGCTTGCCCTGTGCGACGCTGTCTTTCGTGTGGGGTCGAAATCTCCGGCAGCACCGCCATGGAAGAGGCAACTGCCGGAGGTTTCAATGTGGTGAGGCTTCAGCCGAGCTCCCGCTACTGAAAGATTCCATCATTCCAGGCGAATCTTGCGCTCTTCCCCCAGGTTGAAGGTCCTGTAATCGGCGTATCCCTGGTTGAGGGCCACGGAAATGGGGATTTGCCTGCTGGCCGGCCCCCAATGCTGGATGGGACCGGGACTGCTGAAAAGATCCTCCTGGGCCCATTTTTCCCGGTGGGCGGCAAAGAGCTTGAAAGCGGGAGAATCCAGCTCTACCAGAGACTTCTCTATGACCATCTCTTCTTTGCCTTTTCTCATCTCGCAGGTAATGAGCCCCGTAATGGGCAGAGCCAGAACGGTGCCGCCCTTGTCGAAATCGGTGACCGCCGCCATGTAGCCCGTTTTGCCCGCCAGGACGAGAGATCCCGCCGTCAGTCCCAGGGCAAAGGTGAAGGCCGCATCGAAGGAGGTCGGTTTGCCGCTGCGTCCCTCGTAGCCCAGGAAGTGGGACTGGCTGGAGAAGGTCGCCACCTTGAATTTATCGATCTGCTGGGGACTCGCCGGCACCAGGCCTTCGCCGTCACCGAAGTATTTTTCGGTGTGGCGTTTGATCTCCGACATTTTGTAGCGGATCTTGTCGATGAGGAGCTTTTCCGTCTCGATCTGGGACACCTTCACATTGCCGTGATCGTCCCGGTCGAGAATCAGCATTTCTTCGATCTCATCGGGAAGGGACGCCATGAGCTGCGCCGACTGGGGAGACAGGTGAGGATAAAGGAATTCCAGCTTGTTCCGGAGGGTGGGCAGGTCCTTGATGTCCCGTTCATAGTCGGCCAGGGCCCGGTTGAGCTCCAGGATGAGGGTGCGCATCTCCGGGACGAATTCGATCAACCCTTCGGGCACCAGGACGACGCCGTGATTGATGCCTTTGAGCCTGCGCAGGACGATGATCCTGACAATTTCATCGACGATATCCCCCAGGGACATATTTTCGGCGGCGATTTCCTCGGAAATGAGGGCGATGGCCGGCTTCGTCTGCAGCGCGACTTCCAGGGTAATCTTGCTGGCG
Organism: Desulforhabdus sp. TSK; assembly: GCF_022836495.1. Taxonomy (GTDB): domain Bacteria; phylum Desulfobacterota; class Syntrophobacteria; order Syntrophobacterales; family Syntrophobacteraceae; genus Desulforhabdus. The sequence goes on from NZ_BQXM01000013.1 coordinate 57,842, forward strand.
GTGCGTCCCATCAGCTTGACAAAGTGATAATATTTCACGGCGGAGGCTGCATCCTGGGCCAGATTGCCCGTCAGTTCCGCATAAACCTTTGTCGCCGTGTCGTAGCCGAAGGAAATGGGCAGGTATTTTCCGGCCGCCATATCTCCGTCGATGGTCTTGGGGATGCCGATGACACTGCAGGGGATCCCTTCCGTCTCCAGGTACTCGGCGATGAACGCGGCATTGGTGTTGGAATCGTCCCCTCCCACGATGATGAGACCATCCAGGCGATTCTCGAGGACTGTGTTTTTCACCTTCTCGAACTGTTCGGGCGTCTTGATCTTCGTTCGGTCCGTCCCGAGGAAATTGAACCCGCCCGTGTTGATGATGCGGTCAACATCGGACTTGGTGATTTCGAAAACGTCACCGCTGAGCAGCCCTTTGGGACCCTTTCGGATGCCGAGGAGGGTGTTGTCGTCGCCCAGGACCAGCTTCAAGCCGGCCAGGACATTGTGGCCGCCTGCTGCCGGTCCGCCGGAAAAAAGAACGGCAACCCGCTTGCCCGCCACCGCTGGATGCGCTTCGGAGGGATGCGCCTCCAGGATGATGTTCCTGCTCTTGGCGATGGTTTTGGGGAAAACTTCCAGGATGCTGTTGTGCTCCTGGCACGTAAAAACCGTTTGCGTCTCCCTGAAAGAAGCCGGCCGAATAGTGCCGTCCTTATCGAGGAAAACGGAACAGACGGGAATGGGCTGTTCCCTGGCTGCATCCTCGAAAAGCGAATGCCCCCCCTCCGTCTGTTTCACGAGTGTGGCCAGGTCGGTCCCTGCCGGGTCTTGCGTTTCCATTACTACGCCCCTTCTGAATGAATCGAATGGCACTATCCATACCAGCGCAAAAGCAGTGGTTGCACGAGCTCTTTCCCTAATCCTCTTCCCCTGCGCCTACGAGGGGAAAAACCTTGTCCACCGTGAAGAAAACGAGGAAAAGAGGACCCCGAGCCCCCTCGCTGTCTCCATAGTCGCGTCGGCGGAGGGAAAACAGAAGCTCCGTGTCCTGCTCTTCACGAACCTTGGTGAGAAACAGTCTCTTCCCTTTGTATCCCGGACCGTCTTCCATGAAAATGTAAGCCGCGTGGGGGTTGGACTGAATGTTGGTGTGCGTGAGGCGGTCGCGCATGATGAAGGCCACCGTTCCATCGTCCATGATATGAGGAGTTGCATAAATGGCACCGTCCACATTGCCCGCCGCATTGGCCGTGGCCAGGACGCCTCTTCCCTTGACGCTCTTGAAATATTCCTTGAAGTCCATCTGATCTCTCCTTTTCTCTTTTATGCTCAATAAGGTGCAAAATGTTCGATGTTATGGCTCCCTGCGTTTTGTAGGAGCGGCATCCTGCCGCGACGTCGACCCAGTCGCGGCAGGATGCCGCTCCTACAAGAATGAAGTTTTCAATCCCTAATGCGTATACCTCTTGTTGCAGGTTGTCAGCCTGAATCCATAAACCCTGAAGGTTGTTGCGCTCAAAGTTTGCACGTGTTCTGCAATTTGGGGGTGAAACGTTCCGGTCCCTTCAAAATGGGTTTTCCGAGGGCCTTGGAAATATTTCGTAGCATACCGCCGAACAGCCACACGTGAAAAGGATAAAGCACATACCAATAGAGAATTCCTGCGAGCCCCCTGGGGAGAAAGCGTGAAAGCTGTTGTAATTCCGTCTGATTCGTTCCCATGGGGGAGAGCTTGAATTCCAGGACGGCTTCTCCGGGGGTCTTCATTTCCGCCACGAGCAGCAGCCGATGAGGAGAGTCCACCTCCAGGACACGCCAGAAATCGAGAGCGTCCCCTACGTAGAGCTCGCTGGGATGGCGGCGGCCGCGCCGCAATCCCGCCCCGCCCACCATGCGGTCCATGGCGCCCCGCATTTTCCAGAGGATGTCTCCGAAATACCAGCCGTTTTCACCGCCAATGCGAACGATATGCTCCCAGATTTCCTCGACGGATGCTTGAATGCGAATGCGGTGTCCGCATTCCAGGATCGTGCCCCCCGCGTACCGGGCATCGCCGCAATAGGTCCATTCCGGGGGCAGGAGGGCTCCTGCATCCGTCCAGCAGGTTTCTACCCGCTGCTGCTGGATTTTTTCCAGGGCCAGGCGAATGGTTTGCCTGCAGTCCCGAAGCTCCAGGGGGATGATGGAGCGGATACGATTGTCCTGGCAGACGACCTCGTTGCTGAGTCCCTGCGCCAGGGGCTGAGCGATGGAAGCCGGCACCGGTGTGACGAGGTGTATCCAGAGTGCGCTCAAACGAGGGGTCAGGAAAGGCACGGGAATGATCCTGCGGCGGGGAAGACCGGCCTCCTCGGCATAGATGTGGATGAGTTTCTGGTAGGTCAGTGTTTCTGGCCCCCCGATGTCGAAGGTCTGACCGGAGGTTTCCTCGTGCTCCAGGCACCCCTGCAGGTAACCCAGCACGTTTCCGATGTCTATGGGCTGAACGGGAGTGCGCACCCACGAGGGAGTGATCATGACGGGAAGACGATCCACGAGGTAGCGCAGCATTTCGAAAGAGGCACTGCCCGAACCGAGGATCATGGCGGCACGAAGCACTGTGGCGGACACCGGGCCCGATTGAAGGATGCCGCCCACCTCGTGCCGGGACCGTATGTGCTTGCTCAGGCTCGGATCATCGGGTCTTCCCAGGGCTCCCAGGTAAATGACCCGCTTCAGTCCTGCTTCGGATGCTGCCGTGACCATGTTCAGGGCTGACTCCCGGTCGGCATGAGCGTACTTGCCGGTAGCCGAGATCATGGAATGGATGAGGTAAAATGCAGCTCCGCATCCCTGGCAGGCCTTCCGGAGGGAATCGAGATCCAGGGCGTCTCCCTCGACCATTTCCAGGTTCGAATGCCGCGCCCAGGGGCGGCATCCCAATTTGGCGATGGATCGCGCCATGACGCGGACCCTGTAGCCGGCATCCAGAAGCCTCGGCACAAGCCTCCCACCGATATATCCTGTAGCTCCAAGGACCAACACCGGTTCTGATTTCATCAAGTCCCCCCCTTTTTTGGGATACTTGCAAACCTAAGACCACCTCAGTATAAAGGCAAGATTCAAGATTGAAGAGATAAAACTATCTACCTGATTACTCATATCTTTGATGAAGCACTGAAGCTCAGGAAAAAAGGAAATTTCTCTGTCATGCAACGTCTTCCGTCATTTCCCTCAAGCAGAGAGAGTCAAGACTTTCTGGCTCTGCCTGCTGTTGGCTGCAGCGTTTAGCTGGGGCTGTGCGCACGCTCCGGAGGAATCGCCTTCTGCAGGGCGCACATCGGCCTTTCAGGAGTTTTCCCCCGCACTTTCGGAGGCTCCGCCCGGCGGAATCGCTCTACCCTCTACTCCCACACCGGGGGTCGAGCCGATCAACAAGCAACTGACGCTGGATCAGGCAGAGGAGATTCCCGGCGAGGCGACCACGCTGCCCGTCGTCACGCCCGAAGACCTGTCGCGGGACACCGATTCCCTCGTGAAACAGGCATGGGAAAAGCGGCCGGAAATGGCGGCGGCTCGTTCCCTCGTCCAGGCCTCCCGCGACCGGGTGCAGTCCGCCCGCGGGGGCTTCCTGCCGAAAATCGGGGCCAATGCCAATTACCAGTGGGATTCCGAATTTTGTAGGAGCGGCATCCTGCCGCGATGGTGAGCCTGTCGCGGCAGGATGCCGCTCCTACAAAGAACAGGGAGCCATCAAATCGAAAGTGTTGCACCGCGCCGGAATTACAGGCCGGCCTTGCCGAGCTGAGCGCTTCGCGCGGGAAGTTTTGCCTGCCGACGTCCACCTGCGCGTCACTCGAGACTACGGGCAGACGGCCGACCATAAAGTGAACGAGCTGGTGGATGCCCTGCTGGTGGCTATTGCGGTGGTCGTGCTGCTCCTGGCCTACACCCTGGGGTGGAGGGAAGGGATCCTCATCGCCCTGGCCGTTCCGGTGACCTTCAGCTTCACGCTCCTCATCAACCTCTTTCTCGGCTATACCATCAACCGGGTGACCCTGTTCGCTCTCATCCTTTCGCTGGGCCTGGTGGTGGACGATCCCATTGTGGACGTGGAAAACATCCACCGCCATTTCACTCAGCGCAAAGCACCGCCGCACCGGGCCGTGGTGGAGGCGGTGAACGAAGTGCGCCCACCCATCATACTCGCCACCCTGGCGGTCATCGTTTCCTTCCTCCCCATGTTCTTCATCACCGGCATGATGGGGACGACCTGGACGGGTACGAGCAGTCCCATGGATTTCAACGGCCTCGTGCGCCACTATTATCTCCGCCAGGGTGCCAACGTGGCGGACATCCGCTTCAACTTCATCGGAAAGAAATACCGTTCCCAGCAGAGCCATGCCATTGGACTTCGACTGCGCAACGACCTCAAAGCCATTGCGGAGCGCTACGGCGCCAATATCAAAATTGTGGAGAGCCCCCCCGGGCCCCCCCGTGATCTCGACACTGGTGGCGGAAGTCTATGGACGCATCGGGCAACCCTACGCGGAACTGGCCCAGGCGGCGGGAAGGGTCCGTCGGCTCATGGAAGAGACGCCGGGAGTCGTGGACGTGGACGACGTCCTGGTGGCCCCTGAAAGTAAAGCGGTCTTCCGTGTCGATAGGGAGAAGGCCGCTCTGCATGGGATCAGTGAGCTGCAGATCGCCGGGGCGCTGCAGGGAACGGTTGACGGGTCCCGGGTCGGCGCCCTGCGGCTGGATACGGAAGTGAATCCGGTCCACATCATGCTCCGCCTGCCGCGTGTGGACCGAGCGCGGCAGGAAGATCTCCTGCAGATCATGATGCGTGGACAGAATGGGGAAGGGGTATTCCTCTCGGAGCTTGGACGCTTCCAGGATACGGTCATCGATCAGCCGGTCTATCACAAGAATCTAACGCCGGTTGTTTATGTTTTTGGCGAAACGGCGGGCCTGCCGCCTCCCGAGGCTGTGCTGGCTCTCGAGGACAAAGTGGGTGACGAGCCGACTCTGGATGGGTTCCGCATGGTCTGGTCGGGAGAAGGGGAATGGGACATCACCCTCCGCGTCTTTCGGGACCTGGGGATTGCCTTTGGAGTGGCCGTGCTGGGGATTTACATCCTGCTCATGTACCAGACCCAGAGCTATCTGCTGCCGGCCATACAGCTCATTGCATTGCCCCTTTCCGTCATCGGCATTCTGCCCGGCTTCTGGATCCTCAACCTGCTGACGGGACACACGGTGGGAGGCTGGGAAAACCCCGTCTATTTCACGGCGACGGCCATGATCGGCATGATCGCCCTCGCCGGCATCGCCACGCGCAACTCCATTCTCCTCATCGAGTTCGTCGAGGCCCAAAAAGCAGAAGGCAAACCCCTGATTGTTTCCCTCATCGAGGCGGGAGCCCTCAGGACCCGTCCCATTCTCCTCACGTCCCTGGCCGCCATGCTTGCCGCCTGGCCCATCACGCTGGATCCCATTTTTTCGGGCCTGGCCTGGGCCTTGATTTACGGCATTGCGGTTTCCACGTTCTTTACCCTGATCGTCGTGCCCGTCGTCTACTACATGGCCTATGGGGGGAGAAGCTGCGCCGCAGGAAGTGGGGACTGAAGGAAGTTCATGGGGTGAATGTGCCGGGGCTTCCTGACAGACGCAGCTCCGGGGGAGGGGGACACTCGATTTCCACGGGAACGCCGGTGGCTGGATGCCGGAACCCGAGGTGCAGGGCATGGAGAAAATACCCCGTATCCCCGGGAAGGGCGTTCTGGGGATCCTTGAAAGTCCCTCCGCTCTCATAAAGGGGGTCCCCCACGAGGGGGTGTCCCGCAGCGGCCAGGTGGATGCGGATCTGGTGCGGCCTTCCCGTTTCAATGCTCACTTCCAGGAGGGAGCATGCTTCTTCCCCCTGAGGCTTTCGAACCTCCAGCACCCTGACCCGGCTGAGAGCGCTTCCTCCCCGAGCGCTGGCGGCGTGGAGCGTTCCCAGGCGGGGATGCGGGACGGGGCCGATGGGAATATCGATGGAGAACGAGGTGCTGGAGGGGGCTCCCCGCACGAGGGTCCGGTAGATTTTGGACACCTCCCTGTTCCTCCATGCCCCGGCCAAGACGGAACGTGCGTGGGGAGTACGAGAAAAAAGCACGACTCCCGAGGTCCCGCGTCCCAGGCGATGGATGGGAGTGGCTTCCCTGCAGTAGCGCTGCACCCGGGTCAGGAGGGTGTGGTCCATGAACCCTCCTGCGGGGACAGTCGGCAGTCCGTTGGGTTTGGCCACCGCCAGGAGCTCCTCATCCTGGTAAAGGACCGCGAAAGAAAGAGGGACTTCCGGTTCGTCCCAGGGAGGCCGCTTCCAGACGAGCCACTGGCCGGACTTCAGGAGGGATTGGGGGAAGGCGATGCGGCCGTCCAGGAGGACCTGCCCGGCGCTGATGCGGTCCAGCCATGTGTCCCGGCTGGAATGGCGGTAATGCCCTGCGAGATGTTCCAACACCGTCGATCCGGCGCTGCGGGGGCCGATCTGCTCGCGATATTCAAATCCTCCGTTGAGAGCCAAGGCAACTCCAAAGAAATAACCTACCAAAGGGTGGCTTGCTTTGTAGGAGCGGCTTCCAGCCGCGACCAAGCGCATGGCGGCTTCTCCGATGTCGCGGCTGGAAGCCGCTCCTACAGTTCTGGTACTCTATTATTTGTGAGCTGCCCAAGGACTTTACCCCGCCATGGAATCCAGCAGCTTCAGGAGATCCATGGGGTTTTCCAGCAGGGTTTCCGCACCGGAAGCCACGAGCTCCTCACGGCCGCGAAATCCCCAGAGGACTCCCACGGCGTGCATGCCCGCCGCCCTGGCCGTCTGCATATCGGTGTTGGTGTCGCCCAGGTAGAGAAACTCCGCCGGCGGAAAACCCAGCAGGCGGGCAATTTCCAGGGTGCCTGCCGGATCCGGCTTTTTCGCGACACCGGGTCTTTCTCCGAAAACGGGATGAAAGGTCCACCGGGAGAGCAATGCCTCCACCATCTGCCGGGTGAAGTCGTCGGGTTTGTTGGAGAGGACAGCCCTGGGCAATTGGCGCTCCGTCAGGGCATCGAGGAGCTGTGGAATACCGGGGTAGGGCTCGGTCAGTTCTTTCCACCGCAGACCGTATTCCCGCCGCATGGCGGCCAGGCAGGTTGCGACAGTGGTCTCCTCCTCCCTTCGATCGGGGGGGAGGGTGCGCCGCACGAGCGTTTCCATGCCGTCCCCCACGAAATGCCTGTAGGCATGCAGGGGATGGGAGGAAAAACCGAAACGGTGGAGCACGCTGTTCATGGAGTGAGCAAGGTCTTCAAGGGTATTCAGCAGTGTTCCGTCCAAATCGAAGATGACCGCTTTGTATCGCAAAAGTTTGCCTCATTTCTACAGTGCGTCAGCTCAATAATGCCACGCTGGGCGGCTGGACCGGTTGTATTCCAAAATGCGATAGATGGTATCGCGTCTCAATGCCGAAGCATAGACTTTGGGGGTGTAGCTATTCATGTCTTTGACATTCGGATTGGCTCCACAGCCCAGGAGAGCCTTCACGACCTCCGGGTGATCGTGGATGGTGGCGATGGTGAGGGCCGGGCGTCCGTACTGGTCTTTGATCTCGACATCCGCTCCATTGCTGATGAGGAGCCTTGCAATTTTCAGGTATCCCCCTTTGGATGCGTAGATGAGAGCCGTCTGGCCTTCTTCATCCTGCAGATCCACCTGGGCCCCCCGGGTGATAAGGAGGCTTGCCGTCTCGTAGTCTCCCGTCATGGCGGCGGCCATGAGGGCTGTAATGCCTTTTTTCTTCAGCTTGGAAAATTCGTCCGTGCTCTTCTTGTTGGCGTCCGCACCGTAGGACAGGAGCGTGTCGACAATGGGCGTGTGTCCGGCCCAGGAAGCCTGCATGAGTGCGGTCACTCCGTAGATGTCCGCGAGATTGACATCCGCCCCGCTCTCAATGAGGTAATCGACGGTGTCTCCATGTCCGTTGAGGGCGGCCAGCATGAGGGGGGTCATGGCTTCCCCGTCCCTCGCATTGATATCCGCCTTCTTGGAAAGCATGGCGCGCACGGTGGCCGTGTCCCCCAGCGATGCTGCCAGCAGAAGCTGCGCATTGAGCTGCTCCCGCTTGACGGAGTCCTTTTTCCTGGGGGCTTCCTGCGCCTGTCCCATGCCCGTGAAGCTCCACGCAAAAACAACACAAAATGCCACCCACAAGCCGAATGTTTTCCTTGCCTGCCCCATCTGTGTGCTCCTCGTCCCGTGCTCGCTTCTGTTTTTGCGCATCTTGCCAGGGAGTATATGACAGGCAATGCGCAAAGTGCCAGTCCAAAAGCAGGTCGGAGATTTCCTTGAAAAACTTGACGATCAATATTATTTTGATGTTAAATGGTTTTGTGTGCAGGAATGGACGTTTGGGACAGCAGCCGAAGAGGTGGAGCCATGGCAACTGCTTACAAAGGCACTCATGAAGAAACGGTCGCGCTGGATGCGTACACCAAGCTCATGCGCGCCACGGCTGCGGCCACAACCCGAATTCATGGGCACTTGGCGGATGAGGACCTGACTCAGAGCCAGTTCGGAGTCCTGGAAATGCTTTTCCACCTGGGACCGCTCTCCCAGGGGAGCATCGGGCAAAAGCTCCTCAAGAGCGGAGGCAATGTCACGCTCGTCCTCGATAATCTCCAAAAGCGCGGACTGGTACGGCGCGAAAGGAATGCTCCGGACCGCAGGCACGTCATCGTGTCCCTCACGGAGGAGGGGCATGCCCTCATTCAGCGTATCTTCCCACGCCATGTGGCGGCCATCGTCCAGGAAATGGAGGCCCTGACTCGGGACGAACAGATCGAGCTGGCACGCCTCTGCCGAAAACTGGGTCTCCAGGGGAAATGAAGCGTCACCCTCAGGGGGTATTCTCGGGATACGGCGGGAGGGTGCTGATCCTGCGGTCTTCCACGGGGCCTCCGACGGTAAAATGATAAAGATCCTGGAACTGGAAGTCCTGAAGCCCCAGCATCTCATGGCTGGGATTGTCGAAGAAACAGCCGATCCCCGTTCCCCGCAAATTCAGTGCTTCCGCTTCCAGGTAGAGCACCTGGCCGATCATGCCGCACTCCCAGTAGAGCCTCGGATAAAACCAGGCTCCCTTCGATTCCAGATTTTCCTGAAATCGAGCGATCATTCCCGCGCTGAAGCAACCGTCAGCGGCGATATCCTGGAAACAGGACAGCTGCATGGCGATTTTTCGAACATCTCCCTCGGCGAGGCAGTAGAGATGGAGATTTTGGGGACACTCTTCGGGTTTTTGCCAGAGAAAGCTGTGTTTCATGCCCGCCTGCAAAGCCGTCTCCTGCTCCCGGTTGCGCACAAGCAGGTAGAGGCCGGGATGCAGGCCCTGGATCCGATGGACGAACAGGACCAGGTGCACCTGCGCATCCCAGGGGAGCCCGGCGAAGGGAAGGCGATCCGGTCCGGGAAGCGTCTTCATGAGCAGTCGGTAGAAGTCCGAGCGGCTCATGGTGCTCGTTCCGTCCATGGATACGGCACTCCGGCGCTGATGGAGGATGCGGCGCAGGGACAGCCCCCGCTGGGGGATTTCATCTATATCATACTCCGTGGAGCCCGGCGTACTGCAGGGGATATCCGTGAGGGGCTTCCGCGACGCTCGTGAAACCGCGTCGATGGCGCTCCAGTCCACATGGGATCGGCTCAGGCGATTGGGTCTTCCCTGCCAGGAAAGTGCCGCGAACCCTTCGGTGGCCTCCATGTCCAGGGAACGAAGAGCCGAGAACGCCAGCCCATGAGGGCCCACAGCCACGAGGCAATCGGGCTCTTCCCTTTCCGCTTCAGAGGCTTGAGCACCCGATGTTCCCAGAAGGCACGCCAGCTGATCATGGCTGAGGCCGTCCAGCAGTGCCGTGCGCCACCCGAGGCCTGACGCCGCCAGAGTGACCGCCCCCAGGGCGTGGCCCACGTCGAGCCGGCAATACCGGAAGGCTCGCTCGCCGTATTTCCAGGCTTCCCTCCAGTGTATGGAGGTCAATCCCACAAAGAGAGTTCCCTGGGGCCAGGATTCCGTGAGCTTTTCCCACAGGGCCTGAGGAAGGGTGGCGCGCAGCTCCAGGGCGTGGTCCAGCGGCGCGTAATGGTATACGGCAGGGGATGTTCCGAGGCCGGGGAGAGGGCCGCAGAGGAGGTAACCCTCCGTGGGATGGAGATTGCCGCTGGAAGGGTTGACGCGGAGAGCCCAGGTGGCGCCCCCGCTACTCTTCCATGCCGACAGGGCCAGGCTGTCGTAAAATAGCCGGGACAGCGCGGAAAACGAAAGGGCGGCAGGGGTTATGCGTCCCGCCGTGAAAGCGGCATCGTAATCCTGACGATCGTCCGGGGGAATTTTTTCCAGGGTGATGACGGGCGCTCCCTCGTAGCGTCGAAAGGGATCGGGCTGAGTCGCCCAGTCCAGGTAGCCCGGGCCCCGGGCATAGCGGTCAAAATGATGCTTCGTGACCTCATGATACTCTGTGACTTGCCCCATGCGGTCCGGCATAAGCTTTTCCTTTCCTGGAGGTGTGATTCAGAGGTTTTTCAGAAAGGCCGCCACCTCATCCCCCGTGGGAATGGAAGGGCGGGCGCCCAACCGCCTGCAGCACAACGCTCCCGCGGCACTGGCATAGGTTAAGAGCGAACGGAAATCCTGTCCACGGGTGATCCCCAGAGCAAAGGCTCCGTGGAAAACATCCCCCGCCCCCGTGGTGTCCGTTGCCTCTATGGAAAAAGCCGGGAGTCTTCCCCTTTCCGTCCCCCGCTGCCAAACCAGGCCCTCCTCTCCCAGGGTGATGACAGCGCAGGGGGCGATGCGGCTCAACACCGCCACGGCGTCGTCCGGAGCTTCTTCCCCCGTCAGGTCGCGCGCAAATTTCCACGATGCTGCCAGGTAATCTACCCGGGGAGCGAGCTCCAGGGTTCCTTCCCGCACGGAGCCGGCGTCCAGGATCGTGGGGATTCCCTGCTCCCTGGCCCATCGGGCGAGAGGGGGAGAAATCAGGGGCTCGTGCCCGTCAAAGAGGATGGCTTTCGGCCTGCAGCAGGAAAAATCCACCGCGCCTGCCGGCAGGGGAGGCGTTTGGGCCTGGTGGTTCACGACGGTCCGCTTGCCGTCGGGCTTGACCAGGATAACGGAGAGGGGAGTGGGATGCGGCCTCCGCACGATCCAGTCCGTGAGCACCCCCTCGCCTTCCAGTTCCCGGGCATGAGCGTCTCCCTCTGGATCGCGGCCGAGTTGTCCGGCAAAGGCAGCTTTGCCTCCCAGCCGTGCCACGGTGACGGCTGCATTGGCTGCCGGCCCGCCTCCGCACGCGGCGAAATGCGATGCGGAGCACTTTTCATCTTCACCCGGGTGGTGGTCCACGGTCAGGATCAGGTCGTACGAAGCGTGGCCCACGCAGAGCACGTCCAGGGCCGGATGGGGAAGAATCATGGTTTTGCGTCCTGCTTGACAGAAGACAATGAACGATTAGTTTAACGCTAAATTGTTTGATATCTATGAATCGCGGTGATCCAGCTTTCAATCGTTTCAGAATGCTCAACGACTCGAAAGGAGAACATCCATGAAAATTCTGGTGCCTTACTATTCCCTGTACGGACATATTCATCGCATGGCCGAGGCAGTCGCTGAAGGGGCGAGAGAAGTCGAAGGTGCGGAGGTGAAAGTGTGCCGCGTTCCCGAAACGCTGCCTCCCGAAGTCCTGGAGAAAATGGGGGCAGTGGAGAGCCAGAAGGCCATGGCCCATATCCCCGTCTGCCAGGTGGAGGACCTCGCAGCTGCCGACGCCATCATTTTCGGTACCCCCACGCGCTTTGGAAACATGTGCGGCCAAATGCGCCAGTTCCTCGATGCGACGGGGCAACTCTGGGCACAGAGGGCTCTCGTGGGCAAGGTGGGAAGTGTTTTTGCAAGCTCCAACACTCAGCACGGAGGCCAGGAATCCACAATCCTCAGTTTTCATATCACACTCCTCCACCAGGGTATGGTGGTCGTCGGTCTGCCCTACACCTTTCAGGGACAGATGGGCGTGACTGAAATCACGGGAGGCTCCCCCTATGGCGCCTCCACCATCGCGGGGAATTCCGGCGAGCGCATGCCCAGCCCCAACGAACTGGCGGCAGCCCGTTTCCAGGGAAAGCACGTGGCGTCCATTGCAGCCAAATTGAGTCGATGACGGATTGTTTTCAAAGGTCTCTTGATTCACCAACAGCTGCATTTTAATCAATGCCGGGAGGATGCATGAAAAGTGGGGTGCCTCGGCCACCCCAATCATTTTTTGTCCGGGCTCCCTGCAATTCTGAACTTTGCATCCAAAAGCCAAGTTTTGAGTTTGTTTCTAGGGGGAACGGACCCGGTGCACACGACCTTTCCATTGATGAGAAGAGCAGGCACCCCCATGACTCCGTAACGGGCGATCTCCTTCATGTCCCGGATGTGATCCACGCTCGCAGGCAGCTGGATCTCCGCCAGGATACTCATGATCATCTCCTCCATGCTGTCGCACTGGGAACAACCGGGGCCGAGCACCTTGATGTCGACTTCTAGCGGTGCTGCCTCCACATAGGGTTGCCCCATGAACTTCCGGAATTCCCGGACAAACGCCCTCTTGTAATCTTCTCTCGCCGTAGGGGAGATGTAATTCTTTTTGGACAATTGCTGGAGCATGTACGACTGGATTTCCTCGTCGCTTGTGTCTCCATAGTCCGGCGCCATTTCCTCCATGAGTCCTTTCAATCCGATCAGCCCCACGGAGTCTTTTCCCACCCTGATCTGTGTGATATCCGTCTCTGCCACTTTGGCTCTCTCCTCATTGTCATCTGTTGAAAATTTCATTCCAGGGGAATGGGCCAGTCAAAGCCTTCGAGTCAGAGCGGCGTCGGTGGCTTCGAAAGACTGAAAAGGCCAATCCTCCGAGATGCGCTTTTAGCCTGAGGCAGGCTGCTTTTCCTCGAGGGCATCCGGTATTTCTTTTCTTTTTTATACGAATTGGGCATTCCTGACCAGAGGATCCCTGTGGTATGTAGACCGTGAAAAACTCTTTGATTCAAACTTTGATGCAGAAAGAAGCCGCTCATCATGCATGCCGCTACACAGTGGATCCGGGATGTCCTCTCCGAAGGCCGTGACATCAGCATTCGCCTCTTCAAGATCATGATTCCCGTGCTCGTCGTCGTGAAAATTTTGCAGGAACTGGGAGCCGTCGTGCTGCTGGGACGGATGCTTTCCCCTGTCATGCAGCTGGTGGGACTGCCCGGGAGCATGGGGCTGGTCTGGGCGACAACCATGCTGACGAGCCTCTATGGTGGACTCCTGGTGTTTGCATCTCTCAGCGCGGATTATCCCCTCACGGTGGCCCAGGCCACCGTATTGACTTCCATGATGCTCGTTGCCCACGGCCTGCCTGTGGAGTTGAGGATTGCACAGGTTGCGGGGGTGCGGCTCTACGTCATGGGAACGCTCCGTGTGGGAGGGGCCTTCCTCTTCGGAGCCATTCTGAACCAGATCTATTCGCGGGGAAATTGGCTGCAGGAGGTGAATGCGATGACGTGGATCCCCCCGGCCGCCGACCCCTCCCTCGCCGCCTGGCTCCTCGGACAGCTCAAGGGCCTGGCCATCATCTATGTCGTCATCCTGGGGCTGCTCGTCCTCATGAGGCTTCTGAAGCGTTTGAAGGTTACGGACTTTTTGACAAGAGCGTTGAACCCTGTCTTGAGGCTTCTTGGCATTGGAAAGGATGCCTCCACCGTGACCATCATCGGCATGACTCTCGGGCTGGCCTATGGAGGGGGACTCATCATCCGGGAGGCCACTTCGGGGCGGCTGAAAAACAGGGACATACTCTTTTCTCTTGCATTGATGGGGCTCTCCCATTCCCTCATCGAGGATACGCTGCTGGCGGCCTTTCTGGGCGGTCATATCTCCGGAATTTTCTGGGGCAGGATTCTCTTCTCCCTGGTGTGCATCTTCCTGCTGGTCAGAAGTGTATCGCGCATTTCACAGGAAGCTTTCGACCGCTACCTTTTTCTGAGCCGTTCTTCATGACTTCGTGGGTGCAGAGAGCCGAAAGAAGAAAGATTTGGGACGCTGAGAACGCTGACAGGCGCTGAGGAACGCTGATAGAAACCAACTATTTATTGGAGGAGAAAAGAAGAATGGACGTTGAAAAAAGGAAAGCGACGGGACTTCAGCTCCTGAGGCAACTGGCGGAAGCGCATGGCGCCCCGGGCTGCGAACAGGCGTTGCGACGCATCTTTCGAGATACGGTGAGCGGACCGGTCCGAACAGACCCCATGGGCAACATCATTCGGGAAAAGGAAGGCCTTGCAGCCGGCCCGCGCGTCATGGTGACGGCGCACATGGACGAAGTCGGCTTTGCCGTTCAGAGCGTCACCCGGACGGGGCTTCTCAAGTTTGTTCCCCTGGGGGGGTGGTGGGGGCACACGCTGCTGGCGCAGCGGGTGTGTGTTCGCACGCAGCAGGGAACCGAGGTGCTGGGAGTAATCGGCGCCAAACCACCTCACTTCCTCAGCGAGAGCGAAAAAGAAAAGGTCATGAAGCTCGAGGATATGTTCATCGATGTGGGCGCATCGAGCGCCGACGATGTTCGCACCCGCTTCGGCATTCGTCTCGGGGACAGTGTCGTTCCCGACAGCACGTTTACTCCTCTCTTCAACCCGGATTTTCTCCTCTGCAAAGCCTTCGACAATCGGGCGGGAATGGCCCTGACCCTCCATGCTCTCCTGGAAATGGAGGGGATCTCCCATCCCAACACCATCGTGGGGGTCGGAACGGTGCAGGAGGAGGTGGGCGTTCGGGGAGCACAGGCGGCGGCTTACGGCGTCAAGCCCGACGCTGCCGTTGTCCTGGAAGGAACGCCTGCGGACGACCTGCCGGGTTTTTCCGAAGAGGAGCAGCAGGGAGCCTTGGGAAAAGGGGTGCAGATCCGCATCCTGGATCCTTCGGCCATCATGAACCGCAGGCTGGTCCAGTATGCGATAAAGGTGGCGGAAGCGCACAACATTCCCTATCAACTGGCGGTGCGTAAGAGCGGCGGAACCGACGCGCGTGCCATCCATCTCAGCCGCACGGGGGTTCCCACCGTGGTGCTGGGGGTGCCGGCCCGCTATATCCACACCCACAACAGCATCATCCACATGAGCGACTACCTGAGCGCCCTGGAACTGGTGGTGCAGCTCCTGCGGAGCCTCGACTCCTCCACGGTGAGCGGCTTTACCGCCTACGAGGATTGAGCTCTATTCCAGGTAGAGGGTGCTGCTGAGGGTCAGTCCCGTTCCAACGGCGGCGTAGACGACCGTGAGAATGAGGCGGGGGGTATGCGAATGGCGCAGGAAATACCCCAGGCTCATCATGACGAGGACGAGCAGGTAGCTGCGCCACGCCTGGAAGGCAAAGAGGCATACATTTTCGGGCTTGGCGGCAATGCGGCGGATGTTTTTCCTGGCGATGCGGCTGAAGCCGTAGCGATATACCACCACCCCGCCGCCGAAGCCCAGGACAACTCCCAGAGCGTTGGTGGGCCATTCCATTGTGGACAGCCAGCTGCACGCCGTGACGCAGAGCGCCGCCCCCACGACGGCCCAGAAAAGACCGGCCGTCATCAAAAGCCAGTGGCGTGAAACGGAAGGGGTGCATTTTTTCAAGAAGCTGGATCTCACCTTCGGCACTCCTTGTTATGAGCTGTTAGCCGTTAGCTTTTAGCAATCAGCCATTCATTTTAGCAATAATTCTTCTAACCATGTCCACAGCTAAAAGTTAATGCCTAAATTCTAATAGCTCATTCGTTTATACCAAGGTTTCATCCAGGCAGGGATTGAAATACCCGAATTTCAACTCCGGAAAACGCTCGTTCAAGCGGCGCATGAGTTGCCGAATCCCAATGGTTTTTTCGGGAGGAGGAATTCTCAGATGAGCTCTGTACCACTCGGGGTCGATGTTGAGATTGCGCATCTGGATGAGATCGAGCTGCGTTTCCTGGATGAAGCCGCAGAGCGCTTCGAATTCAGGGGGACTGTCCGTGAAGCCGGGTAGCACGAAATAGTTGATGGAGGCGAACCGCCCGAAGTTTTTGACGGTTTTCAGGGAGAGCTTGATGTCTTCGAAGGTGTAGCCGCGGGGATTGAAATAGGCCTGGTAAAAGTTCTGTTGAGCGCTGTTCATGCTGACGCGGATGCTGTTCAGCCCTGCGTCGCAAAGCTCCTTCACCCGGAGGGGCAGACTGCCGTTGGTGTTGAGGTTGATGGTGCCCCGAGGGGTGCATTCGCGCATCATGCGAATGGATCGCGCGAGGGTTTCCGCCTGGAGCAGCGGTTCGCCTTCACAGCCCTGGCCGAAGCTCACGACGGCGCGGGGAGCCTCCCTCAGGTGGGGCACCGCCACTCCGCAGACTTCCTCGGGACTGGGCACAAAAGTGATGCGGTCCTGGGTGGCGCAGAGATCTTCACGGTCCTGGAGGCTGATGCAGCCGAGACACCCGGCGTTGCAGACGGGAGACGTGGGGAGCGGTGCTTCCCAGCGCTTCATGAAAAGATTCCTGGCTGCGGGGCACCCGTAGGTGACGGCACACTTGCCCAGGTGCTGAACGAGGCGGTTCCGGCCCTCTTTCTGCATCCTGCGGCGGGCATTCCGTTCGATGATTTTGGGGTTGAAATGGCGGAGGTCCTGGCGCTCGTCGGCATCGACCCGCACTCCGGCCACGACGAAACGGTCGTTGAGCCACCCCACGGCGGAATAGGAGAACAGAGGGAGCAGGGGAGCGTCGGGAAGGGTCTGATAGGCTGCGGAATAGATCTGTGTATGCGCAGGGGCCATGAAAGCCGCTACGGCCTGCACCTTTCGGCCCCTGTGGTCGGGGTCCTCCGAGAGGACCTGGAAGTTTTTCGCCCGCGAATCATAGCCCACGGGAAGACGGGAGGGGAGGAGGAACAGTTCGCTGCCCTGCGGGAGGGGAATCCAGTCGCCGGGCTGCATGCGGCGCCACTGGCCTCCACTGCTTCCCGCCATTTCCAGCTCAGGGAAGTCCAGAATGTTTCCCGCCTCATCGGCATAGAGTAGCTTCGGCCTATTCTTCATTGTCTCCGTCTATGAGCTCCCTGAAGGTTGAGAAACGGGCTTCGGCCTGCGTCTGGAGCCGGGTGAGCAGTTCTTGAAGGAATTCGAAGGCGAAATAGGTCATGCGCTGGTGGTGTATCATGATGCCGATGGGCTCCCGCCTGCCGAGAAGAGCAGCCAGGTCGTCGAGCAGCACTCCAAAATCCGAGATCCCGTCCCTGGATTTTCGCGTGTGCAGGTCGAGCTGAATGCGCAGGTTCTTTATTCCATCGGGGTTTTTGTACCCCCGGGGAAACCCGGCCGCCATGGAAACCGCCTTAAAATTGAGCTCCTCCAGAATTTTCATCGTCGTCAGAGAAAGGCGGTTCCAGGGAGGCGTGAAAACGTCCACCAGGTGCTCCCCGAAGATGTCCTGCAATTTCCGGCGCCCCTGGGAAATGTCGCTGAACTGTTTTTCAAAGGGGCGCTCTTCCCCGAATTCCGAGCTTTTGCCCGAGCGCTGCCAGTTGACATGGCACCACCCATGCTGATGCCATCCCCAGAAGGGCTCTTCCAGGGGCGCCAGCTTGAAGAGCTGTTTCACGCGGATGCCGGTGATCCATGCGGGGACGACGGCCATGGCCAGGGGAATCTCAAAAGACCGGAAGAGTCGGCAGAGCGCTTCGAAAGGACGGCCTCCCGCCCCGATATCGTCCGCACGAAAAAAGATCCTGGGAGCTTGATTTCCCAGTCCTTTCTCGATGGCTTCCGCCAGCCGATGACGCCATTGGGGGATGGGGTGTTGCCAGAGGGCGGCAAAACGGCGCGGGTGGTAGTTTTCGGACAGGCCAAAATTTGGAAGATCGTAGGGGAGGCCAGGGTTCAAAATGGAATACTCCTTGGGTTGCCGGCTTTGGGGGCCACGTTATGAGGTGCGATACGAGGCGGCAGACTATAAGATCGATCCCTTTCCGTCAAGTGAGTCCAATTTTGTGTCCTCCGGGTCGATACCGTCTTCCGATAGCTCCATGGCCGACGGACCGTCGCGAAGCGATCTGCGCCTTCGCAGCCCCTTCACGGTGTCGATTGGATTTGCCTTTTGGTCCCTCGAACCGTAGGATGGCGCTCTGTGAAGGGCGTGCCCGAAAAAACAACTTGGAAACGCGGTTTAAAAGCGATGCAGTAGCAGGGGAAGAGAGTCAGTATGGTCAGAGTCGGTGAAAACGTGCGTGAGGGGAGCAAGGCCTTTCAGCGCCATGTGAAACAGCAGGTCCAGGCTCGGGTGCATCGGTTTCTTGCCATCACACCTCCGGAGCTTTCCTCCCTGTGCCGTGAGGAAATGGCTGCTCTGGGACTGGGCGACCTGGAAAGCACAGAGGCCGGGATCGAGTTTTCGGGGGAGCTGCCGCAGTGTTATTGGAGCAATTTGTGGCTGCGAACCGCCAGCCGGGTGCTTTGCCGTCTGCCCGAGTTTCGAGCGGGGGCTGCCGAGGAGCTGTTCCGCCGCGTCCTTCGGATTCCCTGGGAATTATGGCTCAATTCAAGGTTGCCTCTTCATCTCACGGCTTTCGTGGAACATTCCCGCCTGGAGCACGAAGGGGCGGTGGTGGATACCGTGTTGGCCGGGGTGCGCAAACGGTTTTCCCTGCAGAATACGGAGCCTCCCGTAGAGTGGAAGCCGGAAGGAAACGGCGTGGAGGCTTCCGCTTCCCTTGAGCCCGACAAACAGAGAATCCTGGTTCATGTGAAAAACAACCGGTGCCGCATCAGCCTGGACACGACGGGGGCCCACCTGCATCAAAGGGGCTACCGTCGGCGGCACATGGGGGCTCCCCTGCGCGAGACCCTGGCGGCCGCCATCCTTCTGCGCGCCGGCTGGCAGGGGGACATTCCCCTGGTGGATGGAATGTGCGGTTCCGGGACATTGCCCATTGAGGCCGCGCTCCTCGCCCGGCACCTGCCGCCCGGGGGGGCTCGGCCGTTCCTCTTCGAGCGGTGGCCGGCATTTCAAGCAAAAACATGGGATTATCTGCGCCATAAGGCCATGGAGAACGCCCTGCCCCGCGCAGCCGTTCCCATAATCGGCATGGACCGCGATGCCGAAGCGGTGGCTGTGTCCCGGGAAAATGGGGACCAGGCGGGTGTCGGCTCCGACATCGAGTGGCTCCATGAAGACTTTTTAAAATTCAACCCCGCCAAACTTGGGCTGAAGCCCGGATTGCTGGTCCTCAATCCCCCTTATGGCCGACGGCTGCCGGGCGGAGGCAAGGAGCTGTTTCATCCCCTGGCGAGTCACCTGCGCAGTGCTTTTGCGGGGTGGAAGGTCGCCATACTGGTGCCGGACCGCTCCCTTTCGGTCATTCTCGGGCTTCCCTCCATGCGCTTTTGGACCATTCGACATGGAGGGCTTTCCATCATGGTGGCCCTTGCCCGCATATAGTGAAGGGGGGGACGCGGGGTTTCCCGTTGAAAGGCCCCCTGTGCGGACCTTAATTCTTTCGTTCATCAGCGTGAGTCAGCGCCTGTCAGCGTTTTTCAGCGTCCCGAACTCTTCCCTATGCTTCTCACGGCCGGGGCGCCATGAATTCGGGACCGACGGGCGTCTTGATGTGCTTCGCAAGGATTTCGTCCACTTTTGCCAGGTCTTCGGGGCGGATCTGCCAGCCGGAGACTCCTGCATTGTCCTCCACTTGCTGCACGGTTCTCGCTCCGGCAATGGCGGTCGTCATACCCGGTTGCTGGACAGCCCATCGCAGAGCGAATTGAGCGACCGTCTTCCCGTAAGAGGCGGCCAGTTTCTTGAGTGCCTCCGCGGCCTTGACGTACTGCTTGAAGCGGTCGGGCTTGAACTTGGGATCGAAGCGACGCAGATCCCCTTTGGGAAATTCTTCATCCCCCTTGAATTTTCCTGTCAGCAGACCCCGGCAGAGACCTCCGTAGCCCAGGGTAGCGATGCCGTTCTCCACGCAGAACGGGAGCAGTTCCTTCTCCACTTCTCTTTCAAAGATATTGTACGGGGGTTGCAGACTGTATACGGGGCCGGCTTTCAAACACGCTGCCACCTGGTCCTTGCCGAAGTTGCTGAGTCCGTAGTAGCGGATCTTGCCGGCTTCCTGCAGCTTCTGCATGGCCCGGATGGACGACTCGAAGGGCGTACGGGAATCGGGCCAGTGGATCTGCAGAAGATCGATGCAGTCCACGCCCAGGCGTTTGAGGCTCTGGTCCACCTCGTATTCGATCCGCTCGGGGCTGGAATTCCTCTGGACGTTTTCTCTTTCATCCCATTCCAGCCCGCACTTGGTGGCCAGGACGATGCCGTCGCGTTTTCCCCATTCCTTGAGGGCCATGCCGATGACGGATTCGGATTTGCCAAAGCCGTAGACGGGAGCCGTATCGATGAAATTGATCCCAAGCTCCAGGGCTCTCAGGATGGTTTTGACGGATTCCCTGTCGTCTGCTCCTCCCCACAGCCACCCCCCTGTGACCCAGGTGCCCAGAACGACGACCGAGACTTCAAGATCGGTTTGACCAAAACGAACTTTTTCCATAAATAGATAACCTCCTCGGGCGATATGTTATGAAGATTCAGTTCAACATACAAGGCAAAATGACCGAAGATGCAGGCAGTGCCGAAATTTTGAATTGTCAGGAAGCCTTCGGAACCTGTATGGTAAAAATGTGGGTGACGTTCCAGGAGACCTGTTTCCGAGTGAATTGAGGTGAGACGTGAAAGTCCAATGTCCAGGCTGCAGTGCAGGATTTTCGTTGCCCGACGAAAAAATTCCGGCTGGGAAGGCTTTGCGAGTGCCCTGCCCGAAGTGCAAGACCCCCATTGAAATCAACGACAAGGCGTTTTCCCCTGCGGAAGAGGCACCAGCCGGTGGTCCTGAGCTCCCCCAGATCGAGGAGTCTGTGCCTCCGCAATCTCCCCGGGAAGACGCTTACCCCCTGGACATGGTCGAAGAAGGCGTCCATGCCGCCCTGCTCTGTGTTTCGGATCCGTCGAGAGGGGCGATTCTGGAGCGCATCCTGGTGGAAATGGATTTCCGGGTATTCCACGGAGCAAATGTCTCTTCCGCCGTCAGCAAGATCCACCACAATGCGTATTCCCTTGTTGTGCTGGATGAGTCTTTCGACGGGGGATCCCCCACACAAAACCTCGTTCTCGGACATATTCAGCTCCTGCCCATGGACATGCGAAGGCAGCTGTTCGTGTGCCTGCTGAGCGAGGGTTTGCAGACGTTGGATCAATTGGCAGCCTTTCGCATGGGTGTGGACATGGTGTTGAATTTGAAGGATCTTTCAAAGACCAGGAACATTTTGAATCGGACGATGAAAGAGCACTTTGTCCTCTACAGGATCTACAAGGACGAGCTCAATAGAAGGGCCTGATTCTGTTTAGAAAGAGTTTCCAGATGCTGTTCGGCCGTTCCCGTCAGAAAAAGAAATCCAGGCATCTGCGCCTGCGCGTGGAGAACTGTGTCGACACGATTCTGGATTTGAACGAGCGTCTGGGGGAAGGGAAGATCAGGCCTGAGATCATCAAGCAATTTGAGCGGTTGAAGGAATCTCTCAAGACCATGACGGATGAGTCCGTGGACGAGGGGGACATCGATCGTATCGAGGAGGCTACCAACCAGTTGTTGGCGGAAATTCGCATGTCGCAGGGTGAGGAATGGTCCTTGTGGCCCCGGGAGGGATCGACACATTAGGTCTGTTTGAGTGGATAAGTGAGTGAATAAGTGAGTGGATAGAATGGCAAGAGGAGTCTGAGAGTGGATGTTTTTACTTTTTCCAAGAAGGGAGATCAGGGCGAAACGAGCCTGCTGACCGGGACGAGAGTGTCCAAAGCGAGTCTGCGTCCTGAGACTTACGGGACTTTGGACGAAGCCAGTTCTGCCATGGGGATGGCCAAGGTTTTCACGCAAAATGAGTCGATCCGGTCGATGATCCTCACGGTCCAGGAGGATCTGCTGCTCCTGGGAGCCCAGCTTTCCAACGACGATCCGACCAAAACGGATTTCAATATCGGAATGGAGCTGACAGTGCGGCTGGAAGGCTGGATCAGGAAGCTCCAGGAGGAGGTGCCCCTGCCCCGCAGGTTTGTCTTTCCGGGAGCCAATGCCGCCAGTGCTTCCCTGGATCTGTCCCGCACCATCATTCGCCGTGCCGAGCGCCGGGCTGTGGAAATGCGGGAAGCCGGCCTGTTCGACAGCCCTGAGGTGCATGCCTATTTGAATCGCCTGGCGGATTTCCTCTTTACTCTCGCGCGGTATGCTGAAGAAAGAGGGTAGACGTTCTACGAACGGCCCCGGGCGGCTCTTATTTTTCCGTTGCCTTATGTTCCGAAGTCGGTTTATAAAACCCAGTCCGGTTCCCGAACGTGCAGCGATGCCGGACGAGATTCGATGACCAAAAACAGATGGGGTTCCCATCTGTTTTTTTTGCGGAATGTCGAAAATGCCCTGAGGAGGAGCCCATATGGCCCGAGTGACCGTTGAAGATTGTTTGGAAAACGTCGAGAGTCGCTTTCAATTGGTGCACCTGGCGGTACGGAGAGTCCTGCAGCTGCGCAGCGGCGCGGCTCCGCTGGTGAAGGCTCCCAAGAACAAAGAGGTGGTTGTGGCCCTGAGAGAAATAGCAGGGGGAAAAATCTCGATGGACAACATCCGTCAATTCGACGAGGTGAAGGAAATGGCACCGCTGCCTCAGACGCCGGCTCTTGAAATCGACGATGCGGCGCGCACCGAGTTGAAGGAAATCCTGGAATCAGCGACTCAGTTCGATGCCTCTCTGGAATATGAAGAGTCGGCGCGTTTGGACGATGAGGAACTGGGACCGGAAGCCGCTGAAGATGAGGATTGATGCTCCATTGACCTGTGGGGTAGACCGGGAAGGCAGCAATGGCGGATAAAAAGCTGATGGGTTGTATGGAGAAGCGCGATCTTCTGAACCAGTCCGCGGTTTCCGTGGAGAGCATGCGGACCTGGGGAGAACGCTACGAAGAAGCCGGCCTTCTCAGTGACGCCGTGGATTTTTACGAAAAAGCCAAGGCGACCAGCGCCCTGGAACGGTTGAGGGAAAATGTCCTCAGGGAGGGAGACTTTTTCCTCTTCGGTCGAGTGAGCCGCATACTCGGTCTCGATCCAACGCCCCAGGAGTGGATGGAGGTGGCGAGGCAGGCGGGAGAGGCGGGAAAACAAGCTTTTGCGGCTCAAGCTCTTCTCAAGGCCAATCCCCCTGGTGATTCAAAGGGAAAATGAAACCCTGGGTGAGGAGTGTCGAATCTCCTGTGCCGGCGGATCTGGAACGAGCCGGCAGGGGTGATGGCTCCCCGTCATCCCTCGAGACTTGACAATGCCCGGGTGTGTGTTTACGAATTAAGTGGCCTGAGCGGGGGCCTACCTGTTTTCATGCAAGTGTGTCAAGGGATTACAAGAGGGATGGGTACGAAATGGGGAAAAAAGATTATTACGAAGTCTTGGGTGTATCTCGACAGGCTGATGGCGAAGAGCTCAAGAAAGCCTATCGGAAGCTGGCTCTGAAGTGCCATCCTGACCGGAATCCCGGGGACAAAGAGGCTGAAGAGCAGTTCAAGGAATGCGCCGAAGCCTATGAGGTGCTGCGGGACGCTCAAAAAAGACAGATCTATGACACCTACGGTCATGAAGGGCTCAGGGGGTCTGGATTCAATGGCTTCAGTGGTGGATTCGACGACATCTTCTCCCGCTTCGGGGATGTTTTCCAGGATTTCTTTTCCTTCAATTTCGGGGGGCAGTCGCGGCCCCGTACATCCGCTCGACCGGGCGACGATCTCCTTTACGATTTGAAGCTTTCTTTCGAAGAAGCCGTTTTTGGCACGGAGAAGGATATACGCATCCATATCATGACCGCCTGCGAGACCTGCCTGGGCAGCGGCGCTGAACCGGGCACGAAGGAAACCGTCTGTCCCGCGTGCAACGGGAGCGGACAGGTGGTGCAGAGCCAGGGGTTTTTCCGCATCAGCACGGCCTGTGCCCGATGTCAGGGAACCGGGCGGGTTCTGGTATCCCCCTGTCAGGCCTGCCAGGGGCAGGGACGTCTGAAATGCGAGAAAACCGTGCACGTCAAGGTTCCCGCCGGGGTGGATTCCGGGACGCGACTGCGCCTCCGCGGCGAAGGCGAAAGCGGATACCGGGGTGGCCAGACGGGGGATCTCTATGTCCGCCTTGAAGTGGAGCCCCATGAATTCTATGAAAGAGACGGAGACAATCTCTTTGCAAAGGTTCCCGTCTCCTTTGTGCAGGCCATTGTGGGGGATGAGATCATGGTGCCGGTGCTCGGGGGAGGGGAAAAGAGCGTGAAGATCGAGCCCGGAACCCAGCCGGGGACAGTTCTGCGCTTCCCGGGTGAAGGGGTGCGTCGCCTGCGGGGATACGGGAACGGGGATCTTTTCATCGAGGTGGAGGTGAAAATTCCCACGCGTATTACGCCGAGGCAGGAAGAGCTGTTGAAAGAATTCACCGCCCTTGAAAAGAATAAGTCCGGAAGCAAGGTGAAGAGCTGGTTGTTTCATGGGCGTAAGGGTCGCAAAAAGAATGGCGCGGCTGAAGCCTCCCGCGAGGCACGTTCCTGAGATCGTTTTCCAATTGAAATCATCCAACCCATCTGCAGGAGGTTGAATCGTGGTGCGCACGGGACCATCCGGGCAGTACAAGGATTTCAACGCATCGGAGCTCTACTGCCCCCGCTGCAAGCGGGCCATGCCCGTACGGAGTCGACTCTTGCTGGTTCTGCCCGATGGAGAGCTGCACGAATACCTCTGTATGCGGTGCGCCTCTTCACTGGGGACCAAGACCGTTCGCGAGAACCGCCCGCGAACGATCTACATGCCTTGATATAACCTGAAGAATTTCATCTGTATTAAAATCCAACTTTTATAAATTCCGAGGACGAGCGGTATGATTGAAGCGGAAGGACTGAGCAAGTTCTATGGCTCTCTACCGGCCATACGGGATGTGAGCTTTCAAGTGAAGGTCGGCGAAGTGGTGGGATTTCTGGGGCCCAATGGGGCGGGGAAATCGACCACCATGCGTATTCTGACCTGTTGCATGCCTCCCACTGCCGGGGTGGCGCGGATAGACGGCCTGGATTGCCTGGAGCAGTCCCTCGCTGTGCGCCAGAAAGTGGGATATCTTCCCGAGAATGTTCCCCTCTACCTGGACCTGCCGGTGAAGCGGTTTCTGCGTTTTGCGGCGAGTGCCAAGGGCGTTGAGGCCAGGAAGATCGAGGGAGAAATAAGGCGTGTCATGGGAATTTGCCGTTTGGAAAAGAACGCCCATCGTATCATCGGGCATCTCTCCAAGGGGTACCGTCAGAGGGTCGGGCTGGCCCAGGCCCTGTTGAACAACCCCTCGGTCCTGATCCTCGATGAGCCGAGCATCGGGCTCGACCCGACACAGATCATCGAAATTCGCCGCCTCATCGGGGCGTTGAGGGACGAGCACACCATTCTTTTGAGCAGCCATATCCTTCCGGAGGTGGCGCAGATCTGCCAGCGCGTGCTCATCATCAACAAGGGGCAGATCGTGGCGACGGACACCCCTTCCAACCTCACCAGCCAATTGCAGAAGTCCGCCCATGTTTCCCTGACGGTGAAGGGAGACCCGTCTGCCGTCATTCCTCACCTGGAGGGCCTGGACGGTGTCGAGAAGGTGACCGGCGATGCGGCCCGGCCCGGCCGCCTCCTGGTGGAATCGGACCGCTCCCGGGACTTGCGCCCGGAGATTGCCCGTGTCGTGGTGGATCAGGGGGCGGATCTCCTGGAGCTCAAACTGATGGATATGAGTCTCGAAGACATTTTCATGCAATTGGTGACGGAAGAAACGTCCCAGGAGGGTGCCCCATCATGAATGGATTTGGCGCTGTCTATCGCAAAGAGCTTTACAGCCTTTTCGCCTCTCCCATCTTTTATGTCGTCGCCTTTACGTTTCTGCTCATTTCAGGTTACTTTTTCTACAGCAATATCGGGTATTACAACCTGGTGAGCTTCCAGGCGAGCCAGGACCCTCTCATGGCCAGGCAGCTGAACCTTTCGGAGATGGTCCTGAGGCCGTTTTTTCTCAATGTGAGCGTTGTGCTGCTGCTCATTTCCCCCCTGCTGACCATGCGCCTCTATGCCGAAGAGCGCAAGATCGGCACGCTGGATCTGCTCTTCACTTATCCCATCACCGACCGCGCCATGGTCCTTGCCAAGTTCGCCGCCGTGATGACGGCGTTCGTGGCCATTCTGGCGGGTACCCTCCCGGGAATCGTGCTGCTGGGGAACTTTTCCTCTCTCAACTGGAAAGCCGTTTTCAGCTGCTACCTGGGAATGCTCCTCCTGGGGGGAGCGTTCCTCTCGCTGGGAACCTTCACCTCTTCCCTCACCCAGAATCAAATCATTGCGGCGGTGCTTTCCTTCGGGGCGCTGCTCATGTTCTGGATCATCGGCTGGATCAAGTCGTTCATCGATCCGGGACTGGCCGGTTTCGTGGACTACCTGTCCGTAACCAATCATTTTGACAGCTTTACCAAGGGGGTTCTGGATTCACGGGACCTTGTCTATTACCTGCTGTTTGTGCTCCTGTTTTTGTTTCTCACTCTGAGACAGATGGAGTCCTATCGCTGGAGAGGCTAGGATGACGGAGGTGACCTCAGCCATGCCGGATAAAAACAAACGAAGTCGAATGTGGAGCTATGGCTCCAGTTCGGTGGTTTCGACACTGTTTTTTGTGGGAATTCTGATTATCATCGCCATGATCGCTCAGCAGCATCCGTGGCGACAGGACTTCACGGAATCGGGAACGTACACTCTGACCGAGCAGACGCGGAATCTCCTGAAATCTCTGGAGCAGCCCGTGGAGATCAAAGGGTTTTTCCCCACGTCCTCCGCCGAAGAGCTGAAAGCGAAAGATCTCCTGGATACCTACCGCTACTACAGCCCCAAGCTCAGCTACACCTTCATCGATCCTGATCGACAGCCCGATGTGGCCCGCCGCTATGAAATCCGCAACTACGGCACGCTGGTCCTGGAGGGCTATGGAAAGAAGCAGCCCGTTTCCTTCGTCGATGAGCAGAACATCACCAACGGGCTCCTCAAACTGATCAGCAGGGAACAGAAGAAGGTCTATTTTCTCACGGGCCACGGAGAGCGCTCCTCGGCTTCGACGGAAAAGACAGGATACTCCAGCGTGCGTTCGGCGTTGGAGAAAGAAAACTACCTGCTGGAGGAATTGAACCTCATGCAGAAAGGTGAGGTCCCCGCCGATGCGGCCATGGTCATCGTGGGGGGGCCTGAAAAGTCCCTCTTTCCGGAGGAAATGGAGCGGCTGGGCAAGTACCTGGACGGTGGGGGAAGGCTCATCGTCCTGCTGGATCCCTTCCAGGATGGGGGACTGAAGGATTTTTTGAAGGCCCGGGGCATCGAACTGAGGGACGACATCATCATCGATGAATCCGTCGGGATCTTCGGGGGCAACTACCTCATGCCGCTGGCGGCCGAGTACGGCGCGCACAAGATCACGGAGAATTTCCAGCTCGTCACATTCTATCCCGAAGCGCGATCGGTCGAGATCATGAACCCTCTGCCGCCGGGTATCCAGGCCCAGGCGCTCGCTTCCACCAGTGAAAAGTCGTGGGCGGAAACCAACTTGAAGTTGCTGGAGAAAGAGCAAAAGGCCGGGCTTGACCTCAAGGAGGACCTGGCCGGGCCGGTTCCCCTGGTGGTGCTTGTGGAGGTCAACAACTCCAAGCCCGCCAACGATCCTGCGGCAAAATCTTCTGAGGGGAGAGGTGCTTCCAAGGGCTCAGGAAACGAAAAGAAAGACCCTGCCGCGGACCGTCGGCAGGGAATTCTCCTGGTGGGCGGCGATTCTGATTTTGTCTCCAATGCCTATTTCGGCCTTTCGGGCAATGCCGATTTTTTCCTGAACATGGTCAACTTCCTGGCCGGGGATGAGACCCTCATCACCATTGAACGCCGGGAGAAGGAAGGCCGCCCCCTGTTGTTGACCCGGAGCCAGTCCCTCTCTCTCATGTGGGTTCTGGGGATGGTCCCGGTGGTGGTGATCCTGTGCGGTCTCCTGGTCTATCGCGTGCGGAGGTCCCAGCGATGAAGTGGCGTCATTCCATCGTCTACCTGGTCGTGCTGCTGCTGGCGGGTGGGTACTTCTACTATTTCGAAGTTCTGAAGAAGCGGGAAAAAGAGGCCGCAGTCCAACAGGCCGAAAAGGTCTTTCAGCTGAAAAGCGACGCCATCCAGGCCATGGAGATTCACGCCAGGAACCGGCCGCCCGTGACGCTGAGCAAAGAAGCCCACTGGAAGATCGCCGAGCCGATCCCGGCGGACGTGGACGATCTCGTGCTGGAAGGAGTGCTTGAAACCCTGGTCGGTTTGACGAAGGAAAGAACGATTGCGGAGACGGCCGAGGATCTCGCGCCCTACGGGCTGCTGGAGCCTTCCGTGAGAGTGCGCTTCAAAACGGGTGACGGCTGGACCGACCTTTTGCTGGGGGACCGGAACCCTCTCCAGGATGCTTATTACGCCAGGGTCGAAGGGCGCCCCCAGATCTTTCTTGTGAATGAGGGAAGCGGCGACAGCCTGAACAAGGGGTTGGACGATCTGAGGAAAAAGAGCCTGTTTGCCTTCAAGCCCGAGGAAGTTCGAAAGCTCGAGGTCTCCTGGAGGACCGGGGAAACAGTGACGGTGGAGCGGCCGGCGGGGAGCCAGGACTGGAAAATCAAAGGGCACGAGGACGTCAGGGTCAAGGCGGGCAAGGTCCGAAATGTTCTGGAACAAATCCAGTGGCTGCGGGCGGATACATTTCTGGAAAACGAAACCGTCGGGCTCGCCTCCCACGGCCTTCAGCCTCCCCGGGTGACGGTCCGCCTCCAGCTGGAAAATGACCAGGTTGTAGAGCTCCTCTTGAGCGACCTTCAAGGTAAAAATTCCGATCGTGTTGCGGCGGCCGGTTCACAGATGCGTGGGATTGTAGAGCTGCCGTCTTCCATTCTCCAGGATCTTCCCGCAAATTTTGCCGCACTGGAAGATCGTTCCTTGCTGGGGATGCGGCGGGATGAAGTGCGGCAGGTGGAGTGGAGCATCGGAGAGCGTCGCGGACATGTGGCTGCCGCTGAAAAGGATCAATGGAAATTCAAAAGTGACGGCGCGGAAGGCGAAAATCTGAAGGAGTCCTGGCGGGTTCAGGCCGTACTGTGGGAGCTCAACGATTCGGAATACCTGGAAAAGGTTTCTCCCATGCCTTCCCTGCCCGAGAGCCCTTACGGCAGGGCGGCCTTTTGGGACAAGGACAGGAGGCGGACGACGCTGACCTGGGAAAAGCCCGATGAAGCGAATACTGTACCGGTTCGCGTCTGGCTGGAAAAAGATGGAGCGATGATGGCCGTCCGTGTGAAGGCTGGGCGTATGGCGACCCTGCAGCGCGAGCTGGAGGCCATTCCGGTGGCGTCGGCGCAGAGCGTGCCATGACGGCGAGGCCGCTTCAACACAAAAGCGGATTGAAAATTCTGCTCTCATATGTCATAGTTCGACTCAATAAATTGAACAACCGTTAGGGGTGCTCGGAATTCCGGGCTGAGAAAAACCCTTTCTACCTGATCTGGATAATACCAGCGTAGGGAAATGGTTGTGGGTAGAGATCTATCTTGAGCTCGCTCATTAAGCCGTTTCCCCATCTGGGGAAACGGCTTTTTTCATGCCTCGGTGCGCCTGCCGTTGTGCGGATCCGAAAAATTTTTTTCAATATACGGCTTCGCCCGCCGGCCATGGGCGGAATGAAGCCATTCAAACGGAAGGGAAAGGTGGGGCCATGATGGACAAGCCTTTGACCATTGCGGGACGTGGGTTTGGCTCACGACTGCTGATGGGAACAGGAAAATTTTCTTCGCCGGAAGTGATGAAAAGGGCCATGGAGGCTTCGGGGACCCAAGTGGTGACCGTTGCCCTGCGACGGGTGGAGCTGGAAAATCCCCGGGACAGCATTTTGAGTGCCGTAGACCCCGCGCGGTACCTGCTCCTTCCCAACACGTCGGGAGCCCGGGACGCTCAGGAGGCTGTGCGGTTGGCGCGGCTGGCTCGCGCGGCGGGCTGCGAGCCCTGGATCAAGCTGGAGGTGACTCCCGATCCCCATTACCTGCTCCCCGATCCGGTGGAAACGCTCAAGGCAGCTGAAATCCTGGTGAAGGAAGGGTTCGTCGTCATGCCGTATATCCACGCGGATCCCGTCCTGGCCAAACGCCTGGAAGACGTCGGTACGGCCACCGTCATGCCCCTGGGCTCACCCATCGGTTCCAATCGCGGGATTCGCACCCGGGATTCCATCGAGATCATCATTGAAAAGGCCAACGTTCCCGTGGTGGTGGATGCGGGGCTGGGAGCCCCCTCCCATGCAGCGGAGGCCATGGAGATGGGGGCGGATGCGGTGCTCGTCAATACGGCCATTGCCGTGGCAGGCGATCCCGAGGGCATGGCGCGCGCCTTCAAAAAGGGTGTGGAAGCGGGCCGGGAAGCCTACCTTGCCGGGTTGGGGGGCGTTCGTAAGCGCGCCGAGGCTTCCAGTCCATTGACCGGGTTTTTGAGGTGAGACAGCCATGAGCTTTTACGATGTCATTGAGGGTTACTCCTGGGAAGAGGTTCGTGCTGAGATCTACAGCCGCACCGAAGCAGAGGTGGAACGGTCCCTCGCTGCTGACATTTTGAGGGAAGAGGACCTCATGAACCTGCTCTCGCCGGCCGCGGAGCCGTTTCTGGAGGAGATCGCCCAGCGCTCCCACCGGCTGACGGAGCAGAGGTTCGGCAAAACCATCAACATGTTTGCTCCCTTGTATGTATCCAATGTCTGCACGAATCGGTG
The DNA here is from genome assembly GCF_022836495.1 of Desulforhabdus sp. TSK. Classification (GTDB taxonomy): domain Bacteria; phylum Desulfobacterota; class Syntrophobacteria; order Syntrophobacterales; family Syntrophobacteraceae; genus Desulforhabdus. Next base: position 88,817 of record NZ_BQXM01000013.1, read on the forward strand.
CGCCTACTGCGGGTTCAATGCGGGGAATGCCGTCGAGCGCCTGACCCTGACGCTGGATCAGGTGGAGGAGGAGGCCCGTGCGATTCACGGCCTTGGATTCCGCAACGTCCTCCTGGTTTCGGGAGAGGCGCCGCAGCTTGTGCCCGTCGAATATTTTGCGGAGGTCGCCCACCGCCTGCGGCCCCTCTTTTCGTCCATTTCCGTGGAGATTTATCCCATGGCTGTCGAGGATTACCGGACCCTCATCGACAACGGCGTGGATGGACTGGTGGTTTTTCAGGAAACCTACCGCCGTGATCTGTACGGCAGGGTGCATTGCGGGGGGCGCAAACGGGACTACCGCTGGCGACTGGAAACGCCCGAGCGTGGGGGGGAGGCCGGTTTTCGGCGCATCGGCCTGGGAACCCTCCTGGGCCTGGCCGACTGGCGCACCGAGACCCTTTTCCTGGCGCTGCATGCCTGCCACCTGCTGCGGCGTTTCTGGAAATCCCATGTCAGCATTTCCTTTCCCCGGCTGAGGCCTGCCGCAGGCGGCTTTCAGCCCGATTTTCCCGTCTCGGACAGGAACATGGTCCAGATGCTGACGGCCCTGCGCCTCTTCCTGCCCGATGCGGGTCTCGTCCTTTCCACCCGCGAGTCGCCTTTTTTTCGGGACCACCTGATCTCTCTCGGGGTCACGAGCATGAGCGCCGGGTCGCGGACCGACCCGGGCGGGTATACCCATGCCGATGCGGCGGAGGCTCAGTTCCAGATCTCCGATGAGCGTTCGCCGTCTGAGGTTGCCGAGGTAATTCGCAGCAAGGGTTACGATCCTGTGTGGAAAGATTGGGATGCGGCTTTCCTGGTCGGAGACGAGGAAGGCGCTGCCTGCGCGGGGGCATGCTCCCGGTGACGGGACCTGGAGGCGGGAGGGAGGTGGCGATGGTGCAAATTCGTGTGAACGGTCAAATGAAAACCTGTCAGGAACCGCTCACCGTGGGCAGGCTCCTGCGGGAGCTGGGAATGCATCCGCGCGCGGTAGCCGTGGAAAGGAATCTCCAGATTGTGCCCCGTGAGGCCTTTGACGAGGAGCCCGTGGAAAACGGGGATTCCCTTGAAATCATTCGGATGGTGGGAGGAGGGTGAATGGACAGGCAGGAACGGAAGGCCCTGTTTGAGCAGGTGGACATTTATCCCGTCACGTGCCAGCGTCTTTCGGCAGGGAGAACGGACCTGGAAGTCGTGGACGGGATCATACGCGGAGGTGCCCGCATCGTCCAACTGCGCGAGAAGGAAATTTCCGCGCGGGAGATCTACCGCCTGGCCCTGGAGCTCCGAAAAAAGACGGCGGAAGCCGGGGTCCTCCTCATCATCAACAACCACGTGGATATCGCCCTGGCGGTGGATGCCGACGGGGTCCACCTGGGCCAGGACGACTTGCCCGTGGAAGCCGCGCGAAAACTTGCTCCCGAGCTCCTCATCGGAGCTTCGACGCACTCAGTGGCCGAGGCGCTCCAGGCCTGGGATGAGGGGGCGGATTACATCAACATTGGGCCCATTTTTCCCACCAGGACCAAGGAAGGGATCCATTCGTTTCTGGGTCCCGAGGCCATCCCCGAGATCAGCAGCCGGGTTCTCCTTCCCTTCACGGTGATGGGGGGAATCAAGGCGGGCAACATGGACCAGGTCCTGCAAAAGGGTGCCCGCCGCATCGCCATGGTGACGGAGATCACCGCAGCTCCCGACATCGCGGAAACGGTGGGCTCCCTTAGGAAAAAAATCCGAGGCTGGTCTGCCGTCTAAAGCCATGCGCGAACGACCGTGAGAATGTCCTCCAGTCCCAGCCCGCAGAGCAACACAGCCAAAACGACGAGAATCAGCGCGATCCAATCCTCCGAGGGGACCCCGGGGAGGCGGAGGGGAAGGTCTTCGCGGTAGCCGCGCGCGGCCAGGGCGAGGGCGAGCTCATGGGCGCGGATGAGAGAGCGTCGGAAGAGGGGCAGCACGAAATATTTTGCCCGCGTGAAGGGATTCCTGCGCCGATGGGCCAGGCGAGACCGTCCGGCCATGCCCACCTCGTCCGCCTGGTCCAGGATGAGGGGAAGAAACTTCAGGGTGAGTGTCATCATGAGGGCGATGCGGCGGGCGGGCAAAAAGGGGAAGGGCTTGAGGAGCCATACAATGCCGTCCTGGAGCTGGCGGGGGCGCGTCACGAAGGTGAAAATCGTGGCGTAGCAGAGGATGAGGAGCAGCCTCCAGCAGGTGAGAGTGGCAAAAGACAATCCGGCGTGCGTCACGGGCAGCCAGGGCAGGAGACGGGGGGTGTTCTCTTCAAAGGACAGGGCCTGCAGGAGAAAAATGATACCGAGAAAGAAAACCCAGCCCCTGAGGTCCCTCAGGAGTGCCCGCCCCGGGAGCCTTCCTATCCCCAGCAGGACGAGAAAAAGGGCGGAAAAGAGCGCCAGGGCCGGCCCGGTCATATGGAGGAACCCGACCGTCAGGGCGAGCAGCGCCGGGAACTTGCAGCGGGCGTCCCATCGGTGCAGGGGGGAATTCCCGGGAAAGTAGTGGAATGCTAGTCGGGCAGCCACGAAAGGGCTCGCTGTGCTGGTAAGCTGGTGCAGGGGGGGCGGACCTGGTACTGTTCAAGCTCGGGAATGATGGCATCAGGGTTCCCGGAGGCCTTCAGCTCGCCCTTGTACACGATGGCAATGCGGTCCACATGGGCGATGACCTTTTCCACGTCGTGGGTCGTGAGGAGGATGGTGTGCCCCTCCCGGTGGAGCTGCACGATCTGGCGAAGCACCTGCTGAACCCCCCTGTAATCCAGGTTCACGAAGGGTTCATCGAAAACCAGGATGCGGGAGCGCATGGCGAGGACTCCCGCGATGGCCACCCGTCTCTTTTCTCCTCCGGAGAGGAGGTGGCACGGCTTTTCGGCCAGGGCCGTCATGCCCACCAGCTCCAGGGCTTCCTCCACCCGGTTTTCAACCTCGGCGGCGGACAATCCCATGTTTTCAGGCCCGAAAGCCACGTCCTCCCGCACCGTTTCTCCCACAATCTGGCTGTCGGCATCCTGAAAGACCATTCCCACCCGCTGCAGTACGTCCCGAGGAGAGTCCACCGTTCCAAAACCGTCCACTTCAACGCTTCCCGACGAGGGCTTCAGGAGTCCGTTCAGGTGGCGGATGAGAGTCGTCTTGCCGCTGCCGTTGGGACCGCAGATCAGCAGAAACTCGCCGTCGGGAACCGTCAGGCTGATTCCTTTCAGGGCCTCGGTTCCATCGGGGTAGCGGTACCGGAGGTCGCGGATACAAATCATGCGGAAACGGTCTGCAACTGCCGCTGCAGCATGGGGCGTACGGCACGGGCCAGCATGACGGCCATGACGGCCTTGATCGCGTCTCCCATGAGAAATGGAAGCATCCCCACCATGACCGCCTTTGTCCAGGTCATGGCCGTGACGGCCTTGAGCCAGGGGACTCCGCAGGCATAAACGAGCAGGGATCCCGCGATGACTGCCGCAATGTCCCAACCGGTCCGTCCCGACGACCGTTCAGCGATCCAGCCCGTCACGAAGGCGCACACGGCGAAGCCGATGAGGTACCCGCCCGTGGGTCCCATGAAATGAGCGATTCCTCCCTTGCCCCCTGTGAAGACGGGCATTCCCACGGCACCCACCAGGAGGTAGACGGCCATGCTGGTGAAGCCCCAGCGGCTCCCCAGGAGAAGACCCGCCAGGAGCACAAAGAGATTCTGGAGAATGATGGGGACCGGGCCGATAGGGATGGGAATGAAAGCCCCCACTGCGGTGAGTGCGGCCAGGAGTGAAGCGTAAACGATGTATTGCAGCTGCTTGATGGGCATTACGCATCCTTGTGAAAGGGAACGATACAGGGTCGCACTGGTTGTGCCGTGCTCATTGTCAACCTTCAGGCGTGATGGAGGTTAACGAAATGGGGTGACCGTGTCAAGAACCGAGAGATGATGCAGCACGCATGGGTGCATAAAATGGGCTTTCTTTCACATGATTCTCTGGAATTCGGGGGGAGAAGAAGATATCTTGAGGGCATATCCGATTGATCGACGGCCCGGAGGGGTTGTCTCCATCGTTGAAACGGAACGATTTTGAGCCTAAAGAGAAAAGGAGAAGAGGGGTATGAAGCGCAAAGCCACATATCGGCTGATGGTCACCCGCAGAGAGATGCTCTATGTTCACGATGAATTCGATCACACCTTGATGCTGGTGGAAATGGAGGGTGAGCCCATTGAATATCAGGTGGGGATAGCGGGCGAATTTGTTTCCAGGCGCAGCGTGACCTTCCACGACCGAATCCGCGGCACAGGGGAAATGCGTGGGTACGCCATCACCCAGTTTCAGGAGGGAGCCATCTGCAGTTCGTTCCTGGGGCGGCGGGATGCTGCGACCGGCCTCACCCGGGGAACCTGGGAAGTTTACAAAGGCATGGGAAAACTGTCGACCATTACGGGCAACGGCACGTTTACGGTGAGGGCGGGCGACAAAGAGCGCGAGTACATCATGGAGCTGGAAGGCGATTACAAGCTGTAAGGGACTCCGTCGTTGCTGAAATACCGTTTGCCCACCTTCACCTCCGTTGGAAGGGGAAGGATTGCGCTCGTCATTCCGGCTTAAAACATGCCGGAATGACGAAAAATGGTATCCTGGTAACTTCGCAAGTCCCTAAAGGTGATGCAGGCCCTCGCTACTTACTGTCTGGCCGGAGCCTGTTTGGAGACATTCAGGTCATAGCTGAAAATCGTGCTCTTGGAATCCCACAATTTCAAAAAGTCCTTGGCCAGTACAAGGCTGCCCACCAGTTCCGTACTTCCGTTGTTGTCCAGGTCGCCCAGCCGTATGGCGGTCACCATGCCGCTGATGTCCCGGGTTTTCCAGTTTTCCACGAGGCCCAACTGGTCCCACGAGAGGGAGACGATTTCGCTCTTGTCGAAATACTTTAGAGAATTGGGTAAAAATCTGGCCACCGAATCAGCGCTGCGGTTCACGACGATTTCCGGGATCCCGTCGTTGTTGAGGTCCGTGATGACGATGGGAGAGGGTATTGCGTAAACGTCCACCGAATTGTAGCGCCGGTCTTCCACCTTCGCTTCGAAGGTGTTGGTGGTGGCGGCGAAAAGTCTGTCCCCCTTCCAGATCTGGTCGCCCGTGGCGCTCAGAATGAGCATTTCATTGGAGGAGTCGATGAGAATGGTTTCCTCCGCATGATCCCCGTTGATGTCAGCCCGGGCAAAATTATAGACATTGCAGCGGCTGGGGAGGTTGGCGGGCACGGATGGCGAGAGGCTGCCTCCTCGCAGCTGCATCTCATAGATGTCTCCCTTGAAGGCTCCATCCTTTATGCTGCCTTTCGCCTGTCCGAGGAGCACCTTCCCCCGCTTGGGAAGATCCACGCCGTTCAGGAAGTAGGGGGCGTTTTTAAAGATTTGCTGGAGTTTGCCGCCGACAAACTGAAAACCCATGGAAGCCAGTTCATCAGTGTAGCCGGCTCCGTAAATGTTTTCTGATCCAGCCGGGTTGACTTTGTTGAGCCTCCGGAGGTTGGTGACGTAAATTTCAGCTCTGCCGTCGCGATCCGTATCCACGAGGGAGACCGAGAGGAACCGGTCCACCTTCTCTCCGGTGAACTTGGCGATGGTCTTCATGCCCTGGGCCTGTCTGCGGTAAACGGTCACCTCATCCCTGGTGACGGTAACGGCCTCCACCTGCCCGTCTCCGTCCAGGTCTCCCACATCCATTCCCACGATGCCCCCGCTGAAGGTCTGGCTTCTCCAGACGCCGGACTGTCGGAGGGAGCTTTCTGAAGTCACCTCGATGAAGTTGGGGTTCAGGTACGAAATCCTGTCCCCACTCTGCATGGCATCGGGGACGAGGATCTCGGGATTCTGATTGCCCAGGCCTTCGTTGTCGGCTGCGGCAGTCTGAGGCATGTCCGTCGCTCTTTTGAAGATTTTCTGATTGATCTGCTGCGCGAACATGTTGACCTGGGGAATCACCTCGTCGTGGCTCTTCGTTTGAGCGTAGAGGGGCAGAGGCTCGCCCGTTCCCGTGACAGGGACCATCTTGGCGTCGATGCTGACGGATTGCCCCATGGCCGTGACGCTGCCGAAAAGCACATAGTCGGCCTTGAGGTTGCTGCCGATTCTGACGGCTTCAGCCTGGGAGAGATCACCCTTGGAGCCTTGGAAAGCCTGAGTTGTAGCGGCGCGGTCCACCACCTGGACTTTACCCTGCCAGGCGATCCGCGAGGTCAGCATGTCTCGGATGCCGTCCTGAAGATACGCCATGTCACCGGGGGCATGCATGGTGAAAGGAAGGACGGCCACTTTGACAGGGGCCTCAGCGCCTTCAGCCGCCCACAGGGCGGATGGAACGGATACCAGCAAAGCCAGGATGCAAAATGTACGAAAGAAAACCTTGAATGACATTTGAATTTCTCCTTTGAGCTTGTCTTCTGTCGGATCCTGCGGCAAGAGATACATGGAGGGTCCGAAACAAAATGTTTTTGCCCGTATCGGGACGTGGGCAGCATACTCGATTCCTTCACCTTTGAAAACGGCAATATTCCTTTCTTTTTATCTTGACATTTTATTGCTATTTACGGTACACGTTGTCTCAAACTGTAAAGGGGCTAGGTCTGCACATTACCTACCTGAAGAGCACTTCACGAGAAAGGAGGGCAGAGCAACACTAGACAATTCGAGTATTTTGGGGCTGATTTTTGTCATTTCATGGAAAGAGTGATGTTAGCTTTTTGAGGAGAAGAAGAGATGAAAAAACATCTGATGATGTTGGTTGCCTTGCTGGTGGCTTTGAGCTTCGCCATGCCCGTTTTTGCGGCTGTAGAGCTCAAATACGGTGGACAGTTCCGCGCGCGTTGGCACACCCAGGACAACCAGGACGGAACCGATGATGCCGATGACAACAAGAACTTCATCGATCAGCGCTTGAGACTGTATTTTAACTTTGTGGCCAGCGAGAACCTGCGTTTGGTGACCAAGTTTGAAATCGGCGACACGATTTGGGGCGATGACAAGTTAAGGACCGGACCGGGCACCGGCGGCAATGTGGGTGCGGACTCTGTGAACATCGAAACCAAGAACGCCTATGTCGAGTTCAATATTCCCGAGACGCCTCTGACGGCTTCCGTGGGTATCCAGGGCATTAACCTTATGGATTCCTGGATCATCGACGACGATTTTTCCGCGGCGGTTTTGAAGGCCAAGTTCGACTCCATCAGGGTGCAGGCGGGCTACATCGCGGCTCAGAACACGGACGTTACCGATACGAATGACAACATCGACTCCTACTACCTGAGCATTGACTATGCCGGCGACGTGGGCCCCGGTAAGCTGACCGGTACCTTGATCGGCTACTATCAGAACGGCAACAACACCATCGTCAGCACCGATCCTGCAAGCGGTTATTATACCGTGAACAACCCGGCTACCCAGGCTGGGAATTTCCTTTTTCCGGTGGGTAGTCCCTTTTATCCGATTGGAGCACCTGAAGTCGATTCCAATGACCTCTTCGATATTGGTGTCAATCTGGGCTACAAGATGGACTGGATGGCCGCTTATGTGAGTTTCGTGAAGAACCTCGGCTCCGTTGATTTCATCGACGGCGGTTCCGCGGATTACAAAGGCTGGATGGTGGATGCGGGCGCCAACTTTTTCTGCGGTCCTTTCACCTTCAACTTGGGCGGCTTCTACACCTCCGGTCAGGAGCTGGATGACGACAGCAACGATATCGACGGTTTCGCCTATCCCCTCTCCACCACCAAGTACTTCTCTGAAATCATCGGTGGCGGTATTCTGGACAAGTTTTCAATCAGTCATACCGATGTGAACGGCAAGAATGACCTCCAGTGGACCGGCTACGGTCAGCCCTCGAACCTCTGGACCGTCACGGCCGGCGCTTCCTGGCAGGCTCTGGAAAAGACGAAGCTTTCCGCCTCCTACTGGTACTTTGGGACTGCGGAAGACGTCGAAAGCTTCGATGGCACGGACAACTCCATCGGTCATGAAATCGACCTCTACTTGACCCAGGGTATCGTAGACGGTCTGACCCTGGATCTGGTCGGCGCTTACCTGTTCGCCGACGATGCTTACACCGCAGCTGAGAGCGTTGACGATGTCTATGAAGTCGGCGCACGCCTGCAGTGGAATTTCTAATCATACCCTGATTAGAGGCTGAACCTGAGCCTGGGTGGCCATAAGCCGCCCGGGCTTTTTTTTCTTTTCGTTCCAAGATGCCGGTGCATGATGGTTAGATCCTTGCGTTTGCAGGGGAGCATGCTCTCATGCTCGAGATTTGTAGGAGCGGCTTCCAGCCGCGAAGCATGCAGTCGCGGCTGGAAGCCGCTCCTAGCGAACGAAGATTGCATGCCGTGTGAGCATACCCCCAAATCTGTTGGCTTGAATGTCGAATTCTCCCGACATTCCTGCAGTACCTTCCTCATCCCCCTTTCCCTTTAAATCGCCTCTGGCAATAAAATAAAGGGTAGCCTGTTCCTTACAATGGGTTATCATTGCACAAAAATATCTTCCACCATCTGAAGGATTTCCTGGCAAGGCGAGGGCAAACCGAAACGAATTGTCCTGGAAAAAGTCTTTGAGCTACCGATATTTAGAGGAGAAGGGCCTTGTATTTAAGACGGGTGCGCAAGAAGGAAAGCTATCACTACGTGCTCCGCGAAAGCTACAGGGACAACGGCTGCCTGCGGCACAGGGACCTGATGGACCTGGGGGACGATCCCGCCCGTTTCATCGAGTATCCAGGTGGCAGCGGATTCTACTTCGACCCCGTGATAGAGGAAACCCTGGAGGAATGTGGGGTGGAATACACTCCGATGGATCTCGAAAACGCCTTTCTTCCGTTCATCGATCGCCATGTGCGTCAGGTCCTGGAAAAATTCAGCCATCATCAGGCGATACGCTCCAAATGGACGGATTGCTCCCCCGAAGAACTGCTGAGGCATCAAGAGGTACTGCATTCTTTCGATCGGCGCCGGATGCATTTCCTCCGCATGGGCCGCGTGGATATGGGAGAACTGGAGGGCAGGCCCTGGAAATTTCTCAACGTGCTCCTGGATAAAAGCCGGGATGAAATCGAGCACACCATCGAGGAGATGGAAAAAATCCTTCGACCCCATGAAACGAAGCTTTACCTTTACACTGCGATGCACGTGCAGTCATTTTTCCCGGCGCACCTCCTTAAAAATCATCCCATAGGGCTGGATCAGGAAACGGTAGACTCCTACTTTCTCGACGAACTGTGCCGACTGAACAGGGATCGTCATTATTTCATGGGGATCGACAGGATTGAAGACGGAGTCCTCCATCCCTACCTGGTCCGGTATGCCGTCATGTATTTCGATCACGAATTCTTCGGGGGCTCTCTGGACAACTATCTGAAGGAATTCATTCGGAGACGCCAGTTTTTCCGGCCTCGCAGCAGCACGGAACCGCAGTCCACCGTGGAAGCCTGCAAGATCCTGGGGATTACGGACGATGAATTCAAAGCCATGACGCGCCGGGAATTGATCCGCCATTACAGGCAATGCGCCAAAAAGGCGCATCCGGACAAGGGCGGGGACCACGATGCCTTTGTCCGGATGTCGGACGCCTATGAGTGTCTCCTGGCGAAAAAGTGATGCACACCCCCCCCAATCCACCTTGGAAAAAAGGATGCATTATTCGCCACGCGGGCGCTCTTTCCAGGGAAAGGGATTATTTCAATTCTCTTTCGAGCACCTCGTGTACGATGGTGTAGGGATCGGATTCCTTGTTCCTGATGCGCCGGCTGAGGTCTTCAAGAGACATTCCCTGGGCTTCCATCCGCCCCAGGATGGCCTTGAGGGCTTCGTCCCTCAGAATTTCAATGAGCTGGCTGCGGGCGCGCTTCATCAGGATGCTGTCCAGCTGACCGTTCTCATTGTCGAAGAGATAGGCCCGGTGCTTCATGATGGCCTGGTAAAGGTCTTCAATGCCGACGCCCTTGAGGGCCTCAGTCTGCACGATGAGGGGCTCCCAGGTGGTGTCTTCCTTCCTCCGGAGTCCCAGCTCGATGAGGTTGCGGAGCTCACGGACCGTCTTGCGGGAACCCTCGCGATCGGCCTTGTTCACGACAAAAATGCTTCCGATCTCCATGATACCGGCCTTGATGGCCTGGACTTCGTCTCCCATGCCCGGAATGGTCACGAGGAGAGTTGTGTGGGCACTGTTGGCCACTTCCACCTCGTCCTGGCCCACGCCGACGGTTTCGACAAGAATGATGTCCTTCCCCATGGCGTCCATGACATTGATCATGTCGTTGGTGGATCGCGTGAGTCCGCCGAAGTGTCCGCGCGTGGCCAGACTCCGAATGAACACTCCAGGGTCCAGGAAATGACGCTGCATACGGATGCGGTCCCCGAGAATGGCGCCCCCGCTGAAAGGACTGGTGGGGTCCACAGCGAGAATGCCCACCGTAAGGCCTTCCTGGCGGAAGCGGGTGGCCAGCTGGTCGACGAGGGTACTCTTACCGACACCTGGAGAACCGGTAAGGCCGATGACATAAGCCTTGCCCGTATGCGGGTAGAGCTCTTTGAGAAGAGGGTATATCGACGGTACCTGGTCGTCGATGTCTCTCAGCAAACGGGCCGTGGCCCGCACATCTCCTGCTATAATTTGATCTATGATGCTCATGGCTTACCTTTTTGAGCAATATCTCAGAGCTGCTCTTGTTTTGCCCGCGTGAGGTGTTTCGAACCCAATATACACTCGATGAAGTATAAAACTTTCGATTCGATGGCTCCCTGTTTTTTGTAGGAGCGGCATCCTGCCGCGACAGTACGTCGGTCGCGGCAGGATGCCGCTCCTACAGAAAAGAAGTTTTCAACCCTCAATCTGCTGGAGGGGATATACTGAAGATTGGGCTTCCCACTGCGAGAAGCCCGATTCTCCACGACCTGAAAGGAATCGATCAGGCCTGCAATGCCTGTCTCGGCTTGACGGAGGTTCTCACCCAGTTGATGATTTCCTCCAGCTTGGCTCCAGGTTCGAAGATTTCCTTGATTCCCACGGCCTTCAGTTTCGGAATATCCTCCAGCGGGAAAATCCCTCCGCCGATAACGGTGATGTCCTCGGCCTTGTTTTCCTTGAGCAACTCCATGACGCGGGGAAATGAATACGTATGTGCCCCGGAAAGAATGCTGAGTCCGATGATGTCCACGTCCTCCTGCAGTGCGGTGTGCACGATCTGTTCGGGAGTCTGGTGGCAGCCGGTGTAAACGACTTCGAAGCCTGCATCGCGAAAGGCGCGGGCGATGACTCGCGCGCCTCGATCATGTCCGTCCAAGCCAGGTTTGGCAATCAATATACGCAGTTTCCTCTCTTCGCTCATGGAAACATTCCTCCTAAGTTTATGTAAATAAAGTATTTTTAATCGCAAGCAACTGGTCCGCCCCACATTCGCCCTGCAAAGGGATGTAAGCCTGCAAGCCTGCTCGTCGTGGGGCTGCGCGTTACTGCTGCGTGAACTTAGTACACGTGCACAGAATAAGGTGTCCATTTCGCCCCTCGTCATGCCGGCAGTTTTTTAGCCGGCATCCAGTGTCTTCAGTGGATTCCGGCTAAAGGATTGCCGGAATGACGAATCGAGTGGCGGACACTCTGATGTGTTGAGTTGTACTTAGAATGACCCCGGGTCGCTGTAGGTCCCGAAGACATCCCGGTACAGATCACAGCATTCCTGCTCGGTGGCCCCGGCCCGAACGGCATCGATGAGAGCGGGCATGACGTTGTTTTCCCAGCAGGGGGGGCCTTCACAGCGGCGGCGAAGCTCGTCCATGGCCTTTTGGAACTTCACCTTGTCGCGTCTTTCCTTGAACTGATGGAGCCGGTCGATCTGTCCCTTTTCCAGTTCATCGTCGATCTTCAGAACAAATTCCAGCTCGGGCCGATCCGAGGGATACTTGTTCACGCCGATAATGACTTTTTCACCACGCTCCACCTGTTGCTGGAAATGGTAAGATGCGTCGGAAATTTCCATCTGGGGATAGTCTCGCTCGATAGCGGCCACCATACCGCCCATCTCATCCAGCTTGCGGATATAGGCATTGGCCTCTTCTTCCATCTTGTCCGTCAGCGCTTCCACAAAATAAGAGCCGGCAAGAGGATCGATGACATTGGCCACGCCCACTTCTTCGGCAAGGATCTGCTGGGTTCTGAGAGCGATGAGGACGGCTTGTTCGCTGGGGATCATGTACACTTCGTCCAGCGAGTTGGTGTGGAGAGACTGTGTCCCGCCGAGGATGCCCGCCAGGGCTTCCGTAGTCGTCCGGATGATGTTGTTGTAAGGTTCCTGAGAGGTGAGTGAGCATCCGGCCGTCTGGGTGTGGAAGCGCAGCAGCATGGACCGAGGGTTCTTGGCATGGAAACGCTCTTTCATGAGGCGTGCCCAAATGCGGCGGGAGGCGCGCATTTTGGCGATTTCTTCAAAAAAGTCGATGTGGGAATTCCAGAAGAAAGAAAGGCGCCCGGCAAAGTCATCCACGTTCATGCCGCGCTTGATTCCTTCTTCCACGTAGGTGATGCCGTCGTAGATGGTAAAAGCCAGTTCCTGAACGGCTGTGGAGCCGGCTTCCCGGATATGATACCCGCTGATGCTGATGGTGTTCCAGCGGGGAACCTCCCGTGCGCCAAACTCCATCGTGTCGGTCACAAGGCGGAGGCTGGGCTCGGGCGGGAGCATGAGGGTCTTCTGTGCGATAAACTCTTTCAGGCAATCGTTCTGGATGGTGCCCCCAAGCTTTTTGCGGCTGTACCCTTCATTCTCCGCATTGGCAATGTACATGGCCCAGATGATGGATGCGGGAGGATTGATGGTCATGGAGGTAGTCACTTCCTCCAGGTTGATGTTGGCGAAAAGCCTCTGCATATCCTCGATGGTATCGATGGCTACTCCGCACTTGCCGCATTCCCCCCGAGCCAGTGGGGAATCCGTATCGTAGCCCATGAGGGTGGGGAAATCGAAGGCGGTGCTGAGTCCCGTTTCACCGTGATTGATGAGATAGTGAAACCGCTTGTTGGTATCCTCCGCCGTTCCAAGCCCGGCAAACATGCGCATGGTCCAGAGGCGGGCGCGGTACATGGTGCTCTGCACCCCACGGGTGTAAGGGTACATCCCCGGCAGGCCGATGTCTTCGAAGTAATCGTTGTCTTTGATGTCGAGAGGGGTATAGAGGGGCTTGACCTCGAGGTCGGAAATGGTGGAGAATCGTTCCAGGCGTTGAGGCATTTTTTTCAGCGCCTTGTCGTATTCTGCCTGCCATTCCTTGAATTCTTTTTCCGTGCGATCCAGTTCAGCTTCAGTCATCTTGTGTGCCATCGTGTGGAACCTCCTCAACTTTTCGCTCAAGACCGTGCGTTCATGGAGATCAAAACGCGTCCACTGTGAGGTCCTCCCGAAGGGAGGATTGAAAGAAATGGAAACTCAGGTTCAGGCCGACTCGTCTCTGTAAAACAAAGACGATCATTCATGGCAGGATTTGCAGAAAAGCGAGAAAGAAAACCTTGTCCGACAGAAATCCTGCCCATCCGGGTGGGAATATGTAAGTGTCCATGAAGCGAAGCTATTTCTTAAAGCAGAGGGTTATATATTGTCAAACAAATTTTTATTGACCGCATCATGGCTCATGCGGTACTAGGAAACTGACTGAGCACTTGCTTTGTGGAAAGGGAAAAGAACAGACTGACTTATGCTCGCATAGAGTGACTTTTTCCGTTCTCTGCCGTGTCGGTCGACTTGCATGCCGATCCAACCCCTCCTTAAGCCCTGTTTGGCTGGTAATACTTTTTAGGAAACTGAAAAGCGGTAGTCTGCGCGGTTTCGAGGCGTCAGGCAAGAAATAGGTATCTATTCCGGCTATCCATTCGTCCTTCCAGCAGGCTTCAAATGTGGGGCTTGTGGAAAAAATGGTTGCGTGCATCCATACAGACGGCTTTGGAAAGTGGAAAGGAGGTGCAGATTTTCAGTGATTCATACGCGGAACATTGTGGCCGGCGCATTGGTTCGAAATTGTGGCTGAAATTCAAGAGAAGAGGAGGATCTTATGGCGGGTGAACTTCGAGCACGCTGGGGGCAACCCCTGACCGGTATCATTTCTCTACACGCATGGAGCGCGCCTGCTGAGGAGATTCGGACCCTGACCCGATGCAAGGCCATCGGCAAATGGGTGGAAGGCCCTCCCGGCAGGACTCCCCCTCCCGACTGGGATGGAGAACGCGGGCGCATCCTGGCTGGACGGCGAGCATGTGACGGCGGCGATGGAGCTGCGGGGGAAGGACGCTGAAAAACGCTGAGGGGCGCTGACCGACGCAGAGGGAGCAAAATCCGCTGTTTTTCAAGCCTGCGAAAAACTGCGGAATCTGCGGAATCTGCGGATAATGACGAGGAGTCAACGGAGGTTCATGGTGGGTGGTGACGACGGAGAACGGGAGAAGAGCTGGGGCGAGTGGATCCGTGAAGCCAACGATCCGGCACGGGTCGCAGGCAAGCCCGAGGCGCTGGAGCACCTGAAGGTTCTGGACTGCAGCCATGCCAATCTTTCGGGCTGCTTTTGCACGTCCATCCTCGGGGAACTGGGCGCGGAAGTCATCCAGGTGGAGCCGCCCGGAGGCGATCCTGCCCGCAGCTTTTCTCCTCATGGATACCAGCACATGGGGACGGGGCTGGGGTATCTGAACGAAGGCCGCAACAAATTCCACATTTCGTTGAACTTCGAGACCGAGGAAGGACGGGAGATATTCCGCAAGCTGGCCCGGCAGGCAGATATCGTGGTGGAAACCTTCCAGCCGGGCGTCATGGATGCGTGGGGGCTGGGATACCGTCAGCTGAGCCAGGACCATCCCGGCCTCATTTACTGTGCGCTCCACACGTACGGTCAGTTCGGTCCCAAAGCCGGCTGCGGCAAGGCCGACCTGGATCTCGTGGATCAGGCCTACTCGGGTGTCACGAGTGTGACGGGAGAGCCGGCGGGCGATCCCGAGCATCCCGCACCCTGGGAGATACCCACCCGGCAGGGGAACTGGATGGCATGGTATGCCGGCGGGGCTTGGGCCGCCGTTGCTGTCATGGCTGCCCTGCATTTTCGCAAATTTGCAGGGAAGGGACAGTTCATCGACGTTTCCCCGGCCGAAGCCCTGGGCCGCTGCATCAATTATAATCTTACCTACTACCACGCCTTTCAGGAAACCATTCCCCGTGTGGGCAATTATGACGTCGGGGTCTTCCCGTACACCTATTTCAAATGCCTGGACGGATATGTCTTCCTTTCGGGTTTTTCCGACGTCAATTGGAAGGCACTCTGTACGATCCTGGAACGCCCGGACCTCCAGAAGCAGTTCCCGACCATCTCCGATCGCTTGAATATCGACAACATGACGATCATGTACCGGGAGATCGAGAAATGGACGGAGACGCGCACCTACGATCAGATTTACAGTGCGGTCATGGATTACAACAGAAACATCGGGGAAGGGATTGTGGCTCCCGGGAGGATTTCATCCGCCATGGAAGCCATGGACATGGAGAATTTCTGGGTGCGAAGGGTTTTCGAAAAGTTGGAAGACCCGCATTACCAACGCGTGACCCTTGCCAACCAGCCGTGGAAAATGACTGAAACCCCGCCCCGCGTCAAATGGATCTGCCGTCCCGTAGGAGCCGACAATGAGTACATTTACAATCTGAAGCTCGGCTGGGGCCCGCATCAACTGGAGGAGATGAAACGCAAAGGTGTGGTCTGAAGCGGCTTTCCAGATCCGGAGGATACACCACCCATGAGCGACGCGGCGAAGAAAAGGGCGGATTACGAAGACCTGTACTCCATTCCCGAGAATGCGAGAGGGGAGATCGTCGACGGCGAGCTCGTTGTGACTCCAAGGCCCTCACGACAGCACACCTTTACATGCTCGGCTCTCGACAAGGAAATCGGTCCACCCTATCAAATGGGACGTGGTGGCGGTCCCGGAGGGTGGATCATTATTGTCGAGCCGGAAATTTCCTTGAGAGGCGATATCTTTGTTCCCGACCTCGCCGGCTGGAAAAAGGAGCGGTTCCCCTATTCAGAGGAAACCAACTGGATTTCGGTTCCCCCGGACTGGGTCTGCGAGGTGCTCTCCCCGAATACCTTTCGCCTGGATCGAACCAAAAAAATGGCCGTCTATGCTCAGCATGGGGTCGGTCATATCTGGTTGCTCGACCCCGTGGCCGAGATGGTCGAGGTTTTTAGACTGGAATCCGGTAGATGGCTGCTGCTGGGGGTCTTTGCGGAAAACGATCGCATGCAGGCGGAACCCTTTGGAGAAATCGAGATCGCCCTGAGCGATCTTTGGTTGAGACCATAGAAGGGCGATTGTATTTCGCCGTTTTTCACTCCTGATAGCCCCACTGGATGAGAAGAGCTTCCCGTTACCTGCGGCGCCGGTCCACCACTTCCCATGCCACCCAAAACCCGTCAAACGTATTGGTCCCCCAGTTGGGTGATGACCTCTTCCAGGCTGGAGCCCGTCTGAGCCTGCAAATCACGGCGCGCCTGTTCCAGGCGGGCCCGCAGGGAGGGGTTCCGGAGATCGTCCATGCCCTGGATGGCCCCACCCCGCCGGCCGAGGCGGTACAGTTGCCTCTCCTCCGGAGGGAGGTCCAGGTACCGGTCGATGACGGCCAGCATTGCCTCTTTGTCCTGGGGGAGCTTCCCGTCCACTTGCGGCAGCAGATTCATGAAATGGTCTGAAGCCACCGTGCTGCGGATTCCATCCAGGGATGCAATGAAAAGACGGATCTCCCGGACAGTATCGTCGTCGGAAAGGAGTGTGAATTTTCCGGCAACCTTTTCCTGGTAAAGGGGCGTGCGCGGCGGGACCCGCAGGCTGCGGAGCCGGATGAAATGCGGGTCGATGGCGTTGAGCACCCTCGCCGTTTCCAATGCGTGCTCCCGGGAAAGCTCCTGGCCACCCAGGCCGGGCATGACGTATTCCGAAAGGCTCATGCCGGCTTCGACGACCTTGCGTCCCGCCTCGATGTGCTCCGCACCGGTCGTGCCCTTCTTGATCCGTTTCAAGACCTCGTCCGATCCGCTTTCGAGCCCGATGTGAATCTGGTCCAGCCCCGCCGCACGGATTTCCTTCAATTCATCGAGGCTCTTTCTCGCGATGGTGCTGCTTCGGCCATAGCTGGTGATGCGCCGGATTCCGGGCACCCGCTCCTTGAGGTACCGCAATGCCCGGGCAAAGACATCCGCTGAAAGGACCAGGCTGTTGGCGTCCTGGATGAAGACCGTTCCGTTTCCTGTGTAAGCCCATACGGCCACGTGTCGAAAAAGATCGGAATAGCTTCCGCTGGTGAAGACTGCGTTCAGGACCGGGCGGGTCAAAGCTCCTCCCTGCCCCATGGAATGGGAAAGGGTTTTCAGTTCTTCGAGAATGGCGTGCACCGCATCGATGTCCCTGCAGATCTCTTCCAGGGACCTCCGGCTGAACGGTCGCTTTTTGTAAACCCCGCAGAAGGTACATTGGTTCCATGGGCAGTTTCGCGTGAAGCGCAGCAGAAGACTGCTCGCCTCGCTGGGAGGACGGATGGGGCCTTGTTCAAACACCATCGGCTGTCCGTTTCCTTTTGCTTTTCCATCTTTTCCGCAGTCCATAGTTCTCCTTCGATCCTTTTGACTTGAACGTTTACAGGTGACATGTAACCAATAAGGAGCTTTGCGGTCAAGAATCAAGCCATTTGTTTTTAGGGTGCGTCTCCGGTATATGAGGGGAATTCGACAGGGTCTGCTGCATGGTCACGGAAAATGAATCAGGAGTGAAAGGCTCATGGCAAGTAAAAAGACGGCGGTTTATCTGATGGTGCGCCTGGAGGAACTGAAGCCCGAAGATGGGGGGAGCTACGAACGGCCTCTGGCGGAACAAAAGGAAGCCTGCTTGAGCTATCTCAAGGAGAGGGACGGAGGCGAGATCGAGGGCGAGGTGCAGATGTATACGAAACGACGAGAGCTTCTCACCGACATCGAGCGGGAGAAGGTCAACCGTCTGCTGGTCTACAGCCGGGACCGACTGGGAACCGGGAAGGATGAGGTCGACGGCATTCTCTATGAACTGGAATTGCGCAAGGTTGAGCTTCTGACCGTGGTTCCTTAAAATTCCACCGTGTGCGGGCAGGTCTAATGCCGGTGTCATTGCGGTGAGGGAATGCTGCTGCGGACAATGTGGGCGGGCGGTCCTCTGCCGGTTGAACCGATCAACCGGCAGAGGACCGCCCGGTCTATGGACCTGTGCTGAAATGATGACGGATCAGCCTTCCTTCACCGTTATTTTCCGAGGCTTGACGATATCTGCCTTGGGCATTGTGAGTGTCAGAACACCGTCTTTCATGCTGGCTTCAATTTTAGCCTGGTCGATGGTCCTCCCCAGGGCGAATTCTCGGAAGTAATCACCGACTCCGTATTCCTGGAGCAGTAAACGCTCTTTGTCCCCCGGTTCCAGCTGAATGGTGCCTCGCAGGGTCAGCTGGTTGTCTCGAATTTCGATGGAGACATTGTCCGATCCAACGCCGGGCATATCGGCTACCAGCACGAGAGCATCTTCCGATTCGTAAATGTCGACTGCGGGAATATACATGGGAACGTCCCGCGTACCCTCGGCGGGGGATTTCATTTCCATTTTTTCACGCGCCTGCATTTCTTTTTCGGCCATTTCAACAACCCTCCTCTTCGCTTAGTGTCATATCCAATTCAAGAACTATACCTCCGGCACGCCTTCAGCGTCAGGAGGTCTTTACCTGGATCTGCTTAGGCATAACCTCGGGAGCCTTCGGAAGTACGATCTTCAAAACACCGTCCTTGAAGAAGGCATCCACAGCGCCGGGGTCGATTTTCGTGGGAAGTGTCAACACGCGACGGAAGCGACCGCCTTCACGTTCGCGCCGATGATAATTCACGGTTTCACCCGCCTGGGCCAGCTTTCTTTCACCGCGCAGGGTCAAGGTGTCACCCTCCACCGAGATTTCAAGGTCGTCGGGCTTCATTCCGGGCAGCTCAGCCCGTACATAAATGTTCTTCGTGTCTTCACTCACGTTTACGGCAGGATAAACACCCACTCGAAACGGGGACATTCCCCTGCCCCAGAAATCGGAAAACAACCGGTTCATTTCCTTCTGCAATCGGTCCAGCTCCCAGCCTGGACGCGCCACTTCGGGATGTTCGTACCAACGAATGAGCGCCATGAGCCTTTTCTCCTTTCTAGTTGTTTTGATTGATTTATTTTGCCATTTACACGAGCAGGAAATTAAGCACATTCCCCGAGGCTGTCAAGCAGGTGAGGCACGACGTGGTGGCGCCTTTCTCGATGGCGCTTCTGCCCGATTGACTTTTGCCGGGGGGGCGTCTAAAGATGGACGGGCGTCTCCATGCAGGATGAAGGGGATGGAAACCGAGCGCCTTCTCTCTACGGGGACGGGGATGAAGCCTGTGAACGGCTGCCTTGAAATGTCCATTACGGAACGGCAATTTTGAGCTTATGAATGATCTTCACGCTTCCCGCCCGCGTGCCCGGGAGGGTTTCCCGCAGGATTCAAACGAGTGTCGTCCTCTCCTGGCGGATGAGGAGCAGCGGCGCCGGGCCCTCGACCCCTCTGCCAGCTTTCACCTGGAGGCTCCCGCGGGCTCCGGCAAAACCTTCCTTCTGACAGCCCGATTTTTGTGCCTCTTGAGCCTTGTGGATCACCCCCGGCACATCCTGGCGGTGACCTTCACCAACAAGGCGGCGGGGGAAATGCTGGAGCGGGTGGGCAGGTATCTCGTCCGTGCGATGCATGGGGATGCGCCTTCCAACGCCCTGGATGCCGAGCTCCTGGAGATGGCCGGGAAAGCCCTCCGGCGGCATGCCCGCCAGGTGGACCTCCTGCTGGGAGGCGAGATTCTCCGCATCCAGACCTTCCATTCCTTCTGCTATTCCCTTGTCAGCCAGGCGCCTTTGGAAGCCGGGGTGGTGCCCGGGGCTGAACTGCTCGTGGAACCGGACCAGGTTTTTTTTCTGCGGGAAGTCATCGATGAGACCCTGCAGGAGCTTCTGGAACGTCCCGCCCAAGACCCGGCGCGGTGTGCCGTGGAAAACCGGCTGCTCTATCTCAACAATTCCTGGCCGCTTTTGGCCCGGGAACTGGAAGAGCTCATGCAACGGCGGGAAACCCTTGGGGACCTCATCGGCGTTTTGAGCCGTGATCAGGCGAGCGCATATATTCTCGACGGGATGCGGCACCTGGCCGAAGACGAGCTTGCCGCCCTCCGTGGGCAATTTGAAGCGTCGGAGCTGGGACGATCCTGGTCGGGATTGGTGGGGGACCTCATGGGCCGCGGGGCGGAGGCGGGTTTTCAGTTGCCTCCGGACGTTCCGGGGTCGGCATGGGAAGCTCTCAGCGGCTGGCAAACCATTTCGGCCGGCCTCCTCACTCAGAATGGACAGCCCAGGAAGCGGTTCGGCCCCGCCACGGGCTACTATTCGGGATTCGCCAAGACAGAGTGGGCCGACCGCATTCAAAATATGAGCAGCGCTCTGGCGGAAAGACTGCACGAGGTGCGCCGGCTTCCCTTACCCGATTCCTCGCCTCCCGACACGGAAACCCTCCTGGACCTCATGCTGATTCTGCATGAACTGGTGCGCGCCTACGATGCACGCTGTCGCCGGCAGCGCCTCCTGGACTTTTCGGCCCTGGAAACGGCGGCCCTTCGGCTCTTCGACACGGCGGTCCCTTCGGACCTGCAGCTCCTTCTGGATCAGCAGATCCGTCATGTGCTCATCGACGAATTCCAGGACACCAACTACCAGCAGTGGAATCTCCTGAGGCGGCTCTGTGCGGGGTGGACACCGGGCGACGGGCGGACTCTCTTTGTCGTGGGGGACCCCAAACAGTCCATTTACGGGTTTCGCAAGGCCGAAGTCCGCCTTTTTCAAGAGGCCAAAAAGGGTGTACCGACAGATTCCCACCAGGCGCTTCCCATGGTTCCCCTGGTGCTGCACACCAATTTTCGGTCCCGTTCTCACCTCATCGCCTGGTGCAACGATCTCTTCAGTCGAACGGTCATGCGGAACCCTCTCGTGGAAAAGGATGAAGTGGCATTCACCGCCGCTGCGCCCTCTCCCGAGACCCTCCGGAGGGAAAGGGGGTGCGGAGAGCCACCTGGGGAGGATGGGGCTGCTCCTGCGCCTCCCGTTGAAGACGCAGCCGCTGCCCCCCCCCTTGTCGTTCCCGATCCTCCGGAATTGGCCCTTTTCGTTGCATCCCTGGATCCTTCGGCCGCCCGCAGGCGAGAGGCTGCGTGGCTGGCCCATCGTGTCGCGGAGGAGCTGGAATTTGAGGGCGGCGACGGCACGATGGGGATATTGTTGTTTGCCCGCACGCATCTGCCCGTTTACCTTGAGGCCCTGCACCAGCAGGGGGTTGCCGTCCAGGTGGCGGAGGGGCTCAAGCTCCTGGAACGGCCGGAGGTGGGGTACCTTCATCAGCTCTGCCGGGCCCTGGTGCTGCCTCAGGACCATCTGGCCTGGGCTTCCCAGCTTTACAGCCCCTGGCTCTCCCTGACCTACGATGAAATTTACGCCGTCTTTGGGGAAGAGCCGGAACCCTGGGTGGAAAAAATCCGGGCTTACGCCGCCAGGGACCCATGGGTTGCCGAATTCTGGGAGCGGCTGCGTGGCGCGCGACAGCACCTGGGACACGACCCGCTGGCGGAAGTGCT
Source organism: Desulforhabdus sp. TSK (assembly GCF_022836495.1). Taxonomy (GTDB): domain Bacteria; phylum Desulfobacterota; class Syntrophobacteria; order Syntrophobacterales; family Syntrophobacteraceae; genus Desulforhabdus. The sequence goes on from NZ_BQXM01000013.1 coordinate 110,608, forward strand.
GGAATCGGCCTGGATTGCCCTGGGAGGCGTTGAGGCGGTGGCACATCGCTGGGGCAGCCGGGGGATCGCCTCCTGCCGCAGGTACCTGGATATGCTGAGGCAGGCCGAAGTCCATGAGCCCGTCCAGACCCTCGAGGGGGCGGAACGGCTTCTGGAAAACGCCTACGAGCCGGTGGACCCTGAAACGGCCCGTTCGCGTGTCTCCGTCATGACGGTGCATAAAGCCAAGGGGCTTGAATTCGACACAGTGTACCTTCCCTTCCTGGACTGGAACCCCATCCTGAGGGAACAGAGTCATCAACCGCCGTACCTGCTCGAGCGTGTACCGGGGCGGAGCGATCGCCACCTGGTGGCGGTGCGGCCCGATCGGAGGCGTAGCGCGCCCGATCCGCTCTATCAAGTGCTCCTGGACACTCACCTGGGAAGGCGCTGGGGAGAGGCGAAACGGCTTTTCTATGTGGCCGTGACGCGCGCGCGGAGCCGGCTGCTCATGAGCGGCGTCGTTTCCTGCAAAAGCGGGAGCGGTGCGGTCACCTTTCCCACCAAGACCCCCTTGCACTGGCTGAACGAGCATTACGGACTGAGTGACCTGTTCCCTGCATCCGGCTGCGACACGGCCCCCTCCGAGGGCGCCGTCGCTGCTCCCCCTGGGGATTCTGTCCCCGAGGAGATCCGGAAGGAGAGCCCGTCGGGAGATTTCCTCATGGTGTTGGAGCCGCGGGTTCCCGCAGCCGTGGCCGCGCGGTCTGTCAGCACCGAGCCCGTGGAGGTTCGTCCGGCTCCCTTCGAACGGGAGAGACCGCTTTTCAGGGTGGTCAATCCTTCTGCCCTCGTGGAGGGAGAGGATGAAAAGGACCCCCTAGGATCACTTCCTCTCCCCGGGCAGGAGCCGGCGTCATTCTACCACCCGCGTCTCTGGGGAATCGTGACGCACCGCCTGTTGGAACGGTACGGCAGGGAAAAGACCTTGCCGCCTCTGGAGGGCATTTGCAGCCATCTGAGGAGGGAAGGGATCCCGGAAGAAGCCGCCTGCCGTATGGGAGAAGCGGTGCTGGAAGAGGTGCGGGAATGTCTTCGGGACCCCTGGCTTGGGCGGTTTTACGATCTGCCCGCCGAGGAGCGATGGGTGGAATACGCACTGGAAGGCGTTCACGACGCTCGAACACTCTATGTGGGAGTCGTGGATCTTGCGGTGCGGTTGGACGGGGCCTGGTGGCTGGTGGATTTCAAGACATCCAGGCCTCTTCTGAAGGATGGAGGGGAGGAAGCCTCCAACGCCTTTTACGCAGAGGAGATTGAAAAATACAGGCATCAACTCCTGGCCTATCGCGAGATGTGGTGCGGGTGCAAAGGGGTGGAGCCCGCCTCGGTTCGGCCCATCCTTTATTGGACCGCGCGGCGGCGTTGGGATGATGTGGAATGAGCGCGGTTCGATTCTCGGAGAAACGGTCCATGGATGGTAAGCATGCTTTCATTGTTGGCGGTACCCAGAGTGGGTGCGGAAAGACAACCCTGACGCTGGCGATTCTGGCGGCCTACAGGGCGCGCGGCCTGACGGTTCAGCCCTTCAAGGTCGGGCCGGATTTCATCGACCCAGGCCTCCACGCTCAGATGGCGGGGCTGTCCTCGCGGAACCTGGACGGCTGGATGCTCTCCCGGGAGTATAACCAGGGGCTTTTCCAGAGCCGCCTGGCCCGTGCAGACCTGGGGGTCGTGGAAGGGGTGATGGGGCTATTCGATGGGTACGACGGTACCAGCGAATCGGGGAGCACGGCGGAAATGGCCAAATGGCTGGGGCTTCCCGTCGTGCTGGTGGTGGACGCCCGGAGCATGGCCCGCAGCGCCGCAGCTCTCGTGTACGGCTTCAGTCGTTTCGATCCTGGGCTCAGAGTGGCGGGGGTCCTCTTCAACCGCCTGGGAGGGCCGGGACACCTGGAATATCTAAAGGAAGCCATGGCTGCGAACCTTCCGGAAATTCCCGTGCTGGGAGGAATTCCACGGGAGGACCTCATCGGCATTCCCGAAAGGCACCTGGGACTTGTTACCGCCGATGAAACGCCCCTTCACCCTGAGCGAAAAGAAAAGCTCGTGGAACTGATGGAGCGTTACGTGGACCTGGATCTTCTCCTGGAGCGCTCGGTCTACCCGCCGGGGGTGACGCCGCGGGAGACAGGGGCCGGAGGTCGGCTCCTGGAAGCCGCTCTTGATCTCCGGGGTGTCTCGCCCCCATCCATGGCCACCCAGCAGCCCATCTCCTCGGGAGGCAATCTCCACGAGTTTTCACGGCAGGCTGCTCGTCCCGTCATTGCGGTTGCCCGCGATGCCGCTTTCTGTTTTTATTACGTGGACAATTTCGAACTGCTGGGAGAGGCCGGAGCGCAGCTTCAGTTTTTCTCTCCCCTGGCGGGGGAGACGGTTCCCCGGGAGGCGGACGGCCTCTACCTGGGGGGTGGATATCCCGAGCTCTTTGCCCAAGACCTCTCGGAAAGGACGGATTTCCTGGAATCCATACGAGGGGCGGCCGTTGGGGGAATGCCCATTTACGCCGAATGTGGAGGGCTGATGGTTTTGGGTCGATTCATCAAAACCCTCGAAGGCAAACAGTTCGCCATGGCGGGTATTTTCCCCTTCGGGACGCGCATGCTGAGCCGCAGGAAGGCCCTGGGCTACACGGAAGTGGTCCTGGGCGAGCCCTGTCTCCTGGGCGAGCCGGGGCTGACGGTCCGGGGGCACGAGTTCCATTATTCGGAAATCGTGGAAGAGGAGAATGCTGCGGTGCCGTGCGTTTACGAGCTGCGCCGCCGAAAATACTCCGAAGCCCGACCGGAGGGTTACCAGGTGGGCTCAGTGTTGGCCAGCTACATCCACCTCCACTGGGGCAGTGCCCCGGAAGCAGCCAGGTCCTTCGTCATGCATTGCCGAGAGTATGCCAAAGGCCGTGAGCGACACAGGGCCGACACCCGCTGATTAAGCCCCTGTCAGCGAAAGTCAGCGCGCTTCAGCCAGCGTTCTTCAGCGTCCCAGCCCTTTTTGAAGGAATGCTTCTTCATGAAAAATAAAGCCAAGTCCCTCATGTTCCTGGGAACCGGCTCCGATGTGGGCAAGAGTGTCCTGGCGGCCGCTTTCTGCCGCATCTTCAAGCAGGACGGTTTTCGAGTCGCTCCCTTCAAGGCCCAGAACATGGCCCTCAATTCCTATATCACGCCTGAAGGGGGAGAGATGGGGCGGGCCCAGGTGGTCCAGGCCGAAGCGGCGGGCATCGAGCCCCATGTGGACATGAACCCGGTCCTCCTCAAGCCCACCTCCCAGATGGGGTCACAGGTGATCGTGCGGGGGAAGGCGGTGGGGAACCTCTCCGCGCGCGATTACTACGCCTACAAAACCAGCCTGATCCCCGTCGTGCGGGAATGCTACCAGCGCCTGGCGGAACAGTATGATCTCGTCGTCCTTGAAGGGGCGGGAAGCGCCGTGGAGCTGAACCTCAAGGCCCATGACATCGTGAATCTCGCCATGGCCGAAATGGCCGACGCCCGCTGCATCCTGGTGGGAGACATCGACCGGGGAGGCATCTTCGCGGCCCTGCTGGGGAGCTATATGCTCATGACCCCGGAAGAGCAGGGCCGGATTCTGGGCTTCATGGTGAACAAGCTGAGAGGCGATCCGGCGCTCTTCACCAGTGGGGTCGAGATCCTGGAAGCCCGTTCCTCGCGGCCTGTTCTGGGAGTCATCCCTCACTACAGCCATATCGCCCTCCAGGAGGAGGACAGCGTGGCCCTGCAGCGGCGCATGCGTCAGAACGCCGGGGCACAACGGTCGGAGAGTGCTCTGGCTGTCGGGGTGGTGCGCTTGCCCTTTATTTCCAACTACACGGATTTCGACTGCTTCGAGCAGGAGCCGGGAGTCGAACTCATTTATTTCGATCGTCCGGCGGAGGTCTTCCATTTTGACGCCGTGATCCTCCCCGGCAGCAAGAACACCCTTCAAGATCTTGAATTTTTGAAGAAATCTGGGCTTTCCGATGCGATCCTGGCTTTTGCCAAGTCGGGAGGCACGGTGGTGGGGCTCTGCGGCGGCTACCAGATGATGGGGCTTCGGGTGCAGGATCCCCACGGGGTGGAAAGCAGCCTGCGGGAAGTCGGCGGCCTGGGTTTGCTGGACATGGAAACAGAGATGTACCCGGACAAGATCACCTCCCAGGTGGAGGCCCTGCCGGCGGTGGAGAATCACTGGGCGGCTTCCCTGGATTCTCCCCTGGGGGGATACGAAATCCATATGGGGAGGAGTGTGTCCCTGGGGACGGCCCGGTCGCTCTTCCGCATTGTCCGGCGGGACGGCGGAGAGGTGAATATTCTGGAAGGGCTCACTCAGCCCGACGGCAGAGTCTGGGGAACGTACATCCATGGGATTTTCGACAACGACGCCTTCCGCGGGAGCTTCCTTCGGGAAGTGCAGCGCCGGTCGGGGAAGGCTGCGGTGACGGGTTCCTCTCCCTTTTCCTACCGGGAATGGAAGGAGACGCAGTACGATCTCCTGGCGGAGCATGTCCGCAGGCATACGGACATGAAGAGGATCTATCGCGAGATGGGAATCGCCGTTTAATTCAATGACTCAATGACGGAGTCGACCGTGGAATTTTATCCCTGGCACCTGGCGGCAGCGTATGCTCTGGATCTCCTGCTGGGAGATCCCAGGGGATGGCCTCATCCCATCCGATGGATCGGGAACCTCATTACGGCGATGGATCGGAGGATTTACGATGAAAAGGCGTCTCCCCTCATGCAGCGGACTCTGGGAGCCGTCTTTTGGCTGACGGTGGTCACCCTGGTGGTGCTCGCTGCCGTCGTCATTCTCCGGGTCACCTCCCAACTGTTCCATCCGTTTCTCGCCCATGGAGTGTTGATCTGGATGGTGTTCACGACCTTGGCGACCCGTGGGCTCCACCAGGAATCGGCCAAGGTGGCCGAGGCCCTGAACCAGGGGAATCTCGCCGTCGCGAGGGAAAAGCTGGCCTGGATCGTGAGCCGGGACACCTCGGAGCTTGAAGAAAAGGACATCGTGCGCGCCCTCGTGGAGACGGTTTCCGAAAACATCAGCGACGGCATCGTGGCTCCCCTTTTTTTCCTGGCGCTGGGCGGTCCCGTGGCGGCCATGGTTTATAAGGCCATGAACACCATGGATTCCATGGTGGGCTACACCAACGACCGGTACCGCTATTTCGGCTGGTTTGCGGCCAGGGCCGACGATGTGGCCAACTGGGTTCCGGCCCGCCTCAGTGGATTCCTGCTGGTGGGAGCCGCAGCCCTCATGAAACGGGATTGGAGGCGGGCATGGCGCACCATGCGCCGGGACGCCCGCAAAATGAAAAGCCCCAACGCGGGGTATCCGGAAGCCGCCGCGGCCGGGGCTCTGGGCGCCCAGTTGGGAGGTGCCAACGTCTACTTTGGAGAGAGGGTGGAAAAGCCCACTCTGGGCGATCCCGGGGATCCCCTCACCCTGGAAGTCTACCATGCCATGATCCGCCTCATGTATGTCACTTCCGCCCTCGGATGCATCCTGGCCCTGGGAGTGCGTGCGGTCTTGGTCGATTAGGAAGGAGAAAGTTCTGTATGGCTGTTGCGCATGGCGGCAATGTTTATGAAATCGCGGCCCGGCTGGGCTGTTCCCCGGATCTTCTGCTGGACTACAGCGCCAGTATCAATCCCCTGGGATCCCCTCCCGGCCTGCTGGAAGCCTTCCATGCCGCCTTTCACCGTCTGCAGCACTATCCGGACATCTCCAACCGTTCTCTGCTGAACGCCCTGGCGGGGTTCCACGATCTGCCCCTGAGCCGCATCGTGGCCGGCAACGGATCGACGGAGCTCATCTACTGGCTGCCGCAGGCCCTGGGCATCCGGAAGGCATGCATCGTGCTGCCGACCTTCGGAGAATACCGCAAGGCCTTTGAGCTCCAGGATATCTCCATGCACCCCCTCGTGACGGGGCCGGAGACGGACTTTCAGCCCACCGTGGAGGCGTTGGACGCCGTGTGCCGTACGGCCGCTCCCGAAGCCATTCTGTTCACCCACCCGGGAAGCCCGTCGGGGACGCTTCTGCCACCGGACGTTCGCCGGTGGATCCTGGAGAAAAGCCGCACCGGCGGGATTGTCTGCATCGTGGACGAAGTCTTCGTGGATTTTTGCGAAGAGGAGTCGTTGAAAGGGGCTTTGCGGGATGGACGTTCATTGGTGCTCATCCGGTCCATGACCAAGTTTTACGGCATTCCGGGCCTGCGCCTGGGGTACCTGCTGACTTCGGAAGTCATCGCGGACCGCATGCGCAGGCTTCTTCCGCCCTGGTCCGTCAATACACTGGCTCAAATGGCCGGTGCCCACTGCCTGGCTCAGGATGCCTACCGCGAGGAAACCCTGGCCCTGGTGGAGTGCGAGCGGAAAGTCTGTACCGAGGAGCTGGGAAAGCTGAAAGGGCTCAAGGTTTACCCGGGGCGGGCCAATTATCTTCTTGTGGAACTGGGCAGGGATCTTCCTCCCGCCGACGTTCTGCAGGAGGAACTGCTCCGTGCCCATCACATTCTCATCCGGGACTGCCGCTCTTTCGAAGGATTGAACGACCACTTCATCCGCCTGGCCATCCGCCTTCCCGAGCAGAATCGAAGGGTCCTGGACGGCATCGCGGAGTGGGTGCGGGCTCACGGCTGATGGCTGGCGTGATGCCGAGAGGGATGGGACGCTGAAAAACGCTGAGAGGCGCTGACTTCCGCTGAACAGCTCCTCACGCATCGTGATCATGGTCGTGGGAATGGCCTTCATCCTTCAGAAAGTATTTGTGGTATTCGCTGTCCTTCAGATGTTTGTGCATGAGATCGCTCATCAGCTTGAAGACCTGCTCGAGCTCTCCGTCGCTCAGCCGCGGCACGAGGGTTTTCATGAAATCGTCATCTGAAAATTTCTGCAGGTAATACATGAGGGACTTTTCGTCCACCTCCCGCGAAAAGCCAAAAGCCACCATGCCGTCGTATTCTTCCACAAATGTGTGATGATGTTCCGTCATACCTTCCCATATTCTTTCTTTGAGCTTTATCAGCGTGAATCAGCGCCTGTCAGCGTTTTCAGCGTCCCCGTCCCCCGCTTTTTACCGCGTTTCACCAATCCTGCGGATCAGGCCCCTTTCTGGGCGTCGTTCATGTAGTAGTCGAGCCCGAAGTGGGTGATCTGCTCTTCCCCCATGAGGTAGCGCAGGGTGTTTTTGAGCTTCATGCTCTGAATGAACAGGTCGTGCTCCGGGTAGAGGTTTTCCTTGTACATGGGGCTTTTGAAATAGAAAGACAGCCATTCCTGGATGCCGCTCATCCCCACGCGCCGGGCAAAATCCATGAAGAGGACGAGGTCCAGGATCAGAGGTGCGGCCAGGATGCTGTCGCGGCACTGAAAATCCACCTTGATCTGCATGGGATAGCCCAGCCACCCGAAAATGTCGATGCAGTCCCAGCCTTCCTTGTTGTCGCCCCGGGGCGGGTAATAGTTGATGGTGACCTTGTGGTAGTAGTTCTTGTAAAGGGACGGATAGAGGTGCGGCTGCAGAATGTGCTCGAGCACCGACAGCTTGCTCTCTTCCTTCGTCTTGAAGGAATCCTTGTCGTCCAGGACCAGACCGTCGCGGTTTCCGAGAATATTGGTGGAGTACCACCCTTCGAGACCGAGCATACGGGTCTTGAGTCCCGGAGCCAGGATGGTTTTCATGAGGGTCTGGCCGGTTTTGAAGTCCTTGCCCGCGATGGGGAGGTTCTTCCGGGAGGCCAGTTCGATCATGGCCGGGATGTCTACCGTCAGGTTGGGGGCACCGTTGATGAATGGAATGTCGCTCTCGAGGGCGGCGACGGCATAGAGCATGCTGGGGGGAATCCTGGGATCGTTGGCGCCGATGGCCTTTTGGAGCGCATCGACGGACTGGTGGATCTCCTCGGGCTGCAGGTAGACTTCCGTGCTCCCGCACCAGATCATGACGCAGCGCTCGACGCCGTTCTCGGCCTTGAACCGGCGGATATCGTCCTTCAGCGCATCCACGTGGGCTCGCAGGTTTTCACCTTCCTTGATGTACTTCCCATCGAGATTGCGTACGAACCGGCGGTCGAAAACGGCCTTCATGGGGACGATGCCGCTCAGAAATTCCTTGACCGGGTCCAGGTGCTCCCGGTTCAGAACACGGGCGAACATGGCGGCTTCATATCCGTTGGCCTCGTAGAGGTCCCATCCTCCGAAGACCAGGTCGTCGAGGCTCGCAAGGGGCACGAAATCCTTGATCTTGGGAGACCGGCGTTCAAAGCGCTTTCCAAGTCGTATGGTGCCCAACTGGGTCAAGGATCCGGTGGGAAAGGCCATTCCCTTGCGGACAAGCTCGACCCCTGCAATGAATGTGGTACTGACCGCCCCGCCGATGCCGGGGATGAGGACTCCCAGTTTGCCGGTGGCGGCGGGGATCTGTTCTTTGCGTTTCAGACTTGCTTCTTTCAACGTTATTCCTCCATTTTCATGGCGCTTTTATGATGGGTGACGATGGGCCTTTTCACGGCTGCAGACGCCGCTTCACTGCTTTCAGGCTCCATGTCCTTCCAGTTCCAGCAAGGTGCGTTTGATGTCGAGCCCCCCCGCATATCCCCCCAGCCTGCCACCGGCAGCGAGGACCCTGTGGCAGGGAACGAACAGAGCGATGGGGTTGCTCCCGCAGGCCTGTCCAACGGCACGGGGGGCCCGGGGTTTCCCCAGGGATCGGGCGATTTCGAGGTAACTGCGGGTTTCGCCGTGGGGAATGCGGCAAAGCGCCTCCCAGACATCCCTGCGGAAGAGCGTCCCTTTGCTCATGTCCAAGGGAATACGGGGCAGCGGGGACCCTTTGGAAAGATAGGCGAGCACCGCTTCTTTCGCCTGCAGCAGCAGGGGAGAGTCCTCGGTCGGTTCGCTGATGCAGCCAGGATATTCCCGAGCCAGAATCTCCCGCACGTGCTCCTCCGATGGTTGTTCCGTGCCGCAGAAGTGGAGCAGGCAGAGGCCCCTGGAACTTGCAGCCATGCAAATCCAGCCCAGGGGCGATGCAAAGGAGAGGGTCGTGAGGCGTTCATCCATGCCGTTGCTTTCCCTATTTCCCTACAGAAAGTCTGTGATGTAAGGATTGGTTTTCATTTCACGGGCTACCGTGGATTGGGGACGGTCACCGTAATCGTGGCCCGGCCAGATGATGGTGTCGGGCGGGAGAGCCAAGACCTTGTTTTTGAGGGACTCGAGCAGTGCGCTGAAAGATGCACCGGGAAGGTCGGTGCGGCCCACGGCGCCGACAAAAAGCGTGTCGCCCGTGAAGAGATTTCCATCGATGAGGATGCAGCAGGCTCCCGGTGTGTGGCCGGGCGTGTGGACGAATTTCATCGTGAAGCCGCCGACGGTCAGTTCGTCGCCGTCCTTCACATGAATGTCCGCGGGGCCCGTGGTTTCAAAGCCCATCATCTGGGCGAAGGCCTTGTTTTCCGTGCGTTGGAAAAACTCGTCGTCCAGGCCGTGCATGACCACCTTTGCACCCGTGGCGCTGCGGAGTCGGTCGTTGCCGCAGGTGTGATCGGCATGGCCGTGAGTGTTGACGATATATTTGAGAATGACGCCCTTTTCCTGCAGGAGCTTCAGCAGTCGAGCTTCATCCCCTGCCGGGTCGATGAGGATGCCTTCATGGGTGGCCTCGTCGTAAACCAGGTAACAAAACACTTCCATATTGCCAACAGTTGTCTGTATGATCTGCATCGATTGTTCTCCTTGGCAGCGTTCCGTGAAAGCCTCATGAAATCGTTTCCATGCTGCCGACAAAATGGACCATCTCAGGCAAAAAGTCAAAGGTGCGGTGCATCTGGCATCCGCCGGGGAAACGAAAGAGAGATCATGAGGGATTTTCCCGTGCAGCAGGAATCCAGGCCAATGAACGAGGCACCACGCACCACGGTAGAATCGGTGACCTTTCCCCGCAGGCTCTTTGTCTATGAATGCAGGGCAGAACGCTCGCCCCGAACGGAGCCTGACGCTCCCGGCTTCCTGGGCTTGTGGCCCGAAGCACCTTTTTACTACCTCTTTTTTGACCGTGAAGCGGAAGAATCCGTCCGGCGATGGCTGAGCCTGGAGCCGGGCTGCTCCCTGCAAAACCGGTATACGCTCAATTACGAGGAGTGGCAGCAGGTGGCCGCATCCGACCAGCGGGTGGGACCTTTCCGTATTCGGACGGGCG
>NZ_BQXM01000014.1 GCF_022836495.1 Desulforhabdus sp. TSK
CTGTCAAACAGGGCACGGCCAGGCGCAAAATGCCCTCGCATGAACCGTTTTAGAATGGCAGGAGCATTGCTTCCCAGTGCTGGAGTCAAATACCGGTCAACGGGCGTTCGCCAATTTGGACGCCCTAGGCTCAGGTGGCGTCCAGGGAAGAAACGTCTTTGGCCCTAAATGTAGCATCTACCATTATAGAGACCCTGTTCCCGTCGGTGATAACGAAAATGGGATTGCACCTCCACGACGGGTATAGAGTCTGCGCTTACTGGAAATGCCGGTATGAAGGCACGCCTTTTGAGAAAATAATGAAAGGCACATAACAAACCGCTCAAGAGGGACGCGGCATAAAACCGCCGCGCCCCTTAGCTTAATCGTTGGCCCCACCATCATGTTCCTCGCAACCTAAATCGTGCAGACAAATTATCTTATTGATCAATTTAGCCATATTGATTATTTTATGAGTCATGGAGAAGCGCAGACCACACTACAAGCTAACCGAGGTGCAGGCATTGGTGGCCGACCCAGCAAGTCAGCCTTTCACGGTAACGGCTTTACGCAACGGACTCGCTATGGGCCTGACTGAACCGGAGATGCGGGAGGTGGTGCTGAAGCTCTCCCGACGAGATTTTTACAAGGCAATGACTTCGCATGCAGACCATCAGGTGTGGCAGGATGTCTATCACGGCATGACGGAAGAAGGAATCGTTGTTTACATCAAGATCACTGCCTTTGCTGAAGGTCATCCGCCAATCATACAATTCAAGGCGAAGTGAGGTGAGATCATGAAATGTCCAGCCTGTGGCCACCCTGAAATGGTATCCAAAACCCAGGATGAAACGCTCTCTTACGGCGGCCAATCACTCACACTGCACGCTATGCGTGGTGAGTTTTGTCCGGTATGTGATGAGGGTGTGTGGGATAGTGAGAGCTACCGCCGCTATACCGAAGCTCAGGCAGCATTGCTGCGAGCCGTGAAAGGAGATGTGAGCGGTGAAATCAGGCGCATCAGAAAGAACCTGAAGCTTACCCAGGCTCAATTGGCCGAAGCCTTCGGTGTAGGTAAAGTAGCATTCTCTCGTTATGAACGGGGAGAAACCCGTCCTCCTGCCCCAGTGGTCAAGCTCCTTAAGTTGCTGGAGCGCCATCCGGACTTACTGAAAGAAATGAACACCGTGTAGTAACTCTGCATTAACAGGCCCAACGCCGGGCCTGCACGCGGACACGAAACCACGCGGTGCAAATTCGGCGGTGTCATCCGAAAGTCCGTAGCCGCATGGTTTTGCGCCGCTCAGCCCCGGCGTTGTGCAGCAAGATCCAATCACCCTCACGGGTGTATGCTCGCTTGAAGAGGAGAGGTCCTTGCCGACCATTTCGATGTTCTACGGGATCATCATACGGATGTAGTTCGCTCCAGGTGAGCACCCAATGTTTTTGAATTAACCAGATTTTGTCATTCCGGCGAAAGCCGGAATCCAGGAAAATAAAGATTTTCTGGACCCCGGTTTTCACCGGGGTGACGTTAAGTCAACACCATTGGCACCCACCACCCCATTTCCATGCCTACTATGGCGAACACAAGGCCTCTGTTGATGTTCGTACCTGCATAGGTGGCAGCTTGGCTTGGGTGTTACCCCAGCCTGACTCATCAGATCCATCTATGCTATACTTGCAATATCGATTCCCATTGAGCGGAGGAAACAATGTCATTCCCAGCCCAATCACGATACACCGCTGAGCAGTACCTTGAGCTGGAACGGCGGGCAGACTACAAGAGCGAATTCGTAAATGGGCATATCTATGCCATGTCTGGCGCCAATCGCAGACACAACCAGATCACATTCAACCTTGCCGGTCTTTTGCATTCGCAGCTTCGAGGCAGACCCTGTGAAGCCTATGTCACTGACATGCGGGTTAAAATCAGCTCAACCGGAATGTACGCTTACCCCGATGTTGCCGCTCTCTGTGGAGAAGATCTTTTCGAAGACACGCACCTGGACACCCTTATTAACCCCACCTTGATCATAGAGGTACTCTCACCTTCAACAGAAGCTTATGACCGTGGAGGAAAGTTCTCTCACTACCGCAAGATCCAGTCTCTCATGGAGTATGTGCTCATTGCACAAGACCGGTACAGTGTGGAGCGTTTTCTTCGGCAGGAAAATCAATGGCTGTTTTCTGAATCGACCGATCTCAGCGATGTAGTTCACCTGCAGTCGATTCAATGTGATCTCTTGCTGCGCGACTTATACGATAAGGTCACCATTCCAGACGATACCGAGTAGACCGGCTCCCATGAGAGATGGATCGGGGGGCGCTCAGTTACTTCTCGTTTAAATAGTCTCGTACAGGCGGTGGAAGGGCTAACGAATGCCTGGAACGGACCGGCAACCGCATATTCTTCCAGCATGTGTCGTGCGAGCCGGCTACTCAGCGGCTCTTCGTCGGCCACTCAGGCTCGCGTTAACTAAATTTCTTGTCAGTGCTCACCAAAATGGGTAATATATGCGCATCATAAATGCGCATAAGGAGAGCATCATGCAAGAGGCTTTATACGATACCAATGCACCGAAGAAATCGACAAATCTAAGCGTCAACAGCGACCTTCTTCGCCAGGCGAAAAACTATCACATCAACCTTTCCAAGGCTCTGGAACAGCGCTTGGTTGAGATGGTGCTCGAGGAAAAGCGCCGAGAATGGAAGGAAGAGAATCGCGATGCCATTGAAGCCTATAATCGTCGCATCGAAGCAGGTGGCGTGTTCAGTGACGGCTTGAGGAGGTTTTGATGGCACAGTTTGATGTCTTCGAAAACCCCTGTGAAGAAACAAATCAAGCTGTTCCCTATCTGCTCGACGTCCAGGCTGACTTGCTCGACACCCTTTCAACGCGTGTAGTCGTACCACTTGTAGCCGCTTCAACTGTGGGTAAAACCATCAGACATCTTAATCCAGCGTTTGTGATTAAAGGCACCGCAGTATTCATGTCCACAGCAGAGTTGGCCGGGATTCCAGTACGGTCCATGGGAAAGAAGGTCAGCTCACTAAAAGCTCAGCGTCACGAGATTATTGCTGCACTTGATTTTCTGTTCACCGGCTTCTGAGGGACTTCTAACCTGCAAGGATAGAGGAGAGTAGTAGAGGGGTGGAAGGCTTTTTTCCACCCCTCTACTACTCCCCTCTATCCGTTGATTTACCGCGAATGTCACCCTGTCCTGCCGTTCCTGCGACGAAGCTTTTGAGCCTTGATGAATGGCTCCTTCATCACCAGCCGCATCAACCGGGATCAGGACGATGCCGGCGAGCTTGTCTTCAATGCGTCCCTGATTTTCACCAAGGCGGCACGCATGCGGTTCACAGTGTCCTCTTCCGGGGCTGCAGCCATAATGTTCATGAGAAAATCCAGGTGCTCGAGCACCGACCGGAATTCCCGCGGTGAGCCGATGTACTTTTTCACCTCCCGGTAGGTGCTGATGATCTCGTCGGCGTGTTCCCCCAGGTCTCGGGCAGCCAGGTGCTGGAGCAGCAGGCAGTCGGCGGACATGACGGCGTTCCAGAAATCGGGGTCACTCAGCTGTTGCTCGCTTGCGGCCGCCCGGGCTTTTTCGATCATCTGCCCGAAATCCTCGGCGAGCTTCAGGGATGAATTCAACACAGAGAGGAGAACCGAAGCCGTCAGCCAGTTGAGCTGCGGGTAGGGATCCCTCTCTTTGCTGTGCTCATAGGCCGCTTTGTAGTGATGGGCCATCTTCTCCAGGGCTGCCTTTTTGCCCTCCAAGTCGGTCGCGATCACGGCTTCACGTTTGGCCGTGCTCCCCAGGAGGGACAGGCGCTCGGTGGTCTCGCCCATCAATTTCACGAGCCTATGGAGGTTTGCCTCAGACTTGCCGATAAGCTTCCTCGCCCTCTCCGCATTCTCCTCTGCATCTTTCTTCCAAAGCTCCACCGCCCATCGTGCCTGGAGATTCCAGAGCTGCTCGACCGCTCTCACCGAGTAGAAGGCCTTTTCATCCCTGAGGGCCTTCTTACAGCATTCCACCGCCTGCTCAAAGTCCTCCAGCTCCCCGTAGGCGCACCCCAAGGCGGCCAGGATCTCCCCCTCCCCGCGCCATTCGGTGGGAATGCGCTGCTGGATATCTCCAACGGTCTCTCGGAGCGCTCCCAGTTGCCCGTCATCGGCCGTCTTGGCCTGCTGGGTGATGTTGTCGAGCCGGGCGATCACTTCAGCTGGGGCGACAAATCGTTGTTCCTGACTCCCCGCCGGGTTCTTGCCGCCCGCTTGGACGAGTCGGAAGGCGTGGTCGCCGTAACACTGGTAGGCCCCCCAGGTGTTGATTCCGGGGTGTGCGTCATACACGGCGCGCCGTGCAGCAAGAACAGCATCTCCGAAAGGCGACCCTGAAAACATGGCGTCGTAGAAGGTCGTGGCGAACAATAGCGCCGCAGCGTCGTCCACCGCCCAGCCCGCAGCCACCACGGCTTTGACTCCCATCCGGATGAGCTCGGTGGCGAGGTTGGCCGCCAGTTTCGGCGGGTGATTGGGCGGAAGCTTGTCGTCGACCTTTTCGATCCTTCCCAGGTGGCAGCAGTTGATGAAAACCAGCTCAGGAACGGCGCGCATCTGGTGCAGCTGTGCCGGAGTCAGGAACTGGTCGGGGCCGATCACCATGCCGGTGGTCTTCCTGACGATCTTTTCGGCGCCGCAACACTCGCAGGGGATGTCGAGCTCCTCCTCCTGAGCGTAGACACCATGGCCCGCCAGGTGGAGGATACGGTAATCCCGGGCATACAACTCTTTCAAAATGGAGCTGCTCGTCGCGTTGGCGCCAATCTTGTCGATGGACTGGTACCCAGATTTGAGGAAAAGCTCGTGCACCTTTTGCGCTTCGTCTTCCGCGCCGGGAAGGTTCACAAAGTTTGTCTTCGGGTTGCCCACCACCAGCGCCGCCCGGCCCCGGGCCATGACCACGCGGTTGCGGTACTGCTCGGTCTGGAGCTGGCGGATCATCCCCGCCTGAACGGACAGGGGCTTTATCCCGATCATCCCCTGATCATGAGCGGGGCGCTCCTTCATCATCTCCCAGGGGTAGCGGGCCGCTTCGTCGTTGAGTACCAGGACCAGGGCACGCCGGTCCGGAGCGTATTCCTTCAGCTCATTGGGAACGAGCATCTCGAAAAGGGTGACGGCCACTCCATCGCTGTCCGCATCCGTCGAAGCAATGATTTCATCGATGAACTGGTCAGCCTGGGACCGCTGGCTCTGCTGGATGTGGACCTCTGCCCGGGCGCGCTCGGTCAGAACGTTGAAGGCCAGGCGGCCCAGTCGATCCTCGTTGATCTGGAGCCGCTGCCACCAGGGCTCTTCTTCGGCGTAGGAGGCCCGGCGGCGTCCGCCCTCGCTGCTTTCCACGCGCAGCGCGGGATCGATGAGGAAGCTGCGGGCGATCTCGGGGTCCTTGCGGACCCGTTCCATGGCATGGACCGCCTGAATGGCCCGATCTTCAAACAGCTCGATGAGCTCCAGTTCGTCGAGCAGCACCCGCTGATCCAGGCCCTGTTCCCTCAGGCCCTGGACGGCGTTGGCCACTCCCCGAAGAATGGCTGTGACGGAATCCTCCAGGGAGACGCCTCCCTCACCGCTCCCGACGAGGAGAGCGCCAATCCCGACGGTACGGGGCAATGTCGGAGCCTCACCGCCACGGTCGAGGGCTTCGGCAATGCTGAGGGCGTAGGCGCGCAGGCCGCGTGAAACCGCCCGCATCAACTTGCCGGGAGAGAGGCTTCCCACGGCGCCCAGGCCGATGATGACGGCGCCGCCCGGCTGCCGCCCGGGGTTGAGAAACACCTCGGCGGTATCATCGGCTCCCGGGTAAAGCCCCAGGAGGTAACGAGCCCGCAACCGGCCGTCCATGACCCGGTCCAGGTGAGCTTCGGCGCTCACGATACCGTCATCCTCGTAGTGACCGACCATCACGGGTTTGTGCGTGAAGCCGAGATTGCCGTGCACCACGGAAACCCGGATGCGGTGGACCGGCTTGCGGCGCTTTGCATCGGGGGAGCTCCCCAGCGCCGAGTGCGCCAGGTCCCTGAACCCGGTGTAAAGGGGCGCGATCTCCTCCGGCAGCTCGAAATCGGCTCGCACTCCGCGGCTCACGGGCGGAGCGGTATCCAACCGATCGGTGGTTCCATTTCGAAGCAGGTCGAGGATGGCGCCGAAGCATTCCTCATGGTCGGCAAGGTCCCCATGCGCGGCGGAGGCATACCAGGTTTTTACCCCCTCCGGAATACCCGTCTTCCAGGGCACGCGTCCATCGCCCTCGGGGGTGGCCAGGAACACGATGCGGGCCTTGCCGTCGTCGTCCGGTTGGATATCCATGCCCGACGGCGTGGCGGGGGCATGCCCGGCCAGGTAGAAGACCCGGGCCGGGTCCAGGGGACTGCGCGCGATAGTGTCGCGGACGCGTCGTGCATCCTGAAGCGCAGCCGCCGTCGGCAAATGCCATTCATCCCGCTTGGGATCGGCCTGGGAAAGCTTCTGCCACTCGGCGTAGTCCAACAGCTCATCGGGCAGGAGCTCCAGCAGGCCCGGATATTCGCTGACGATGCCGAGAAGATCCACCGGCTTGTGTTTCATGTCGAGGATTGCCAGCTTTTTGATGAGACTGTCCCGCCCCGTGAGGACCCTGGGGATGCAATAGGAGCCCTGGTTGGGGGTGCCGAGCATGATGAGACGGGCCTCGGGGTGCTTGCACATCCGGTCCCAGGCGGCAGGCTGGGTCGCGATGAGTGCCCGTGCCAGGAGTCCCCCCATGGAGTGGGCGATGATGCTCACCGGGTGTTCCGCTTTGGCCGCCCGCCGGACCGCTTTGTCGATCTCGCCCGCTAGGCGCGCCGCCTCCTTCTCCAGGGAAAGGCGCCAGTCGTAGGCGAAGGGAATCACTTCGTGGGTGGCCGCAAGTCGCTTGACCAGGTCCCCGTAGGACATCCACACCGGCTCCTCGGCCTTTACCCCCGGCGCATCGATGCGCAGGGCGTCGAACTTGCCGAAGGCGATGCTGACCGGGTCGAGCCAGATGCGGTCGTGGCCCACCGTCAAGTGGCTTCCCATGATGCCGGGGAGGAGAAACACGACGGGCTGCGGCCCCGCTGCCGCGCGAAGGTAGGGGGGGCGCTCCGCATCGCTCTGGCGTACGTCGAACGGCTCGAAACCGTCCGGTTCATCCTTTCCCCGGGTGAGAGCCTTCATGACCCGCTCCGCGCTCTCGTCGTTCTTGAAATAACGGAAGTGGGAGACGTGGGAGCCCTGGTGGAAGGAAAACGCCGCTCCGCCGGTGCGGTCGGCCCCGCCGAACATGGCCTCGGTGTCCACCACCAGGTCATTGTCCTTGCGGAAGATCGGGTCGGTGGCCAGCGTCCCCAGTGCGCTCAGGAGGGTTTCCCCTTCGATGTCGCCGGCAATCACCCGCAGCTCGCCCTCCACCATGCAGTCAGGTCGGTTGAGGAGCTGAACGAGGGGGGATCCGGGAATCATCGCCTCGATTCCCGGCAGGACCGAGGGATCCGTCCGCTCTTTGGCCACCAGCATGGCGAGCTCGCTGAAAACGTCGTGAACGATGTTGACGCCGGGCACTGCGCTCAGGAAGGGGATCTTGGAGAGCAGGTTGAAAAGGATGGAAAGGTAAATGTCGAAGCGTTTCGAGGCCAGCGTCGTTCCCCAGGCCGGGCAGGCCACCCGCACGAACCGTTCCACCGTGAAAGGCTTCTCCTTGAGCAGGCGGTTCAGCCTGGCCAGGTCGCCCCGCTTCCCGTCGGGGTTCATGAGCGAGAAGGCTTCCAGTTCGTCGGCATTGAAGGGTTCGCGGGCGCCGGCCGCCATCTTCCGGCAGAGGAGCTCTCCCACCAGTCCTCCCCGGGAGTGGGAAACCAGGTGAAGCCGGCCTTCGGCAGGGAGGGCTTCGAGGAGATCGAGGGCGTTTTGCACCGGACTCATGGAGAGGGTGGCGTGCTCCAGGGCCAGCACATTGGTCCCGTAGGGGTCGAAAAGCTTCCTGCGCAGGTCGATCTTCTCCGGCTCCCAGAGCGCACCGAAGCTCCCCCGGGTGGACGAGGCCGTACCATGGAGGAAGAGGAGGGTCGGCCGATCCGCCGTAAGCGTATCGCGTCCTTTGACCCAACGGGTCAGCTTGAAATCCCCGGGGACGGCGCAGCGATAGAGCCCCGGGCCGAACCCTTTGTCGCTGGACCCGAGGGTGTGCTCTTCCCACTTTTCGGCCAGCTTCCCGGCAGTCATTTTTCCCACGTCCACTTGGAAAAAGCTGAGGGTCTTGAAGAGTATCCTGCCGACGATGCCCCGCGCCGCATCCTCGCGCGCCAGGCCCACCGGCAGCTCCAGTGCCCCATCCCCACCCCGTTTCCGCTCCTGGCCGGGAATCAGCTCGGTGCAGAGGCGCTCCCGCGAAGTCCAGACGCGGGTGCCGTCTTCGAATTCGATTTCCACCACCTCGTTGGGCTCCGACTGGTGAACGGCGGGCGGCGCCTTCGCAGCCCGGGCCGCAGCAATGCGGTAGGTGTGCTGTTGGGAGAGGGTGACGAACTGGGTTCCTCTCCTAAGGGTGGCGGGAGCTTCGGTGCCGGGGATGCGAATCTCAACGATGGAGCTTTGGTCGGCCATGTTTTGTCCCTCCGTGGATGTGCTGTTACGGTTGTTGAGTGGTCCCCAGGGCGCAGGACACCGCATGAAAGGTGAGGGAATAGCGGTCGAGCTCGAGGCTGATCCCCTGGTAAATCAGGGGCAGCCCCTCTATGCAACGTTGGCCTCACGGCCTCAATGCAGCCAGATAGGCCGCCAGAAACTCGTCCCAGCTGCTCTCCCGGGTAAAGTCGAGCGTCTTGTAGAGGGGCGAAAGAGTGCGCTTGGGAAAGTAGATGGAGAGGCCTGATGAGTGGTCTACCGCCCCTCCCTTAGAACCGTTGGCGACGATGGCCGCTCCCGCACTCTCCTTGACGGCGGCACAGGCAGTATGTACCTCCGTGTCGGTGACCTTTGTCTCCAGGAGGGAGCAGAGGTGAAGGAGGTCACAGTAGTCGTCGTAAGGGCGGCTATACTCCTGGACCTGGGCCCGGACACTGATGATGGAGTTGAGGGAAGCGCTATCGGCCAGGATGTTTTTGAGGGCTTTGGCCAGACCATCCACCGCCTCGGCCAGGGCCTTGAGTCCGGCAAGCTTGAGGGCCGACTGGGTGATGTTTTCGTCTGCACCGTAGGAAGCCACATATTGATTGACGATAGTCTGGGAGAGCTGTCTCGGTGTCATGGCGGGCTTGGCGGCCAGGGCCTTGAGGATGCGGTCGTAAGGCCATCCGTCGCCCGGCTCGGTTTCCTGGGAGCCGACGCAGAATCCGGCCACGCCGCGGATCTGATAAGCCACCTCGGCCATGCTCATGAGGCAGGCATCCATGCCCAGGATGTCGATCTTCCGTTTCAGCTTTTTCTTGATTCTTGCCATCACGTTCTTCAGCTCAATGTTGTCGAGAAAGTCCTGGGCCTGATCGTCGAACGCGATTCCCCGATCCCTGACAGCGGCCTCCACCGTGGTGTTGAAGAGGGCCCGGCGCGTGCGCCGGATGCCTGCCCTGGCCTGGGCCAGGGGGAGTGAACCGGCACCGGCAGCCCCCCCACGCGTGGCGATGGGCTGGCTCTTTCGCGAGACCGGCGTGTTTCCTTCTCACGCGGAGCCGCGGAGGACGCGGAGCTTCATTCTATTGCGGTTTCTCCGCGTTCTCCGCGGCTCCGCGTGAACTGAAACAAGATTTTCTTTTCCGTGCCTTGGGGGTCGAAAACCCGCCAAGGTCCCTCAACTGCTTCCGTTCTTCCCGCCCTTCAAGGCTTCCGTCCGATTCTTCAGGTGCTCCACGATTTCGTCGAGCTGAGGGATGGACTGTCCCTGACGCTTGCGAGCCTCCCTGAGCAGGTTCAAATTATTGAGAGTGGTTTCCGTCATCCACGAGGCGCCGGCCGCCGCAAGGACCTTGGGAAGCACCTGGCGGGCAATAAGCCAGTCGTTTCCGACGCAGGCCAGTTCAAGCATCGTGGCCAGACTCCAGTAGTCCTTCGTCCCTCCACGACGCGCCACCGCAAAGCTCACGAGAGGAACAAGCCGGTCGACCTCTTTGAGTGCCTCCGCATCTCCCTTTTCGATGAGGAGCGTGATGGCGTTCACACCCGGATAATAGTCACGAGGGTCCGACTCGAATCCCCTGGTGTATGCGGCAATGGCGTCGTCGAGCGCCGCAGAGGCCATGATGCTCCCGGCCTCCTTCAGGTCCTTGTACCGATCTTTGTGAACGCGGCCGAGAATTCCCAGCGTTTCCGGATCGCCCCCTTCCTGCTCGACGATTGCGTTGAGCAGCGCGACAGCCTTGTCCCTGTCCCCGGGAGATTTGCGCCGATTGAGCGCCAGTGCCCATTGTTGCCGCACCATGGTGATCTTCTTGACATAATCCGGCAGGCTCTCGCAAAGGCGCACCATGGATTCCCACGCCGAGACGTCGCGGTAGGAGAGCAGCAGTGCAATGAGCGCTTCCCGCTGCACTGTCCTCAGATCACCGAGGTTCTGCTGGAGCCTATCGAGAGCTTCGCGGCGTTCCTCCTCGGTCGGTTTGGCAAGGGCCGAGCCCAGCAGGTTGCGGAACTCCTCCGCCTGTTGAACACGGTCCTTGAACGCATCGGTGACATCGTGGGGCAGGTCGATCCCGGGAAACGAGGGAATGAGCTGAAAGATGGGGCTGTCCTCAACCGCCGCCCCACGAACGGCTTCATCCAATTTGTTTTTCAGCGCGGACCGGAGTTTGGCTGCTCCATCTTCAGTGAGCACTCCATTTTCGAGGGTGTAGCCCAGGGCGCGCATCAACGCCACATCAAAGGGGAGGGGACGGAGTGTCGCGTAGATCGGTATGGTTGTGTAGGGCTTCGCAGCATGACGGACTCCAAGTTCGTAGAACACATTGGGATTTGCCAGGCTGAGATCGACTACCGCAAATTCAGCAAGGAGCAGCCGTGCGAACATTGCGGCGTGAATGATTCCACCGGTCCGCTCCTCGTCAGCACGCAGAGGCTCAAGGCCAGCATCCACGATGGCGGGTTTGATGGCCCTGTCGTAAATCTGATCGAAATCGATTTCCACACCACTTGTCAGGTCGGATTTCTTTCCAAAGGGCATTGCGACAAAA
The DNA here is from genome assembly GCF_022836495.1 of Desulforhabdus sp. TSK. Lineage (GTDB taxonomy): Bacteria > Desulfobacterota > Syntrophobacteria > Syntrophobacterales > Syntrophobacteraceae > Desulforhabdus. The sequence goes on from NZ_BQXM01000014.1 coordinate 11,218, forward strand.
CAGAGCGCTTTATGAGGCATGGCATACTCCAGTTTTCAGGCATTGCAAGGTTGAAAACCTGCTTACAATCAACAAACGTGATCAGAGGCTTGTCTTCAGGGCGGAACGAACACACGAGGAACGTCTTCATTACGCTTCTCCCGCGATGTTTTGGATTGTTCCACTTGAGGGTGTAGTCTTATTTTCCGATGACCTGCTCCACGATTTGTCGAAAACGCAGGAATTCGGTCCAGACTTCCGACACAAAGGAGATCAAATTGCCGCAGCTGCGGATCACCGTGGGGAGCAACACCTCTTCCGCAACAGGTCGAGGCAGGCAAGGAGGTCGAGTAGATCAAGGAACTTGTAAATGCAGAATATACATATCGAATTTTAAAAGTCACGTTGTATTTTCGCGGGGATTCCAAATAGAGAGAAGGGCACACTTGAGGCCTGATTCTCGGGGTTCAAGGTAAATGCACTCGCCTTGACAATCTCTTGAGGAAAATCCTTGCACGGGCTTCATCTATAAAATATAAATAACATCAAGATGATGGGCGAGCCATTTTGCAAGAGAATTCGCGATGACAGAGGCTACTGGGAACAGGTTGAATCGTATGTTTCCAGTCGCACGGAAGCCTTATTCACACACAGTGTCTGTCCGACATGCATAGAGAAACTGTATCCGGAATTCTGCAAGGATGAGGATTCTGGCACAGCCGAGAAAGAATAGTCCCCTTTGGGCGGCGCTGCTTGCCATCTCTCTGGGGGAGGAACTTCCGGGGCGTCATGACTGAGGCGGCGCTGCATGAGCGCCTGCTCGCTTGTGCAAGCAACCGGTGAATACTCTCGGTAACGTGCGCGGGACGGTTCGGTGTGCTGAGGCCTTGAACAACCCGGAGCACGGGCATGAAAGAGAATGGAATTGCCAACAGCACAAAGGAAGACATTGATAAAATGGAAAAGTCAGGGGGCTTTTCCTGTTCTTGCTCCACCCCCCTTGAGATAACCCGCGAGCCACACCAGAAACGGGGTAGCCAGAGCCCAGACCGCCATGAGCACCAGCATTCCACTCACCGACGGAAGGGCCTCGGTGGCGCCCATTTCAGCCCCTGCGTAGTAGGCCAGGGGGCCTCCGACAGCCCCAAAGACGGCGGCCAGTTCATAGCGGCCCTGCAGCCAGGACAGGGAAGCATTGAGGGTCGATGGCCGTCGAAAACATGCTCCAGTTCCCCCAGGTCGAGGTAGAGCATGAACAGATTGTAGTCATTGGCCTCGTAAAGAGTGACGTCCATATCCCGGCAGAGGAGATGCGCTGTGGCAAGCCCTGAGATGCCTCCGCCGATGATGGCCATTTTCATAAAGCGTTTCTTCCAGTTCGAGGTGGCAGAGGGAAAAATGGGCTGGTTCGCTTCTTGTATTCCTCAAAATCGGTACGGCCTTCATAGTGCCGTTCGAGCATGGGAATTCCAGATACCTTGAGGATCAGGCAGGTGATGGTCAATGGACCGATGATGGTGAGCCAGCCGTACGGCAGGGAGAGAGCCATGAGCCAGATCCCCCACCAGAGGGTGACTTCGCCAAAGTAATTGGGGTGTCGGGTATATCGCCACAATCCTTCCGTCAGGAGCTTGCCGCGGTTGGCCGGGTCGCGCATGAAGGTCAGGAGCTGCCAGTCGCCGACGGCCTCGAATGAAAAACCCAGCATCCAAACGGCGAGACCAAGGAAATCCCATGCCGTAAAGGGATGGGACGCGGACGCGTTGATGAAAATCACCGGCACGGCGACAAACACCAGGAGGACTCCCTGGAGCATGAAAATCTGCAGGAAGGATCGCCAGAGGAATGTGTCTCCCCACTCCTCGCGCCACTGGCGATATCGATGGTCTTCCCCCTTGCCCCGATTGCGCTCATGAATGTGCAGGGCCAGCCGGAGCCCCCAAACCAGCACCAGACGACAAACGAGGACACCGCGAAGGGTAAACATGCCGCCATAGAGGAAAGAAAAAAGGGCAGCCAGAATAAATCCCGGCCCCCAGGCCACATCGACGATGTCGTTTCGCCCTTTGATCAGGGCGAGAATAAACCAAACGGTCATGTAAGCCAGAACAATTCCGGTCGTCGTGATCAGGACATTGGTCATGGCTTCCTCCTCAATTGTGAGATTTTCAGGCCGGGCACGCCAAAGCGAGGGCAAGAGACCACCATTGAGGCACAGGAAGGCTCCTTGCGCAGGAGAAGCTCCTGGATGCCTTCACCGCGTTTCAGACTCTTGAGCTGCAGCAGCAGGTAGCCGGCCGTGGCGATATTTCCCAGGGTCATGATGAGCAGGAACCAAACTGCGCCCCGGCTCCAGGAGCCCTCCCGCCATGCCACCCACAACCAGAACAAGAAAAAGCCGCAGTAGGCATCGGCAAGGGTGGCCCGAAACCATGGGTCGGGCCACAGTTTTTGTGCCGCGCTGAAGATGTCCTGATGCAGTGATGCGGTGACGGTCACCGAGAGCATCAAGGCCAGGACCAATAAGCCGGCTATCGCCAGAGGCGTCTTCATGTCAGCGGCTCCTCAGCAAATCCTGCTTGAGCTTTTGGTCGATGGGCTTTTGGCCCAGCCAGATGCTGAAATAAGCGGCAGCGAAATCAGCACCTTCAATATTGACCAGAGCCCTGTCGTTCAGAGCCAGCTCCGTGCCTCTGCCGGGAACATATGTCAGGCTGTAGCGATCGCCGGGCTTGACATCCTCATAGACGGCGTTGATACGATCGAGGCGATCCTGCAACCTTCTCATTTCTCCAGGAGACAGGTTACGCTCCAGGGTAGGCTTGGCTCCCTTGTCGAAATCCTTTCCCTTGATGGACACCAGGTAGCTGATTTCGAGGCGCTTGGGCACATCGGAAAGCACATGCGCAACTACGCCGAGCTTTTGAAGCGAATCTCCGGCTGGCTTCGGGACGACGGGCTGCTTTTTGTCCACATCTTCTGCCACCGTGAGTATGCATACTTTTTCGAAACGACAAATGAAGATGACTGGATGGGCCGGTATTTCTTTACTGGCGGCATCATGCCGTCAGACCACCTGCTTTTGTATTTCAACCGGCACATGGCGGTGGACGATCACTGGAGGGTGAACGGCATGCATTACCAGAAGACCTGCGAGGACTGGCTGCGGCGCCTGGACGAAAAAAGGGAGCGGATCCTGCCCATCCTGGAGAAGACCTATGGGCACGACGCCAGGGCCTGGCTCCAACGCTGCCGGGTTTTTTTCATGGCATGCTCTGAGTTATTCGGATTCAACGCCGGCAACGAATGGCTCGTCAGCCACTATCTTTTTCGAAAAGTCCGAAAAACGCCTTAAAATTTTCTCTGAATTCCAATCGCCGGCAAAACAAAAAAAATTGCAAGGAAGTCGATGAAGATACGATATATTTTGGTGATTTAATTTGAAAGTGATGATAGATAGAACGATGGTGGCGCGGGGGCCGGGCGGACCTTTTTCCGTTGTCGACCTTCCCCGTTGAACGGCGTCGGCGGCCCACCAAAGAGGCACCTTGTTACAGGCCGGAGATTTCATTCACAGAAACAGGAGCACCAGAGTAATGCCAGTTCGACTTTTTGTTGGGAACCTTCCCTATGACACGACTGAAGCAGAGTTGAGGGAATACTTCTCGGCAGTGGGCACGCTGTCCTTTGCCCAGGTGGCAATGGATAGAGAAACAGGAAGGGCTCGAGGGTTCGCGTTCATCGAGTTTGTCGACGCCGCTCAGGCGGAAGAAGCCATTCGCAGATTCAACAATCAACCCTTCAAAAACAGACCCCTCGCAATCAACGAAGCGCGCCCGAGGGACAGCAGCTCCCCGGCGAGAGGGAGCTATGCATCGCCTGCTTCAGCGCCGCCCCAGCGCCGTTCTGCCCCCCCGAGCACCGATTGGATCAAGGACTCCTCCATGGCAGACCCCCCTTTGACGAAGGATTTTGACAGCTCCGGTCGCCGCAGCCGGAAGCAGAAGGGCAAGGACGACCGGGGAGAGGTAGGTCTCAAGAGTGCAAAGCGGAAGAAACGCGGAAAGCAATCCAATTGGGACGACGAGGATTATTGAAATAATCTGCAGGATGATCCGGCCGGCAAAATCAACACAGACTGCGCACATCCTCCCTGCATATTGAGGTCTATGGTCCCGCCTTCCTGCCCACCCTATCCGGCAGGTTCACGCCCGGGCTTGTAAAGATGGATTGAATCGGTTCCAATACCGCCTCAATTCTTTCCAAGGGGGTTTTTGTCTTTCAGATGGGATACCCTCATAAGCCCCGAAACCGGCTGTGAATGAGGCCGGACCTTCGGGAAGGACAATGTGCCGCGACTCCTCCGACCCGGCAAAAGATCGCAATGAGCATGAAAGGGTCGGTTTTTTCAGGAACGGGGGATTCGAATGCAGCCAACGACCAGATGACAGGGAGAGTGATGAATGATGGATCGTTCTAAAGCAACGCTTTACAGTGGGGGCCTCAAAGGGGCGGAAGCGGAGTTCGGCATCAACGCCGAGCTGTGGGGGATACACGAAGTCAATTTTACCTTTTTGGGCCATGAGATGGAGCGCATCAAGCACGTGAAGTTCCTGACGGAAGAAGATCTCCAGAAGGGGGATGTCAGCATGGAGATCGTCTACAAGCGTATGGGCAGGACCTATACCACCGCCGAAAAAATTCGGAAAGTCATGCAGTCCATCTTTCACATGGTCAACAATGGCTACCAGGTTTTTGCCGTGGGCTGGATCAAAGAGGACAAGACCGTCAAAGGCGGAACGGGCTGGGGGGTGGAACTGGCAAAATTTTTCAACCGACCGGTCAGTGTTTTCGACCAGGACAAGAAGCAATGGTTCACCTGGGAAAATCATCAATGGGTGGAAAACACTCCCGTCATCGCCCACGAAACCTTTGCGGGAACCGGAACGCGATACCTGACGGACGAAGGCCGTCAAGCCATTCGCGACCTTTTTCAACGCTCTTTCGGAGCACCGGGGAAAGCATAGGTTCTGCACGCAAACCTCTATGCTCATGTCATGACCGGCACCCCGGCGGAAGCCGGGGTCCAGAAACCGCATAACCCTGGATTCCGGCTTTCGCCGGAATGACGTTGAGTCAACAAGATTGCCTGTCCGCATCACGGGGTCAATCCGACCGTCCCATGGTATGAAGCATCGCGTCGGCCTGCTCTCGTGCCTGAAAGCTCCACCGGGTGACAAAATTGCACTCCGGAATTGACCCTCAGTCGATTTTTGCTTTATAATATAAATTGTTAGAAGGTTATGACACGGGCCTGACGACACAAGGCCCGTTTTTTTTCTGTGTACCACCCCTATTTTGAGGTTTTCCAGTGGACAAGCAGCACCAGAAAGAAGTCGACCGGCGCCGATGCTTCGGCATCATCAGCCACCCCGATGCGGGCAAGACCACCCTCACGGAAAAGCTGCTGCTCTTCGGAGGGGCCATTCAGCTCGCGGGTGCGGTGAAGGCGCGCAAAGCCGCACGGCATGCCACGAGCGACTGGATGGCCATTGAGCGCGAGCGCGGCATTTCCGTCACCACTTCCGTCATGAAGTTCAATTACCGGGATTTCGAGGTCAACCTCCTGGACACTCCCGGCCACCAGGATTTTTCCGAAGACACCTACCGGGTGCTCACCGCCGTGGACAGCGCCCTCATGGTCATCGACAGCGGCAAGGGCGTCGAGCCCCAGACCGAGAAGCTGATGGAAGTCTGCCGCATGCGCAACACGCCCATCATCACTTTCATCAACAAGCTCGACCGCGAAGGATTGGAGCCTCTCGATATCCTGTCTGAAATCGAAGACAAGCTCCAGATCGAGTGTACGCCTCTGTCATGGCCCATCGGAATGGGCAAGAGCTTCAGAGGCGTCTACAACCTCTACCGCAAGGAGCTCCACCTCTTCACTCCCGGCAAGGAAACGCGGCAGCAGCAGGGGATCGTCATCACCGACCTCTCCGACTCGAAGCTCGACGAGATCCTGGGCCGACAGGCAAACAAGCTGCGGGAGGATGTGGAGCTACTGGAAGGGGCGGCAAACCCCCTCGAGAGAGAGCATTACCTGAAAGGCAACCAGAGTCCGGTCTTTTTCGGAAGCGCCCTCAACAATTTCGGAGTGAAGGAGCTCCTGGACGCTTTCGTGGAAATGGCTCCGGCTCCAGGATCACGCATGACCCTTTCACGGGACGTGTCTCCCTATGAAGAAGCCTTTTCGGGTTTTGTGTTCAAGATTCAGGCAAACATGGACCCGGCCCACCGCGACCGCATCGCCTTCCTGCGCATCTGCTCCGGGAAGTTCACGCGGGGCATGAAAGTGATGCACCACCGCATGGGCAAGGAAATCGCCATATCCAATGCCACCATTTTCATGGCCCAGGACCGGGCCAATGTCGAGGAAGCCTACGCGGGGGACATCATAGGGATCCACAACCACGGGACTATCAAGATCGGAGACACCTTCAGCGAAAAGGAGCCCTTGAAATTCACGGGCATCCCCAATTTCGCCCCGGAGCACTTCCGTCGGGTGGTCCTCAAGAACCCCCTCAAGCTGAAGCAGCTGCAGAAGGGACTCATTCAGCTGGCCGAAGAGGGAGCAGTCCAATTTTTCCGTCCCATCATCGGCCGGGATTATATCCTGGGAGCTGTCGGGGTCCTCCAGTTCGACGTCACCATGGCCCGCCTCAAGGCCGAATACAGCGTCGACGCCGTTTACGAGCCCGCACCCTATGCGGCGGCACGCTGGATTGCCTGCGAAGATAAAAAGAAGCTGGAGGATTTCGAGAAGAAAAACCAGGGGAACCTGGCCCATGACGCGGAAGGGCATCTCGCCTACCTTGCCCCCAACGAATGGCGGCTCGGTTTCATCATGGAAGACTGGCCCGACATTCAGTTCCGCAAGACGCGCGAGCACGCTTGAGCTGAGCTGCTGCAGGGCTGAGGCATTCCGGACATTGGCAGTGCACAGGATTCATTTCATGGAACAATTAGAGGAGAGACGTTGCTCACTTCTATCATAGAAAAAGTTCGCCGTTGGTTTGGCGGTGGGGACAAAGGAGAGAGCCAGGGCTCCACACCTCGGACACTCGCTGCACCTGCCGAGGGAAAAACAGGGAATCCGGGAAGGGATTCGGGAGGGACCCCGGAGTCGCCCCCGGCCGAAGGAGAGTCTGAACGCCGGAAGAGCCGTTCCAGGCGACGGCCTCGGCGGCGGGGCCCCAAGAAAGACGTGCAGGCCGTCCCGGAAGGAACGGAATCCCGTCCGGAGCCCTTCATCGCCCTGGAAGAGCCCTGGGATCCCGCCGAATTCCAGGTGCCGGAAGAGGAGGGCAAGACCCGGTTTCACGACCTGGACCTTCCCAACGAAATCATGCACGGCGTCTACGACCTGGGATTTCAATACTGCACCCCCATTCAGAGCGCCGTCCTCCCCCAGGCTCTCCAGGGCGCCGACGCAGCCGGCAAAGCCCAGACAGGGACGGGCAAGAGCGCTGTCTTCCTCATCACCATCCTGACCCACCTGCTCACCAAGCCCGCCCCCGACAAACGGCGAAGAGGCGCTCCGCGGGCTCTCATCCTGGGTCCCACTCGCGAGCTGGTGCTTCAGATCGAAAAGGACGCTCGAGCCCTCAGCAAACACACACCCATCAAGATCGTCAGTGTTTTTGGTGGGATGGACTATGAAAAACAGAAGCGGGCCCTCACGGGCGGGTTGGTGGATGTCGTCATGGCCACCCCGGGCCGCCTCATCGATTTTCTCCGTCAGGGAGACATCTACCTGGGCGGCGTGGAAATCCTCATCATCGACGAAGCGGACCGCATGCTCGACATGGGCTTCATTCCCGATGTGCAGCGCATCATTCGAAGCACTCCTCCCAAGGACAATCGCCAGACCATGCTCTTCAGTGCAACCCTCACGCCTGAAGTTACCCGGTTCGCCTCCCAGTGGACCCGCAACCCCGTCATGGTGGAGATCGAACCGGAGCACGTGGCTGCGGACAATGTGCAGCAAATCGTTTACATCACCACCACCCAGGAAAAATTTGCACTCCTTTACAACCTCATTACCCTCCAGAACATGGACCGCGTCATCGTTTTCGGGAACCGGAGGGACCTGACGCGCAACCTGACGGAAAAGTTCCAGGACTACGGCATCAGCTCCGCCCTGCTGTCAGGGGAAGTGGACCAGAAGAAGCGCATCACCACCCTTGAAAGCTTTCGTGCGGGGAAAATCCGAGTGCTGGTGGCAACGGACGTGGCTGCCCGCGGACTGCACGTGGACGCTGTCAGCCACGTGGTGAACTACAACCTGCCCATGGACCCCGAAGATTATGTGCACCGTATCGGCCGCACAGGACGCGCCGGAGCCACCGGCATCTCCATCAGCTTCGCCTCGGAAGACGACGCCTTCCAGATTCCAGCCATCGAAAAGTTCCTGGGCCAGGAATTGCACTGCATTCATCCCGAGGACGAATGGCTCGTCCTGCCGCCCCGGCCCGAGGGAGCCCGCTCCCGCCCCAAGCCTCAGAGGTCTTCGCGGGGCTCCGGCCAGGACAGAAGGATCTCCTCCAAGGCGCGCATCGACGGCAAGTTCAATCCCAACTTCAAGCGGGGAGGCTCCAAAAGCCGGTAATCCCATAGGGCGAGAGGCAATCCATGGCGTTGTTGAGCATGCGGGATGTGAGTATCGGCTATGGGGGGCCGCCGGTACTGGAGAATTTGAGCCTTCAGATCGAACGGGGGGACAGGGTATGCCTCCTGGGACGCAACGGGGCGGGAAAATCCACCCTCATGCGGGTCATCCAGGGGACACTGGTCCCCGACAGGGGTGAAATCATCCGGCAGGCGGGCCTGCGGGTGGCGTATCTTCCCCAGGAAGTACCGCAGGGACTGGAGGGCAGGGCCTTCGACGTGGTGGCCGGCGGGGTCACGCCCGGACCGGGAGAAGACCCGGCAACCCGGGAAGCCGTTTCGGAGGAAAGTCTTTCCTCCCCTCCGTTTCACGCCGAAGAGGAGTGGCGGGTTCAGCAGCAGGTGGCCCAGGTCCTCTCCCGCATGCACCTGGACCCCGAAGCCCCCTTCGAAGCCCTTTCCGCCGGACTCAAGCGCCGCGTGCTCCTGGCGCGGGGCCTGGCCCGCGACCCGGACATCCTCCTCCTGGATGAGCCCACCAACCACCTGGACATCGATGCCATCACCTGGCTGGAAGACTTTCTGCTGCGCTACGGGGGCACTCTCCTTTTTGTCACCCACGACCGCATGTTCCTGCGGAAATTGGCCACGCGCATCATTGAACTGGAGCGGGGCAGCCTGGTGGACTGGTCCTGCGACTACGATACGTTTCTCCAGCGCAAAGAGGAAGTGCTGAACGCCGAGGCGGGACAGTGGAACCGTTTCGACAAGAAGCTGGCCCAGGAGGAGATCTGGATCCGACAGGGGATCAAGGCCCGGCGCACCCGCAACGAGGGCAGAGTCCGCGCCCTGGAAAATATGCGCGAGATCAGGCGAGAGCGGCGGGAGCGCACCGGCAATGTGCGGATGGTGGTGCAGGACGCGGAGCGCTCGGGAAAGCTCGTGGTGGATGCCGAAGGAGTAAGCTTCAGCTACCGGGATCACCCGATCCTTCGGGATTTTGCCACGACGGTCATGCGGGGAGACAAAGTCGGGATCATCGGACCCAATGGTGTGGGGAAGACGACACTCCTGCGGATTCTGGTGGGAGAAATTCCCCCGGACGCAGGTCGGCTGCGGCTGGGAAGCCGCCTGGAAGTCGCCTATTTCGATCAACTGCGCGCTCAGCTGGACGAGAGCAAATCCGTTCAGGACAATGTGGCCGACGGGAACGACACCATCATTTTCAACGGAAGCTCACGTCATGTCATCGGTTATCTGCAGGATTTTCTTTTTTCACCCGAGCGGTCCCGCAGCCCTGTGAGCGTCCTTTCGGGCGGGGAGCGCAACCGCCTGCTCCTGGCTCGCCTCTTCGCCAAGCCATCCAATGTGCTCATCCTGGACGAGCCCACCAACGACCTGGACGCGGAAACCCTCGAGCTCCTGGAAGAGCTCCTCATGGACTACCCGGGTACCCTTTTCCTGGTCAGCCATGACCGGGCCTTCCTCAACAACGTCGTGACGAGTACGCTGGTTTTCGAAGGGGAAGGCAGGGTCGTCGAATACGTGGGCGGCTATGACGATTGGCTCATGCAGCGCCGGCCCGACGCCGTCGAGAAAAAGACCAGGCCCGGAGGAAAGCAGGAACAGCAGCGCACGAGACCCGAACGCCCCCGGAAGCTCACCTTCAAGGAGCAGCGCGAGTTGGAAGCCCTTCCCCAGCAAATCGAAAGCCTCGAGGCCGAGCAGCAGGGGCTTTACGATGCCATGGCCGATCCGGAATTCTACAAGGGGGAGGCTCACGCCATTGTGGAGGCCAAAGCCCGCCTGGAAGCCCTGGGACAGGAGCTGAAAGAAGCTTACCAGCGTTGGGAAGCCCTGGAGGCCATCAACGGCTGAGACGGACTAGAAAGAATAGCCGATGAATGGAAATGATCCATCACAGAATAGACTTGCTGTCCTCATCGATGCCATGGACCTGCTCTATACAAAACGCTTTGACGGCTTCTGCCTTGTATCAAGCGACAGCGATTTCACGCGCTTGGCCTCCCGCATCCGCGAAGAAGGCTTGCTGGTCTACGGATTCGGTGAGAAAAAAACTCCCAAGGCCTTTGTATCCGCTTGTGATAAATTCATTTTCACAGAAGTCCTCCGATTTGAAGAGAATGCTGAGCCTGCCGTAAAACCCAAGACGGCCAACGAGTTAAAGGGGGACGCCAAGCTGGTGGCACTGTTGCGAACTGCTCTGGAAGCGGCTTCCGACGAGAGTGGATGGGCGCATTTGGGTGCGGTGGGCAGCAATATCGCCAAGCAGGCTCCGGAATTCGACCCCCGAAACTATGGCTTCAGTAAGCTGAGAGGGTTGGCTGCAGCCATGAAACTCTTCGATCTGGATGAAAGAATCCACAGTGACGGACGTTCCCAATCCGTCTATATTCGTGATAAGCGCAAAAAAATTGAAAAATAATGCTGAATTACAGAGGCCGTGCAACCCCATGCCCGCCATATAGAGCTTAGACAATTCTTTGGAGCACCACATCACAAAAACCAAGAATAGAGGAAAAAGGATTCTTGCCGACTCTTGTGCAGGGTCATGAAGATCGACGTGAAGGATGTGAGAGAAGGTCTATTGAATAAAAAAGGCGCCTATAGATGCCCATTAATTCGAATGAAGTGATTGAAGTATTGGTTGTCGACGATCAACCCCTCATTCATGCTCTAACCCTCCGGGTTCTAAGGTCGGCAGGATTGAAAAGATTTTACTCGGCCAATAATGCGCAGGAAGCCTTGAGAGTGCTCCGGACGCAAAAAGTAAAGTTTGTCATCACAGATTGGGTGATGCCTCAAATGACAGGGGTGGAATTGATACGCGTCATAAAAAAAGACCCGAACATTTTCCATGTTCCCATACTCATTCTGACGGGCCTTTCTAACGCCGAGGCTGTGATGTGCGCATTGGAGGAAGGGGCGGACGGATATCTGCTCAAGCCCTTCACACCCGAAAAATTGATCGAATCCATCCGGAACATCGGGCAAAAGAAAAACCGACCCCTACAAAAACAACTCGATATAATCCAAAAATTGAAGCTTAATGGGAAGTATGATGACGCAGTTCGGCTCGGGAAAAAATTCTTTCGAGAGCACAGGGATCCAAATGTCCTTTTTCTCCTGGGCGAGTGCCTGTCAGAAATGAACCAGTACAATGAAGCTGTAGGTTTTCTCAAAGAATCCGCCAAGGTGGAAAAGTGTGGCCGGTCAGATAACCTGATCGGCAAAATTTATATGAAGCAAGGAGAAGAAGAGCAAGGCATCAGTCATCTGAAGCAAGCATCACAGCAATGCACCTTCAACTTGGTCAGAAAGGTGGACCTCGCTCAAGCTTATTTTGATTCCGGACAATCTACCAAAGCCGAAGCGGAGATTGAAGATGTGCTTCGATCCAACCCCACGAACCTGATTCTGGCCGACATCGGGAATCTGTACATTGGCCAGGGAGATCTGAAAAAGGCAGGCGCATATTTGGAAGAGGGAGTAGTACCTAATCAAGAAAATATCCATATATTCAATAATTACGGTATAAATTTGAGACGGAAGGGCCTCTACAAGGAAAGCGAAAATATCTATAAGAAATGTATCGAAATCCTCCCAGATTCCTTCGTACTCTATTTCAACCTGGGTATGGTGTACAATCAGCGTGGTAATTATGTCAACGCCATGAAAATGTTTAAAAAAACCCTTCATCTCAACCCCGAATGCAAGCCAGCTGAAGTCTTGTTGGAAACGGTCAAAAGGAAAATCCGCGATCCACAGGCCAGTGTATGACGACAACCTGTCGCCTTGGTCAGAAGAACTCAGGAAGATTCGCATTCAGCCTCTGAGACCCGCGGTAGGTGTGATAAATAGATCAACTGCCCTTTTTGCATGTATGGTGACACGGCGAGTCGATATGTGTTATGGAGAATGGATTCCTTTTTCCCGGGAGGAGGGGGCATATTCCCTCTCCTCGTGCGCTTTTGTCCATAAACCCTAAGGAGGTCTTCCATGGCAGATGAACGCAAGGTCAAAGACATCATGTCCCCCATCGAGGAATACAACTTCGTCAACGAAGACGATAGACTTTGCGATGCTCTCAGAATTCTTCGGGACAACCACGAAAAGCTCCAGCAAAACACTCCGGGCAATTTCCACAAAACCCTCTTTGTCAAAAACAGCGAGGGGCAAATCGTCGGAAAATTCTCCACCTTCGACCTGATCCGCGGACTGGTGCCCGAATCGGCCAGGAAGACAGACTCGAAGAAGCAATATTACTATCGCTCCCTTTCCATGCGGGCCGAAGAAGTGGAAAAAGAGATCAAACAAATCCAGGAGCGTTTTCACTGGTTCAACACGAGCTTTTTCGATCTGGTCCGGCAGGAAACCCAGAAGAAGGTCAGTGAGGTCATGTCTCCCATCGATCCGCTGCTGGAAGAAAACGACAGCATCAACAAAGCGGTCTATCTCATGTTCAAGGAAAACATCCGACAGCCCCTTGTGCTGCGGGACGGAAAGATCGTGGGAGTGGTGACGCTCATGTGTGTTTTTGAAGAGCTCTTGACCCTCGCCGGAGACCAGTGCTTCTGGGAAGGGATCTCTTGATGCCTTTATATGGAAAAATTCAAAAATAGCTCAATCTTTTCCTGGACAACCGGTATCTCGTTGTTGTATGAAAGGTTCCCATGGAGGTGATGTCCAATGCAACCAGAAACTGGATGGAAGTTCAGTGGGATTCAGGTAAGTGCCGAAGAACTGGAACTGATTGTGGAAACCATAAAAGACCTTGGGGGACTGAGCCGCACGGAACTGGCTCACACCGTTTGTGAGCTTCTGGAATGGAAACGCCCCAACGGAGGGCTGAAGGCTATCGAATGCCGGCCGTTCCTGGAAGAGCTGGACGCCAAGGGCTTGATCAAGCTTCCCGAGCTCAAAGTGAGCGGCCCCAAGAAGAAGCGCCCCCGCAAAATTGCGCCGGACCCTCCGGAGCAAATGCCCGCGTTGATTGAAACCAAGCTGGGGGACGCCAAACCCATCGAAATGGAGCTGGTGGAGACGCCGGAGCAGCGCAGCCTGTGGCGCGAATGGGTCAGTAAATACCATTACCTGGGATGCACGGTCCCCTTCGGCGCCCATTTGCGCTACTTCGTTCGCGTCACCCACCCGGAGTCCCAGCGGGTGGGCTGCGTCCAGTTCTCCAGCCCCGCCTGGAGGATGGCTCCGAGGGACCATTGGATCGGGTGGGACGACGAGCAGCGCGTGAAGCGCCTCCAGTGGATCGTTCAGAACAGCCGGTTTATGATCCTTCCCTGGGTGCGCATCCATTGCCTGGCGAGCGCGATCCTGGCCCAGATGGCCAAAACCATCGCCGCTGACTGGGAAGCCCGCTACGCCATTCGCCCTGTTCTGATGGAAACCCTCGTGGATCGGGCAAAGTTCGAGGGGACCTGCTACCGAGCGGCCAATTGGATCCCGCTGGGGCAAACCACCGGGCGGGGCCGCATGGACAGAAAGAACCTGCGCATCGGCAAGGGTGCCGTACCCAAAGAGATTCTCATCTATCCGCTGTGCCGCAACCCGAGGAAAAAACTCCTGGAGCCGTAACGCTGCAGCAGGCGGAGCATCCAGCGGTGAGTGATCCGTCGCTTCATTGTCGCTGCGACAATATGTGCGTGGAACTGCCGAGAAAAGCCTCCGCCGCTTCGGCTTCGCTCTCGGAGAGGGTCGGGTGGGGATGCATGGAAAGGGCCATGTCTTCGGCGAGGGCGCCCATTTCCACCGCCAGCACCCCTTCGGCGATCATTTCCCCGGCTTCACGCCCCACTATGCCCATGCCCAGGACGCTTCCGACTTCGGGATCGATGACCAGCTTGGTCAACCCCCTGTTGAGCCCCATGCTGAGGGCCCGACCGGAAGCGGACCAAGGGAATCGGGCCACCTTCACACGGCGGTTCTGCCTGCGCGCGTCATCTTCCGTCAGCCCGCACCAGGCGATTTGGGGGTCTGTAAAAACGACCGCGGGAATGGCCTGCACGTCGAAGGCGGAAGGCTTGCCCGCAATGACTTCCGCGGCAACTTTTCCTTCGAACATGGCCTTGTGGGCCAGCATGGCACCGCCCACCACATCGCCGACGGCAAAAATTTTGGGATCGTCGGTACGGCGCTGTTCATCCACGAGAATAAAGCCACGGTCATCCAGCTTCACCCCGGTATGCTCCAGCCCCAGGTCTCCCGAATTGGGCATGCGCCCGATGGCCACCAGCACACGGTCGAACGTCTGGCGGGGCTCTACACCGTCTCCCTCCAGGGTGACCTCGACGCGTTCCTCCTTTTCTTCCAGGGCCGCCACGCGGGTTCGAGTGTGCACCGCAGCAAAGAGCTCCCGGAGCCTTCGCTCGAGGGGCTGGACCAGGTCTCCATCGGCCCCGGCCATGATGCGGTCGGCATATTCCACCACGGTCACACGGCTCCCGAGAGAGGCATAGACGGACCCCAGCTCCACGCCCACATAGCCGCCGCCGACCACCAGGAGCCGTTCCGGAATGTCCCGCAGTTCCAGTGCCCCCGTCGAGCCCATGACACGCCCCCCCTTCTTGAAGGCGGAGCCGGGGAGAGGGTTGGGACGGGAGCCCGTAGCCAGGATGACGTGGCGGAATTTCACATGAGAAATTTCACCCTCCAGCAATCGGATTTGCTCGGAGCTTTCGAAGACCGCGCGCCCCTGGAGGAACTGAACCCCGCGCCGCCTGCACAGCTCCACGAGGCCGTTGGAAAGCCGGTCGATGACGGCGTTTTTCCACTCCCGCAACCGGGGCAGATCCACCCGGGGCTCGCCGAAGGAAACCCCCATTTCACCCGCCCGCGCCGCGTCGTGGATGATTTCAGAGACATACAGGAGCGTCTTGGACGGAATGCAGCCGCGAAAGAGGCACACTCCCCCGGGCCGTTCCCCCATGTCCACCAGGGTGACTTCCAACCCCAGATCGGCGGCCCGAAATGCCGCCGCGTAGCCGCCGGGGCCGCCGCCGATCACCAGAACATCCGTTTCCTGCGTGAATTCCCCCATGACCATAACCGGTTCACCTCCCGTCGTGCATCCTCGATCCCTCTGCTGCTCTCACATCACCATCATGAGCTTTTCCGGGCTCTGGAGCGCTTCGATGATCATTCCCAGAAAACGCGCCGCGTCGGCGCCGTCCACCACCCGGTGGTCAAACCCCAGAACAAGGGGCATGATCAGCCGGGGGACAATCCGGTGGCTGCGCAGATCCCCCTGGACGACGGGCTGCAGCCGCGCCTGAGCCATGCCCAGGATGGCCACCTGGGGATAATTGACGATGGGCGCGAAGCCGGTTCCCCCCAGCGGGCCGATATTGGTGACGGTGAAGGTGCCACCGGCCATATCGTCCACGCCGGCCTTGCCCTCCCGGGTCCGCTGCGCCAGATCCCGGAGCTCCACGGCCACCTGGGTCAGACTTTTGCGATCCACATCATGCAGCACCGGAACGATCAGACCCTTTTCGGAATCCACCGCAACTCCCACATGATAGTAGCGCTTCAGAACGATCTCTTCAGAGGCCAGATCCAGGCTGGCGTTGAAGCGGGGAAAGGCTTTGAGAGCCGCCACGGCAGCCTTCACTACGAAGACGGTGAGGCTCAGGGCTCCTCCCGAGGCTTCCACCTCCGCCTTGTGCTTCCGGCGGAACGCTTCCAGGTCCGTGATGTCCACCACATCCTGATGGGTGACATGAGGAATCTGAGACCAGGCCAGGGCCATCTGCCTGGCTGTCGCCCGGCGGACGGAGCGCAGGGGAATCCGTTCCACAGGGCCGAAGTCCTCGAAGCGGGGAAGGGGCGGTGCGCCGGAAACGAGGGGAGGGGCAAGAGCGGCAGTCTCCGCGGCGGCGCCGGGCTTTTCAGCTGCGACTCCGGCCTCGCGGGCCGGCTCAGGCGCTCTTTCCTTCTTTTCGGAAAATTCACGCACATCTTCCGGCGTGACGCGACCTCCCGGCCCCGTCCCGTGCACCTGATGCAGATCGACTTCCAGCTCCCGCGCCAGCCTTCGGGTGGAGGGAGTAGCCAGGACGGGCACCGTTGCCCCGGACTCCTTTTCGGCATGCGGCCGGGGCACTCCCTCAACGGCTGCGGGAATGTCCTCCCGCGTTTTCTTCGGAGCAGGTTCCTCCCTTTCGGGCTGGGACGGCGCCTGGGGTTTCGACGGGATCTTTTTCTCCTCCTCGCTGAACGTCATGAGCACCTGCCCCACTTTCACGATATCTCCGGGCTTGACTTTGATTTCGGCCACCACCCCGTCGACGGGAGAGGGAACCTCCGTTGTCGCTTTGTCCGTTTCCACCAGGAGGATGGGCTGGCCGTCCTCCACACGGTCTCCAACGGATACGAGCACTTCGACGATCTCTCCTTCGTGTATTCCCTCTCCGAGATCCGGCAGCTTGAATTCTATGGGCATATCCTCTCCTCACTCTGGGTCTTTGTCAGCGTAAGTCAGCGTCTGACAGCGTTTTTCAGCGTCCATTCCCCCTTCGCAACCCGGGAAAAGCCTGTCAGTTCCCCCCCCCGGCAGGGTTCAGTATTGAACGGTTTCGCGCACGGCGCTCACGATGCGGTGCACTCCCGGCAGGTAGTCCATTTCTCTTTGAAAGAGCGGAATCACCAGGTCGAAGCCCGTCACCCTGCGCACCGGGGCTTCCAGGGACAGAAAGGATTTCTCCACCAGACGGGCGACGAGCTCGGCGCCGGCCCCGAAGCTCCGGGGGGCTTCATGCACCACCACGACGCGCCCGGTTTTTCTGGCGGATGCCGTGAAAAGGCTATCGTCCAGGGGTGCGAGCGTCAGGAGATCGATCACCTCGGCGTCGATGCCGTCCTTTTCCTTCAGAAGTTCGGCAGCCTGCAGGGTCGGGTGCATCATGGCTCCGAAGGAGACCAGTGTCACATCCCTGCCTTCGCGGGCCATGTGGGATTTGCCGATGGGGAAGGTTTCCTCCTCGTCGGGAACTTCTTCTCGAAAGGCACGGTAGAGGGCTTTGGGCTCATAGTAAACCACCGGGTCCGGATCTCGGATGGCGCTGACGAGGAGGGCACGGGCATTCCGGGGAGACGATGGAATGACCATCTTGAGCCCCGGCGTATGGGCCCAGTACACTTCGCGACTCTCGGAATGATGCTCCAGGGCGCGTACCCCCGCCCCATAGGGCGCACGGAGCACCATGGGGACGCTGAACCGCCCGAGAGAACGCCCGCGCAGTCGAGCCGCGTGAGACTCCATCTGGTGAAAAGCCAGGTAGCTGAAGCCGGAAAACTGCATTTCACAGACAGGCCGGAGTCCATAAAGGGCCATCCCGATGGAGAACCCCGCAATCCCCGATTCCGCCAGGGGAGTGTCCAGGACGCGCTCGGGACCGAACTGTTCGATGAGCCCTTCCGTGACGCGAAATACCCCGCCGTCTACCCCCACGTCTTCACCCAGAACGATGACGCGGTCGTCTTTCTCCATTTCCTGGCGCAAAGCCAGGTTGATCGCCTGGACCATCGTGAGCTTAGCCATTGTCCGCCTCCTTCCGTTTTTCCGCCAGTTCCCGCTCCAGCTCCGCCCTCTGCTCCAGGAGATGGGGAGGCGTTTCCGCATACAGATGCTCGAACATGTCGAGGGGATCGGGTGTTTTCCGGGTGATCTCCTCCCAGCGTCCTTCGGCAGCCTTCACCTCGCTCTTGACCTCTTCGTCCACCGCTTGAATCTTCTCATCCGAAAGCAGGCCTTTGTCTTTCAGGTATTTCTGGAACCTCACGAGGGGATCCCGCTTTTCCCATTCGGCCACTTCTTCATCCGTGCGGTAACGTTTGGGGTCGTCCGCAGTCGTGTGCACCGACATGCGATAGGTGATGCATTCCATGAGGGTGGGCCCGCCGCCCGACCGGGCGCGCTCCACGGCCTCTTTGGCGGCCGCGTAGACGGCCAGGATGTCGTTGCCGTCCACCTGGATGCAGGGCATGTCGAACGCCAGGGCTTTCTGAGCCAGCGTCCGGGATCGGGTCTGCTTGGAGCGGGGGACGGAGATGGCCCATTGATTATTCTGGCATACGAAGATGAGGGGAACCTGGTAGACGGAGGCAAAATTCATGGCCTCGAAGAAATCGCCCTCGGAGGTGGCGCCGTCCCCGAAAAAGGTCATGGCCACATCCTTTTTCCCCCGGTACTTCATGGCATAGGCAATGCCCGCGGCATGCAGGGGATGGGTCCCCACAGGGATGGAAACGGGCAGGTCGTTGAGATCCGAGGGGATGTGGCCCCCTTCGTTGTACCCTCCATAAACGAGGAGAATATTTTCCATCTTTTTGCCTCGCCAGAGCTCCGAAGGCATTTCCCGAAAGGAAGGGACCAGCCAGTCGGAAGGCTCCAGCAGAGCCACCGCTCCCAGCTGAGAAGCCTCCTGCCCCTTGATGGGGGCAAAGGTACCGATCTTTCCCTGGCGCTGCAGGGTGAGCATGCGTTCGTCGAATCTGCGGGCAAGGAGCATGCCCCGATGCAGCTTGAGGAGCAAATCCTCGGGAATATCCGGTTCCAGCTCCTTGTCCAGTTGCCCATTTTCATCCAGGATCGAAAGGTAGCTCACCCGGTACGGAAGTTCGATTTCTTTTTTCGGCATATCGCATATCCTTCTTTCCGGTTCAGTCTTAAAACGTGGCTTGATGAGGCTATTCAACTTGATGGGGCTATTCAAAATGACATAAATCGTCTCTATAGTAAGTACAAACTCCAGTACTGACCAGAGCGACCGTCCATCTTTTCAAAGGAGCGACCATGAGATATCCCAAAATTCAAACCGCTCTTCCAGGCCCCAGGGCGCTAGAGCTCATCCAGAAGGACACGGCTTATGTTTCTCCATCTTATACCAGAATCTATCCGCTGGTGACGGAAAGAGCACAGGGATTGTGGATTGAGGACCCTGACGGCAACTCGTTTCTCGACTTCACCGCCGGGATCGCCGTCTGCGCCACGGGGCACTGTCATCCCCGCGTCGTCAAAGCCATTCAGGATCAGGCGGAGCGCCTGCTGCACATGTCCGGCACGGATTTCTATTACACTCCCCAAATCCACCTGGCCGAAAAGCTCGCGCATCTGGCCCCCGGTCAGAGCGCCTGGAAGGTATTTTTCGGGAACTCCGGGGCGGAGGCCGTGGAGGCGGCGTTCAAGCTGGCCCGCTGGAGCACCCGCAGGGATTTGAACCTGGCCTTCTTCGGAGCCTTCCACGGCCGCACCATGGGGGCACTGTCCCTGACGGCGAGCAAGACCATCCAGAAAAAATATTACAACCCCCTGGTCCCGGGAATCACGCATGTTCCCTATCCCAACTGCTACCGGTGCCCTTACGGAATGTGTGCCCCCTCCTGCGACACCGCCTGCGTGCGCTGGATCGAGGATCCCCTCTTCCGCACCACGGTTCCGCCCGAAGAGGTGGCGGCCATTTTCGTGGAGCCCATTCAGGGGGAAGGAGGATACATTGTCCCGCCCCCCGAATTTCATCGGGAATTGTACAAACTGACCCGAAAATACGGGATCCTCTTTGTGGCGGACGAGGTGCAGTCGGGTATGGGACGGACGGGAAAAATGTTTGCCATGGAGCACTTCGGAGTCGTCCCGGACATCATCGCCCTGGCCAAAGGGATTGCGTCGGGCATGCCCCTGGGAGCCATGGTGGCCCGCGCGGACATCATGATCTGGGAAGCCGGCTCCCATGCTTCCACCTTTGGGGGCAACCCCGTCTCATGCCAGGCCGCCCTCGCGACACTGGCCCTTCTGGAAGAGTCCCTCATGGCCAATGCGGCCGCTCGGGGAGAACAGCTCATGGCGGGGCTCCGCGAGCTCCAGAAGTCCATCGAGTGCATGGGCGACGTACGGGGCATAGGGCTCATGGTGGGTGTGGAGCTGGTCAAAGACCGCGTCACGAAGGAACGCGCCCACGAGTGGCGGAACGAGGTCATCCAGAAGGCTTTCCGCAAGGGACTTCTCCTCCTGGGATGCGGAGACAGCACCATCCGATTCTGTCCGGCCCTCACCGTCAGCACCGAGGAGATCGACGTCGGCCTGAGCATCTTTGAGGCCGCAGTCCGTGAGGTAGCTGGATGAAGAAGCAAACCAGGGTCGTTGTCATTTCGTGCATTTTCGGGATGATCGCGTGGGTTGTGGATGCGGCCTTCGACCATTTTATATTTTATGAGAAGCCTTTCTGGGATCTGCTCATTTTCCACGTCCCCTTTCACGAGGTTTATGTTCGGGGCGCAATCCTCTCTTGCTTTTTAGTTTTCGGGGCGATTGCCTCTCGGCTCAGCTCATGACCGCCCAGGAAAAGGAGCGGGCACTCATCGCCATGGAGCTCCACGACAGCATTGGGCAGACTCTGACGGCCATCAAGTTCACCCTGGAAAACATCATCGTCAATGCGGACAGCCCTTCTGCTACCCCATCCGTTGAGGCCCTGTCTGCACTGGTGCCCACAGTTCAAAGCGCCATAGAGGAAGTGCGGCGCATCTGCGCATCCCTTCGGCCCTCTCTTCTGGACGATTTCGGGATTCTCGTCACGTTGAGCTGGTTCTGCCGCGAATTCCAAAAAGCCTATCCGCAAATTCACATCGAGCAAAATATATTTCTGGAAGAAGAGGAAATCCCGGAGCACCTGAAAATCGTCGTGTTCCGCATCGTACAGGAAGCCCTCCACAACGTGGTGAAGCACAGCCGTGCCCACAGCATCACCCTTTCCCTGGAGAAAACCGATTCCCGGATGAAACTGGACATCCAGGACGACGGCCAGGGCTTCCACGTTCAGGAAATCGCCTCAGGCGGCGATCCGCAGCGGGGAATGGGCCTCGCGGGCATGAAAGAACGGACGGAGCTTTCCGGTGGTTCTTTCACCATACATTCCAGCCGGGAAGCAGGAACCGTCGTCACCGCATCATGGCCGATACCCTGAACTTTCCGCTTAAAAAAAAGGGGCGGAAACTGATATTTCCGCCCCTCTCGGTTCCACTGTTGCAATGCCTGAAACGACTTTCATGCTTCTCCGGGAATTCCCCGTAACCGATTTACACTATGGCACACCCGCCTCTCTTTCAGGGTCCAAAGCCGAAGAGATTGACTTCCCTTCCTGTATCTTCCCAGCTTCCATCATTGCATCGCATGCATTTGTGAGAGCTGCAAGTTTCCGCACCGTGGCCATATTCACGACCTTCAAACATGCAGGATCGTTTGTCTCTGGATTCCATGGAGCACCTCCCTCTCCCCCGAAGGGCCCTCAAATTTTACTTCGGTTTGCCTTACGTTCCATCCTCAATCATCTGACGAAGAGAATGGCAGGGATTCAAATCTGTTCATGAGAAAATGATAATCACCCTCGCATCCGAAGACCACTGTCTACCCAGCAATCCCGGAAGGCCTTCCATCGCCGGGCATCACCGGAGGCATGCTTCTAAAGACGTTCAGGCGTTTGGAGTCCACACTTCGAAAGGCCATCCGACCAGTCCGCCCTCGATATAGCTGACACGGTCGAAACCGGCCCCATTGAGGATACGCTGGGCTTCATAACCGCGCATGCTCACTTTGCAGAACGCGAAGATCTCCTTGTCCCGGGGCAGCTGGTCCAGTTTTCCCCGCAGGGCTCCCAGGGGAATGTGAACCACCAGCTTCTCGTAGGGCATGCGCATCATCTGGAATTCATCAGGGGTTCGCACGTCGAGGAGCAGGATGTCCTCCCCGCTCTCCAGGCGCCGCCTGGCCTCCAGGGGAGGAATCCCTCGGGCAATGCCGTTGAGCTTGTTCAAGAGCAGATGCGCCGTGACGGCGAGGGGATCGATGGGCGGAGCGTAGGGGGGCGCATAGCCAAGGTCGATGTTGCCCACCTGGTCCACGGTGGCACCAAAGAAAATGGCACCGGCCGCCACATCCAAACGCTTGGAGGCATCCCCCATACCGACGACCTGGACACCCAGCAGCTTGCGGGAGCGGCGACACGCCACCATTTTGATCACCAGAGGTTTGCTCTGGGGCACATAGTGGGGGAGGTCGGGTCCGGCCCAGATGGCCGTCTCCACATCGGGATAGAGCTGGCGAGCCTGCTTTTCCGTCAGGCCCGTCCGGCCCAGGGTGACATCGAAGGCCCGGCAGACGCCAGTACCCGTGATGCCCACGAAGGGCTCGGCCACCCCTGCGATATGATCGGCTATGACCCGGCCGTGTTTGTTGGAGGTCGATCCCAGGGGGACAAACATGGCATCCTTTATTTCCGGGTAGGCGGCATGGTTCACGACGCAGTCCCCGCCGGCATAAATGTCGGGGTCGCTCGTCTGGCAATATCCGTTGATGACGATGCCTCCCCGGGGATGGCAGGCAAGCCCGGCCTCCCGGGCCAGCTCATCATTGGGGCGGACTCCCACGCCCACCAGCACGAGGTCGGCCTCTATCGTTTGCTTGTCCGTCTGGACGGAAGCGACTTTCCCCTCCTTCCCCTGCACCGAAAGGACCTTCTCCCCCAGGACGAGGCGAACACCCTTCTGGCGGAGCTGCTTGGCGGCAAGAGTGGCCATGTCGTAATCCAGAAACTGGGGCATGATCTGATCGAAGATTTCCACCATGGTGACTTCCAGGCCTCGACGCACCAGGGCTTCGGCCATTTCCACCCCGATGTAGCCCGCCCCGATGATGACGGCCCTGCGCAGCTTCTGCCCTTCGATCTCCGCCACCATGCTCTCGGCGTCGTCCGGGTGCCGCATGTACCAGACATGCGCGAGCTCCAGCCCCGGGATGGGTGGCTGAATGGGCCGGCTGCCCGTCGCGAGAACCAGCTTGTCATAGGGAACATCCCGCTCGTCCCCCGTGTCGAGATGCTTCACACGGACCGTTTTGGCCTCCCTGCTGATGCGGGTGGCCTCCAGCCGCGTCAGGGTCTTGAACCCCTTCGCCTTCTCGAAGAATGCGGCATCCCGCAGTACGCCGACGGGCGTCTCGCTCACCATGCTGATTTCCGGATACATTCCCTCGACATAATAGGGGAGCCCGCAAGCACCGTACGAAACCAGACGGCCACGTTCAATCATGGTGACATCCGCATCGGGGATCAACCGCTTCAAACGCGACGCACTCTTGGGTCCGCAAGCCACTCCACCAATGATCAAAACACGGAGCTGATTTTCCATGACGCTCTTCTCCTTCTGGGTTGTCGGGATTGTTTTTCCAAAGGAAACCGTGAATAGGTCGATATTTTTCGTCCTCCATGCCCCTGGAAGTCAATCGAATTGGCAAATGATCCTATCACAGAGTTGTAATGTAGTCTAGACGCGTGGTGCGCACGTCCTACAGGCCCACTCGTAGAAAGGAGATTTTGGGGTGCAGGGTTGATCTGCGACAGCTGATGGATCATACTGCCATTGTCCTCAAGGAATACACGGTCCCCCTTCACTCAGGAGGACGGAGCGTCGGGAGCACAGCGGCCGGGGTCGTTGGAGCAGGGGGCTTCCACCCCATCCAGAGCAAATTGGAGCGAACCCGGAGCTTTCCCATCGAGAGGAAGAGACGTTGACCGATAAAGCCCTCCCCTCACTGGTTGACCCGAAGGTTGTATTCAGAGCACGCGGCGTGAGCAAGAGTTACCACATGGGTGCAGTGGAGGTGGTCGCCCTGCGCGACGTGGACCTCGATCTCTATGCCGGCGAACTGGTGGTACTGCTCGGCCCTTCGGGCAGCGGGAAATCGACTCTCCTGAACATCCTGGGAGGGCTGGATGTGCCGACGAAGGGTACCGTCCGCTACCGCGACCACGACCTCAGCGCTTTCGACGATGCCGCACTCACTCAGTACCGCAGGGACCACATCGGCTTCGTCTTTCAGTTCTACAACCTCATTCCCAGCCTGACGGCGCGGGAAAATGTGGCATTGGTCACCGAAATCGCTCAGCACCCCATGACACCCGAAGAGGCCCTGCGTTTGGTGAGCCTGGGGGAGCGCCTGGACCACTTCCCCGCACAGATGTCCGGAGGAGAGCAGCAGCGGGTGGCCATCGCGAGAGCCATCGCCAAGCGCCCCGACGTGCTGCTCTGCGACGAGCCGACCGGCGCCCTTGATGCTCAAACGGGTATCCTGGTACTGGAAGCCATCGACCGCATCAACCGGGAGTTGGGGACGACGACGGCCGTCATCACGCACAATGCCATCATTTCGGAAATGGCCGACCGGGTCATCCTCCTGTCGGGCGGCAGGATCGTCGACATCCGACGCAACGCGAAAAAGACCGCAGCGCGCGAGCTCGCCTGGTAGTCGTCATGAACGCTCTCCATCGAAAGCTCGTGCGCGATCTCCTGCAGATGAAAGGGCAGGCCTTCGCCATCTCCCTCGTCATGGCCTGCGGGATTGCGGTCTTTGTCATGTCTCTCACTACCTTGGCGTCCCTGGAAACGGCTCGGGAAGCCTATTACGACCGCTACCGTTTCGCGCAGGTTTTTGCCCACCTCAAGCGGGCCCCCGACCCGCTCAGGGAGCGCATTGCGGCGATCCCCGGCGTCTCGCGGGTGGACGCCCGCGTGGTCGTGGACGTGACTCTCGATATCCCGGGCATGGGCGAGCCGGCTGTCGGAAGACTCGTCTCCATCAAAGGCGGTTCCGGCAGCAGCTTGAACCGCCTCCACATTCGGAAGGGGCGCCCCATCGAAGCCGGCCGAAGGGGAGAGGCCCTCGTCAGCGAACCATTCGCCCAAGCCCACGGTTTCAATCCCGGGGATACGGTCCGCGCCGTCATCAACGGCCGCCTCGACACCCTGAAGATCGTCGGGATCGCCATATCACCCGAATTCATCTATCAGCTCCGGGCCGGGGACATCGTGCCCGATGACAGGCGCTTCGGGGTATTCTGGCTGGATCACGAGGAGCTCTCCACCGCGTACGGCCTGGAAGGGGCCTTCAACGACATCTGCCTCTCCCTCATGCCCGGCGCCCTGGAGCCCGAGGTTCTGCACAGGCTGGATCACCTCATCGAGCCTTACGGGGGGCTGGGGTCCTACGGCCGGGAGGATCAGTTCTCTCACCGGCTGATCTCCGACGAAATGAAGCAGCTGCGCGGCATGAGCATCATCCCTCCCTCCATCTTCCTGTCTATCGCTGCTTTCATCATCCATGTCGTCCTCTCGCGCCTCATCCACACCCAGCGCGAGCAGATCGCCACCCTGAAGGCTTTCGGGTACAGCAGGTTTGAAATCGGACTCCATTACCTGAAGTTCGCCCTCGCCATCACGACGGGGGGCTCCCTGCTGGGAACGGGCATGGGAATATGGCTCGGGCAGGGCCTCACGGAGCTTTACGCCCGGTATTTTCGCTTCCCCGCTTTTTCCTACCACCTGGACCCCCTGGCCATCTGCCTTGCGCTCCTCATGGGGGGAGCCGCGGCCGGACTCGGTATCCTGAACGCCGTGCATCGCGCGGCGCGCCTGGCTCCGGCGGAAGCCATGCGCCCGGAGCCTCCCGCAAGGTACACGCCCACGGTGTTGGAACGTCTGGGCCTGCAGCGCTTCTTTTCGCCACCGCTGCGCATGATCCTGAGGCAGCTGGAGCGGCGCCCCCTGCACGAAATCAGGCACCTTCCCGGAGTTCGCCGGGCCGAGCCCTTTCGGAGCGGCCATCCCGCTCGGACTGGCGCTCGGCCGTGGGCTCGCAGCCCTCACGGTGTGGACGGTGGAAGACGACGGCAAGACGCGCATCAAGGAGCGTTACACCGTGTCGGCACCGCTCCCCGGGAGATTGCTCCGCATCGCCCTCGACCCGGGGGACAAGGTCGAGGCCGCAAAGACCCTCATCGCCGTCATCGAGCCCACCGCCCCCGATCTCCTGGACGTTCGGACGACGGCCGAGGCGGAAGCCCGCGTACGGGCGGCCGAGGCGGCCAAAGAAAAGGCACAGCACGCTCTGAAACGGGCCCAGGCGGAGCAGGAGCGGGCCGTGGTCCATTTGAAGCGCCTGAAGCAGGCCCTGGAGCGACGCGCCGTCTCCCTGCAGGATGTGGACGATGCCGAGGCCAGAGAGCGCATGGCTTCGGAGGAGGTCCGGGCGGAACAGTCCGGCATCCAGGTGGCGGAATTCGAGCTGGAACAGACCAGGGCGGCACTGCTGCTCCTGAAATCCTATGCCCGCCAGGGTCCGAGCCGCACGCGCTTCGATGTCTATTCGCCCATATCGGGGACGGTTTTCCGTGTCTTCCAGGAGAGCGAGGCGGTTGTTCCCGCCAATGAGCGGCTGGTGGAACTGGGAGATCCGGGGGACCTGGAGGTCGAGGTGGATTTCCTCTCCACCGATGCCGTGAAGGTCAAACCCGGCGCGAAGGCCTACCTCGATCGCTGGGGGGGAGACGGTTCACTCCTGGGACGCGTGCGGCTCGTGGAGCCGTCGGGCTTCACGAAAATTTCGGCCCTGGGAGTGGAGGAGCAGCGGGTCAACGTCATCATCGATTTTACCGAGCCCAGGGAGAAATGGACCCGCCTGGGGGATGCCTTCCGGGTGGATGTCCGCATCGTCGTCGCCGAAGCCGAAAATGTGCTGAAGGTCCCGGCCGGGGCGCTCTTCAGGCAGGCAGGCGCATGGAGCGTGTTCGTGGTCCAAAACGGCAGGGCGCACCTGCGGCCCGTTGAAATCGGGATGCAAAACGACATCGAGGCGGAAGTGCTCCGGGGGCTCGACGAGGGCGCCACGGTGATCGCCTACCCGAGCGACAAGATCAGGGACCATGTGTCCGTAAGGCCTCGATAAAATATTCCGTTGAGATTCTCAAGAAAGTCCTGATTGACAAAACAAAAGAGCATGTTTCATTTTAGAACAGCTGATAGGCTTTCGAAAACTCTATTGCAGTGTAGAGGAGCGTGAATATGAACACAGCCAAGCAGGATGTCGAATCTTTGTTGCAGAAGCTGCCGGATGACTGTACGTTGGAGGACATTCAGTACCATCTATATGTGATTGAGAAAATCCGCAGAGGCATCCAGGCAGCGGACACGCACGGCACCCTCACCCAGGAAGAGGTCGAAAGGCGGCTGAGCGCATGGACTACGAAGTAGCGTGGTCCCCTGCGGCATTGGAAGATGTTGAATCACTCGCGGACTACATCGCAAAGGGCTCGAAGTTTTACGCCGGCGCCGTTGTAGACAAGCTCCTGGATACTGCAAGAAGACTGAAAGATTTTCCATTAGCAGGACGGATCGTACCCGAGTTCGAGGACGAAACGATCCGAGAGCGCTTTGTCTACAACTATAGACTCATTTATCGCCTGCACACCAAACACATCACCATCCTTGCCGTAATTCACGGCAAACGCCTTCTTGACTCCCTCGACGATAGAATTTAGTGGTCTCGAGGGATGACCCAGCGATGAAATGGACCCGCCGAACGTTGCGAAGAAGCTGATGGATACCGAGATGACCTTATTTCAATCCACACATGGAGGCACGTTGTGAGCCACCTCATCGAATCGCCTGAAGCCGTGGGGGTCAGCTCCGAGCGTCTCGCGCGCATCAGACCTGTCATGCAGTCGTACGTGGATCACCGGGGGTTTGCCGGGATAAGCACCCTGCTGGCCCGACGTGGGCGCATCGTTCATTGGGAGCAGGTCGGCTGGCAGGACCGGGAAAGTGCGACTCCCCTGGCGCCGGACACGATCTTCCGCATTTATTCCCTGACCAAGCCCATCGTCTGCGCCGCCTTCATGACCCTTTACGAAGAGGGGCGGTTCCAGCTGTATGAGGCCGTGTCCAAATTTCTTCCGGCTTTCAAAAAGGTGCGTGTGCTGGCAGAGACAACTCCCGGCGATAGACGTGAAGCCGACCTCGTCCGCCCCATCCTCCTTCGCGATCTGCTCACCCACACAGCGGGGCTGACCTACAGCTGCTTTGAAGAATCCCCCGTGAGCGAACTGTACCGACAGGCCCGTCTCCAGTGCGACGCCGGCCGTACGCTGGGAGAGATGGTGAGTGAGCTGGCGCGGATGCCCCTGGCATACCAGCCCGGTACCCGGTGGCATTACAGCATGTCCATCGACGTCATCGGCCATCTCATCGAGGTCATTTCCGGCCGACCGCTCCAGGATTTTCTAAAAGAGCGTATTTTTGCGCCCCTGGGCATGACCGACACGGGATTCTCCGTTCCGCCCGAGCAGCGGGACCGCCTCGCCACCATGTACGGACACCCGGATATCGCCGTCACCACATGGAGACAGGCCCTCAAAGCCTGGAAACAGGGCTGCAACGAGCGCATCGACGTGGAAGAAACCTACCCCTCGACCCACGGAGGAGCCTTCGCCCGCGGCGGCCACGGCCTCTTCTCCACGGTGAAGGACTATTGGCGTTTTGCCCAGATGCTGCTCAACGGCGGAGAGCTGGAGGGGGTGCGCATCCTCGGGCCTAAAACCGTCGCATTCATGCACCTGAGCCACCTGCCGCCGGCCCTGCTGCCTTTCGAGATTGCCGGAATCCCCATGCACGGCTATGGCTTCGGCCTGGGATCCCGGGTGCTCTTGAACGTCGCCGAATCCTCTCTGCCGGGCTCGGTCGGTGAATTTGGATGGTCCGGAGCGGCCAAGACCCACTTTTGGGTCGATCCCAGGGAAGAGTTGATCGGCATCCTGATGGCCCAGTTTATGTTCGGTTTTCGACTCCCGGAAAAGGATTTTCACGTCCTCGCCTATCAGGCGCTGCTGGACTGACAGGGAGTCCCCAGGAGGAGCAAGCTTCAATGCATTGGCATCAAAAGAATATCGACAGGGTAGTGGAAGAGCTGGAATCCACCCCTCAGGGCATTTCGTCGGAAGCAGCCCTCCATCGCCTCGAGAAATTCGGCCCCAACGCCCTCCAGGAGAAGAAGAAAAAGACTGCATTCAGGATATTCCTGGACCAGTTCATGGATTTCATGATCCTCATCCTCATGGCGGCCGCCGTGATTTCCGGCTTCATCGGCGAGCTGACCGACACCATCGCCATCCTTGTGATTGTATTGCTCAATGCGGTCATCGGCTTCGTGCAGGAATACAGGGCCGAGAAAGCCATCGCCGCCCTTCAAAAAATGGCGGCCCCCTCCGCGACGGTCCTCAGGGACGGCTTGCCCGAAACCGTCTCGGCCACCGAGATCGTACCCGGCGATGTGGTCCTGCTGGAGGCAGGCATGATCGTTCCCGCCGATATGCGCATCATGGAGTCCGCCCTTTTGAAGGTGGAAGAGGCTGCCCTCACGGGGGAATCCATCCCCATCGACAAGCATGCCCTTGCCCTTCATGACCCCCTCCTCGCCACGGGTGATCGCAAGAACATGGCCTACAAGGGGACGTTCGTGACCTATGGACGCGGTGCGGGGATTGTCGTGGCGACGGGAATGGAAACGGAGCTGGGCCGGATCGCCGCCATGCTCCAGGAAGAAAAGGAAGTCAAAACCCCTCTCCAAAAGAGGCTCGCCGTCTTCGGCCGGAGGCTGGCCCTCATCGTCCTGGTCATCTGTGCCATTGTCTTCGGCGCAGGCTACCTGCGGGGAGAACCGCCTTTCATCATGCTGCTGACGGCTATTTCCCTGGCGGTTGCCGCCATCCCGGAAGCCCTTCCCGCCGTCATCACCATCGCCCTGGCCCTCGGAGCCAAGAAGCTGGTGAAACAAAACGCCCTCATCAGGAAGCTCCCCGCCGTCGAGACTCTGGGGTCGGTGACCTATATCTGCTCGGACAAGACGGGAACCCTGACTCTCAACAAGATGACCGTGTCGGAAATTTACGTGGACAGTCAGAGGGTTACGGCGGCGGACCTGGATGAGGACACACTTCGGACGGACGTTTCGTCAGCTCCCCATCTCCAGTGCTCCCCTTCCTGCGAGCTTCTCAGGGCATTGGCATTGAGCAATGACGCTCAGCGGGGGACCCACGACCTGGTATTGGGCGATCCCACGGAAATCGCCCTGTTCAACATCGCCAGGGACCATGGGTTCCATAAGGAAGCTCTGGAAGCCCATTTCCCGCGAGTGGCGGAAATCCCGTTCGATTCCGAAAGAAAGTGCATGACCACCTTTCACCGGCTGCCGCCTTCGGCCGAAAGCAGGGAGGCATTCGTCTCCTATACGAAAGGAGCCATGGACGTACTCATCCCACTGTCGGATACAATCCTGACCTCCGACGGGCTCCGGACTTTGGACGCGGAAGAGCTCCTGTCAACCAATGAAAAGATGGCGGCCGACGGGTTGAGGGTCCTCTGCATCGCCATGAAGCGATGGGATTGCCTTCCCGAGGATCTCTCACCTGAAACGGCGGAAAGGGGGCTCACGGTTCTGGGACTTACCGGAATGATGGACCCCCCCCGGGAGGAGGCCAAAGAAGCCGTCGCCCTGTGCAAGACGGCGGGCATCATCCCTGTCATGATCACCGGAGACCATCCCCTCACGGCCACGACCATCGCCCGGGAGCTGGGCATCATCGAGGATGGTGCGGAAATGACCCTCACGGGACGGGAGCTGGATGAGCTCTCCCTGGAGGAATTCGAAGAGAAGGTGGAACATATCCGCGTTTACGCCCGGGTGGCCCCCGAACAGAAATTAAAGATCGTGAAAGCCCTCCAGGACAGGGGACAGTTCGTGGCCATGACGGGCGACGGGGTGAACGACGCGCCGGCCTTGAAGCGGGCGGACATCGGCATTGCCATGGGCATCACCGGAACGGACGTTTCCAAGGAAGCGGCGCACATGATCCTTCTGGACGATAATTTCGCCACCATCGTGAAGACCATTCGGGAGGGCCGACGCATCTTCGAAAATATCCGTCGATTCATCAAGTACATCATGACGAGCAATTCCGGGGAGCTCTGGACCATCTTCCTTGCTCCCTTCTTTGGCCTTCCCATTCCTCTGCTGCCCATTCATATCCTCTGGATCAACCTGGTCACCGATGGGGCCCCGGCTCTTGCACTCGCGGCGGAGCCTCCCGAAAAGGGGGTCATGAAACGCCCGCCGCGGCACCCCCGGGAAGGCATTTTCGCTCACGGTCTCGGCATCCACATCCTGTGGGTTGGACTCCTGATGGGCTGCGTCTGCCTGCTGGCCCAGGCCTGGGCCATCCGGACGGAGCATGTCCACTGGCAAACCATGGTCTTTACGGTCCTGTGCTTGAGCCAGATGGGAAATCTCCTGGCCATAAGATCAGAAAGAGAGTCCCTTTTTACCCAGGGGCTGCTCTCCAACCTGCCGTTGCTCGGGGCTTTTCTCCTGACCGTCGCCCTCCAGGTGGCAACGGTGTATGTGCCCTTCCTGAACCCCATCTTCAAGACAGAGCCCCTGACCTTGCCTGAACTGGGGCTGACACTCGGGCTGTCTTCCATCGTCTTCTTCGCCGTCGAGATGGAGAAATGGATCAAGCGGAGGCGAAAGGTTTTGTGAATTCCATAACCTACGTACGACAACAAAACATTGCTCTCCCGTGTAGGGTGGGCTTTGCCCGCCAACGATGTTGACTTAACCAACTTTCGTCATTCCGGCGAAAGCCGGAATCCAACAAAATTAAGACTTTTTGGACCCCGGTTTCCCCCGGGGTGACGTTAAGTCAACAACATTGGCTTTGCCCGCCAGCCAATGCTTTCGGCGCAGGCTGGTGGGCAAAGCCCACCCTGCGCAAGAACTCTCGTTGTAGTATTAGAGCCGTATTTGGAATTCCAATTTCAACGATTCGATGCCCCATGGGGTTGACATAAAGGAAATAGCCTCTATACTCAACCACGTATCATCGTGTTGATCTGGAGCCCCTGAGCGCGGTCATGCTCTCTGTGCAAGCGGCCGAAGAAATGAAGGGGATAAGTTGCTGTTGAGCGAGACTATCGACACTCGGTAGGAGTGTCGATAGTCTCTTTTTTTTTGTCTCTCGAAGAAAGAAACGAATGGAGGAAGTCCTCATGCAGAAAAAAAAGACCATTTACGTGACGCAATCCGATATGAATCGGCTGGAAAAGCTGCTGGAGCTCCTCGAGGAACAGGGTGATGGGCGCGATCAGGAGCACCTGCTGCAGTTGGAAGAGGAGCTCCACCGGGCAAAAGTCGTGGCGCCCCAAAACATTCACCCTGAGGTGGTGACCATGAATTCGAAGGTTCGGACCAAAGACCTGAACACCGGCAAAGAAACGATTTATCACCTGGTCTTCCCGGGAGATGCCGATGCGGCAAACCACAAGGTCTCCATTCTGGCCCCCATCGGTACGGCCCTCATCGGCTTCAAGGCAGGCGACATCGTGGAGTGGAAGGCCCCGGCGGGAATGAAACAGTTGAAAATCGAAGAGGTCCTTTATCAGCCCGAGGCAGCGGGAGATTTTCATCTTTAACGCCGCGTCGGAGTCGATGGGCCAGGAGCGAAAAACCGCGGGGTGGGTGAGCGGAGCGGAGCCCACCCTGCATCGCCTCCCAACCTTTGGAGCCAGCTCCGCATGGCAAAGTCACATCCAATGTCCCGAAACATCGGCGGATTGAGTATAAGCGTATTTTCCCGCCCTGAATTGCTCGACGGCTTCCCGCACAGAACCGCTCACCCCCACCACGACCCCCACGCCGGCGGCCTTGAGGGTATCGAAGGCCTTGGGACCGCAATGCCCCGTCAGGACTGCCTCCGCCTTTTGCCGGGCCACCAGAACAGCAGCCTGTATCCCCGCACCCTGCGGAGACTGCAGGTTTTGGCTGTTTTCAACAGCTTCATATTCCAGGGTATCCGGATCCACCACGAGGAACCAGGCGGCCCGCCCAAACCGTGGATCCACCTGGGCTTCCAGATTTTTGGCCGTAGCGCTGACGGCGACTTTCATGAGGTCTTTCCTTTCATCTTTTTTCAATGCCCTTTCGACGCTTCCCGATATTCATCTTAACGGTCATGAGCATAGTGATGTTCACCCCAACGATAAAAATCCCCCCTGCCCCCCTTTGCCCAAGGGGGGAAACACAACTCCTCCCCCTTTATCAAAGGGGGATTGAGGGGGATTTTCATGGTAAATCTGCCTAATGATCACAAACATTTGCCCCTGTCGTCAGGGTGTTTGTGAGGAACTGCTGGATGAGCTCTTCGGGAGTGAGGCAAGGGGCTCCGGTAATGACCTTGATATCTTGCTGGTTGAAAAGATCGATGGCCCGAGCCCCCATGCCTCCGGCAATCACCAGGTTCACATTCAACTGCCCCAGCCAGCGGGGCAAAAGGCCCGGTTCATGGGGAGGGGGAGTGATCGTCTGCTTGTTTTGAATGACTCCATCCCGAACATCCACGATGGAGAACTGTTCACAATGGCCGAAATGATTGGTGAGTGCCCCGCCTGCCATGGGAATGGCGACTTTGAAATTCTTGAAATCCGACATGCCTGATCCTTTCGCTGCTTCAGCTGAACATCTTCCTGAGGCTTATTTCCCTGGGGCTGCGCCCCATGACCGCATTGCTGACTTTGACATGAACCCATTCGTGAAAACTCCTTCGTATCGATCCAATCCATCCATTCATTCTTCCTACTGCCGTGAGATATCGACTGGGGCTTTAATAATCAAAGAATATGCCAAGTCAGTTTTAATATTGATATCCATATATTAAATTGGAGCACCCTTACCGGGGCGGGCAGGAGCCTTCAAAAGCGTTCTTAAGGGAACAAAATGCACCCGCTGTTGCCAGGATCAGGGAACAAATTGTTCCTCCTGTTGGCAGGCACACCCGAGCCCTCGCATTTTCTACGCAGGCCTGGAGGGAGGCAAAAACCGGGATTATTCCTGGAGAGCAGAAGGGGCTATGAGCTGGTGGCGCTGGATCTTTCGTCTGAGCGTATTTTTGTCGATACCGAGCTCCCTGGCCGTGGCGAGGCGGCGCCACTGGTTGCGCTCCAAGGCCTCTAAAATGGCCCGCTTTTCTATATCCTCCAGGGTCGATCCCTGGGGCAGGGAAGCACCACCACTGGGAATATCCCGCCGGAGCTGCTCGGGGAGGTGTGCAGGAAGGATAAGGCCTTCACGGCACAGGATGAACGCATATTCCAGGGCATTTTCCAGCTCCCGAATGTTTCCCGGCCAGTCGTGGCTCATGAAAAACGCCAGGGTATCGTGGCTGAGGCCCAGGATTTTTTTGTTCCGCAGCTTATTCAACCGTTCGATGAAATGTTCGGCCAGGAGAGGGATGTCTTCCTTGCGGTCTGCAAGAGGCGGTAGGACCAGCTTGACCACGTTGATGCGATAGTAGAGGTCCTTGCGGAATTTTCCGATCTCCACCAGGTGCTCCAGGTTCTTATTGGTCGCCGTAATGATCCGCACGTTGGTCTGGACACTTCGGGAAGACCCCAAAGGCTCGTAGCTCCGCTCCTCCAGGACCCTCAGGAGGCGCACCTGGAGGGCAGGGGAGATGTCGCCGATTTCATCCAGAAAAAGCGACCCCTCCTCGGCCATGGCGAACCGCCCCAGCCGGTTGCGCCTGGCATCCGTAAAGGCCCCGGCCACATGTCCGAAAAGCTCGGATTCCAGGAGCGTATCGGGAAGGGCACCACAGTTGAGGGCCACGAAAGGCCCCCTGGCCCGGGGGCTCAGATCGTGGATGGCGCGGCTCAGAAGCTCCTTCCCCGTTCCACTCTCTCCCTGAATCAATACGGAGCTCTCGCTCTGAGCAACGTCCGGAAGGATGGAAAAGATCTTTCGCATGAGGGGGGAACGGGAAATGATATCGTGAAAACGATACCGTCGGTCGAGCTCCTTCCGCAGGGTTTCCACCAGGCTCAGGTCCCGGAAGGTTTCCACTCCCCCGATGACCCGATCCGATTCATCCTTGAGAAGCGCCGTGCTGACGGTGATGGGGATTTCCTCGCCGTCAGCACGCAGGATGGCAACGGGCTGATTGATGATGGGCTTTCCGGCATCGAACGTCTGCTTCAAAACGCACATGGATTCACAGACATTGGCACGGAACACCTCGCAGCAGGGACGGCCGATGGCCTCGGAAGCGGGAATTCCCGTGATCTCCTCCGCTGCGCGGTTGAAAAACGTGACTCGCCATTCCAGATCCACCGTAAAAACGCCGTCTGCGATGCTGTTCAGGATGATTTGAGTTTGGGGAGAAAGATCCGGTTTTGCCACTATGCCACCATCCGGTTGTCTTTAGAGGCTGTCTAAAAATTCATTTCCTCGTCGTTCCGGCAGTCTTTTAGCCGGAATCCACCCCAGCGAAAAACCTGGATTCCGGCTTAAGAACCGCCGGAATGACGAAACAAGGTGGATGCTCGGAGTGATTGACTCATTTTTTAGACAGCCTCTCAGGCTTCAAACCCCCACGTCAGATGCCTGAAGCGCTCGCACCACTTTTTCCCAGAGGGCCACAACGGCATCCCTGGCAGGACCTTGATTGTATTCGATGATCGTCTTTTCTTCAACTTGGGCTCTAGTAAAGTCCGCGTCAAAGGGCAGATAACCCATGAAGGCATATCCCGCGGATCGGCAGTGGGCGTCGATCTGACGTGCCCCATCCCAGTGCAGGTCCGCCTTGTTGACACACACGAGGGCGGGGACCTGGAAATGCCGCGCCAGCTCCCCCACCCGGTTGAGGTCATGCAAACCGGAAACGGTGGGCTCCGAAACGATGAGCACCGCCGAGGCGCCCCCGATGGAAGCAATCACGGGGCACCCAATGCCGGGAGGCCCGTCGGTGAGGAGCCAGTCCGCATGATTCTCCTCACCCATGCGCCGCGCTTCCTTCCGCACCAGGGAGACCAGTTTGCCGGAATTTTCTTCGGCGATTCCCAGGCGGGCATGGACCAGGGGACCAAAGCGTGTTTGGGAAAAATACCATTCCCCGCAGAGACTTTCAGGAAAGTCGATGGCCCCCGCCGGGCAAAAGTGGTGGCAGACGCCGCAGCCTTCACACTGGAGCGGATCCACCACGAGATCCGGAGAAATAGCTCCGAAACGACACCGTTCCAGGCAGTCTCCGCATTGAGTACAGCGCTCGGGGTCGATGGACGCTTTATGGCCGGCCCTGAAATCATGACGCTCCACAACCGTGGGAGAGAGGAGCAGATGCAGGTCTGCGGCATCCACATCCGCATCGCAAAGGACCTGTCGTCGCGCCAGCGCTGCAAAGGCCCCCACAATACTGGTTTTCCCCGTTCCGCCTTTTCCACTGATGATGACAAGCTCTTTCATTGGCTTCCTTCTCTTCCATTGTGGCCATTGCCGCACCCGCCCTGAACCCTGCAGATGGCGTCATACAGGGTCAACATCTTTTCCCGCCATTCGGGAAGGACTTCCACCAGGAGCTCCCCTTTCGCGTAGGCTTCCGCCACGCGGCGGTCGAAGGGGATCTCCATGAGCAGGGGGATTTTTTCCTTCCCGGCGAATTTCCGGATACGGTCATCCCCCAGGTCGGAGCGGTTGATGGCAATTCCCATGGGAATTCCCAGAATGCGAACCGCTCCCACCGCCAGCTCCAGGTCATTCAAACCGAAGGGAGTCGGCTCCGTGACGAGAAGGACGAAATCACTTCCCCTCAGAGCGGCCATGACGGGGCAGGAAGTTCCCGGCGGGGCATCCACCAGGGTAAGGCCGTCACCGCCGGCTGCTTCCCGGACCTTGCGGATGAGCGGCGGCGCCATGGCTTCCCCCACGCGAAGGCGCCCCTGAACGAATTGGAGCGGCCCTCGGGAGCCCTCTTCCACTACTCCCAGCAGCCGTTTACCGGAGCGCACCGCATTTTCAGGGCAGACCATGAAGCACCCTCCACAGCTGTGGCAGAGCTCCGGAAACGTCAGGGCCAACTCGGGAAGAATGGCGATGGCGTTGAATTGGCAGATCTCCTGGCACTTTCCACAGTAGGCGCAAAGCTTTGTATCGATGTCGGGGACTTCCGCCCAGATCTCGTTTGTCCGGGTAAAGGTCGGCGAGAGAAAAAGGTGGTCGTTCGGCTCTTCCACATCGCAATCGAGCAACGTCACCTCAGGTTCTATATTCCTCAATGCAACAGCAAGATTGGCGGCGAGGGTTGTCTTCCCTGTTCCGCCCTTTCCGCTGGCGATACTGATGATCATTTCAAATTCTCCTTGTCTGAGCCCTATTTTCTCACCATGGGTTGATCACACTCGTGGCAGCGCATCTGGGCACAGGGGATCCCCCGCTGGTGCGGGACTTCCATACCGCAGGCAGGGCACAGGCAGAAATCTCGCATCTCCGAGCCCGGGAGACCTCCAGGGGCATTGGGCTCCAGGCCGCTGTCCCCTCCACTTCGCCAGCCGCGTCCCGGCCCGAGGCAGCGCCCCCGGCCTGCCGCCATTCCGGAGGCCTCACCCGACCCTTCTTCCCGCAGGTCCCTCTGGGCCTTCCGAGGACAGTCTCCCCGGTACTGGCGCTGCCCACCGCACCCCGGCAGCCAAAATCGCGGTTCCTCCAGCTGCCGGCCCCTGTACCCACGCAGAACATCCAGGACGGGCCCGGAAACCCCGCAGAGGATCTTTATCCCCAGGTTGGCCGCGTAGCAGAGAAGCTCCCGGCTGATGGCCCCGCAGATGACGGTGTGAACCCCCTTGTCCTTCAGGCATCGCAGGATTTCGAAACCCGTCGCCGATGGAAAGAAGAGCTCTTCCCCTCGAGAGGCTTCCGGTTCCTCATCGGAAACGATCAGAACCCTTTTAGACCAGTTGAGCACCGGAGCCACCCGGTCGCGAAATACAGGTATGGCCAGCATGATTCCACTTCCCCTGCTGTGCATTGTGCTGTTCCCAACCCTTCAATTCCTTTCACCACTGGATGTTCTTAAGGCAATCCCCGTGCCATTGGGCGAGGGACAAGAAATACAGGGAGGGGTGGCACACATCTGATGAGGTTATCGATTGAATTAACAGGATATTATATGATTCACAGCCAGCGAAGCGGCTGCGGGAGGGATAGCCGGGAGGATGTTAGCCATGAGAATGTCTTTTCAGGTGGGTTCATTTTGCACCCATCCCCAGGAGAGACTACCCTCTGTCTTGGCCGCTTGCTTTCCTGTGAAAGTTCTGCGCGCCTCAACTGATCAGCCGTTCAGATGGCTTTTTTCTCTAGCCAGGAATCTACTTCCCCGGCCCTTACCGCTTAAAATATCGCGTGGGGCTGACCAATCACTGTTGCGGCTTTGTGTCGCAATGTCCTTTGCTGGAAAAAGCGCCCTCAAGGAGATCAAAGGTTTCTTCTATCTTCTCGAACAGCGAATAAGACATATTCTTGAGCAGCCAGACAGTGACAACATGGTCGATCGTACCAATGACGAGTGTGCGAGCGACAAAGGGATCCAGATCGGGTCGCATCTCTCCGGATTGCTTGCCTTCTTCAAAAATATCGATGAGATAATGGTAGAGACTCCTGACGTTTGTGTAGACCGACGTCTCCATAAAGCTGGCGCTGGTTTTGAGGAACAGGTACACGATCTTGGAGTCCAGGGGAGATTCCTCGATGCGGCGGTACATCCACCAGATATACTTCCTCAGCTTGTTGAATGCTCCTTTGATCCCAAACATCTGATCCTCCAGATCCTTCAGCAGTTGATTGACCCACAGGTCTGGAATGGCAAGCAAGAGGTCTTCCTTTCCCTTGAAGTACTCATAGAGGGCAGCCTCCGAAAGTCCAACCTGTCGACAGATGTCCACCACCGTCGTTTTGAGGAAACCGTTTTCAGCAAAGAGCAACTTCGCACTGTTGATGATGCGCTCCCTGGTGTCTTCGGCCTTCTTGCTGAGGGTCGTTTTCTTCTCTTCCGATCGATTGGATTTCGATCTGGCACCTTCTTTTGTTGCGTCCTGAGATTTGGTCGTCAATGTATGATGATCCCATTCTTAATGATGTAAATAATATTAGGTTTTAATGGTAAAAAATGATAAATAGTGATCCAGATCATCTTTATAGCACATATTTTCAGTCCAAGCATCCCCAAAATCATAGTTGCTGCAAGTTGGTTTTTTTAAGCGGCGTGCAGAGATGACGGAAATGCTTCCGAGGTGCATTCAGTTTGGAAATGTGTAGGTCCAGCTCCAACATTCCTCTCCCGAGACGGGCTGTCATGGGTTCAGAGATTCTTGGGACCTCGGTCCTCCTCATTTCTGCCCAAAAGCTTCCTGTGCTTCCTCCGAGCATAGTTGGTGTTCATCCAAACATCAGCCTCGATTGCTTTTTACCAAAAATATTAATATCATTTTTGACATAACAAACTAACATAATATATTGTAATTATAATGGAAATTATTATTATATGCGTCATATTTTCATGTTAAAATCGCATAAAACTTAATGCTATTATATTTTATCTTGACGGACCGCTATCCCCGTGATATGTCTCGATCAACACTTGGAGGAATCACCAGCAATCTCTCAACGACCGCATGGATGTGAGGAGGCAATATGAGCTACACTGCACACATTGATCGTTTTGTTCGTGACAACTTGCCACCCATCGATCAGTTGCCGGAGTTTATTTTTGAATTGCCTCAGCTCCAATTTCCCGACCGTCTGAATGCAGCTAAGGCTCTGCTCGACAAAGCGGTTGCAGAGGGAGCGGCTGGACGGCCGGCCGTGATCGGCAAGGGTATCCGCTGGACATATGGCGATCTGCAGAACAAGGTGAATCAGCTGGCGCGTGTGCTGACCGAGGATATGGGCCTCGTTCCGGGAAACCGTGTGCTGCTGCGCGGCGCCAACACCCCGTGGTTTGCCGTCTGCTGGCTTGCCGTGTGGAAGGCGGGTGGGGTAGCGGTGAGCACCATGCCGTTGTTGCGCGCCAAGGAGCTGAAGCAATTCATACGCCTTGCGCGCATCAGTCATGCGTTGTGCGAAGCTTCACTGGCCGAAGAGCTGAACCTGGCACGCCCCGAGTGCCCCGAGCTCACGCAGGTGATGCTTTTCGGTGACGACGCTTTTGTAGAAAAGCTTTCCCTCAAATCGACGGAATTCACCGCCGTCGATACCGCTGCCGATGACCCAGCATTGATTGCTTTCACATCCGGCACCACCGGGGTCCCCAAGGGCTGTATCCATCTGCACAGAGATGTGATGGCCATGTGTGAGGTTGTGCCTGGTTCCTGGTTGAAGCCCAGTGCCGATGATATTTTTATTGGCACTCCACCGCTGGCGTTCACGTTCGGCCTGGGAGGGCTCCTGTGCTTTCCTCTCTGGGCGCGAGCCAGCACGGTGCTTCTGGAGAAGCTCACTCCGCCTGCGCTCATAGAGGCCATCGAGCAGTACCGCACCACCATTTGCTTCACTTCTCCCACTGGCTACCGTCAAATGTCCGGTCTGGTCTCAAATTACAACATCCAGAGTCTCAAGAAATGCGTGTCCGCAGGGGAAGCCCTCCCGGTGGATACTCGAAACAAGTGGAAGGAAGCCACCGGCATACAGATTCACGACGGTATCGGCGGCACAGAGGTGATCCATATTTACCTCGCTTCGGGCCCTGAGAACTATCGTGAAGGCGCTCTGGGGAAAATCCTGCCCGGTTATCGCGGGATGCTGGTGGACGAAGACATGCAGACGGTTGCCGTGGGGCAAACCGGGAAGCTGGCGCTCAAGGGTCCCACGGGTTGTCGCTACCTGGCCGATGAGCGGCAGACATCTTTTGTTAGAGATGGATGGAACATCACCGGCGACACCTATCACCAGGATTCTGACGGCTATTTTTATTACCATGCGCGGGTAGACGACATCATTGTGACCTCCGGCTATAACGTTGCCGGACCCGAGGTGGAATCCGTTCTGCTGGAGCATCCAGCCGTCTCTGAGTGCGGGGTAATAGGCGTCCCCGACCCCGATCGCGGCCAGATTCTCAAGGCTTTTGTTGTGCTGCACCCGGGGCACCACGGTGACGATGCCATGGTGAAGACACTCCAGGAGTTCGTCAAGCAGAACGCCGCACCCTATAAGTATCCAAGGGCCGTCCAATTCATCTCTGCTTTGCCACGCACTGAAACCGGAAAACTGCAACGGTTCAAGCTGAAAGCCATTGCAGCATAGCGAGCTGGGTGGGCAGGTGGGCTTCTAAAGAATAGATCCACTGTATCGATTATCGATGTGTTGAGTATGGATCAGCGTGTTGGTGATGGGAGGATTTCATGAAGATCAATAGGATGGATCATATTTGTATTGCGGTGAAGAACCTCGATGAGGCGCGCAAGACTTGGGAACCGCTCCTGGGAAAAGAAAAACCGGATGACACCTACGTGGATGAGCCGGAAAAGATAAGGGTCGCGCGCTATTGGATCGGAGAAGTGGGGTTTGAATTGATGGAATCCACGACACCCGATGGCGACGTCGCCAAATTCATTAAAACCCGTGGCGAGGGCGTCATGCTCATCAGTTTCAATGTGGACAATACCCGGGAGGCTGTAAAAGAACTTCAGGG
This sequence comes from Desulforhabdus sp. TSK, assembly GCF_022836495.1. GTDB lineage: Bacteria > Desulfobacterota > Syntrophobacteria > Syntrophobacterales > Syntrophobacteraceae > Desulforhabdus. The sequence continues at coordinate 53,289 of NZ_BQXM01000014.1, forward strand.
TAAGGGTTATCCGTTCATCCCCGACAACAGGGGCGAGATCGCGCGACCGTTTCGCAGCTGTGAGTTCGCGTTTGTGCACCCCAAAAAGCTCAACGGGGTTCTGACGGAAATCATCGATGACAAGAGCCAATAGAAATGTGCGGCAAAAATCCTTTACCCTTGATTTATTTAGTCAAATACCTCCGGCAAAGCCGGAGGCTTGTAAAACCATGGACCGCTCAAAGCGGTTGTAAACCTTTGGCCACCTTACAAGGTGGCGACTATTCAAACATATTCAGTTGATCGAGTCGGCGATCCTCGGTTTCTTGCTTATTGATGTACTCACGGATCATCTGCTCGTCCCTTCCAACCGTGGACACAAAGTAGCCCCTGGCCCAAAAGTGCTGGCCAGTGAAGTTTTTCTTCCTTCCGAGGAAGGTTCTGGCGATCTGGCGTTCTTTCCTTTGAGTTCCATCCATGCGAAAGCCTTTCCTTTTGCGAACTTTGAGCTGTCCACAAGAGGGAGGCTTTCGCATACTCCCGCAAATGTCAAACTCTGGGAGTCCCCCGGCAAAGCCGGGGGTTTACCCAAGGGCAATTACCCTTATTACCTCATGTATGCCACGGGTGAGAAGATGAACATCACCCAAATTGAGGGCTCCTATCCTCAGGTACCCGAGCCTGATTTGGAAAAGAGAAGAGAGTTTGTCGAGGGTTGGGACGCGGCTCCTGAGAGATTCAAAAAATGGTTCATGGACTGGGAGCCACGTCAGCATCCGTCCATAGAAGCATCTGTCAACATAGCCGATTGGAATGAAACCATGCATTATATCGACGACGCCATAGGGACGTGTGCCTTCTTATCCTCCTTCAGGGGGCAGTTTGGCGGGAGGCCTCCGTACCATATCTATAATTTGCCTGCCTTTATATCATTGGCCACCGGCCTGGATGTAGACTCGGAGGGCCTGTGGAAGACGGCTGCCAGAAACCGAAATTTGGTGAGGGCCATCAATGTAAGGAGAGGCTTGAGAAGAAATGAGGAGGCCCCTCCGGCCGACCATTGGAAGAAAAGAGACCCCGAGATGGAACAAAAAGTGCTTGATGCCTATTACGCATTCAAAGGCTGGAATAATGAAGGGATTCCAACCCGGGAGACCCTGGATAGTCTCGGCCTGGATTATGTGAGCGAAGATTTCCTGCAACGAGGCATTTTGGAAAATTGCAAGGATCAGGGTCGCCCCGCCGGCATTGCATCGGCGGCTTGAGCGGGGATCTTCTTGACAATCTCCAGAGGAGCTGATACGCGGAGAGCAGAATTAAGCCCAATCCATAAGGAGAGCCCGTGACTCAGATCCTTCTGTATCGCTCGGAAAACGGCATTGCCATAGCCACGGACAGCCGGGCCGTGGCATTCGAAGGCAAATCCCCGGAGGAGGCCCAGCACCTGCAGGTGCAGAAGCTGTTCGCCCTGGGACCCGAGGTCATAGCGGTAACGGGTGGCGCCGGCTTCGGGATTCGGCTGTGTGAAAAATTCCAGAGATATGTCGGGCAGGCGGGACTCTCTGATTTCCACGACATTGCCGAATCCGCCCTCGGCTTCTTCCGTACGGAAACGGATTCCTTTCGAAGAGGACACCTTTCGGCCCAGGTGCGCTCGGAGCTCAACCGGTTTTATGTCGTCCTGGCGGGGTCTGTCCCGGAGGGGGATGAGCAGTCCTTCCCCCTCCTTTTCATCGGATCCGAGCAGGCCGACGATCCCGTGCATGTCCTCGAGACCTCGAATGTTCTCACCATTCCGAGGCAGGTCACCCTGGAGTACCGCCTGGCCCATCTCCAACCCTCGGATGATTCGCTCCAGCAGGTCGAGGCACTCTTTGAAAAGTTCCTATTAACACTGGCGGAATCGGATGACGACATCGGTCCGCCTTATCATTTCATACGGATCACGGGGGACGGCATCCAGGTGAGGACCGTTTGAACGACGCCTGAAAGCAAAACTCCGCCGGCTTCCGCAGTTCTCGAAGGACTCAGCCGATCAGGACCAGGCCGCAGAGGGTTCCCATGGCCACGGCGTCCTTTTCGGTCTTGACCGCCCGGCTCATGCTCCACCCGGCCGCCTGCATGAGCTTCGAGACATTGATGCCAAACCCGGACATGGAGGGTCGAGCCAGGTCCGGGTTCCTGCATCCCCCCTTTCCGCTCAGCACGCGGCACTGTGCGTGATGCTGACAGAACAGCTGCTTGCAGGAGCCTCCGGCGAAGGCTTTCGACCTGCCGTATCCCATGGAGACGGCCGCACGTTCGATACTGGAGGCAATTTCGTGTAACAGGCGAAAGAGACCCTCCCGCTCATTGGAAAACAGGGCCTCGGACGGGACCTCCAGCATGAAAACAATAGCTTTCCGGTATTGTTTCACCAGTTCCCGAAATCCGGATGGTCCGGAAACATGCGGAGGACAGCCCGCTCCCTGTCCATAATTTTCGCACCCCGGGGTTTTACACAACTCCGCCAGATTGTCCTCGACGGGGATGTCCCCTGAGGGGATGACCGCAGCATCCCTCGCACCCAGTCGACACGCCAGCACCAGCAGATCCTCGAGCCCGGCAGGCTCCTCTTTTCCTTTCATGCGCTCACACCTTCCCTTGGTTTTGCCCCCCTATATCAAATGCAGGATACGGCATCAATAGGTCTCTACCACCCATTCTGCGCCACCTCCTGGATGTGCTTGCGGGCGATGTCGGAGCCGACCGAATCGCGCCGCTGGTGCGGCACCCTCTCTCAGGCCTGCGCGCGGCACCGTATTACGGATGCCAGTGCCTGCGCCCCTACCGGGTCTTCGACGACCCGGAGCCGCCGCAGTCGATGGGGCCCGGTGCTGTGGGGCAGGCCTCACGACCCGGCAAGGCAGGGATGTTGACGAGATGGCAAGATTTAGGAGCGTCGGGTTTGCTACCGGACACATTTTTCGCTGGACAGCCTCCTGTAAAATCAGTATCTTAGACTAAAACTCTTGAAATCGATGAGAGAAAGGAGTCTGTGATGTCTGACAGCAAAAAATGTTCACCGCTGTTCGCCGAGCATTGACTGTAATCTGCTCAGCCCAAAAGTCCGGTAATGGTGGCAGGATCCTCAATCTCACAACTGCTCTCGTTTGCGGCATCATACGAAACAAGGATTGCCATCTTTCGCACATTGCCGATGAAATGCCGGGCAACGCACTGCCTGCAAGCAACGAAAAGCGACTTCACCGTCTCATGAATAACAAGAAGTTCGATCTGGAAACATACTTTCTTCCTTTCGCGCAAGCTCTCCTCTCATGCCTTTCCCGGGAGACCCTGGTGTTGGCCATAGATGGGAGCACGGTTGGCCGCGGTTGTATGGCACTTGTGGTTTCCGTAGTCTACAAACAACGAGCATTGCCAACTGCCTGGCTGGTGGTCAAGGGGAAAAAAGGGCACCTTCCCGAAGCGGAGCACATCAAAATCCTCCAGCAGGTGCACCCTCTAATTCCAAAAGGCGCCAAAGTCGTTCTCGTGGGCGATGGTGAGCTCGACGGCATCAATCTACAGGCTGTCATCAAAAACTGGAAATGGCACTATGCATGCCGCACGGCGTCCAACATTACCCTCTATTGGGAAGACGGGCACTTCGTATTCCAGGACATGGGCAACCACACTTCCCCTGGCGAAATCTTTAACGCTCCGGGATGCAAATTCACGCAAAAGAAATACGGGCCTGTTCTTGCTCTCTGCTGGTGGAGGAAAGTTCATGTTGGCCTCGCGGCCCAGGCACCACGCCGTCGTCGTCCGGTTACCTCTACGTGGGGCGGGCCACTCGCGGTGCCGTCCACTTGGCCTTCGGCCATCCGCCCTATCGGAACGTCCTGCCTGCTCTTGCTTCTATTGACATTCTGTAGTACGTTTAGAAGTATCATAGGAGGTACGATATGGGCAAGCTATTGAATATCATCCCGGTAAGCGATTTGAGACAGGATGCTGCTAAGGTTCTGAAGCGGCTCAGGGACTCCCAAGAACCTCTCGTAATCACGCAGAGGGGGCGTGCGGCTGCCGTAATGCTCAGTGTTGAAGCATATGAGCGATCGGAACGTGACAGGGAGCTCCTACGCCTTCTGGCAAAAGGGGAAAAGGAGATAGAAGCAGGCGAAGGGCATGACCTTGATTCAGTCCTTGCGGAGGCAGATGCAGTCCTGGCGGCAGAGCCATCATGAAAGTCCGCTTTACCCCTTCTGCCAGGGTACAGTTTCTCTCCGCCCTCGCCTACATTCGCCAGGATAATCCTCGGGCGGCAGTCCAGTTCCGAGAACGAGTTGGAACGGTACTGCGCAGGTTGGAAGACTTCCCGAACTCAGGAAGAGTTGTACCAGAGTTTCCAGAGTTGCCCTACCGGGAGGTGGTCATCTCACCATACCGATTCTTCTACCGAGTCAAAGGAGAGATCGTTTGGATTGTCGCAGTCTGGCACGGTGCACAGCTTCCTGAGCAACCATTGACTTGAACGCCAACAAGCGGTGCAGGCAGGCGACGCGCGGGGTGAAGTGTGTTGGCATTGTCCGTAGTCCCTTGGCCGCGCACCGCTTACGATCACGTTATGAGAGCCGGTCCCCATGCTTCGGGATGGGTCGTCCCTCAAAGCGCATCGGTGCTTGCCCGGACTGGGCTACCCGGCGCATGAGGGCTCAGAATCATGGATGTTCCCAAAGTGACGTTCCACAAGTCGAGCGCCGGGATAAGAAAAGGGGTGTCGGTGCGCCGACAGTAGGTAACAATAAGAATAGACAAGAGATTCTATGGTGCCTCCAAGCATTTGCTCTGTCACTTTTCGCTGGAGCTCACCAGGATTGGCTTGAGCAAAAACGTGTCGTTCGACACAAGGAGTGAGCCATGAAAACCATGCTCGCAGGCCTTTGCTTTCTGTATTTATGGGGGGATGTATTGGGCATCCGAAGATGGTGACGCCGGTTCAGGACTTTGAGCTGAACCGGTACCTGGGCAAGTGGTACGAGATCGCTCGATTGGATCACTCCTTTGAGCGCGGGCTGGAACGGGTGACAGCAGAATACTCGCTACGCGAAGGCGGAGGTATTCTTGTGAAGAATCGCGGGTATTCAACAGCCAAGGCACTTGGAAAGAAGTTGAGGGCAAAGCCGTTTCGTGCGAGACCCGACCCAAGGCTATCTGAAGGTCTCCTTCTTTGGTCCTTTCTACGGCTCATACATTGTTTTCGAGTTGGACAAAGCGAACTATCAGTATGCTTTCGTTTCAGAACCGAACGAATCGTATCTCTGGTTCTTGTCGCGAACGCCTACTGTGAGCGAAGAGCTTCTTGCCCTGTTTGTGGAAAAAGCCCAGGCATTGGGCTTCAAGACGGACGATTTGATTTACGTGAACCAAAGATAGCAGCAATGTACCAGGCCAAGCAGCTACTGCGGATAATTGAACGGTACAATCATCTACTGGAGTGATGAGGATCAGGCCTTCATTGCAGAGATCCCGGTGATGGCTGAATCCCCTTGAGAGCGTGAGAAGCACCCTACACTCCGCGCTCCCCGCCATAAACGGCGGCTCCGTCGAAAGCTCACAGGGAGCTGCACATCAGCTCTTCCAGGGTGCTGAGCCACCGAGTGAGGCAGCGGTGCAGGATCTCCTCGGCGCGTTGTACATCCAGGCGGTATTTTTCGGGGATCAACGACAGGTCGACGACATGGATTCCGTCCTGCCGCGCCAGAAAAGGAATGCGGCTCAGGCTGACGGGATCCAACTGGGCCAGGTGACAGTAGACCCGATTGAGAATCGCCTTGGAGCTCTTGATCTTCAGTTGTTGGAGGGAGTAATTGTTGGCAAAAAGGGTCAGTCCGGCAAAGGCCGACCCGCTGGGAAAAGCTTCGGAGCTGATGCCGTCCCGTTTCAAGAGATAGAAGGGGGCCACGAGGGAAAGGTGCAGGGGGGAAGACGGGCACTCGGGGATTTTTTCCCGCAGTTCCAGCAACACGGTCGACAGGTTTTCCCCCAGGGGATCGAACTCCCTCACCTCCATACGGCAGCAGGCTTGATCCAGCAGGTGCAGAATTTTTTCCCTGGCCTCGGGAAGCGTGAGCAGAATCCAGCCGTTGCACGAAAGGGAGACGGTGGACTGCAGGAGCTCGGGTGCGAGCTCGCCCGGCGTCTTGATCTGCAGCAGCTGGAACCATTGACCGGGCTGCGACCGGCGCTTCAGCAGCTCCTGGGCCACCTCCCGCGCGTTGGCGATGAAACGGCCTTCCAGGGCGACCAGTTCCTGCTCCTCGATGAACACAACGGATGCAGCCTGCACGATATGATCGACGGCCACCACCTGCAGTATGTGTCGCGTATGATCAAATGGGGGATGATCGCCCTGCCAGTCCTCATAGGTGAGGATCTGGAGCTCTTCTTTGAGGGCGTCGGGCAGCCGTTCGATTCCTTCGGGACCATGGAGATTTTCCCTGGGAATGATCATGGTCTTGCAGCCCACATCGCAGGCCGTTTCCAGCTTGATGACCAGTGCCCCGATGGAAGATATCCGGCCCTGCGTGTCGATTTCCCCCGTCATGGCCACATCCCTCCGGATCTTTCGATCCAGGATTTGGGAAGCCAGGGCCAGGGCAATGGCCCCTCCCGCCGATGGGCCGTCCTTGCTCGTGGAAGCCCCCATGAAATGCAGGTGGACAGGGTCCTTGAGGTGATCCAGATCGATGCCCCAGGCGTCGGCACAGTGCAGAAGGGCCGTTGCGGCCACCTTGCGGCTCTCGTCCATGATTTTTTCTATGTTGCCCGTGGCGTGCACGATGCTCATGGCCCCCCGACCGTCGGGCTCCCCTCCCGCCGGCAGGCGAATGCGGGTCGCCTGGATGGGGATAATGGACCCCACACCGCGCTCGATATCCACTCCAAGCGCCAGCATTTCCCCCACCCGGTCTTCATTGTTGATCTGCCGCGGTCGGCGAGGCTCTTCCAGGTACTGCTTGATCTTCACCCGTGTGATGCACACGGAAGTGGCTCCGCGAGTCAGGATTTCCTTCCGCTGGATACGAAGGAAAAGGGTTCGGATGATCCGTTCCAGCTCCCGAACTCCGGCCTCGTAGGTATACGTTCGGATGAGGTGTCTCAGGAGATCCGATTCCTCGTCGGGATCGAAGAAAATTTCGTCCCTCCCGATCTGGTACTTGGTGCGCAGACGCTCGATGAGATACTTTCGGGCAATGGCGATCTTTTCCTCGACGCTGTAGCGGTCCAGGAAGACGACCTCGCACCGGTTGATCACCGTCGGCGGCACTGTCTCCAGGGTGTTGGCCGTCAGGATGAAATGGCAGTTGGAAAGATCGATGTCCACGGTGGTTTCCGTGTACTTGTCATGGTAGAGGTGGTTCTGTTCGGGATCCAGAATTTCCAGGAGGGTGGCGATGGCGAACTTCTCGGTTTTGTCGGCCTCATCCATGATGATCATGCCGTTCATGACCCCCATCTTGATCAGCCCCTGGACGACGGCCCCCGGTTTCGAGCCTTCGTAGGTGAAGCCGTGCCCTCGAATGTCGGCTTCATCCTGCATCCCTCCCAGAGAGATCTTGTGATAGGGAATTTCCAGGTTCTGAGCGATGGAGATAGCGAGGGAGGTCTTGCCCACTCCTGGCGGCCCTACAAAAAGAAAAGCGCTTCCCGTACGGTGCCATGAGGCTGCCTCAGCCTCGGAATACTGCCGGTACCGCCAAATGAGGTTGGAGAAAAAATCACAGAGCAGCTCCTTGGGTTTTTGCAGCCCGTAATGGGTCCGATGCAGCCCCTCTTCGAAAGCGGTCGGGGAGACCCGAACGGGCTGGATCTTTCCCCACGGTATCGCCAGGAGGGTTTCGATGAGCTCACTGTACTTGGCTCCACTGTGTCCCACGGCGTTGAGCTTGTTTCGGTCGATGACTTCGAGCACCTGGGGCGGGAAGCGCGGATCGCTGTGTGCGGCTTCAATGCGGTCCTTCAGGGTCAAAGTCTTTTCGGCCGGGGCGGAGGGTACAGTCGGCTTCCCGGGCGGGCCCACGGCGGCGGCTTGTGCGCTGAACCACGCCCGCTCCTGTGCCATGAAGGAAAGTACTCCTTCCTTGAAGAGCTCGAAAAGCTCCGCGGCATTCTTGTTGTCGAGCCGCCCCTCAGGCAGGCGCAGCTCGTGAAAGAGAGTCACCACTCCCCAGCGCTCTTTGAATGCCTGAAAGACCTCCATGGCCCCTGCTGCGTTGGTCTCCATCTGAAGCGTGAATAACTGGAGAATATCCTGGAAGCAGGAAGCCCGCTGCATGAGCGGAAGCGTGTTGTTTTGACTGCGGCGGTACAATTCCCCCAGAAGCCTGCTCTTGAGGTCCACGTCCAGAACCGGAAAAACCTCGTGCAGCTCCCTGCCGGACAGATCCGCAAGGGCCGTCGTGGCCCCCTCCAGCACCCGGCTCACGACTTCGTGGTACGGGCGCTCCTGTTCCGCATGATCCATGAGGGCCAGGTAAAGCTCTCCACGGATGCCGTTCATTTCATCGGCCAGGGCGCTGCGAAGCATGCGGTAGAATGTGGGGTCCGCTCTACGCTGCTCCATGGCAAAATCTACATCAGCACTGATGACATCCCGTTCTGTGTGATCCGGATAAAGAATGTGCTCCATTTGATGGCGCAGGAGAAGCTCGGCAAAGGCCAGCATCTTCCGTTCATCGAGTGTCCCGTCGCCCAGCCTGGACTCAGGATCGCTCGGGATGACGAAGGCCAGGTAATCAAAAATCCGCTCGTGCAGATGGAGGACCCAGCCGTCGCCTGACCGGGTGAGCAGGGTCACGAGGCGATTGCGATTCGCCTCGTCTTCCAGGCGGTTGATGGACAGCCGCTCCTGGCATCGGGCCAGTACAATGGGGTCCGTGCCCTTCCGGGTTTTGAAATGCGGCACGATCCGCCGCCCGATGATCGCCCGCAGGAGCTCCGTAATCCGCCGGGTCTGCTCATCGGTGGGAAAGGGCAGAGTACCCAGGATGCGATGGTCGAATTCCATGGGGAACATGCCGGGATCTCCTCGTTATTGCTAAGAGGCTGTCTAAAAAATGAGTCTCTCACTCTGAGCACGCATCTTGTTTCGTCATTCCGGCGGTTCTTAAGCCGGAATCCAGGTTTTTCGCTGGGGTGGATTCCGGCTAAAAGACTGCCGGAATGACGAGGAAACGAATTTTTAGACAGCCTCTAACCCAGGATTTTATGAATGGCCGCCAGCAGTTCATCGGGCTCGGGGGGCTTTTCAATGTAGTCTGCCGGTTCGGGGATCGTTCCCCCTTCATATTCGTCCAGGACTCTTTGGGAATGGAAAAACGTCTTCCTGGCAAGGGCCGAAACCATGATGACGGGAATATCTTTCAGCTCCGGATCTTTTTTCAGCTCCCGGTACAGCTGAATGCCGCTTTCTTTGGGCATCATGACGTCCATGACAATGAGGGCGGGGCTCTTCTGCCGCGCCACCTCCAGCCCCTCCCGGCCGTCCTCGGCCAGCAGGGGTTTGAACCCATTCGTTTCCAGCAGGGTGGATATGTAGACTCTCATGTCCTGCTCGTCATCCACTACCAATACCTTCTTAGCCATGGTGTGATTCCTCCAGGTCCTGTTCCATGAACGGCGAACGTTTTCCACTTCATCGCGTGCACACCGGCGATGGATTCAGTGTCATTGGGGCGACAGCCTAAGAATACATCTTTCCCGGCAGGGTGAACTGCTTGGCCGGATTCCTGATGGCCATGACATGGCAGTGGGCATACCTGGAAACGTTGGCCACCGTACTGCCGTGCACCATCCTGTCAAGCTCCGACTTTCCGAGAGCCCCCATCACGATGAGGTCGATGTCGTGCTTTTTGGCATAGCGAATGATCTCCACATCGGGCGCGCCGCAGCGAATCGCGAACGTGTAATCCTTGAAATCCCCCAGACGCCCCTCGTAGGTTTGCCGCAAGTTTTTTTCTGCTTCCGCGGCGATCTCTTCATCGAAGAAGGCCTGCCCATCCTGGGATTTCCCTTCGGGGATATGTTCGTCCACAATCTGCCTCGAATAGGTGAAGGACGAATGGGGCACATGGAGTATGTGCAGGTGTGCACCACATTTTTTAGCGAGATTCAGGGCATGGATGAATGCAATATGGGCATCGTCGGAAAAATCCGTGCAAATCAAAATATTCTTATATTCCACCATGGTCTTCCCCTTTCGTTCAAATACCTGTCCCTGAAGCCGCCCCGTCCCCCGCCGGCAGGCGCACGACAAAACAGGTGCCGGTTCCCTCTTCGGATTCCACCTCGATGGATCCTCCGTGCTCTCCCACGATCTTCTGAGCGATCATGAGCCCCAGGCCGGTCCCTTTGCTTCCCTTCGTAGGGTAGCCACGGTCTGGCCCACGGCTGCAAGCCTTTCGGCCTGCAGCAACTTTTCCGTCTTCTCCTGCACGAGACGCTCCAGGCCTTCCGTGTATTCCCGAAGCCTCGCTTTCATCCAGACTATTTCATGCGCTCTCTTCAGGGCGACCGTGAGAGCTTCGTCATGGATGGGCTTCGTGATGAAATCCGAGGCGTCGGCCTGGAGGCTCTTCACGGCGAAGTCAAAATCTCCGTGGCCCGTGATGACAATGACCTCCGTGTCGGGCCTTTCTTCCTTGATCTTACGGAGGAGCGCGATCCCGTCCATTCCGGGCATTTTGATATCCGTGAGAACGATGGACGGTTTGTGCTGCCTAAAAATACCGAGGGCTTCTTCCCCGCTCGCTGCAGTCAATACTCTGTAGCCACTGTCCATGAGGGAGATTCCGAGGACTTTGCGGATGCCCTCTTCGTCATCCACCAGCAAGATCAGTTCGTCAGCCATCACCGGCCACCCAATGCGGGAAATTGGAGGATGAAGACCGCCCCGCCGTTATCCGCGGTCTTTACCCGAATCGTCCCTTCATAATCCTGGACGATGCCATAACTGATGGAAAGCCCCAGTCCCGTGCCCTTGCCCACCCGCTTGGTAGTGAAAAAGGGCTCGAATATCTTTCGCAGGATATCCTGGGGAATGCCCACTCCCGAATCCTTCACTTCGATGGTGACCTTGTCCTTTTGGAGCCAGGTTTTCAAATAGATACGCTTTTCGATCTCCCGATGGCCCTCTTTTTCACACCGCTCTTCAATGGCGTCCCGGGCATTGATGAGGAGATTGATGAACACCTGCTCCAGGCGATTGGCGTCCCCCAGGATGGTGGGGAGATCTTCCTGCAGATCCTGCACCACCTCGATTTCCCTCAGCTTCAACTGCTGGCTGAAAATATCCACCGCGTTCCTGAGGGCCTCGTTCACCTGGACCCTTTCACTCGTCACATCGGATTTGCGGCCAAATTCTCTCAAATGCTGAATGATTTTGGAGGCCCGGTCCACATGCCTGTCGATTTCCTCCGCCATGGTCTTGAGAATATCCTCCCGTATGGGCTCCGCCTTGCGCACCTTGCGCATGAGAAACTCGCTGGCCGTCTTGATGACCGACAGGGGCTGGTTCAACTCGTGGGCGATGCCGGTGGCCATTTTACTGGCCTGAATGAGCTGCTGCTCCGCCATGAGCCGCTTGGTGATATCGCTCGTGGTGACCAGGTAAGCCTTCTTCCCCTGGTATTCCGAAGGGGACACGCGGATATTGACATAGATACTGCGGCCGTCCCGCGTCATCTGCCGCGCCATGTTCAGGGTATCGTTGTTGCGGATCTCCAGGGCATAGTGCTGGTGCTCACTGTCTTCGAAAAACCTCAGGAAGGATGTCCGCAGCAGTTCTTGCTTGTCGTAGCCATACACGGATTTCACGCTGTCGTTGCAGTCCATGATCATGAGGCTTCTGCGATCGAGCACAAACACGGGATTGGGGATATTATCGAATATATACCGGTACTTTTCCTCCGACATGCGAATTTCTTCCTCCAGGCACCGCATCTGTATGACCTTCAGCAATGTTCTCGAGGGTGCTTTTTTTCTGGTAATCGATGTTGAAATAAGCCCACGTGGAGATGACGACGAACAGAAACAGCCCCACCAGGCCGATGAGTCTCGAAATGAGGCTGTGATAGATCTTTTGGATGCGTTTGCCCATCGCTCAGCACTCGAGGGACCTGACTCCCGTTCGGATCAAGGGGGCGCACTGATGCCCGCGTCCCGGAGGGACCGCTTTCCAGGGAATGAGACAGGAATCCAGCAGGTAACATTTTGAACTTACATTTAAAATCTAGCTTAAAAAGAGTTTACGGTCAAGGGAGAAGGTCACTGGGATGGGGATTTAGTGCTTACTGGGAACCTGTAAAACCATTCAGAGGAAAATGCAGGCCGGGCTACCGATGCCGAACATCGGCCTTCACAAAGAGTATCCCGACCTGCGCACTCATGCCTCACGGCGACCCTGGGGGCCCCAAAATCACCTGGGGGTATAACGGGTCAGAACCTTCTTGAAACTGGCTGCCGACGCAGGCACTTTCAGCCCTTTGCCCGATGCAAAAATCGCCGCAGAGGTAACGCCGGGAGATCTGTAATACTGGGCATTGGCGTCGTCATCGATCTGGAGGGCGGCTCCGTCCAAAGCAACTCCCGCAAAGAGTCCCCGGCTCCTGGAATAGGAATATATCTCGGACTTCAGCTGAACATCCGTAGCGGCCTCTGCAGAACGTCCTACCGGACCTGCAGCCACAGAGGCCTGGGCTCCCAGAGTGAACTTCCCCTGGGTGATGGCATCGATGCTCTTCCGTGTCTTGAACACCAGGATGACATCGGTGGACTCGGCTCCAATCTGCCATCCAACGCTACCCCCCATGAGGGTGATCAGGGAGGGGTTGCTCCAACGCCCCCCCTCACGCACGGAAAGAACCCCACGCCCGTACTTGCCCCCCACGACAAAGCCCGCTTTGAGGAGGCCGGGCAGCACCGCCACACCATAAGCGTCCTTGAGGAGCGCCGGCGGAAGACCTTTTTCCGGGATGCGCATGATCTCTTCCAAAACATTCGACGCCGAGCTCACGGTCTTATCCGCACTGTCTGCAGCCTGAAGCCAACCGGGAACAAGAAAAACCACCGCTCCCAGGAACAATGACACCCATATGTAAAATTTTCTCATAGCTCCCACTCCTCTCTTGGGGGTTCAAATGAAAATCCATAGCCTTATTCCAAGTAAAATTAATCCTTGCAGAAGGTTATGGCAACCCAGCCGTTGTGCAGCCCCAACGAGGCAGAGCTCGGGAACGCAATTGTCTTTGCACCTGAGTAAAAACATACGAAGCGCACCCACGCTGCCCTAACAGCTTACCCTGCCGGCAAGAAGGGACGGTTTGAAGCCGTCAAATCATTCATCGCTTCTTCCTGTGAAGTTAACCTTTGTTAATCGATTTGGTTAGCAAGGGAGCGGAGACGCGGAGGCGCACGGCCGAGGGATTCCAGAAATCCTCCCCGCGCCGTGCACTGTATTTCCGGGCCTTTACACTTAGGATCCAGCCACCCGTTCTATTATTTGATGCATTTTGGCATTTATATTGCTTTTAAGGCCGTCACACATTGAAACTGTCTATCGGAAACGGTTGAGCTCAGGTCGCTGACTGGGGTCGAAACTGAGAACAATTGGAAAAAGGAAACGTATGAAAACAAAAGCTATGGAATTCTTTCGAAAGCTCCCGTTGTGGGCACTGGTCGCGGGTTTTTCGTTGGCATGGGGCTATTCCACGACTTTCGCAGCGGACGCTGCCTTGATGGATCTGTCCATAAGTGGAGCGAGCAGCCTCTATGAAAACACCTCGAGCAATTACACCGCGACGGCAAAATTCAGCGACGGATCAACTCGAACAGTCACCTCCACCGCATCCTGGTCGGAAAACTCCGACTACGCAACCATCTCTCAAGGGGTCTTGACAGCCAGGTCTGTGCGCAGTAACCGAGGTGTGACCATAACGGCCAGGTATTCATCCAACGGAGTCACGAAAAAGACCAGCAAGACGGTGACCATCCTCAACGGATCCACAAGCCAGCCCTCCGAAAAAACACTCTCCAGCATCGCCGTCACCGGCGCCGGCTCAGTGAACGAAGGGACTACATCGCCCTACGTCGCCACCGCCACCTTCAGTGACGGATCCACCCAGGTCGTCACCACCAGCGCCACCTGGAGCGAGAATTCCTCTGCCGCCACCATGAACAGTTCCGGAGTGTTAACCGCAGGCCAGGTCACAGGCAACCAGACGGTCACCGTCACTGCAAGCTACACCAGCGGCGGCACCACCAGGAACGGCAGTATCAACGTCACCATTGTTGATAGTCCGGTCGCCAAGACCCTTTCCAGCCTCGCCGTCACCGGCGCCGGCTCAGTGAACGAAGGGACCACCTCGCCTTACGTCGCTACCGCCGCCTTCAGTGACGGGTCCACCCAGGCCGTTACCACCAGTGCCACCTGGAGCGAGAATTCTTCTGCCGCCACCATCGACAGTTCCGGAGTGTTAACCGCAGGCCAGGTCACAGGCAACCAGACGGTCACCGTCACTGCAAGCTACACCAGCAGCGGCACCACCAAAACGGGAAACCTGACGGTTACCATCACCGACAGTACCGTTGTGCCCCCTGCTTTGTCCGGTTCCCATGCGGACAAGTTTGCTGCCTACGAAGGGACCAAGACCTGCCTCCAGTGCCATCGCTCTGAGGCCGTCGAGGTTCACAACTCAGAACACTATCAGTGGGCCGGCAAATTGGGAAAGATCAACGATTTCTGTATCTATCCCGATATCAACCATATCGGAAAGCTGACCAATGTAAACGGCCTGCCTGTCGATAGCGGCTGCAGCAAGTGCCACGTCGGCAAAGGGGCCAAGCCTGCTCCCGTCACGGCAAACCCGACAGACGCGCAACTGGAGAACATCGACTGTCTCGTCTGCCACGCTCCCAAATACAAACGGACCGTGGATCCAGTGACCAAGGCCCAGTGGATACCGGATGAATCAGCCATGGGCATGACCGTACTTGAGGCAGCTGTAGACATTCAAAAGACAAGTCGCGCCACCTGTCTGAACTGTCACACCAAGTCGGGAGGCGGAGACAATTTTAAGCGGGGCGATATCGAAGAGCATCATCGAAATCCCGCAACCCGGGCCTTTGACGTCCACATGTCCTCCGCGGCCCTGGGTGGAGGGGACTTGAACTGTACGGCATGCCATACGGTGTCGGCACACAAAATCGCCGGCAAGGGAGCGGACCTCAGGGTAGCGGAAGGGCCCAAACCGGAGTGTACCTCCTGCCATACGGCCAATCCACCGCATAGTAATTCGAACATCAACAAGTATCACCTGAAACGCGTGGCGTGCAACACCTGCCATATCCCGACCTTCGCCAAATTCGCTGCGACAGATATGTTCAGGGATTGGTCGGCTCCGGGTGAACTGAATCCAGCTACCGGTCTGTACGACCCCGCCCGGACGATGCAGGCCAACGTTACCCCCCAGTACAAGTTCTGGGACGGCACTTCATCATTGTTCTATGACTTCGGCACCGCATTCACGATTCAGCCCAACGGGAATGTCTTCATGGGCGGACCAGCGGCGGCGACACAGGCCACCACCGGCGCTAAGATCTATCCCTTCAAATATCACACGGCCTTGCAGCCTTACGATACCGACACCAACTTCCTGCTCCCCTTGAAGATCGGACAGTTTTATATGCAGGGGGATCTGGTGAATGCCGTACCCCTGGGGCAGGATGCCGTTACATGGCCGAGAAATCCTTACGGCTACCAGCAGACGGAACGTTGGATGGGACTCTTCCATGAAGTCTCTCCCAAGGAGAACGCTCTGGGATACAACAACTGCAACACCTGTCACAATACGACCAGTCCGAAGGTTCCGCTGAAATCTCTGGGTTACACCATCAAAACAGGTCAGACGACAGCCACACTTTGTTCGAGTTGCCATAGCGCCGAGACATATTCATTCAGCGAGGTCCATCCCCGTCACACCAACAAGGGGATCGACTGCTCCAGATGCCACAATTTCAGCAAGGCTCCCTGATGTTTGACCGGGTGGGAGGGGAGATCTTCCACCCGGGTTGACTCCTCTCAAGTTTTGTCTTCCTCAGTTCCACCCTCCCCCCGCGTCTGTTTTCAGACGCGGGGTTTTTCTTTTACCGGCAATGGTTACCTTAGTGTTAACCAAACCAGCGCCCGCTGGTTAGCAGTAGTTAATGTCTGGGGAAGCGAAGGATCATGCTGCATACCGTTAACGGGAGAGCACAGAATAAAGTAAATAAAAGCCGATACTTAAATCGGATACTTAAGTGCCTGTGCATGAAAATATTTTCAGACCCTTCTTCATTGGTGTGGTCTGGGAACGGGCGACGAGGCGTTCCGGAGAGCGTTATGGAAGACAGCTACTACAAAGCGGCCATTGAGACCATGCGGGAAGCACTCCTCGTGGTCGATACCCAGGGCACGATCCTCTCCGTGAATCCGGCCTTTGAAACGATGACCGGTTACTCGAGTCGCGAGCTTGTGGGGAAGCCCTGCACGGTCCTCAATTGCACCGGATGCAGAATCCACGAAAAGGGTACCGGAAAAGCGTGGTGTGCCATGTTTTCCCGGGGGGGGGTCCGGGACAAAAAATGTGAAATCGAATCGAAGGATGGGACAAAGGTTTTTGTGACCAAGCACGCCACAGTGCTTTACGATGAAAAGGGAGATATCTCGGGAGCCGTGGAAATTCTGAGCGACCGCTCCGAAATGGTACGCAAGGAGGAAGAGATTGAGTCACTGCGCTCCACCCTCCTTCACAAGGAGGCCTTTACGGGCATCATCGGCTCCTCCAAGTGCATCCAGAAGCTCCTGGACCTCATCGCCAATGTCGCTCAGTCCGAAGCGCCCGTCCTTCTTTATGGGGAATCCGGTGTGGGGAAGGAGTTGGTTGCGCAAGCCCTGCACATGGCCAGCAGAAGATTTGAAGCGCCCTTCATCAAGGTCAACTGCGCTTCTCTCAACGAAAACCTCCTGGAGAGCGAGCTCTTCGGACATGTCAAGGGAGCGTTCACCGGAGCGGGAAAAGATCGCATCGGGCGCTTCGAAGCTGCTTCAGGAGGGAGTATCTTCCTGGATGAAATCGGGGATATTTCTCCAGCCATCCAGGTGAAACTTTTGAGGGTTCTGGAGTCCCGGGAAATTGAGCGCGTGGGAGACCATCAGCCCGTTCCTGTCGATGTTCGCGTCATTTCCGCAACCAACAAAAACCTCGAAGATCTCATCATTCAGGGACTTTTCCGGGAAGATTTATACTATCGCATCAACGTGGTGCCTGTCCATGTCCCCCCTCTCCGTGAGCACAAGGAAGACATTCCACTCCTGGCGCAGACCTTCATTGACAAAATCGCCCGCCGCAGCGGAAAGCCCATCACCGGGCTCAGCCCACAGGCGCTGGAGATCATGCTCGCCTACAACTGGCCGGGCAACGTTCGAGAGCTCCGAAACACCATCGAATATGCCTTCGTCCTCTGCAATGAGTCTCTCATCGGCCCCCACCATCTGACTCCAAAGATCACACAGTCCGAAGAGGGCACCCAGCCCCCTGCGCCTGTTGATGCCTTCAGCGCCCTCCATAGAGACGAACCAATGCGCAAATACCCAGAGGCAAAGGATTTCGAAGAAAATCCCGACTTGCTTCGACTCCTTCAGGCCCTTCAAGCCACGAACGGAAATCAAACAAAGGCCGCCGGGATTCTGGGCATCAGTCGAGTGGCGGTCTGGAAAAAGATGAAGAAATACGGCGTCACACTGCAAAGAGGCCTTCCTCACGAGCGAGACTCTGGAATCTGATGTCCTGAAACGGGATCCTCGGGGAAGCGCAGCAGGATTTCGTAGAGTTTTTTATGTAATGCATTGAGCCACCTTTAAGTAATATTTAAACGATACAAATCCAATATATTGTTTATGCTATTAATTTTTATTCAAGAACAGGGGAAGGTTTGTCCGATAATTCTCGGAAGTCCATTCCTGTCCCAAAAGAGAGAAAGCTGGCTCATGACAATGCGTAAAAAGACCTTGCTCTTCATCGGTCTCACCCTCTTCGGAGTGATCGTCGTATCCTATGCAGTATCCGTCAGGATACTGCTCCCCCCCTTCGCCTGCCTGGAAGAGGAAGATACCCGCAAGCATATGGGGCGTGTTCTGGAGGGCATTTCGGAAAGCCTGTCCATTTTGAACAGCAAGGCCGAGGATTGGGCCCTGCTGCATCATCCTGAGGATCTGATGAGCACCCCTTATGATCGTGATTCCAAGGACAACACCATCCAGACCGCTTTCACTCACATGGAGATCAATCTCCTCCTGCTCATCTCTCCTTCGGGCAGATCCGTTTTCGGCAAGGCTTTCGACCTGGCGAGCAGAAAAGAACTGCCCATGTCGGCTTTTTTTCAGGATGCCTCGTTCCACGAAAGACTATTTCCCAACCTGCACCCGAATATGGGCACCGCAACTGGCTTTCTCCTGTTGCCGGAAGGCCCCCTCTGGATCACCTCGCACCCCATCACGGACAGCACGGAGCCTCATCTCACGGGTGGAAGGGTCGTCATGGGGAAGTATTTCGACACTGCCGAGGTCACCCGACTGGGCAAAAAATTGAACCTCACCCTCTCCGCCCACCGCCTGGACAGCGCGGGAGTTTCTCCCCGGCTGAAAGCAGTGGCGCAAGCCCTGTGCGATTCATCCGACATTTTGGTGCAGCCCCTCGATGAGGATTGGATCGCCGGGTTCACTCTGCTTCGTGATATTCACGGAAATCCCGCCCTTCTGCTGCAAACCGATCTGCCACGGGCATTATACAGGCAGGGAAAAGCCACTGTGCAGCTTCTGACGTTCGCACTCCTTGCCATCGGCATTCTCGCCGGTCTGACCATCATTTTTCTCCTGGAGAAATGGGTTCTTTCTCCTCTGACGGCTCTTTGCGAGAATTTGAAGGAGATCGCATCCAGCGCGGACTTGAGCGTTCGCGTTCCTTCAAAGGGAAAAGACGAGCTCTCTCGCGTCGCCACAGCCTTCAACGCAGTGCTCGACGCTCTGGAGAATTCTCAGCAGGGATTACAGACGGTTTGCAGTGAACTGGAAGCGCGGGTTCATGGGAGGACTGAGGAACTGCTGCGGTCGAATGAAACGCTTCAAACAGAAATTTCCGAACGAAACCTGGCCGAAGAGGCTCTGCGCAAGAGTGAAGAACGCCTGAACCTGGTGCTGCACGGAAGCAGGGACGGCTTCTGGGATTGGAATGTGCAGACGGGAGAAGTGCATTATGACGCCTGCTACTCCTCCATGCTGGGCTACACACCGGAAGAACTGGAGCCCAACGTCAGCTTTTGGCAAGACCGGGTCCATCCCGAAGATCTGCCTTCCGTTTCCAGGCAGCTGGACGGGCACTTCAGCGGTGCTGCGGAGTACTATGAAGCTGAACAACGGTTGAAAACCCGAAGCGGCGAATGGAAATGGTTCCTGGACAGGGGAAAGGTCGTCGAACGGGACCGAAACGGCGCTCCCCTCCGCGCTGCAGGGACACTCACGGACATTTCCGAGCGCAAAAGGATGGAAGAGGAGCTCATTCGAGCAAAAAAGCTGGAGACAGCAGGAATCCTCGCTGGAGGTATAGCTCATGATTTCAACAACCTGCTCGCAGTGATCCTCGGAAATGTCAATATGATCCAGCAGTACACGGGACCGGATTCTCCATGCATTAAACTCCTCGCCGACGCGGAGAAAGCCGCTTTGCGCGCCAGCGATCTTACGAAGCGGTTCATCACCTTCGCCACAGGGGGCACCCCCCTCAAACGGGTCACCTCCGTCGAGAAGGTCATCCAGGACGCTGTGAGCCTGGCATGCAGCGGCACGAACGTTCAATGCCAGTATTCCTTGTCGAACGATTTGGGGAAGGTGGAAATCGATGAAGGACAGATGAGCCAGGCCATTTACAACATGATCCTCAACGCCAGGGAAGCCATGCCTTCAGGGGGCATCGTTTCCATCACGGGAGAAAATATCAATGCCGGATCGGTTGGAGCCCCTGCGGCAATTCCCGTCAAAACCGGCCGTTATGTTCGTATATCCATTCATGACGAGGGATTGGGCATTGAAGAGGCCCATAAGGACAAGATATTCGACCCCTATTTTTCCACAAAAAATAAGGGAGCGCAAAAGGGTATGGGATTGGGGCTGGCCATTGCCCATTCCATCATCAACAAGCATGAAGGTCACATTGTTGTGGAATCCCAGATGGGGTTCGGCACCACTTTTAAAATTTATCTGCCGGCATTTCAGATGGAAGTGCCGGAAAAAGATGCCCCGGGGAATGGCCGGCATGCAGGTAGAATCCTGCTCATGGACGACGAAAAGCTGATGCGGGACATGGTGGCCCAGATGCTGCTCCATCTGGGCTATGACGTGCAGGTGGCCGCGGATGGGAGCGAAGCCATTGAAATCTACAGTAGAGCTCAAGAATCCGGGAACCCGTTTCATGGAGTGATTCTTGACCTGACGGTCAAAGGAGGCATGGGAGGACTCGAGGCACTGAAAGCCCTCAAGCAGTACGATCCGGGGACGAAAGCCATCGTCTCCAGCGGATACTCCCAGGATCCGGTCATTGCTCATTTCAAGGAATACGGGTTTTGTGGGGCCATTGGGAAGCCCTATTCTCTTGAAAAGCTCAAGAGGGTAATGAACGGCGTCCTGGAAAACACAACGCATGATTAGAACAGCGGGCACGCCAGGTCAGTCAGAGAGCAGAAGAGATGAACATCTTCGTTGCACGACAGCCGATTTTCATGAGGGATCAAAGGGTGTTCGGTTATGAGCTCCTTTACCGCTCGGGCGATGGAAACCATTTTCAGGAAACCGACGGGGATAGGGCCTCCCTCTGCGTCATCCGCAATGCCCTCCTGGTGATCGGCCTGGACAGGGTCACCGAAGGTAAAAGAGCTTTCATCAATTTCACCAAAGGTTTGTTGCTGAACGGTGCGGCGTCTCTCCTGCCCAAAACGGTAGCCATTGTAGAGATCCTCGAGGATATTGCGCCTGATCCGGAAGTACTGGCAGCCTGTCGAAAGATGCGGCAGCAAGGATATACTCTCGCCCTGGATGATTTCGTGCTTCGTAAAAATGAATGCAATCCCTTCACCGAGGTCGTCGACATCATCAAGGTCGATTTCATGGGCACTGGACCGGAAGACAGAAAGACCATAGTGGAGCAGTACGGACACCATCCAGGCATGAAGCTCCTTGCAGAAAAAACCGAGACCCGTGAGGATTTCCAGGAAGCCATGGACCTGGGTTTTTCGCTATTCCAGGGCTTTTTCTTCAGCAAGCCTGTCCTCATCTCGAAGAAAGACATTCCCGGATATAAGCTCACCTGCCTTCAGGTTCTGAAGGAACTGAACCGGGAAGAACTGGATTTCGAAGCCCTGCAAAAGGTCATCAAACGCGATCCCTGCCTCACCTACATGCTCCTGAAATACCTCAACTCGCCCTTTCTGGGCCTTCGATGCCAAATCTCCTCCATCAAGCAGGCCCTCGTCATCCTGGGGGATATGGAAATCAAAAAATGGTGCTCCCTTTCCGTCCTCAATCAGATGGGAAAGGACCAGCCCGTGGAGCTGCTCCGGATGGCTCTTTTGCGTGCGAGCTTCTGCGAATCCCTCGCCTTGAAGGTCGGGCTGGAAGGGAAGAAATCCGAGCTGTTTCTCATGGGATTGTTTTCTTTCATGGATGTCATCCTGGGACGACCGCTGCCCGAAATCCTCGAAGACGTTCCCCTCCAGAAGGAGCTGAAAGAGGCTCTTCTGGGAATATCCAATGCTTACAGGAAAATTTTCGATTTAGTGGTCGCTTACGAACGAGGCCGTTGGCCGGAGGTTATTCGGTTGGCAAAAGACCTGAAGGTGCAGGAAGAGGAGCTCCCCGAAGTGTATGCGCGTTCCCTTGATTGGCTCTCGAAAAATCCCCTGGCCCTGTGAGACGGAGTTTTTTCCTCGAGCGGTACTCTCTTCTTTGACATGACCATACATATTTTGACGGGCTTGGTTATGGTGGTTAGTATTACGGTTGGTTGAATGGAAGAGGATCTAATTGTTGAATCTGAAACGTTGTGTTTTGGGCTTGAAAATTTAACGGATTCGGTCCGGGGGAGAAAACGCTCATGTCCCGTAACAAAACTCCATCTGAAAGCGGCAAACTGGACCAGGTCATTGCTGAAGCTCTGCGCAACCGGGAGCGGCGGGAGAAGACCTATCGGGAACAGGCCATGAAGCTGTTTCCGCCGATTTGCGCGCGATGCGGTCGAGAGTTCGAGGGCAAAAAACTTCGAGAGCTCACCGTTCACCACAAGGATCATAACCATGACAACAATCCTCCGGACGGAAGCAACTGGGAGCTCCTGTGCCTCTACTGCCACGACAACGAGCATTCCCGTGGTGTCAGCGCCGAGTGGTACGGTGAGCCCGCACCCGAGGAAGATCGTCAGCCCACCACGACTTACAAGGCGTTTGGGGCTTTGGAGGCGTTGCTGAAGGGTAAGACGCCGGACAAAAAATAGGGACCCCTCCGGTCGTCCATGCGTCATTTCCGCAGGCTTCTTGGGCGGAAATGCGGAAATGACGATGACTGCTCCCAAGAGATGCAATCACTCCCACTTGCCCCGGGGTAATCTCCAACCCTGCCTGATACACCCGCTTCTGCACACCATTCTGCCGGCTTATGGCATGCCGTTTGCTTATCAACTGTTATCACAAGCAGTTGCCGAGATCAGGCGCATTGCGCAATGAACCACGGGGATTTGCGAAGGACGCCCGGGATCCTTCTCCGAAACGGCCGAGAGTCCATCCCGGGGACTTGTTGTCAACCCTTTTGCTCAGGAGAATTGTAAACATGAAATTCAAATTTTCTCTGGCAGTCAAATTGATGAGCATCTGCATTGCCCTGGCCGCCATCCCACTGCTTGTCATAGGATGCCTGAATCTATGGCAATTCCACTCGTTCGCCCAAGCCACTCTGGATCGTTCTTCCATCAGCCTCAAGAAGCAATCCGAGGACATTTTGGACAGTGGGGTCATGGTCGATCGTGAAAGAATTTCCGGGCTCATCAGCAGGGCCGAAACCGACGTCCACCATCTCGCCAGATCCTCCTGGCTGAAGGGATATCTGGCCTCTATCTCTGGCCGGAGCACGGCCGTCACTCCCGCGACTCCCACAGAGATGACTGGAGATGATCCTTCCAGTGGGCAACAGGCTGCAGGCATGGCCCTGGAGGGTCTCAAAGAAGAGATCGCCGCCATGCATGGGGCCTGTGCTGTCCAGGCACAGGGACAGACTTTTCCAGCCTACAATCAAATTCGCTACATCGACGAAAAGGGCCAGGAGATCGTCAATTTGAAGGACGGCAAATTCACGACGGACCTGAAATCCAAAGCCGCCGAAGCCTGGTTCCAAAAAACCCTGCAGCTCAGCCCGGGAAGTGTCTACAATTCGGGAGTCGTGATCGCCGCCAATACCGGAACCCCCGAAATGCGCCTTGCCGCCCCCGTGTTCGTGGGAGGATCAGCCAGGGGAGTCGTCGTCCTGAACATGAATTGGGACCTGGCCTGGAAGCTGATTCAAAACCGCGTCTACGGAAAAACCGGCTATTCCTATATCGTCAATGAGCAGGGTATCCTGGTGAGCCATCCGAAATACAATTTGACCCAGCCCATGAATCTCTGCGACCCCAAGAACGGAGAACTGGCAAAGATCGTCAAGGAGCAGATGATCACGGGCCAGGCGGGGCGTGGAAGTTATACATTCGAGGGCATACATAAGGTCATCGCCTTCCTTCCGCTGAAAGTCGGAGACAAATTTTACAGCATTGCCGCCAACACCCCTCTCAATGAATTTATGGAATTGACGAATGATATCAAGGTGGATGCCGACAAGAGCGCATCCCGAGCGACTTCCATCCTGGCGGTCTGTACTCTCCTGATGGTGCTCCTATCCGGGATGGCAGGATTTCTTTGCAGCAGGTCCATCACCCGACCCCTGAAGCGTCTCGTAGAAGACCTCACCGAAGCCACAGATCACGTGGCTGCAGCATCAACGGAGGTTTCCACTTCCAGTCAGCACCTGGCCGAAGGCGCTTCTGAACAAGCGGCAGCCATTGAAGAAACCTCTTCTTCTCTGGAAGAGATGTCTTCCATGACGAAGCAAAACTCAGATAACGCCGCCCAGGCAAACCATCTCATGCGCAATGTCAGTGACAGGGTGGAAAAAGCCAACAGCACCATGGATGATTTGACGTCGTCCATGCACGAGATCGCCTCCGCCAGCGAGGAAACACAGAAAATCATCAAGACGATAGATGAAATTGCCTTTCAGACGAATCTCCTCGCGTTGAACGCTGCCGTGGAAGCGGCTCGAGCGGGGGAAGCCGGAGCGGGCTTTGCCGTGGTGGCCGACGAAGTGCGCAACCTGGCCCTGAGGGCAGCCGATGCGGCAAAAAATACCGCCAATCTCATTGAAGGGACCGTGAAAAAGATTCAGGAGGGTGTCACACTGGTCACCACCACCAACGGCGCTTTTTCCGAGGTGAGAAGCAGTTCCGCTTCCGTCGGGGAGCTGGTGGGAGAAATTGCGGTGGCATCCAGCGAACAGGCTCAGGGTATCAGTCAGATCAACAAGGCGGTGGCGGAGATGGACAAGGTGGTGCAGCAGAATGCCGCCGGCGCGGAGGAAGCGGCATCGGCGTCCGAGGAAATGAGCTCTCAGGCCATGCGGATGCAATCCTTCGTCAATGACCTTCAGGAGATCATCACCGGGGGCAAACAGCAAACAGGCCGTTTCACAGCCGGAAAGGCCCATGCCGCAGGGGTACCCAAAGCTTCACGGTCCGACGCACCCCCTCTGTTCCACCCCGCGCCCCGGGGCAATGGAGACAACGGCAAACGTTCTCCAGACAGCCATAGGAGCAGAACTTTGCCGCCCACCCGACAGATCTCCTCGCTGGAAGAAAGGGATTTGGACGACTTTTGATGCACAGCAATGAAGCTCTTAAACCGGTTGCGGTGGACCTCGATCTCCATGGGACCGATACAAGCATCCCACCCGATAAAGTGGACGAAAAGGAGAGGGGCACATGGAAGCCCTGTCCACCGCGACCGGTCATACCCCACGGCACCTCCCTCAATGCTGTTCACTTAACGTCACCCCGGTGAAAACCGGGGTCCACAAAGTCTTTATTTACCTGGATTCCGGCTTTCGCCGGAATGACGGAAGCTGGTTAAGTCAACAACATTGCTCGCCTCCCTTCCACGCCAGAACTGTGCAGCAACGCCTTCCAGCTCTCCTGCCGGCATTTCACCGGCATCCTTTTTCCCACCCACCATTGCGCATCCTCCGAAAGTCCGCATACAAAGGCTTGAATGGCACAAAATTATGGCCACCGGTGCATTTAACGTTTGCATCCGCCCGACAGTAAAAATATTCTGACTCGATCAGCGCAGACAATGCCTCACTGCCGTTCCTGCAAGGCGGCATTGGGCTTCCCACCAAGGAGATGTGGAGCGGAATGAAAAAGCAAATCAAATGCTTCGTATCGTATGCCCGTGCAAACAAAGACCTGGCAAACCGGTTTATGGAAAAGTTCCGGGAGCAGGCTGCCCCTTCCAAACACTACGCCTACAGCTTTTGGCGCGACACCGACATTATGGTGGGAGAAAAATGGAGCGAGGAAATCCATGAGGCTTTGAACGAGTGTCAGCTGGGATTGCTCCTCATCAGTCCGGCATTTCTTGCGTCTCAATACATCAGCGAGCATGAGCTTCCAATGTTCCTGGGAAGCGACGCCAGGCCGGTCGTTCCCATCATGCTGCAAGCCGTGGATTTGGAGCGGCACGACCTGAAAGGCCTCCAGCATTCTCAAATCTTTCGCCTGGACCGACCGAAATTCAGGACTCCAAAATCCTACGGTGAATGCACGGGATTGCAGCGCGATCAGTTTGCACAGGACCTTTTTCGGCAGGTCGAAGCCAGATTGGATGCCCTCACCGGAAAGCAGGATTCCTGATACACATTTCAAACCTTATACACATAAAAGTTCATTACGATTGACCGATTTATGGTATAAGATGTTTTCACCTTTAAAGAGAGAAGTTAACAGCCTTTGGACAGTATTTAATCGAACAGTGTCACCCCTCGGAATGTGAAAGAACGGTCCTTCACATTTCAAAACATGACCTCCATGCCATCATCAACCAAAGAGGAGAACAAAGATGACGATGTTAGATCAAACCTGTTCGGCATTCATTGAAGTACTGGCCTCAAAAGCACCTGTTCCGGGAGGAGGAGGCGCGGCTGCCATGGGAGGCGCCATCGGGATGGCTCTTTCCAACATGGTAGGAAATTTGACCGTTGGTAAAAAGAAATATGCGGATGTGGAGGGAGAGGTCAAAGAGCTCATAGCCAAAGGGGATAAGGTCATCCTCAAGCTTAAAGAGCTGGTGGACAAGGATGCCGAAGTCTTCGAGCCCCTGTCCAAAGCCTATGGACTTCCAAAAAATACTCCCGAAGAGGCGAAATTCAAGGAAGAAACCATGGAGAACTGCTGTAAGGCGGCTTGTGGAGTTCCCATGGAGATCATGCGCGCAGCTTTTGAAGGAATCAAAATACATGCCAGAATGGGTGAGATCGGCACCATGATCGCCATCTCCGATGTAGGGTGCGGCGTCGTTTTTCTGAAGAGCGCTCTCATTGCAGGAAGTCTCAATGTGATCATCAATCTCAATGCCATCAAAGATCAGGCATTCGTTTCCGCCACCCGCAAGGAAATGGAAGAGCTGATCAATACCGGATCCAAATTGGCGGATGATACTCTGGCCCTTGTCATTTCAAAATTGAAAAAATAAGGAGATTGTTCCATGGCTGAACTGTTGAAAGGAAAACCCGTAGCCGATGCCATGAAGGAAGAGCTCATCAAGAAGGTAGACGGCCTGAAGTCGAAAGGGATCACGCCGAAGCTCGGCATCATCCGCGTGGGACAGCGGCCGGACGACCTGTTTTACGAAGGTGGAGCGAAAAAAACCTGCAGCGCCCTCGGCATGGATTCAGAGGTTTTCGAATACCCGGAAAATATTGAGCAGGCCGCTTTTGAAAAGGCCGTCATCGAAGTGGGACAGAAAAAAGACGTCAACGGCATCCTGATGTTTTCACCCTTGCCCAAACACTTGAACGAGAAAAAAATAAGAACTCTCATCCCGGTGGAGAAGGATGTGGACTGCCTGACCGTCGGCGGCGCAGCCAAAGTCTTCACCGATGACCCCACCGGTTTCCCTCCCTGCACACCCACGGCCTGCATGGATATGCTCCATCATTACAATATCCCCATCAAGGGGAAGAAATGCGTCGTGGTCGGCAGGTCCCTGGTGGTGGGGAAACCTCTGGCCATGCTGCTCCTGAGGGAGCACGGCACCGTAACGATCTGCCATTCCAGAACCGAGAACCTGCCGGGAGTCTGCCAGGATGCGGAAATCCTCATCGCTGCCGTGGGAAAGGCCAAGATGATCAAAGGCAATTTCGTGAAACCCGGACAGATCGTCATCGATGTGGGCATCAATGCTGACCCGGATAATCCTGGGAAATACTGCGGCGATGTGGATTTTGCCGAGGTGGAGCCCATCGTTCAAAAAATTTCACCGGTTCCCGCAGGTGTGGGCTCGGTCACGACCTGGGTTCTCTGCAAACAGACCATCATGGCTTGCGAAATGCAAAATTCCTGATGGCGCGAAGCCGTAAAAAAAGCCCTTGAGCCATAAAACAATAAGGGGGCAGGGCGTACGCCCTGCCCCCTTATTGTTTGTTACTCAGTCCAAGACTTTTGCAAGCCGGATCCCGCCGGCATGCCGAAATGCAAACGGACAGTCTTTTCCGTGGCGCTGTTCCTAGAACAGACCGCTGACCTTACCCGTCTTGGTGTCGATGTCGATGCGACGGAAGGCCGGGTTGGAAGAGGTTCCGGGCATCAGGGTGATCGTCCCGGCGCAGGGGCAGAGGAACTTGGCGCCGGAGTAGATCAAAACGTCGCGGATGGGAAGGGTCCAGCCCTTGGGAACGCCCTTGAGGACCGGATCGTGGCTGAGGCTGAGGTGCGTCTTCACCATCATGGTGGCATAATCGGCGTACTTGGGATCGCCCTCCAGCATTTTGGCCTTGGATTCAGCTTCGGGAGTCCAGGACACACCGTCGGCACCGTAAACTTCCTTGGCGATCAACGCAACGCGGTCTCTCAACTTCATTTCCAGCGGATAGAGGAATTTGAAATCGTTGTCTTCCTTGCAGGCATCGATGACTGCATCGGCGAATTCGAGGGCGCCATCGCCACCCTTGGCCCAATGCTCGGAGAGAGCACAACGGGCGCCGGCTTTTTCAGCGTACTTGCGAACCAGAGCGATTTCGTCCTTCGTATCGGTATGGAAAGCATTGATGCAGACAACAGGATTGATGCCAGCCTTACGGATGATGTTGATGCAATGCACCATGTTCTCGATGCCCTTTTCCACCAATCCAAGATTTTCCTTGGTGTAGGCATCGGGCAGAGCCAGACCGGCGACAACCTTCGGCCCGCCGCCATGCATCTTGAGGGCGCGGATCGTGGTGGTCAAAACGGATACGTGCGGCTTGAGACCACTGTAGCGGCATTTCACGTTCCAGAACTTCTCGAATCCGATGTCTGCTGCGAAACCGCTTTCCGTCACGTGATAGTCGAACATCTTCAGACCGATCCGGTCGGCGATGATGGAAGACTGGCCTACGGCGATATTGGCGAACGGGCCGGCATGGACGAGGCAGGGTTGATATTCGGCGGTGCTCATGAGAGTCGGGTTGATGGCGTTGCGCATGAAGGCCGCCATGGCGTTTCCAACTTCCAGGTCACCCGTGGTCACGGGCTTGCCGCTCTTGTCGAAGGCCACGGTGATGTTGTTGAAACGCTCTTTCATATCGGCCAAATCTTTGATGATGGCGAGAATGGCCATGAGCTCGGACCCTACCGCGATGCCGAACTTGGATTGCATCATGAAGCCGTCGGTCCTGCCGCCGATACCGATGATGATATTGCGCAGAGCCTGAGCACAGAAGTCAATGATCCAGCCCATTTCCACACGGGTGGGATCGATGTCGAGGCGGCGCATCCTAGTCAGGCGGGCCAGCTGCTCGTCGTTGTAATTGCGCTCGTGCTGCATACGGGCGGTCATGGCGACCATCGCCAGGTTGTGAGCGTTCATGATGTCGTTGATGTCGCCCGTGAGTCCCAGCGAGAATTCCGTCATGGGGATGAGAAGGGCGTTGCCACCGCCGGCTGCCGTACCCTTGACGTTCATGGTGGGACCACCGGAGGGTTGGCGGAGGGCGCCGCCGACATTCATACCACGCTTTCCAAGGCCTTCCATGAGACCTACTGATGTCGTGCTCTTTCCTTCTCCCAGAGGAGTCGGTGTAATGGCGGTTACTTCAACGTATTTTCCATCGGGACGGTCTTTGAGACGATCGATGATCTTCATGAAATCGAGCTTGCACAGCCTGCCCATGGGAAGAATTTCATCTTTCTGCAATCCCAGCTTTTCCTGCCATTCCCAGGGAGTGGGCATATTCTTTTCAGCTTCTTCAGATATTTGCCAATCTTTAAGCACTGTTGCATCGTAGGCCATCTTTAAACCTCCACCTGCTTTTTTAGTCCCTGATTAACACCACCTGTTCCCATCACCTTTGCCGAACTAAAGAACAAAACCACCAGAACAACCTTTGTTTCACCCCCCTTAGCTTAAAGTAGCGTCTGATGATTGCGAGGGATCTGACCAAGATAATAAGGAATTGCTGTAACTGGCCCCCTAACCCAAGACGTGGAGTAGAGAGAAAGGACCAACCGAGCGGCACATTCTAACCCACCATCTCCCGGTTCAGTCGGAATGAGCTCCCCGTCTGAATAGGATACAGCTCGAACTTTTCACGGGAAGATGGGCGTATGCAATTTTTCACAAGTCGCCCAAACCTAGAGAAAATATGAATCCTTGTCAAGAAGAAAAGTAAAATGCAAGCGATCCTATTCCCTGACCTGTAAAGAAAAAGTTCCAGTGCTCCGATATATGATGCATCAGGACAGGGGTTGTTCAGAAGGCTGCAGAGAACCTGTTTAAAAGTTGTTCAAAACCTGTCGGAAAAATGTCAACTTGATGAGGCCTAACAGATTGGATGCCCACTGTGTATCCCTTTTGTTCAAGGAGTGTTTAGACATATTATCAATAAAAATAATTACATGCTAAACTTTTTGACATTTAAACAGGGTCTTATTAAGATTATGATCTTTATATATAGAGAGAAACACTTCATAAAAACATGCGGCGAGCACATCGAGGGCTGAAGAATGAAAGTCCAGGTCGGCAGGGGAATTCTGACACAGGTTTTACAAAAGGTCCAAAGCGTTACCGAAAAAAAGACGGGAATGCCCATTTTATTCAATACGCTGCTCCAGGCTTCCGACGAGCAGACCCTTGATTTTTCAGCCACCGACCTGGAATTGAGTCTCTGGACACGCATGGAATGCCGGGTAGAGGTGCCGGGGACCTCAACCGTAACGGCGCGGAAGCTCCTCGATATTGTCCGCGAACTGCCCGATGAAAACATTATCCTGGAACAACTGCCCAACGAAAAGCTGTTGATACAATCCGGACGCTCACGGTTCGAACTGTCCACCATCCCAGCGGACGATTTCCCCCATATGAATTTTTACACCGACGCGGATTTTTTCAAATGTGATGCATCCGTGCTGAAAAATGCTCTCGGCAAGACCCTCTATGCCGTTCCCGTGGAGGACGATCCCTTCAGCATCGCCGGACTCTACTGGCATCGCCTGGAATCGGGAGCCGTTCGATTCGTTTCTTCCGACGGACACCGCCTTGCCTGTTACGGCATGCCCGAAGACAGTTTCACCGAGGTGGATCTCGGCAAGGGGATCATCATTCCTCGCAAGGGCGTTCAGGAAATTCTCAAGGTTTTGGAAAAGGAAGAGGATGTCTCTCTCGCCCTCCATGAGAACTGCCTGATCTTGAAGACTCCCGATACCGTTCTGAGCATCCAGCTCCTGGAAATGGAATTTCCCGATTATCAGCTCATCATACCCGAGGAGAGGCCTTTTTCATTCCTGGTGGAGCGGGAGACTTTCTTCCATGCGTTGAAGCGAGTGGCCGTCCTCACCAACCAGAAATGGCGTCATGTCCGCTTCATCATTGATTCCGGAGCCCTGGAGCTGGAGGCGGGAAATCCTGAAGTTGGAAATGCCAGTGATGCCGTGGACATCGAATACGAAGGAGACAGCTTCACCGTCGCATTCAATATCAAGTATGTGATGGACACCGTGCAGGCCATGGAAAGCCCTCAGGTGCAGTTCGAATGGGTCGACCAGTTTCACGGAGGTGTTTTTGTCAGCCCCGATGATGCCGGTTACCTCAGCCTCATCATGCCCATGGTGGTTTGATTCCCGCTGATCGCCGGCTGTCTGGTTCTGTCATTGCGGCCTGGACCGGGTGCTCAAGCCCCAAAATGAGAGTCCGACAGACCTCACTCCTGCCATCGGGTTCGCCTCCGACGTTCCACCCTGCCCCGGTGTGCATCGTGGCCATGGTCCCCCTTCCCGCCGTAGCTTCCGAAAATCAATTGATAAAATTCCCAAAGAAGGTTAAATTTACGAGTTTCGAAAAACTACCCTGAGGAGGAACTGCATCCTCAGGAGTTTTTGTGCTTTTTGTGCGAAAGCACCCTGTGTGGGTGATGGAAATTGACGGACAGAAGTTGAAATCGAGGTTTGTGTATGTCAGATCCCAATCCGGGCGACAGCGTTTTGCAGGATCAGTACAACGCCCAAAAGATCACGGTCCTTGAGGGGCTCAGCGCCGTTCGCAAGCGTCCTTCCATGTACATCGGAAACGTTTCCACGGAAGGGTTGCATCACCTTGTGTATGAAGTCGTGGACAACAGCATCGACGAAGCTTTGGCCGGTTACTGTAATCATATTCAGATACAGATCCATTCAGACGATTCCGTCACGGTAGAGGACAACGGCCGGGGTATTCCTGTGGATCTGCACGAAAAGGAAAACATACCGGCAGTGGAAGTCGTCATGACCAAGCTGCATGCCGGCGGAAAATTCGACAATTCCACCTACAAGGTTTCGGGGGGACTCCACGGGGTGGGGGTTTCCGTGGTGAACGCCCTCAGTGAATATCTTGTTGTGGAAATCCGCCGAGACGGCAAAGTCTATACACAGCGCTATGAACGCGGCGCGCCGGTTACTCCCCTCACCGTGAAGGGAGAAACACAGCGCCGGGGGACGCGGGTCACGTTCAAAGCTGATCCGGAGATTTTTACCGAAACGGAAATGAGCTTTGATGTTCTGGTGCAGAGGCTACGAGAGCTGGCTTTTCTGAATCCCGGGGTCCGTATCGACCTGGCCGACGAAAAAACCCTCAAGGAGAGGAGCTTCTGCTACGAAGGAGGCCTCATTTCCTTTGTGGAGTATCTCAACAAGAACAAGGAGCCCCTCCACCCCGAAGTGATCAAGTTTGAAGGGGAAAAACAGGGAATCGCCATTGACGTGGCCCTGCAGTACAATCAGACCTACAACGAAAAGATTTTTACTTTCGCCAATAATATCAATACAAAGGAAGGTGGATCCCACCTGGTGGGCTTTAAGGCCGGGCTCACGCGCTCCATCAAGCAGTATGCCGTTCAGACCAAAATGTCCAAAGGAGATCTCGAAAAGCTATCGGGTGACGATGTCCGCGAAGGGCTGAGCGCAATTGTCAGTGTGAAGCTTTCACAGCCTCAGTTTGAAGGGCAGACCAAGACGAAGCTGGGAAACAGCGAGGTCAAGGGCCTTGTGGAGAATCTGGTCTACGAAAAACTTTCCATCTTTTTCGAAGAAAACCCCAAAGTCATCAAGATCATCCTGGACAAGGTCCTGGAAGCGGCGCGCGCCAGAGAAGCCGCCCGCAAGGCCCGGGATCTCACGCGGCGCAAAGGAGTCTTGAGCGATCATTCCCTGCCGGGAAAGCTGGCGGACTGCCAGGAAAGGGATCCCGCCAACAGTGAGATTTTCATTGTCGAGGGAGATTCCGCAGGCGGCTCTGCCAAGCAGGGGCGTGACCGCAAGTTTCAGGCGATCCTGCCCTTGAGGGGAAAAATTCTCAATGTGGAGAAAGCGCGCTTCGACAAAATGCTGGAAAACCAGGAGATCCGCAACATGATTTCGGCCCTGGGAACCGGTGTGGGGAAGGACGAATACAACCCTGACAAGCTGCGCTATCACAAGACCATCATCATGACGGATGCCGACGTGGATGGGGCTCATATCCGTACGCTCCTGCTCACCTTTTTCTTTCGCATGATGCCCGAGCTTATCGAACGGGGAAACCTCTTCATCGCGCAGCCTCCCCTCTACCGAGTAGCCGTCGGGAAGCAGGAACATTACCTGAAAGACGAAGCCCAGCTGAATGCTCTCCTGCTGCGCAGGGCTGTGGAAAAGAGGGAAGTTTACCTGCCCGGCCTGGAAGGTGCATTGCCGCCCGAAGAGCTGATAGGACTGATGCAGACATTTTCCCGTTATGAGGAAATCCTGGAGCGGCTGTCCCAACGGGGAATGCCGCGGAGGCTCATTGAAGAGCTCATCAAGATCGTTGCCAAGAATCGCCTGGTCGTTGCAGATCCGGAAACTTCTTCCGCCCTGAAGGTCGAGCTGGAAGCGCTGGGATACGAAGTTCTCGCCATGGAAGCGGCCGAGGAAGAGCAGGGGCACGACCTGGAGCTCTGGGATCCAAAATCCGCCGACGGTCAGGTGCGCATTCGGCTGGAGCATCGCTACCTTCAATCGGGGGAATTCAAGAAGCTGCTGGAGCTCTACAATCAACTGGAGATCTTTCACCAGACACCCTACCGCGTTAAGGATGCTCAGGGTGCTGAAGAGCTGTTCGAGCATCCCAGGGCGCTTTTCCAATATCTCATGGAAGAGGCCCGGAAAGGGACAAACCTGCAGCGCTACAAGGGTCTCGGGGAGATGAATCCCGAACAGCTCTGGGAAACCACCATGAATCCCGAGAAGCGTACTCTCCTTCAGGTGCGCATCGAAGACCAGTATCAGGCGGACGAGCTTTTCACGACCCTGATGGGGGATCGTGTGGAACCTCGCCGGGATTTTATCCAATACAATGCACTGGAATTCAGGGAGCTCGATATATAGCCCCCCAGGCTCCAGGAACAGGATCTTGACGCGGCTGACTTCCTTCCTGCAGAGGCTTCCGCCACCCTGCGCGGGATACTCGGGAGAGAAGCTCGGCCACAGGAAGTGCTTAGATGGATCAGAATTCAATCAACATCGAAGATGAAATCAAACTTTCATACCTCGATTATGCCATGAGTGTCATCATAGGGCGTGCCATCCCGGACGTTCGAGACGGCCTGAAGCCTGTGCATCGGCGTATCTTGTATGCCATGCACGAGCTCAAAAATGACTTCAACAAGCCCTATAAAAAGTCCGCGCGCATCGTGGGTGATGTCATCGGTAAGTACCACCCGCACGGAGACATGGCCGTTTACGATGCGCTGGTGCGCATGGCGCAGGATTTTTCCATGCGCTACCTCGTGGTGGATGGACAGGGAAACTTCGGATCCGTAGATGGAGACCCTCCAGCGGCCATGCGTTATACCGAAGTGCGCATGCACCGACTCGGCCATGAATTCCTGAGGGACATCGAAAAGGAAACCGTCAGTTTCCAGCCCAACTACGACAGTTCTCTCCTGGAACCGACAGTCCTGCCCACACGGGTACCGAGTCTCCTGCTGAACGGCTCCTCGGGAATCGCCGTCGGGATGGCGACCAATATTCCTCCACACAACCTGCGGGAGCTCTGCAGAGGGCTCCTGGCCCTTCTCGACGACCCTGACATCAGTATCCCTGAGCTCATGCGCCACATTCCGGGCCCCGATTTTCCCACGGGAGGCTTCATTTATGGCCGCGACGGCATCAAAGATGCCTACGAAACCGGTCGGGGCATCATCAAGATGCGGGCTCGCGTGGAGGTGGAAGAGTCGGGGAGGAAGAGCCATCTCATTGTCACGGAGCTTCCGTACCAGGTCAACAAAGCCCGCCTCCTGGAACGCATCGCCGAGCTCGTCAAGCTGAAAAAGATCGAGGGCATTCAGGACATCAGGGATGAATCGGACCGGGACGGCATGCGGGTGGTCCTCACCCTGCGTCAGGGGGATGAGCCGAAAGTCGTTGAAAATCAGCTTTACAAGCACACGGCCCTGGAGAGCAGCTTCGGGGTCATCATGCTGGCGGTGGTGGACAACAAGCCAGAAGTCTTGAATTTGAAAGGGCTCCTGCAGAATTTTCTGGACTTCAGGCGCCAGGTGGTGATCAAGAGGACGCAGTACGAGCTGCGGCAGGCGGAAAAGCGCATCCATATATTGGAGGGCCTGAAGATCGCCCTCGACAATCTGGATGAAGTCATCCAGCTCATACGGGCCGCGGCCAACCCTCCGGAAGCCAAGCGGCGCCTCATCGAGCGCTTTGGGTTCACCGATGTCCAGGCTCAGGCCATTCTGGATATGAGGCTGCAGCGTTTGACGGGGCTGGAGCGGGAAAAGATTATCGAGGAGTACAACCAGCTCCTGAAGGAAATCGAACGGCTTCGACAGATCCTCGCTTCCTCCGTCCTCCTGGACGGTGTCATTCGCGAGGAGATCAAGGAGCTGGTCGATCAATACGGTGACCTGCGTAAAACGGAAATTGTTGCCGAAACGGGAGACATCTGCATCGAGGACCTCATCGCCGATGAAGAGATGGTCGTCACGATTTCGAGGGCCGGCTATATCAAGCGGACTCCGGTGGCCATTTACCGCAGCCAGAAGCGGGGAGGCCGGGGGCGCAGCGGGATGAGCACACGGGAGGAGGATGTCGTCACGACCGTGTTCACGGCATCCACTCACGATTATCTGCTCGTGTTCACCAATCGGGGCCAGGTGTTCTGGCTGAAAGTCTACGAAATTCCGGAAGTCGGCCCTTCGGCCATCGGCAAGGCCGTCGTCAACCTCCTTCCCCTGCAGGACGGCGAGAAAATTCAGACCATTCTGCCCGTCAAAGAGTTTACGGAAGGGCACTATGCCGTCATGGCCACCCGGAACGGGGTGGTCAAGAAGACGGAACTGGCGGCCTACAGCAACCCGCGCTCCAACGGCATCAAGGCCATAGTACTGGATGATGACGATGAGCTGATCT
Source organism: Desulforhabdus sp. TSK (assembly GCF_022836495.1). GTDB lineage: Bacteria > Desulfobacterota > Syntrophobacteria > Syntrophobacterales > Syntrophobacteraceae > Desulforhabdus. The sequence continues at coordinate 89,636 of NZ_BQXM01000014.1, forward strand.
GTGTCTCCATCACCGACGGCAGCCGCCATCTCTTTTTCATGAGCAAATCCGGGAAATCCATTCGCGTGGACGAGCAGGAATTCAGACCTCTGGGAAGAGTCAGCCGCGGCATACGGGGAATGAATCTCGACGGCAGCCAACTGGTGGGCATGGACGTGATCGATCCCGGCAAGTCGATGCTTGTCGTCACCGAAAACGGTTTCGGCAAGCGGACACCCAATGAAGATTACCGACCCCAGAGCAGAGGGGGCAAGGGAGTTCTGAATATCCGCATCACCGAGCGCAACGGCGATGTCATCGGCTTTCGGCAGGTGGCGGAAGAAGACGATATTCTGCTCATTACAGACCGGGGACGCCTCATTCGCGTCCCCATCGCAGAGATGCGCAAGATCGGGCGAGTGACCCAAGGTGTCAGGCTGATGGGCCTGGACGAGGGAGAAAAAGTCGTGGACATAACGGTTTTGGCGGAATCCGACGACACCAGGGAAGACTTGGAGGAAACCAGGGAAGACGCCGACGAGACCAGGGAAGATACGGAGGATTGATGGAACATTCTGGACCGATCAGTGTTCTGGGAGCGGGGGCCTGGGGAACGACCCTGGCGCAGTTGCTGGCAGGAAAAGGCTATCCTGTGGACCTGTGGGTATTTGAGGAAGATCTCTGCGGCATCATACGGGAAACTTGCGAAAACAGGTACTACCTCCCCGGCTTCACCCTCAGCAGAAACATCACTCCCCACAATGACCTCAGGAGTGTCGTGCAGGATCATGACTTCCTGGTCATGGTGGTCCCTTCCCATGTGTATCGCCAAGTGGCCCTGCAGATGCTTCCCTTTTTGAAACCGGGTGCGGTGGTGGTGAATGCCACCAAAGGCATCGAGAATGAGACGCTGCTCACCATGTCGGGCATCTGGAAGGATATTCTTCCACAGAAGGACTCTATTCATGAACTGACTCTTTCAGGGCCTTCCTTTGCCCGGGAAGTGGTCCAAAAGACTCCGACAGCCGTCACTGTTGCCGGTGATGCCATCGAAGTGGCCCAGAAAGTTCAGCACATTTTTGCGACGGATTATTTTCGCGTCTACACCAGCCTGGACAAAATCGGAGTGGAGCTGGCGGGTGCCCTCAAAAATGTCATTGCAGTGGCTGCCGGAGCCTGTGACGGATTGGGCTTCGGACTCAACAGCCGTGCTGCCCTCATCACACGCGGCCTGGCGGAAATTTCACGGCTGGGCGTCAAGATGGGCGCTCACCCCCTGACCTTTGCAGGATTGGCCGGCATGGGAGACCTTGTCCTGACCTGCACCGGTGATCTCAGCCGCAACCGCACCGTGGGGATGCAGCTGGGGCAGGGGCGCAAGCTCAAAGAGATCCTGGCGGAAAAGCGAACCGTGGCGGAAGGTGTCAAAACGACGCGCTCAGCCTATTACCTGGCACAACGCATGCAAGTCGATATGCCCATCACGGAGAGGGTTTACCAGGTGCTTTACGAGGACAAGGACCCCAGAACGGCTGTCCAGGAGCTCATGGGGCGAAACCTCAAGCACGAGCTGGAGCACGGACAGGTTTCGTGAGCTTTCGGTGTTCGTGATCAGCCGTTATCAATAACATCAGGTTTCTCATCATCGAAGGCGCGGCAATGGAGCAATAATTGTTGGTTTGGCGGCAGCTATTCATGTATATTGGAAACATTGCCTGTTGCTCGTACTGCTGGTCCGGGGTTCCATATTCTATTGGCATCAATGACCCGATTTACTTGGAGTCATCCCATGACCGATCCTACAGATGCAATCTTCAGCGCCGAAGAAAAGCCGCGGCAAGAATCTGTCGCTCAGAATTTGCGCTCCGTCATTTCTGAGCGAGTGAAAAACAAGAAGGAAAGGTATCGGAATTATAATTTCGAACGGGAGCAGGAAGAGGCTTTCGCCACTTTTTTTGATCTGGCCCAGGAATACACGAGCCTTGATGTGCTCTACCTTATCTGCGTGCTGGTGCCCAGGGAATTCCTCAAAATCGAAAGCAGCCTCTATGTCATCCAACCCAAGACGTCGCGACTGGAGAAGGTCTGTACCAGCATTGATGGATTGATTCCCAAGGAGCAGAGGGTTGCCAGTGATTTGACTTTTACTGAGCGGCCTTATGAAACGGTAAACAGCATGATTTTCCCCATCCGGGGAAATGAGGCCCTTACCAAGCGAATCCCGTTCCTCAGCAAGTGTCCGGTCCTCGGGCTCTTCGAAGTATCCCCCAAAGCCGGGTTGGACTCGAGGAAGCAGTTCTTCCTTGAAAAATTCACCAACCGCATCGGGTTCAACCTCCATCAGAAAATGCTCATTCAGCAAAACATCGACCACCTGAAATTCATCAATCAGCTGGTTTCCGATATCGAGCACAACGTGATTTCGCCCAACATGTACTACAAGCTCTTTCTCATCCGCCTGAAGAAAAATCTGGCAGCCTATGTTCAGGCGCAGGAGCGCCTGAATGGCATGCTGAATTCCCTGAAGGGGCGCGACGAGGATCTTTTCAGGGAATTGCATGAAATCAGTCAGTTCATCGAACGCAACACACAAACCCTGGAAGAGGACTGGAAGGCTCTTTCGAAACACTATGAGCACACCAGCCTTTTTCTGGAAACACTTCTAAGGCGGGACCATTTCGAGAAGGGTACCTATGTGCTGAGGCGGCACGCCTGTAACTTCAGAACGGAGATCATCAATCCCCTTTTGGAGCGCTACATTCCGCTTTTCGAAAAGAAGAAAATCGCTGTGGACAATCTTCTGGAAAGCGTACCCGACGAACAGGTCACCCTCTTTGTGGACAAAGGGCTCATCTCTCAAGTATTCGACAATCTATTCGGCAATGCGGTCAAATATGCCCAGCAGGTGGAAGACGAGCTGGGAAACAAGATCAAGCTGCTCTCATACAATCGCCAGATCCTGAAGGATTTTTTCGGTGAAGGAGTCAATGGGGTGCGATTCAATTTCTTTACGACGGGTAAGCCCCTCTCTCCTGAGGAATGCGCCAAGATTTTCGATGAGGGATACCGGGCGGCTGCATCCTCCAGCAGGGAGAGAGGAACAGGGCATGGCTTGAATTTCGTGAAGAACGTCGTGGAAATTCACGGGGGCAGGGTGGGGTGCGAGCCCCAAAAATACGGGAATCTCTTTTATTTCATCCTACCCTTGAAAGGATAAATGCCGGGTCAACCCTTCAGGTCTCCTCGCAGTGGGCCTTACCCCACTGAATTTTTCCGTCTTTGCTCATCTTGTAATTTTTTATTCCATATTCCAAAGGCGTCAGGCGTCGGCATAAAAAAAGCCGGCTCCGCCCAATGGGGCTGCCGGCTATGTCATGGACTGTGTGCTCACCAAGCCGTGGGGCGATTCCCTAGGAACAGGAGCAATCGCACCCGCAACTGGGTCCGCACTCAGAACCGCAACTGGATACAGTGGGCTTGTCGCTGACTCCCACAACTTCGATGTCGAAAGCCAGGTTCTTGCCGGCGAGAGGGTGATTCAAATCCAGGAGGACCGAATCATTTTCAATCTTTTTGACTGTAGCGGGGAACTGTCCCTGTTGAGGGTTTTGAAGGACGATCACCTGTCCCACTTCAACCTGGAAATCTTCGGGAAAGTCGGAACGGTTGAAGCTGCGCTCCAGAGAGTCGTCTCGATCACCGTAAGCCTCGGCGGCTGAAAGGGTAAAGGACTTTTTCTCATTGGTGCTCATACCGATCAAGGCCTTTTCGAAACCGGGAATCACTTCGCGCGAACCGATATGAATTTCAAAGGGCTGGCATCCCTGATTTGAATCGAAAACCTCTCCATCGTCATACTTTCCCGTGTAAAGCACCTTCACATAATCGCCGTTTTCTGCTTTTTTCATTCGTTTCTCCTTGAAAGGTAGTTTGGAAAATCCAATCTGCTGTGCACATTGCCTTCACTGGAAGGAGCGATTGATTTTCTAAGGTGCTGAAAATAAACGCAACATATCCGACAATGACCACTTTGCTCATTTAAACATCAAAATAGTTGACAGGCATACGGAAGTCAAGGCGAGGACGGGTGTGGTCAATGGGGGAGAGTGGGAAGCAGAACTTTGCAGCATTAACAGCTTGGTGCATCCTGACACTTACTGAGCCCGGCTTTCAAAATAGTCAGCCCGGTCCAGGGTGGGGAATTGGAAATCGATGGGGCTGCAGGAGCCGCTCTGAATGTGCTTGAGTGTGCAGGGAAAAACCTTGTCGGGAGCCAGGCCGTATTTTTCAACATACCGGGGCCCGACATACCAGCTGTTGTAAAGTGTAAAGAGGTGCTCCCGGTCCAGAGCATGTCGAGCATTTTCCGGGAGCTCGGCATCCGGTATGAATCGGAACCAGACTTCATATCCCTCATATCCGGGACCCCCCCTTATCTGGGCCTGCTCCTTCGAAGCGGGCGTCTGCATGATTTTGGTGATCAACGCCCTGCCGGAGAAGGATGCATACAGGCAGGGTCCCCCTGCTTGATGGCCGGGATTTTTGTCTTCGGTCAATTTGGCGTTGCCTTTGTCGCATGCCGCAGTGAGCACCATCAGAAGTATCAAGCACCATACGCGAATCCAGGGATTTTCGAAAATCATGGCTTTATTCCCATAGAGGCAAGAGGTTATGAGTCGGTATCTTCCACTCGGGCAGCAGAGCAGAAGGCATTTTATGCACCGTCATTCCTGAGCTCAAGCCCGCATTTGCTCGAACACATCCCAGAAATTCGGAAAGGACTTGGCCACGGCTTCCGCGCCGTGGATTTCGACCCCTTCCACGCGAAGGCCGGCGAGCGCAAAGGCCATGGCGATGCGGTGATCGTCATGGGCTTCCAGGAACGTTTGGGGAGCACACACCTGCCCCCCTTGGATTTCCAGTCCGTCAGGCAGTTCCTGAACGGGGACCCCCAGCTTGCTCAATTCCGTCGCCACCGTGTGAAGCCGATCGGATTCCTTCACCCTGAGGTGAGCGACATTGCGTATGAAAGTGCGGCCTTGAGCGAACGCCGCCAGAACTCCCAAGGTGGGAACCATGTCGGGCATCCGGTTCATATCGAGATCCACGGCCGTCAAATACGGGGGGCCAGTCACACGTACCCCTTCATCTTCCCACTGGATCCGGCAACCCATACTTTCCAGGACCTGAAGGAGGCGACAGTCGCCCTGGGAGCTTCCAGGCAAGATGGGGTATGTAAACACCTCGCCTCCGGTCAGAGCGGCGGCAGCCCAGAAATAGGAAGCCGAGGAGCAATCGCCTTCCACGGTATATCTGAGGGCGGGGTAGCTTTGCGGTGCCGGCACGATGATCTGATGCGTGCCCGACCAGCGGTACTGAATACCGAATTCCTCCATCATGGAAAGCGTCAGTGCCACGTAGGGGAAAGAGGCTATGGGCTCATTCCATCCTACGCGCATTTCGTGTCGTGCACACGGGGACGCAATGAGGAGCGCCGACAGAAACTGGCTGCTTTGGCTGGCATCCACCAGAACTTCACCCCCTTCGAGGCCCTGGCTGATGAGCTGCACGGGAGGATACCCCGGTTCTCTCAGGCACTGGCAGGTCACTCCCAGGCTTTTCAGGGCTTCCAGGATGGGGCCGATGGGCCGTTCTCTCAGTCGCGGGCTTCCATCGAAGAGGAAGGTCCCGGTTCCCGTAGCCGCCAGGGCCAACAGGAGGCGGGTGCTGGTGCCGCTGTTGCCGAGCTCGATGGGACCGGACGGCGTGGCCCAGCGCCTGACTGCAGGCACCACACGGACCCTGTCTTCATGCCAGGTGATGACAGCACCCAATTGTTCCAGGGCCTTGGCCGTGAGGAGGGTATCTTCGGCCACGAGGGGATTTTTGATATCACTGGGACTGTCAGCCAAGGCGGCCATGAGCAGAGCCCGGTGGGTGACGGACTTGGAGCCCGGAAGGCGAATGCTCGCGTCCACCCTGGAAACCGGTTGAATTTTCTTGCTGAGCTTACTCATTTTCCAACATCCTCTCTAAAGTGTTTCTCATGACCTCAACACCTTCCCGCGGGAGGCTCCGGATTCCCAGCCACCATTCCAGCTGGGCCACTCCCTGGTAAAGCAACATTTCCAGTCCGGGGACGATGACACAACCCTTCTTTTGAGCCACCCGAAGGAAAGGGGTCCATAGAGGCCGGTACACGGTATCCAGGACCAGCATTCCCGAATGAAAAAAGGATTCGGAAACCAGGGGAGCAGATTCCTTGCCCTGTAGACCGACGGACGTGCACTGCACGACCACATCGAACGCATGGCCACAGTCTCTACGGTTCAGTTCCGCAAGGGGGATGAATTCACACTGAAAACGATCTGCGAGGGCATTTCCCCGCTCCACCGAACGGTTGGAGATGGTGACGGCTGCTCCGCTTCGTTTGAGGCCATAGGCCACGGCACGCGCTACGCCGCCCGCTCCCAGGATGATAGACCGTTTTCCCTGGAGCGAGGTTGCCGCCTCCAGGGAACGGTTTGCGCCGATCCAGTCGGTGTTGCAGCCTTCCCACCCCGTTTCCAGCCGCCGGAGCGTATTGACGGCTCCAATGGCCTTTCCTGTGGCATCCACGTTTTGAGCCAGGCGGCAGGCCGCTTCCTTGTGGGGGAGTGTCACGCTCAAGCCACTGAAGCCCATGCGGAAGAGCGTCTCCAGATCTTCCTCCACCGCATCCACTTCCAAAGCCACATAGACTGCGGCCAGATCCAGTGCTTGAAAGGCGGCATTCATCATGGCAGGGCTCAAACTGTGCGCGACGGGGTTTCCAATGACGGCAAAAAGTCTTTTTTGTACGGGACGGATCATGAATTCACTCTCTCGAGTCCCTGCAGCCAACCCCCTGTTTTCAAGAGCGTCCGCATTGCGACCGACGTCAGCTGACCCGGAGCTGCTGCCGAAGTTCCCGGCAACTGAACATATGTCCACGGACTGCCCATCAGGAGGCAGGCCAATCGACTCCAGCGTCCGGCGTCCCCCATGCAGAACGCGATCACTTCCACGCCCAATTGGCGACGACCAAAGGGAATGAGATCCAGCACGGCCAGATTGTCTTCCGGGCAGTTGGCCTGGGTGACAATCTTGAGAATGTCCGTGCCCTTCCGAGCCATCCGCTCTGCGAGGCGATGCAAAGCCAGGCGATCGGGGGTCCCGCTGAAGTCATGATGAGAGAGAACGGTCCCAATCTTCTTTGCCTTGAACTCTGCCAGGATTTCTCCGGGAGTGTCTTCCTCCAGATCCACCCATTCCGCTCCCGCAGCCACTGCCTTGCGCAGGACTTCGAAACGCAGCGCTTCGTCGCCTTCAAAAGCGCCGCCTTCCCTCACGGGCCGGTTGGTCGCCAGGACGGGAAGTCTTGGGGTGACAGCCAGGAGGGAGAGGGCATTCAGAGTCTCCTGCAGGGAATGGGATTGAATAGAGAGATCCAGGCGCCATTCCAGGAGATCCACCTCAGAGGTATGCAGCGCCTCGGCTGCTTTTTCCCGGGAAATGCCCGGCAGACAACCGCACAAGGCGGGTTTTTTCAGAACAGGCTCGCGATCCATATGCGTTCCGTTGACAGTAAATGTTCTTAGCGAAACAGAAGACGAAACCAAACGACTACAGGCAGTTCAGACTTCAAAGGAATTTTGCCGGCTGCTGCTTCGTCGGCTGAATGTTTTCTTTTTCCAAACGAATGGGAGACCTGGGATCTCTTTTGGGATAGGAGCCCAGTATCTTGAGAAAGGTCACCTTGTCCCGTAGCTCTTCCAAGGCCTTCCTGACCTGATCGTCCTCCTCGTGCCCTTCGATGTCGGTGTAGAATAGATACTGCCAGGGGAGGAGACGGTTGGGCCTCGATTCGATGCGGGTCATATTGACGTGGGAATGGGAAAATGCTTCCAAAGCCCTGTGGAGCGCTCCGGGCTGGTCTGAAACAGCGAAAAGCAGGGACGTCTTGTCGTTGCCCGTGGGAGGGTTCAATTCATGGGACAGGACCAAAAAACGCGTCGTGTTTCCCGCGTGGTCCTCGATCCGTTCCGCCAGAAGGTTCAGTCCGTAATGGTGTGCTGCATACAGGTTGCAGATGGCCCCTCCGACAGGGTCCTTCCCGGCCAGTTGAGCGGCCTGGGCTGTGGAGGTGCTCTCGTAGATCTCCACGTGGCGCAGGTTTTCCAGAATCCACCGCCGGCACTGCTCGATGGGTTGATGATGGGCGTAAAGATGCTTCAAGTTCTGGACGGAATCCACCGAGCCGCACAGGTTGTGAGCCACTTCCAGGTAGCATTCTCCCCCGACCCGCATGGAGGATTCATAGAGCAGGTCCATGCTCCGGCCGACCCCACCCTGGAGGGAATTTTCGATGGGTATGACCGCCACGTGGACCTTGCCCTTCAAAACGGCTTCGAAAACATCCTCCAGGGTGGAGCAGGGGATGTAGCGCGCGGAGTGCCCGTACAGGGAGAGTGCAGCCAGGTGGGAATAGGTCCATTCCGGGCCGAGAAAACCCACCTGCAGCACATACTGCAGCAGGCGGGAGGCAGCAAAGATTTCCCGATAGATGGAGCGCAGGGATTCCGGGGAGAGAGGCCCTGTATTGGCCTTGATGAGACGATCATAAATATCCTGCTCCCGGCCCGGGTGAAAGAGAGGGAGTCCTTTTTCCGCTTTGTAGCGCCCGACCCGACAGGCCAGGTCCATTCGCCGGTTCAAGAGATTCAGGAGCTCTGAATCAATGGCATCGATGGATTCTCGCAAGGTATTCAGTTCGTCGCCCACAATCATTTCTCCCAGATGGTTTCTTCCACTTGGATTCCAAAATGCCGCCCGGATTTCTCGACGGCCGCCAGAATCGCGTCGCCGGGCTTGAGCTCCACGACGGATAGCGCCTTTCCCTCAGGATTTGAAAGGCGAATGGTTTCGGCGTTCTGCAGGAGGATGGATCCTCTCGCCTCTCCGCAGACGGCTTCCAGCAGCAACAGGGGCCTGCGCTCGATCTTCAGGCGGCCCACGGTGGCAACCTGAGTCGCTCCGTCGGCACGCACCACCAGGACCGGATCACCCGAAGCGAGCTCGCTCAAGTAGCGTGTGCGATCTTCCGGAACTTTCACGTAGGCATGGACTGCACCGGCATTGACACGAAACGGACGGGGGGCCACGTATGGGTTTGTTTTGGCTTCGGCCTGCACCAGGAAGAAGAAGGAGCTGGAGCTTCCCACCAGAAGGCCCTCTCCTTCCTGCATGAGGGTGCAGGTGTCCACACACACCCGGTCTCCCAGTCCTGCAGGGCGAATGCTCTCGATGACGGCGATCTGAAGGGCTTGCGCCGGTGCCGCACCTTTCACGCGTTTCAAGAGAGCTCGGAGCTCTCGGGGGTTTTCAGTATGTATGACGACTCCAGCGACGCCCCGTTCCAGGATGCCGAGGGCCAGGTCTATTTCCTCTGTCGAGTGCACTGGGACGAAGAGCCGCCCGTTGCGCGCGAGGAGATTTTCCAGGGGAATCACTTCCCAGCTGCGTCGGCGGCTCCCTGGCCCGGAGTCGCCATCCTTTCCCGGGATTTCATCCTCCAGGGCCACCGGCCCCCGGTGCAATAGTCGCCCGATGCGCTCTTCGTCTTCAGGAGAATGGAGGGATTCAAAAAAAACATCCTGCCCCGGTTTCAGATCCCCGTCGACACTGACGGTGGTGATACGGCCAAGGGCTTTCACTCTCTCCTGCCATCCAGCCGGGATCACGAGGGCGTCCGCGCCGTTTTCCAGGGCAGTGGTCACCATCTCCCGAGACCACTCTTTCAGGCAAACCCAGGCTTCCTTCAAGGACATCCTCCGTCTCTCCCGCCTGCTTCCCCAGGCATCGCAGTCTCGCCGTCGTGCTCCCCACTCCCTGTTCCCCACGAAAACAAAAAAGCCGCAGGCTGAACCTGCGGCTTGGGGAGACGAGCTATGGTCTTCAATACATCAGGGGCAGGTCAGCACCGTTTTCCACGTCCGGGAAAATAGTAATAAAAATAGATGTCGAACACGACCGGACCCGCCATTTGGGTACAATCCCTTTTTTCTTGTGATTATACTCATTTCTAATTGTGCATGGGTAAGATAAAAGGGGACCGACGATACTGTCAAGCAAATTATTAACGAATCGCCATATCGAGATAAAAGTCGTGTCTTCGGTCTGGTTTTTATGAGCAGTTTGAATTATGATTCAAACCAGTTAGCATATGTTTGCAGTGAGGCTTGTTCTCCTGGCCTGGCGTTTTTCCAAGCTGTGATCCCTCTTTCCATTCCCCCAAGCTTCCCGGCAAACGCTTACTTTTTCCTCTTCCTGCGCAGACCATGAGATTTTTTTTCCGCGTAAAGGCGGCATAGAAAGTGAGACACCTATGGCCACATTCAAAGACTTCAAAAGAGTTTCCGAAACGGTTTGGGAAATTCCCACGGCCTATAAGGAAGGAATGCGGGTTCCCGCTCGGATCTACGCCACGCGGAAGCTCATGGAGAACATGGATGAAGGCGTCATCGACCAGGTCACCAACGTGGCGACCCTGCCCGGTATTGTCGGCTATTCCTACTGCATGCCCGACGGTCATTGGGGCTATGGATTCCCCATCGGCGGCGTGGCTGCCATGGATTTCAAAACGGGGGTCATCTCTCCGGGCGGCATCGGTTTCGACGTCAATTGCGGCATGCGCCTCGTCCTTACGAACCTCATTTACGACGAAGTCAAGCCTCAGCTGCGGAAGTTGGTGGATCGGCTTTTTGCCCGCGTTCCCTCGGGAGTGGGGGGCAGCGGCTTCATCGATATCTCTCAAAATGAATTTCGTCGGGTCATCGAACAGGGAGCGGACTGGTGCATCAAAAATGGCTACGGATGGGCGGAGGACCTGGATCGCACGGAAGAGCGAGGATGCATCCGGGGGGCAGACGCTTCCAAGGTCAGCAAGAAGGCCGTCGAGCGGGGATTCAAGCAGATCGGTACCCTTGGCTCGGGAAACCACTACCTGGAAATCCAGGTGGTGAAGCCTGAAAATGTTTTCGACACACGGTTGGCAGCGGCGTTCGGGATCACCCAGCCCAACCAGGTCGTGGTGATGTTTCACTGTGGCAGCCGCGGCTTCGGCCACCAGGTGGCGACGGATTATCTCCAGATTTTTCTCAAGGTGATGGAAAAGAAGTACGGCATCAAAATTCTGGACCGTGAGCTGGCATGCGCTCCTTTTCTTTCCCCCGAGGGTCAGGATTATTTTGCAGCCATGAAATGCGCCATCAACATGTCCTTTGCCAACCGACAGGTTATCCTTCACCGGGTGCGTGAAGTCTTTTCCGAAGTTTTCAACCGGGATCCTGTCGATCTCGGGATGCACCAGGTCTATGATGTGGCTCACAATACCGCAAAATTGGAGGAGCACACCATTGATGGCAGGCAAAGGCAGCTTCTGGTGCATCGCAAGGGAGCCACACGCGCCTTTGGGCCGGGGTCGAGCGAGCTGCCGGATATTTACAGGAAAACCGGGCAGCCGGTCATCGTGGGCGGAAGCATGGAAACAGGATCGTACCTGCTGGCAGGAGTGGAAGAAGGGGGGCAGACTTTTTTCAGCACCGCGCACGGGAGCGGTCGGACCATGAGCCGACATCAGGCCAAGAGGCAGTTTCACGGAAAAAAGCTCTTGGAGGATATGGAAGCGAGGGGCATTTACCTGCGAACCGCTTCTTTCTCGGGATTGGCCGAGGAAGCGGGACCGGCCTACAAAGATATCGACGAAGTGGTTCTGGCGACGGAGCAGGCGGGGATCAGCAGGAGAGTGGCTCGTTTCATTCCCATCGGGAATGTGAAAGGTTAGAGTGCACTTGGGGCCGTCTGAAGGAGGCAATGGACGAGTATCGCAGGAGATTTCATGAAATCCAGAACTCCCATCATGCTTGTCACAGGATCGTTGGGAAGTGGAAAAACCACTCTGGTGAGGCGTATCGTGGGTGCCGCCGATCGCCGCATCGCCGTTGTCATGAATGAATTCGGGGAAGTGGCCGTCGACAGCAAGGTACTGCAGGGGAAGAACATTCAGATCGTCGAGCTCCTGGGTGGCTGTGTCTGCTGTTCGCTGACGGGAGAGTTCGAAGCGGCGGTTCGGGAGATTGTGGACACCATTCAGCCCGAATTCATCGTTGTCGAAGCGACGGGGGTGGCTGAATCCGATGCTCTCGTCTACGAAGTGCAGGACAACCTGCCCGACGTCCGTCTGGACTGCGTCGTTTTTGTTGTGGACGCCTACATGAGCCTCAAATTTCCCTACGTGAGTCACACGATGGATACTCAATTGAAGGCGGCGGACGTTATCCTCATCAACAAGATCGATCAGATGACCACCGACGAAGTCCAAACAGTGGAAAGTCAGGTACGGCAGTACAATGAAAATGCCGTGTTTTTCAAGACGATGGGGTGCGACATGGATACGAAGCTGCTTTTCGGGTTGGCGCCCCAGGAAAGACCTCCCGTGCCATGGACCCATCATGGCGAGACGACCTTTCGGTCATTTGCTTACCAGACCGAGTCCTTCCTGGACGAAGAAAAATTCAGTCGACTCATCTCGACCCTGCCGCCGACGGTTTTCCGCGTCAAGGGTTTCGTCCGCTTCAGTAATGCCTGCCATCTGTTCAATTACGTGGTGGGACGTGCCGATTTGGAGGAGTTTGCCGCGGACAAGACTCAGCTCGTATTCATCGGCCGCCAACTGGAGAGCGTCCGTGACGACGTTCTGCGGCGACTGCACGAGTGCGAGGCCCAGACTTAAACACCTCAAGAGGCGGTTGTTGTCATGCCTTTCAAATATCTTGAAGACATCGCCACGGCCGACGTGGCGTTCGAAGCCTGGGGCAGGACCCTTCCTGAAATGTTCGTGGCTGCCGCGGACGCCACGATGAACGCCATGGTAGTAGATTTGGAGACCATTGAACCGAAGGAAGTACGTGAGGTTCACCTGGAATCCGAGAGCCTCGACATGCTGCTCTTTCAAATGCTCCAGGAGCTCATTTTCTACAAGGATGCCGAGCGCCTCCTGCTTCGTGTGGCTTGCGTGGAGGTCCATGGCGGGGAAGGAACCTGCACCCTTGAGGCCGAAATGCGGGGGGAAGAAATCGATCCGGGCCGGCATGACCTGATCGTGGATGTCAAAGCCGTTACACTGCACCGCTACCGGGTGGAAGAGACATCGGGCGGATGGGAGTCCACCGTTATTTTAGATATATAAAGTCAGAGCGCCTCGTATTTGCTGACCTCATTGCACGTTTTCCGTTCATTTATCTGTTGAATCCTCCCGGACTTCTCATCTATTTTAAAAAAGGCATCAATCTGAACTGTTGGCTCATCATCATTTCAATTGCAAAAGGAGAAGGTAAGTCATGGCTAATTTTTTGTTTGTATTGAGCAAAGATGACAATGAGGCAGCAACGCGGTGTTTTCAGTTCGCCAAAGTCGCCCACTCCAAGGGACACAAAGTCAATCTGTTCTTCATTGACGGCGGCGTCATGTGGGCCGATTCCACCCGGGATTTGAGCATCAAAACCACCACCGGCGATTGCCCCAATGATTACCTGCCGTACCTGGTGGAAAAAGAGGTGGAAATCGGTGTGTGTACTCCCTGCGCCAAGAACCGCAAGCTGGATGAAGCGAAATTTTTCCACAATATGGCTCTCGACGGTGGGCCGCACCTCATCGATATGGCCGCAGAAGCCAAGGTCTTCAATTTCTAGAGATCTGTGGGACGGGCTGCCCCGCGGTACTCCCCGGAATACCGCGGCGCACCTACGGAGAAATGGTCACGGGAACGCTCAGTTGGCGTTTGCCCCTCTTGATGCTCAGCGTGTGGTCGAGAGAGTCCTTCCCGAGGGCCTTGTGCAGATCTTCAACGCTCTCCAAGGGAATCCCGTCGATCTCAAAAAGGATATCCCCTTTTTGAATGCCGGCCTTTTCGGCCGGGCTGCCGGGAGCGATTCCCTGGACTTCAAGGCCGGTTCCCGACGCGGCGGGGACAAGCATGACACCCAGTCGAGGGCGGTGGGCCGTCGGTTCAAGGGGCTCGGTGATCCAGACGTAGTCGGCAAGATCGGGGTCGTACAAGCTATCGGGATAATTGACGGGGAGCGGGACAACCGTCTTGAAGGAAGCGGGTGCCCGCATGGAGGTCAGGGCGGGAATCCCTACCCGGTTCACGATATGGCCTTTGCCCACAAGGACGACAATTTGCTCCCCTTCCTGCAACTGGGATAGTCTGCCGGCCAGAGTTTCCGCCATGGTTTCTTCCCACGCCAGCTGTGCCTCGAAGAAGCTTTCGAAATCCTTGATTCCTCCTTTGAGATGGAGCTCGTATTCCTGCCGCACATATTCTCGGTGCTTGGGATCATCCTTGTGAAAATCGGACGCCACGCGGCTCCGTTCTTCGGGTGAAAGGGAGGCCAGGCCCGAAACGGCGATCTTGCCCACGACATGGCGTGGTGCGTTAAGGGCCAGGATCTGGAGCTGTTTTTCCTGAGCAAACGTCAACATGGGCCGATACAGCTCGAAGGGAAACCCCCACACCCCATCCCAGTTCACTTCTTCGATGAAATCCTCCTGCGAGAGCAAACCACGGGAATAGCGGTCCAGTATGGGTTGAGCTTCCCGGGGAAACATTTCCATGGCAAGGATCAGTTTGGGATTGCGTGCGTAAAGCCCTTCGAGGATTTTTTGCTGGATGCGATGATCTTCTATACTGGTGTGCGTTTCACCCAGGTAAATGACGCGGATGGTGCTCAGATCGTTCATGAGGGACTCGAAAGTGACGACAGACCGGCTGTTTGTATTCAAGATATCATCCACCTTGAGACCCTCGACGAGGCTGGGAGGCTTGATGGGCTTCAGGGACGCCAAAGTGCTGCAGCCCGCTGCAAGAAGCAGGGTCATCCCGAGTAGAGAAGCTTTTGAAAAAACATTGATCATGAACGGAATCTCCTGCAACGTACTGCGATACGTCTGTAATGTTGCCCGACCACGAAAAGAGCCGTTATCAAGATGTGTACGCCCGCCTGGGTGGTCGGACTTTCTGCGGCGACACCAGATTAATCCCGTGCGCCGGGAGAAACAAGGCCAAAGAAATTCTAGAGAAGCTGGATCAGCTTTCGGTTTGCGGCGGGAAACGCAAAATCCTGGAGGGCTTCGAGTGTTACCCAGCGGGCGTCCACGGCCGTTCGAATCACCGGCTGCTGGGTTGAATCCTTCAGGGTACAAAAGTAGGCGTGAAGGGTGACTTTGAAGGATGTGTAGTTGTGGCGGAGGCGAGTGATTTTATCGAGTCCGCAAATGTCCAGCTCGAGCTCCTCCCGGAATTCCCGGACCAGAGCCGCCTCAGGAGTCTCTCCCTCCTCCACTTTACCGCCGGGAAATTCCCATAAATGGGGCATCAGCCCGCCCGGGGGGCGTTTTTGAATGAAAACTTTTCCTTGGCACAGCAGAAGGCCAAGGGCCACCTCGATGGCCTGCAGGCTCTTGCGCTTCGCCATGACGGGCCTGGCTTCGACAGTTCCCTTTCGGCGGCTTTCGCAGGAGCTGTTGACGGGGCATTCACCGCAAAGGGGGTTCCGGGGCAGGCAGATCAGGGCGCCCAGCTCCATGAGGGCCTGGTTGAATTCCCGCGCCTTTCCGGCCGGGATCAGGGCACGGGCCGTTTCCCAGATGCGCTTCTGGCTTTCCTTTTCCTTCACTGGGGAATCCATGTCGAAAAGTCGGGCGAAAACCCTTTCCACATTGCCGTCCACAACGGGAAAATCCTGGTTGAAGGCGACGCTCATCACGGCCCCTGCCGTGTAGCGGCCGATGCCCGGCAGCTTCAGAACGGCGGCGTGCTCACGGGGAAACGTCCCGCCGTTTTCCATCACCAGCCGCTGTGCCGCCTTGTGGATGTTCCGCACCCGCGAATAATATCCCATGCCTTCCCAGTACTTCAGGAGCTCCTCCTCCGAAGCTTCGGCCACAGCCGCAATGTCCGGGAAGCGCTCCATCCAGCGCTGGTAGTAAGGAAGCACGGTCTTCACCTGCGTCTGCTGCAGCATGATCTCGGAGATCCAGATCTCGTAGGGCAGGTAGCTCCTGCGCCAGGGCAGGTCCCGCTGATGGACGGCGAACCAGTCGAGGAGATTTTTTTGGAGGGTGGCGAATGTTCTACTGGTCATCGGTTCCTGTGCGTCTCTTCATTTCATCTCAATGCACATCGGATTTCAAACAGCCTCAGGGCATGATCGGTCCGATTCCACATTTCAAGCTCCACAATGTCTCTCTCTGAAACTTGGAAAATCATTTTACCGATTGTATCAACACGTAGTGAATAGGGCAGCCGAAATCAATTCACGTTAGAATTTTGAGAACACCCTTGCGGAAAAAGTCTCCCCTCTTATCGCAAATTCCTTGCAAGGGTCTCAAGTGCAAAATATGATAAAAAAATTAGGGCAATGTGAGAAGCAGCCTTTCCCATGTATCCTGCAAAGCAGCAGACCAACCGGCTTTTGACCCGCTGAGAATCAAGAAATCCTCAAGCGGTAGGGAGCTATTCGTGTGCAACACTTGATCGGATTTCCGTCGATACTCCGCGAGGGGAGGACAAATTGCGCGCACGCTGGGAACGTTACCTTGAAAGATGGACGAGTATCGGGCTGATTGAATCCGCTGTTGCCGAACGCATCCGCGCTTACGAGGCGGAGCAGGAAAAGGTTCAGGGGCTTCGATGGCCCGTGCTGTTGGCAATCAGTCTCGGGGGGTTGCTGTTGGGGGCCGGCGCGCTGTTGTTTGTGGCGGCTCATTGGGACAGGTTGTCACCGGCTGAGCGTTTCGGTCTTGTTCTGCTCCTGGTCGGCTTTTTCCATGTGGCAGGGGCGATGCTGTCCACTTACTTCTCCGCGCTTTCCAGTACACTCCATGCTGTCGGCACGGTCTGCCTGGGGGTGGGTATCTTTCTCGCAGGGCAGATCTTTCACTTGCAGGAGCATTGGCCTGGCGGTCTTATGCTATGGGCCATGGGAGCCTGGATCGCCTGGGGTCTTTTGCGTGATTGGCCGCAAGCGACGCTCGTGGCACTCCTCACACCCATGTGGATCGGGGCTGAGTGGATAGAAGCCTCACGCGGCTGGAGCGGCAGCGGCAAAATTCTGGCTGAATGCTTACTGCTATTGGCCATCAGTTATCTTACGGGGATCTCTCAAGAGAAGGAGTCGCCGACGCGGAAGGCGTTGGCGTGGCTTGGCGGCCTGGCACTGATCCCTGCTGCAGGAGCCGTGATGTGGTCGGGCACATGGAGTTTCCATGGCGCGCGCTCACTGCCAGCAGGCATTCTTGTACCGGTATGGACAGCGGCCCTGGCGCTCCCTCTTGTCCTGGCATGGTGGCTTCGCCGCAAAGCTTTCTGGATAAACCTCATTGCCGCGCTTTGGGTGCTCATGCTGGGTGCGACGGCTCTCCAGATGCCTGTGGGGGGCGAAACCCTGCTGCGCCAAGCTTGGCGCGAGCTCGGGCCGTATGGGATGTGCGCGCTGGGTTCCATCGGATTGATCGCGTGGGGCGTGAAAGAGGCGCGCAGGGAGCGCATCAATCTGGGTGTCGCCGGGTTTGCGCTGACAGTGCTATTCTTTTACTTTTCCAATGTGATGGATAAACTCGGCCGTGCGGCGAGTCTCGTCGGGTTGGGTGTGCTGTTTTTGCTGGGAGGATGGTTACTGGAAAAGATGCGCCGCCGTTTGCTGGCGCGTTTGGAGAAGGGTGCCGCATGAAGCCCTGGATCAAAGGTTTGGTGATAGCCGTGGTACACATAGGCTTGGTGGCGTCACTCGGGGCCAAGCTGCTCTACGATCGTGCAATATATCCCCGCGTTTGGGTACGCGCTGCTCCGTACGACCCCGACCTTCCCATCCGGGGCCGTTACGTCAGCCTGCAACTGGTCGTCGAGCCCAAAGGGATCGAGGACGCGAAACCGGGGATGGCCTGGCGGTCGCTGCGATCCGTCATACTGCGTGTCGAGGGCGAGCGCCTGGTGGCCGAGGCGGATCCTCACGAATCCGGGTTCGTTCCTACTGGTTTGCACGTGCAATTCATCTCTCGGGGCGGCGAGAAGCTGGCAGTGCTGGACCAAAGCGTGGCATTTTTCATCCCCGAGCACATCCCGGATCCCTCTCGCCGTCCACCGGATGAGGAATTGTGGGTCGAAGTCACGGTTCCGAAGAAAGGCTCGCCTCGGCCCATCCGCCTGGGCATAAAGCAGGGCCAAAACCCGATAGAGCCGCTTCCGCTGAGCCGGGACAATACTGAAACAGGGGAAAATCATGAAGATATGGTGCGGAAAGGATAGCCTGGCGGCATGCTGGAAGCGGTGATTTGCTTCGGACTTGTATCTTGGCCATCATAGAGGAACCCGCCGCGAGCAAACCGGCAAAAAGAAGAGCGACCTGTCAGGATTCGCGCGACATACGGAACTTACATCAATTTTCCGCCGGTGAAACGGTCTAATTCCCGACTAAATAAAGGAGCTTCCCATGTCGGAACCGGCCAAAAAGAAAGCCGTTTACGAAGATCTTTATACCATTCCGGAAAACATGACCGGACAAATCATTGATGGCGAGCTGGTCGTCACCCTCAGGCCATCCAGGAAGCACGGTTTCGCCGCAACGGCGTTGAGCGGTAAGATCGGTACTCCCTATCAATTTGGTGAAGGAGGCGGACCAGGCGGATGGATTTTCATTGTGGAGCCGGAAATCGGATTCGAAGAGAATATCCTGGTCCCGGATCTTGCCGGTTGGAAGAGGGAAAGATTTCCTAAAGCGGAAGCCCATAACTGGATTTCGGTTGCACCGGATTGGATCTGCGAGGTCCTTTCTCCACATACCGCTCGTCATGACCGAATCGAAAAAATGCGCATCTACATCCGGCACAGGGTACCCTACGTCTGGCTGGTCGATCCCATCCTTATGACCCTGGAAGCGTACAGCATCGAACCTGACGGCAGACTTATCCTGAACTCCTTTGTGGGGAATGAAAAAGCACGCGTGGAGCCGTTTCCGGAGCTGGAGCTCGATCTCGGCCTCTTTTGGCTGGCGGAATGAACTACGAGCAGTTTAGGTACCTCGCCGATCGCTTTGCGCCGGGGGGAAAGCGTTCTGAATGAGCAGACCAGCGGTAATCCTTCCCTGGAAGAAGACTTGAAGCCTCAGGCCTGAGATCCGCACACAAGGGATTTTCTCATGGAGAACATTCAGATTGAAACGACCCGGATATAGCATGGGGTCGTCTCAATCCTCATGGGTTGGTTGACCGTTTATTCGTCACCCCGTCAGGAACCTTCGTAGACTTTTGTGCTGCGATCAGGCCAGGTCGAAGCGGTCAAGGTTCATGACCTTGTTCCATGCCGCGACGAAGTCGTGCACGAACTTCTCCCCGGAGTCCTCGCATCCGTAGACTTCCGCGACGGCCCGAAGCTGGGAGTTCGAGCCGAAGACGAGGTCGACCCGGGTGCCGGTCCATTTGAGCTCGCCCGTTGCGCGATCACGCCCCTCGAACACGTCCTGGTTATCCGAGGTTGCCTTCCACACCGTGCGCATGTCGAGCAGATTCACGAAGAAGTCATTGGTGAGTGTCTCGGGCTGCTTAGTGAAGACGCCGTGCTGGGACTGCCCGAAGTTGGCATTCAAGGCGCGCATACCGCCAACGAGAACCGTCATTTCAGGAGCAGTCAGAGTCAACAGTTGCGCCCGATCGATCAGCAGCTCCTCTGCCGATACGGCGAATTTGGCCTTCTGGTAGTTGCGGAACCCGTCTGCGGCCGGCTCGAGTACGGCGAATGACACCACGTCAGTTTGCTCCTCCGACGCATCCGTGCGTCCCGGCGTGAAGGGAACCGTGACAGCATGACCCGCCTTCCGGGCGGCCTGCTCGACCCCTGCGCATCCACCCAGAACAATCAGGTCGGCGAGGGATACCTTCTTCCCGCCGGACTGAGCGATGTTGAAATCCTTTTGGATGCCCTCGAGGGTCTGGAGCACTGTCTTCAGTTGGGCCGGCTGGTTGACTTCCCAATCCTTCTGCGGCGCAAGACGGATACGCGCCCCGTTGGCACCGCCGCGCTTGTCGGAGCCGCGGAACGTGGACGCCGACGCCCAGGCGGTTGAAACCAGCTGGGAGACCGACAGGCCCGAAGCGAGGATCTTGGCCTTGAGGTCTGCGATGTCCTGTGCGTCGATGAGTGCATGGTCGACGGCGGGCACAGGGTCTTGCCAAATCAGTTCCTCGGCCGGGACCTCCGGACCGAGATAGCGGGAGCGGGGGCCCATGTCGCGGTGGGTCAGCTTGAACCAGGCCCTGGCGAAGGCATCCGCGAATTCCTCGGGGTTTTGCAGGTAGCGCCGGGAGATGGGCTCGTAGACCGGGTCGAATTTCAGGGAGAGGTCCGCCGTGGTCATCATCGGCCGGTGCTTCTTGGACGGGTCGTGGGCATCGACGATCATGTCCTCTTCATCCACGTCTTTGGCCAGCCACTGATTGGCGCCGGCCGGGCTCTTGACCAGTTCCCAGTCATACTTGAAAAGCACCTTCAGATAGCCCATGTCCCATCGGGTCGGGTGCGGCTTCCAGGCACCCTCGATGCCGCTGCTGATTGTATCGCCGCCCTTGCCGCTGCCGAAGCTGCTCCTCCAGCCGAGACCCTGCTCTTCGATGGGCGCCGCCTCGGGCTCAGGACCCACATGAGTTGCAGGCCCGGCACCATGGCATTTGCCGAAGGTGTGCCCGCCGGCAACGAGGGCGACGGTCTCTTCATCGTTCATGGCCATGCGCGCGAAGGTCTCTCGAACGTCGCGGCCCGAGGCGACCGGATCCGGGTTGCCGTCCGGGCCTTCCGGGTTCACGTAGATCAGGCCCATCTGCACCGCCGCCAGGGGGTTTTCGAGATCCCGGTCGCCGGAGTAACGGCTTTTGGGTTTGTCGCTCGTAGCCAGCCACTCCTCTTCGGCCCCCCAGTACACGTCCTCTTCCGGTTCCCAGATGTCCTCGCGGCCGCCGCCGAAGCCGAAGGTCTTGAATCCCATCGACTCGAGTGCGCAGTTGCCGGCGAGGATCATCAGGTCGGCCCAGGAGAGCCTTCGACCGTATTTCTGCTTGATCGGCCAAAGGACGCGGCGCGCTTTGTCCAGGTTCACGTTGTCCGGCCAGCTGTTGAGGGGCGCCAGGCGCTGATTGCCCGACCCTGCGCCGCCGCGGCCGTCGCCCTGGCGGTAGGTGCCTGCGCTGTGCCATGCCATCCGGATGATGAGCCCACCGTAGTGACCCCAATCCGCCGGCCACCAGTCCTGCGACTGGGTCATCAGATCATAGAGGTCTTTCTTCAAAGCCTGAAAGTCGAGTTTCTTGAATTCTTCAGCGTAGTTGAAATCTTCGCCCATGGGATTGCTTTTGTTCGAGTGCTGATGAAGAATCTTGAGGTTCAACTGGTTCGGCCACCAGTCTTGGTTCGTCGTGCCGCCGCGGACTGTGGATCCCATGACCGGGCTCTTGCTCTTCTCCTTCATGATGCTGCCTCCTTTCGCTGTATGTGTGCTGTTGAAGCGTGATACCGAGAATTAAGGTGTTTCACTGTTTGTCCGGCCAACCTCCTGTACGGATGTGTGGCACCATGGCCCCTGACGAGGGGACCACCTGCTGTGCAATGGTGAACTGCGGAAAGCAAGGGGTGTCAGCCTGGAAACCATTGGCTGTTCTAATACTACAACGAGACATTGCCCTCCCGCGTAGGGTGGCTTTCGCCCACCAACCAATGCTTTCGGCGCAGAATGGTGGGCAAAGCCCACCCTACACAAGAACTCTCGTTGTAGTACTAAGAGGCTGTCTAAAAAATGAGTCAATCACTCTGAGCAAGCGAATTTTTAGACAGCCTCTAAGACAGGCACAAAGTTTTCCACCGGTGTCGACTCATCTTCGTTCCCGTCGTTCGCAAATATTTTCCCGGGCCAATCCGGCGGGAAGGATCAACTCTCAGCCTTATTCCGGCATTCCGGGCATACTCCAAAGAAGTCAAGGCGGTGAGTGACGATGCGAAAACCCGTTTCCTCCATCACTTCCTTCGTCAAATCCCGCAGGCTGCTCAGGTCCGGGTCGATGATTTTTTTGCATTGGGTGCAAATCACGTGGGGATGCGGAAACGGTTTGCTGCCATCGTAGCGATTGCTCCCGTCCGCGAAACCGAGCTCCAGGACTTCGCCCATCTCTTTCAACAGGGAGACGGTCTTGTAAATGGTTGCAAGGCTGGTGGTGGGAAAATCGGTTCTCACGGTCTCGTAGATCATCTCGACGGTGGGATGTCCCTCGCTGCCGGCCAAAATCCTGAGAACGGCGAGTCTCTGAGGCGTGACGCGGAAGTTACGGGCTCGCAGCCTTTTGAGCATTTGATCCAGCCTTGCTTCAACCTCAGGACCGTGGTCTTGTTTCATTGACTTGGCTTCTTTAATAAGAGAGTTTAGTTAATAAAGAATAATTTTCCAAAAATATAGCGTCTTCTTCCACTCAAGTCAAACATAAAAAGATGCGGACGTGTCGTCTTCCTGAAATGCGCCCGCGATATCTTCAAGGGATGATGAGCACGTTCACGCTCTTTGATGGACTCGTTTGCACGATTTGTGATGGAGAGTCGCGAGAGTGTTGATGTCTGTTCACTGTTCACCTCCCAATCGATTACTGGTTCAAAAGGAAAGAGGGTATTTCATGACGATCGCTGCCAGGGCTTGATCGGAGAGATCCTCCGGTTCCTTGTTGTCTGGCAGGAGATGGGTGTAGACGGTAGTGAAGGCTTGCAGGGAGTTGGCGATGCGAGCGGAGGCCTCTCGCCCGGCGGGATCTCCGTCGAGCAGGAGAAGGATGCCGGGGGCCTTGGCGAGCCAGGCAATTTGATCGTCAAAGATCTGGGTCCCGAGAAGAGAGACCACACTGGGAAGGCCTGCCTGAGAGAGGCGTATGGCAGCCCAGGGGCACTCGACGACAACCACTCCCTCGTGGCGGAAAGGCTCGGCACGGTGGGCATTGTAGAGCACATGAGCCTTGGGGAAGTGCTTTGGAAAGCGCCACTTGCCAAAGCGAGCGATCCGATCGGCAAGGAGGATGCGGGCGCAGTAGCCGAGGGGACGGCCCTGGATGTCGTGCAGCCGCACGGCCACGGTGTTTCTGAGAAAGGCGGAGCTTGGGGTGGTGCCCGCCTCGAAGTAGAGGGCGCAACGGGGCGTGATCTTCTTGATGTGCTGGAGGAAGCGGTGCTCCGGGTTGAGGGGGATTGAGCGCGTGAAGGGTTTGAAGGATCTGCCCGAAGAGGCAGGTGTCGGCCGGATAGGGTGCAAGGGCGGGTCCTCGACCAGGCGGTGCAGGTGGCGGGCGGCCTGTGCATGAGAGCATCCGTGGATGCGCCTTACGAGTTCGACGGTGTCCCCGCCACCGCAGGAGGTGAAGCAACGCCACAGGTTTTTTTGAAGGTGTACCCGAAAGGCGGTGGGATTGTCTCCGCCGTGCAAGGGACAGGGACCCATCAGCTGATCGCCTCTCACCTTGAGGCGAGAGTCCAGTCCGTAGGCGGAGAGCACCTCTCCAATGGAGACACGGGCTTTGAGAAAGCCAAAGCTATAGGGGTTCATCTTTTGGCCGCCTTTCCTCAAGAACGTTTCTTGCCGGTGCGGGGTTGTCTTGCAAAAGTCTCCAGGAAGAGCTTCTCATCGAGCTGGAGGAGCTCCTTTTGAGCGGCGGAATCGAGGAGCTCCGCGGCCATGAGGTTGAGCATCCTCAAGTTCCCCAGGCAGTGCTCGGCAAGGGCCTCCATGAGGAGCTCGGTCATGAGGTGCGGGGCTGCGGCCTCATCCAGGGCATGGTGCAAATAGTCGATGAGTTGCTCTTTGGTCAGAGGCTCCATCATCATCGGCAAGCGCATCCGGGTCCCAAGGGAGACCAGCTGCTCGGAGCGGAGTCGCTCGGGAAGTCTTGTGTCTCCACACAGGATGGTCGTCAAGATGCACCGGGAGTCGAAGTGGGTGCTCGAGAGGAGCTTTGCTTCATTGAGACAGGGACTCACCATTTCCTGGGCTTCGTCCACGAGGAGGACGGGTCTCATGAGAGTGGTCTTGATGTGATGGTGCCAGCGCTCCCTCAACGCCTTGAAGCTTCCGTATCGGTTGGCGGGTGAGAGATTGACACCGAAGACGACGCTCATCTCGCGGTAAAAATCGCTCAAGGAGCTTTGGGGTCGCTCCATGACACCGACACTCACCCCCTGAAGGGAGCGAGCCGGTGGGCGATGAGCTGGAGCACCTTGGATTTGCCCATCCCCGGCTCCGCCGAGATCATGGCGAATCCGCCTTCTGTAACCAGGTTCTCGAGCCTTGAGAAGAAGGGCTCGAAACCGGGGGGGACCCAGATGGATTCGACGGGAATGTTGGGCAAAAAGGGATTCCACTTGAGCCCGAAGAGGGCCAGCAGTTTCTTGTCATTGCTCATGGGAGTCGCCCTCCTTCTCGATGGGATCGGCCTTGGGCAGGTAGGCCGGAGGGAGTCCCGTTGCGGCATAGTCGGCAAGGTATTTGCGAAGGAGTGGAGGAATCGGGAGTGTCGGGCTCGGGCAGGGGATCGGCAATGGGTCCCACAACTCGCCTGAAGCCGCTGGCATTCTTTAGCTTGTCCTGGGGGTAGATGGTATCGATGAGCGTGCCGTCCTTGGAATCGACCAGGTAGGCGAGACTCAGGTCCCAGGACTGGTAGCGCACCCGCAGTCGGGGGATATGGCAAAGCCTTGCGGGCACCTCAAAGCGCACCCCCCCGATCGAGACTGTCCCGTCGCTTCGGCGCTGCGATCTTGTCTCCTCCAGGCAGAAGGCGAGCTTGAGCTTGCCGCTCTCAGGACAGGGACGAGCCACGCAAGGGTCTTTGAGCAATCGCTTGAGGGGGGACGTGCCAATCTCGGAGTGGATGCTTCGGTTGTATTCCATCTCCACCCAGGCCTGGGTGGCGCGATTGAGGAACTCCAGGCTCAAGGGCTTGACCTGCCTCAGCATGGAAAGCAGGCGCCCTTCGAGCTGGGACCAGAAGGATTCTTGTTTACCATTTTGGTCTGGATGGTACGGGAGAGTGGTTTCGTGGACCACGCCCAGGCGCAGCAGTCCCTTTCGGGTCTCTCCGGCCACCATGGCAGAGCCGTTGTCGGTGAGGAGGCTCCTTGGAAGCCCCCTCTTGTAGAAGGCCTGGGTAAGAGCGTGGATGAGGTTTTCGGCGGTTTCCGTGAGATACCACTGAAGGTGGCAGCACAGGCGGGACCTGTCGTCGAGCACGCAAAGGGCTTTGGGGGTGTGCCAGGCCCCCCTGGAGTCCGCCACGCGCTTTCGGCCATGGTGGAAATCGAGGTGCCAGAGCTGGTGCACGTACTGAGCTTCGAAGCTGCGAACCTCCCTGAGGCCTCTGCCCGCTATGTCGATCCCGGACTTTCTCAACCACTGCCTCGCCACCATCATACGACGCACGGAAGCATACGAGGGGACGGAGCCAAGCTCGGGGTGACCTTTGATGTAGGCGGCCAGGTTGTCGGCGTGCAGCTTAAAGCTCCAGCTGGGGTAGAGCTGATACTGCTTTTGCAGGACCCTTGCAATCTCGGCTCCGATGGCTTTTCCCATTCCCGCATCCGAGCGCATCTTGCGACTCAACGCCTCAATGGGATCATCGGCTCCCAGAGCCTGATAATACCACCTCTCGATGGTGGAGACCCCGAATCTTAGCCATTTTCCTTCTCGAGTGGGATGAGGGTAGCGCCGGGAGGCCAGTTCCTCGATCTTTTTTTGAATCTCCCCCCTCTCGGCGGGTCTTGCCAGCAGGGGACCTACAATGGAGAAACGCAAGTGTGCCCAATTTTTGAGAGTTCTTTTCACTTCCTCGGACATGGAACGACTCCTTTTGGTGGGTGGATGCCATCCATAAAGCTTCGTCGCTCTATAGCCCGAGCCCCCTTATCCTGGAATTCCCCATCTTCTGCGTGGAGAAGATCGGCCCTCGCTCATCCTGATCTTCCAGCCTCCCGTGGCGAGCAGCCGGCAGCACATGACCAATCCGCGCAGACCCTCCCGCGAGTGCTCGATGCAGTAGTCCAAGAGATTTGCCGGAAGCCGCTCGTTGCCGACACACGCGCTGAGACGGCCTCGGAGCCTTTGCCACTCCATGCTGCCCGCAAACACATCTCGGAAGAAATCGCACCAGCGCATGAGCGTCTTCCTGGATATGCCAAACATCCGGGCAAGTTCATTTGCACTCGTACCCTCTGGCCTTCTCTGCCGCAGTGCCGTCACCACCAGCACCACGCATCTCCAATAGACTCGCCGACCCATGAAGAGGCACGATTCCACCGTACACCTTCGCCTGCAGCCCTCCCGACCACAGCAAAGGCTGTGTCGGATGCAATATTGCTCTGGAATGCTGACCGGGCCTCCCCGTGGTTTGCGAAAATAGTTGGCCTGGTGCAGCGGTCCACCGCAGTGGGGGCATCTCTGCTGGCGCTTTGAAGCGGCAAGATCGGAGTCGATGAGGAAAAGCAGGTGAAATAGGCTATCTTTTTGCAGAAGTTCTGGTAACATAGTCCTCCTACTACCCAAAGTGGCGGGGCAGGAGGCTTCTCGCAAAGCGTGCAGGCTAATTGAGGGCTCTTCTGCCCTGTCCCTCATTTACCTTGCACATATTCCAACGGATTTCCATTATTTATCGTGCTTCCTCTCAATCAGAGTTGGCGGCAAATGAGGGACAATGTCATCCCCGCATTCAATGCGATGGACTGGAACATCGGCCGGAATCGATTTGGTGAACTCCAAATTGCCCGGACGCGGTGCAGCAAACGTATAAGTGGAGACAACGTTAAACCCTCCGGCCAGCAGTGCGCGTGTCGCCAGCGCCGCTTCAGCTCCACCCTGGCTATGACCTGTAACGTATACCGGTAGGCTTCTGTCCCCGCGTTTCAAAAGCTCTGCCACGACTTGATCCTGCACTGCGGCAAGTTCATCGAGGAAGCCTTGGTGTACTTCTCCACCAAGATTGTCCTTGTCGACATCCCGAGGATGGCCTTCTCCCAGCTGTTTGCTGGTGAGCGCAAAAGGCACTGGAACAGCTTCGAAATTTTGAGTCCAATCTTTCCCGGAGTCTATGACATTTTGACTATGATCACAATATTCAGTTAGATTTGTCCTGCTCCTGATGTTTTTGGAAAGAGCGAAGTACCTGGTCGGGCAGAGTTGGCAGTTTCATGAGAGCACGAAAGCCGGGCAAGATGCGATCGCTATCGGCCTGCGATCCCTCGGCGGGATTGAGATGCGCCGGCCCCATTTCAGCGAATAACTCTTCCAGGTTTGCCTTCCCGTCGAGGAGAATCTTCATGTATTCAGGATTATCCAGGTTTTTGATCAACGGTGTATCTGATAGCATGGCCCGCAGCGCACGTTCCATGGAGTCGTTGCCGGTTTTTCGACGGTGCGCGTACCTTTGACCTCGAAAGAACTGTTCGAGGATGTTGTTGGTACGCTGAGGATATAGAGTGATTGGCCCATCGGAGGTCGTCACCGTAAGGGGGTCGGCAAAGAGCTTGTCGCCGTACTTGTCGCTCTGTTCAGCCATCTTGAGGCACAGGTGGTCTGATGCCAGTTCGGGATCTTGATCGAGCTCCCGGGGAAACGCCTCTACACCTTGACGGATGGTGGACATCGCCTCGTCTGAACCCTCGTCGTTGAGGCCATTGGCGCCGTGAGGAGGTGCGATGCGCATGGCCTTGCGCAGCCGGTCAAAGAGCGAAGAGCGTCGGCGAAGCTCCTCTACCGCCCGGCAAAGCACCGAGTCGTTGCCGACGTGGG
>NZ_BQXM01000015.1 GCF_022836495.1 Desulforhabdus sp. TSK
AGGGAATCGAGGAGCTCCATCACAGGGTCGAAATTGAGGTGAGTAAAAATAACGAGCTCCCGGGTATGAGCCGCCACGCATTTCCAGAATTGAGGGTCATCAACGGATGTGAGGAAATAGTTCTCGAGGTGTTTCAGGTATTCAGAATGGCACATATGGAATTCACCTCCCTTCCGTAGAGAATGGTGGCGACCTGTCCATTACACCAAACTTAAGCTAAATCATGTGGCGGGCTTTGTCCATAGAATTGGAATAAAAAGAAATTTGGCAGATTATCCGTCAATGATCCATGAATTTCCGAGAGTTTTATCTGCCTATAGAAAAAATGATTGAGAAATGCCTGACTCTATACTTTTCTCAATCTAAAATAAGGACTTATATTTCCGAGAGACCTCTAGAAAAGAGGTTGAGATGAAAGTTTCCATAGTTTCAATCCACGCCCCCGCGTGAGGGGCGACGGGTCAGGTAGGACTCTGCTTCGCTGTAGCGAATGTTTCAATCCACGCCCCCGCGTGAGGGGCGACTTCAGGACTAAAGCCCAGGCCATCAAGGCGGCTGGGTTTCAATCCACGCCCCCGCGTGAGGGGCGACGGGGCTTCCAAAGCTGGGAACTCTTGCCTCTACCTGTTTCAATCCACGCCCCCGCGTGAGGGGCGACCCTCTCTCATCCTTGAGGAGGGCACTCAGGTGCTGTTTCAATCCACGCCCCCGCGTGAGGGGCGACGAGATTCCCCACGCAGAGATTTTTCGCTGTCCAGGTTTCAATCCACGCCCCCGCGTGAGGGGCGACAATGGAAAGACCTCGAGGGTGGGGGTTATTATCTGTTTCAATCCACGCCCCCGCGTGAGGGGCGACCGCTCCTTCCCTGGGAATATAGGTCATCCAGTTGGTTTCAATCCACGCCCCCGCGTGAGGGGCGACGACATGATGCCCTTCCAAAACTCTATGTAACCTGTTTCAATCCACGCCCCCGCGTGAGGGGCGACAAATTCTGAATTACGTTTTAGCCCGTCGTCGATTGTTTCAATCCACGCCCCCGCGTGAGGGGCGACTCCAGGTAGAGGCGTTCAGCGGCCTCAGTTAGAGTTTCAATCCACGCCCCCGCGTGAGGGGCGACGTAAAGTCCCATTTTACCCTCCAACAATCACGCAGTTTCAATCCACGCCCCCGCGTGAGGGGCGACGGACACGGACAAGCTGGACAAGGCCGAGCAGATGTTTCAATCCACGCCCCCGCGTGAGGGGCGACCCTTGCGTAACACTTTTCCCAGCAATCTGAGCAAGTTTCAATCCACGCCCCCGCGTGAGGGGCGACGGGAAGTATTTGGCTAGCATATAGTTGATAAAACGGTTTCAATCCACGCCCCCGCGTGAGGGGCGACGTAGTACTGAAACTTCCACCATTAAACCAAACTTGTTTCAATCCACGCCCCCGCGTGAGGGGCGACAGCGATCAAGATAAACCGTGTGTTGAATCCCTTAGTTTCAATCCACGCCCCCGCGTGAGGGGCGACGGGTCTCAATGTGGACAAAGTCGAGAGTCACTGGTTTCAATCCACGCCCCCGCGTGAGGGGCGACAGCCCTGTCTGTTGCCCGGACCCTCACCAGGGCGTTTCAATCCACGCCCCCGCGTGAGGGGCGACAGCCCTGTCTGTTGCCCGGACCCTCACCAGGGCGTTTCAATCCACGCCCCCGCGTGAGGGGCGACTCACGGTCCAGGAGTGTATTGTCGGCTTCCATCGGTTTCAATCCACGCCCCCGCGTGAGGGGCGACGCCATCCGGGTGCCTCACTTCGAGCTTACAGCTGAGTTTCAATCCACGCCCCCGCGTGAGGGGCGACATCTTGAGTTCAGGAAGTGTAACCCTCAGATCGAGTTTCAATCCACGCCCCCGCGTGAGGGGCGACCCTGGTACGGTACCAGGGATTCCTTGAGGGATCAGTTTCAATCCACGCCCCCGCGTGAGGGGCGACCGGGAGTACAGCTCATGCAAAACCACCATCGAGCATGTTTCAATCCACGCCCCCGCGTGAGGGGCGACGTGCTTGGTCTTCGGACGATAGCAACTGAGCCTTGTTTCAATCCACGCCCCCGCGTGAGGGGCGACGGCACACCATCGCCCACGTTGTCGATGGAGACATGTTTCAATCCACGCCCCCGCGTGAGGGGCGACAGCGTTCGCCTTGGTGGTAAAGTGTGCTGTGCTGTTTCAATCCACGCCCCCGCGTGAGGGGCGACCGAGTTAAAGTTACGGACTGGGAAGAGTAAGGACGGTTTCAATCCACGCCCCCGCGTGAGGGGCGACCTGTATGCCGATGACGTACTGACGTATGTAGCAAGTTTCAATCCACGCCCCCGCGTGAGGGGCGACAAAACTCTATAAACACATCTACCATCCGTATTCATGTTTCAATCCACGCCCCCGCGTGAGGGGCGACCCGCCGTGGAGGCTAAGTTCCAGGATGTCTACAACGTTTCAATCCACGCCCCCGCGTGAGGGGCGACTTGAAGGATGTTTTAAAGGATGGAAAGGACCGTGTTTCAATCCACGCCCCCGCGTGAGGGGCGACGAAAGTTTTCTAGAGGATTGCTTAAAGGTAGGCTTGTTTCAATCCACGCCCCCGCGTGAGGGGCGACAGCTGTACCTCACACCTCAAGGCAACGACCTCCAGTTTCAATCCACGCCCCCGCGTGAGGGGCGACCACAGCTCAGACACTCACCAGGGCATCTGCCTTGTTTCAATCCACGCCCCCGCGTGAGGGGCGACTCACCTCGGGCACCTCTCTGGTCTTCGAGGGACTGTTTCAATCCACGCCCCCGCGTGAGGGGCGACATGTTTCACGTGAAGAGAGGCACACTCAAAATGAGGTTTCAATCCACGCCCCCGCGTGAGGGGCGACTGCGAGTGTACACGTGATCCACGGGAGGTACATGTTTCAATCCACGCCCCCGCGTGAGGGGCGACGAAAGCAGTTTCCTCGTGTGATGGTCACACCAGGTTTCAATCCACGCCCCCGCGTGAGGGGCGACCTCGGGCTTTTTCCAAGTTCTTAACAATCGTGTTGTTTCAATCCACGCCCCCGCGTGAGGGGCGACGAGCGCTTGCCTTGACTATACTTTAAGCCTGGTGGTTTCAATCCACGCCCCCGCGTGAGGGGCGACTCTTCCATCGTTACAGATTCTGTCGTGTAACCGCGTTTCAATCCACGCCCCCGCGTGAGGGGCGACGAAGAATGATTCATAAGTTGAAATGGCGTGACACGTTTCAATCCACGCCCCCGCGTGAGGGGCGACGTAGATCAGCACTCGAATCACTATTTTGTCCATGGTTTCAATCCACGCCCCCGCGTGAGGGGCGACCGCGCACAAACGTCCATCGAGTTTACGATCTAGCAGTTTCAATCCACGCCCCCGCGTGAGGGGCGACTCAGCACAACCAAGGCATATAACCGGCATAGTCGTTTCAATCCACGCCCCCGCGTGAGGGGCGACCCCGCTTCCGGTTTCCCTGGGCGTCTATGTACCAGTTTCAATCCACGCCCCCGCGTGAGGGGCGACATTTGTTCATAGGTGTGGCCTTGGTTTTGCCGATGTTTCAATCCACGCCCCCGCGTGAGGGGCGACGGAGCAAACTGTAGTGCCTTCGAGAAGATCGACAAGTTTCAATCCACGCCCCCGCGTGAGGGGCGACCCATCGGAAGTCCCAAGCAGTAGCCGCAGCAAAGTTTCAATCCACGCCCCCGCGTGAGGGGCGACGCGGCTTCTGGTCCCAGGCTGGGCGGCATCGCCTGTTTCAATCCACGCCCCCGCGTGAGGGGCGACGCCAACGGGTCCACCTGGTCAGCTCTCCAAAAGGTTTCAATCCACGCCCCCGCGTGAGGGGCGACTTTCAAGGTTGTTATTCAATTAATTGCATTTCTATGTTTCAATCCACGCCCCCGCGTGAGGGGCGACCTGGTAGATGACATCATTGGGGGCATCCTCCGCGTCGTTTCAATCCACGCCCCCGCGTGAGGGGCGACCCAGCATGGCCGATTCATTACCGGTCTTGGGCGTGTTTCAATCCACGCCCCCGCGTGAGGGGCGACACAGCTGACGATAGAACTCCTAACAGTAATGTTGTTTCAATCCACGCCCCCGCGTGAGGGGCGACGTTACCCGTCAAGATATAGTCCGTATCGGCATCGTTTCAATCCACGCCCCCGCGTGAGGGGCGACTGGCAGGGGAGCTCCAGGGGGGGGCTCCCGTTTTAGTTTCAATCCACGCCCCCGCGTGAGGGGCGACTCCGCAGGTGCGGCGGCTCTCGATTTCTCCGAGAGTTTCAATCCACGCCCCCGCGTGAGGGGCGACGTATTCGCACGAGGCGATGAGGTCATAGGAGAGGTTTCAATCCACGCCCCCGCGTGAGGGGCGACGCACCCTGGCGTTCTCCTCCAGGGACTCGCCCTGTTTCAATCCACGCCCCCGCGTGAGGGGCGACCGATACTTTCCAGAGCATTTGCGATGCGGTCCAGTTTCAATCCACGCCCCCGCGTGAGGGGCGACAACGCATGGCGTCCTCGTCAGGGTCGGGGTGCTGTTTCAATCCACGCCCCCGCGTGAGGGGCGACGTATTCCGCTCTCGGCTTCTATCGCCGGGGACGGGTTTCAATCCACGCCCCCGCGTGAGGGGCGACCAATGAGTGCAAGATGTTCTTCAAGGCTGTTGCCGTTTCAATCCACGCCCCCGCGTGAGGGGCGACCAATAGCTATGGACGGATCATGCAATGGGCTTCAGTTTCAATCCACGCCCCCGCGTGAGGGGCGACGACCGACAGTCCGACAGCTTGGCAATCGTCCAGGTTTCAATCCACGCCCCCGCGTGAGGGGCGACAGCGACTCGCTTAGGACAGTTTGTCGTGGTATCGTTTCAATCCACGCCCCCGCGTGAGGGGCGACAGGTGTGCATGGGTGTAGCCTGAGCTTTGCCGATGTTTCAATCCACGCCCCCGCGTGAGGGGCGACACAGCTTCGACGCAGCACACCTATGTGCAACTGTGTTTCAATCCACGCCCCCGCGTGAGGGGCGACTGCGGCATCTCTAACTATCTGAAAGTGCCGCTTGTTTAACCATCAATTCGCGAACTCTTTCAAATCTCGACTCCCGAGGAGATCAACTGATCGAGCGCGAACCGATAATCCATTGTTTCCAAATGATTACAGCACTGCGAACCTACCGGGGATGATATGTGTGCTTGAGGTTCGCGATGTCTCAGGCAATCAACGGCCCTTCCTGGTCAAAGGAGGGTTTTGCGCCGACATGCTCTATCCGTTTTTGCCAGTTGGCACCCAGAAAATAAAAACGGAGGCTATCCTCGGAGAGGTCAATGACTTCTTCCAATTTTTTCCGCAATAAGGTCCATTGCGCTGGGTCCACTATACATTCAAAAACAGAATATTGGACTCGCTGTCCGTGGTTTTTACAGATTCTTGCCACTCTCCGGAGGCGACGCTGCCCGCTCGTGTCGGAGGTGGCAACATCATAGCTGACCAATACCATCATGACTCATCACCTCCAAACAAACGGCGGATAGCCATCCAAATCTCCTCTCAGATGGCGTGCAAGCAAAAGCGCCTGCACATGGAAAAGAACCCCGACGGCAACCTTTTCTCCCAGAAAAGGATGTTGAATTTCATCCTGTTTGCGTTTTTGGTAAGCCACGATGACAGCCTTCCGAGTATCATCCGTCATGGTGACAGCCCCCGTTTCGGTTTGAATAAAACCTTTGGGATTCACCTGGCCGAGATTGATCAGAGATAACACGAGGCGATCCGCCAGGAACGGTCGGAATTCTTCCATTAAGTCCAGTGCTAGACCGGGCCGTCCAGGTCGGTCGCGGTGGAGAAAGCCCACTGCAGGATCAAGTCCGACCCCCTCGAGGGCTGAACGTATGTCATGGAGCAGAAGAGTGTATAGAAAAGACAACAGGCAATTGACGTTGTCCAATGGCGGGCGGCGATTCCGGCCTTTAAAGATGAAGCCATCCTTCTGGTGAGTGATGAGGTCATCGAAAACACTGAAATAAGTTCGGGCTATTTCTCCCTCGATCCCTCTCAGAGCATCCAAATCTTCAGTGGCCTCAAGTCGTTTCAACGCCTTGCCCAGCAGTGCTATGGATTGCTCCATCTCGGTTTGGGTTATTTTATCCCCATGGTCTCGCAGTGCCCGCTGCAAAACGGTGCGTGCATTGGCGATCTTGCCCGTCAGAAAAAACCTTGCCATTGCTGCGGAAAAGTTTGGTGAATCCGCACGGCGATATTGCTCCCGCCGAAGCAAAACATTCCCCGCCACAGGCCCCTGTACTCGCGCCAAGAATCGGCCGTTTTCCGTGAGAAAGCTGAGGCCCACGTTGTTTTCAGCGCAAAAGCCCATGAGAAAAGGGCTGCAACTGACTCTCCCGAAGCAGACAACGCCACCCAGAGTATGTACTGGGATCTGGAGACGCTTTTCTCCATCCACAGAAACCAGTACGGTTTCGCCCTCTTTGGACAGGTACGCTCCCTGAGTGGTAACATATAAAGTATTGAGGAGCTTTTTCATGTCCCTCCTTTACACAACCCAAATACCTCCGTTCGATGGATTATGGATTATTGTTCTATCGTCGCATCTTTCGAGCGATAACTTGCCAATCCGCAAAAAATACTATCGCTCAAAGGGGGTTAATTGGAAATGGGCCGACTGTCCAGATAGAGTGTATCCGGACAGAGATCCTGCCCATTTAACCATTGGATGCTTCCCAGAATGGGTCTAACGGAATTGAACAGTTGCATATCTCTCAATTCCCCGAAAATTCCTTTCTCGAGGTAGGGCCGTACATCAAATCTGCGGACTTCCCCATTAGTGAATTTAAGGGTGAGAGAATAATCCGGGTTAGGCTTGACTTCGACAACACGTGGATTCACCATGTCCTCCTAACGTAGGGCGTCTAAAAAGGGACTGAATCGCCCAGATTCTGTACCTGGTTTTTGGTCTCCCGGATTTTCCGGGAAAATGGCCGCCACATCTTGACTTGGGAGGCTTTTGCCGGGTCCAAAAACCGGGCAACGACCCAAAGCCGATTTGGACGCCCTACTCCTAACGTAATGGCTCGATTTTGAAAATGGGCTGCCCCTGACTGGCCAATTCCCAATCAGCTATGAGCTCATCCCTGTGAATTTCAATCCATGCCTGAACCAATTTTGTTTTATTGGCAGGTATGGTGCCATCGATGAGTTCACCGTCAGGAATCGAAAATACAGCATCGTTTTCCTGATACCTCACATGGATGTGAGGTAAGCTATGTTGTCGATTATCAAAGAAGTACATTGAAATAATGATACCATAAAACATGGCGATAACACTCATTCATCCTCCTTTATCTCATGAGCAACCCCCTTCACTCTCCCATGATGTCAGCGAGATACCGGGTGACAGTGTGCTTACCGCCGGTGGCCTTGGGGAGGCACAAAGAAATAAACGAACAGGATTCACATTTTTCATCATACTTCGCGGGCGGTGTCATGCGTGAATCGAACAAGTCGTGCAGGCGGCCGGCAGTCTCTTCGGTCTTCCTGCGGAGGTCTGCATCGAAAAGGACATCCACCCGACGACGGGTCTTGCCATAGAAGAGCGCACCCCTGGGTACCTCGATGCTCAACATCTCTTCCAAGCACATGGCCTGAGCGCAAAGTTGAACTTTGTCCCAAAGCTCCTTCTTGGGCCGCCCACGCTTATACTCTACGGGGAAAGGCCGCCAACGAATCGAGCCAAACCGGTTCTCTACTTTCCCGCCTTCCTCCCGATGAAACTCTACCGCATCGGCCTTTCCCGTCAACCCGAGCCGCAGCGAGCACAAAGGCAAACTGAACGCCAACCGCACATCCCCCCTGGATTCGCTGCGGCCGGAATCCACACGTTCATGCATGACACGGCCCTCGGCCGTATAAAGGTTTTCCACCCAAAGCTGTTCGATGTGGATGAGGGCGCACTGCCTCTCACAGAAGAGCAGGTGCTGCAGGGCGGATATGGGGAGAAGCTCGTCTTCGGAATACATCGCTACACCTTTTCCTCGATGCTTACACCGGAGGGCACAGCGGCATTGTCCAAGCTGACAGTATAATCTGCAAAGGATCTTGCCGGCCCATCAGCACCCTTGCTGCGCTCTACCTTCACCAGATCAAACAGCTTATGCGCAGGTGCCTTTCCCATCTTTGAATCGTGCTTGAAAACGATCAGCTTGCGGGTCGCCATCTCTCCACGAGCGGCTGAACGGTCGTGATCGAACATGTCGGCCAGGGCTTCCCAAAACAATTTCAAATCATCCTCGGAAAAGCCGGTCTGTTCGGCCAGAGGCGCTGAAATGAAGCCATGGCATCGGTAGAGGGCATAGGGCACGGTGAATTTTCGTCCCATGGTGCGGTTATCACCCTGCTGCTTTTCCGCCTCCGCTTCGGTGGCCACAGCCATGCGGGTGATACTGTGTTCCAGCGGTACAATCTGGTCTATACTGCGAGAAAAAGTGAGCTGTACGGGCCCACGAACCTGGCCGGCATTCTTGCCTGTGGACATGACTGCACCGAAGGTCCGCACATCAAAATAGGTTTTGCACATATGCTGCCGGGCGGCCTCGGTCTTTTCACCTTTCTCCTTCTCTTTGACTTCTTCTACTTCATGAGCCTGATCTATCAGGTTGTTTAATATGGCTTTCTCTTTTATGAAAATGTCGTAACCGCCTTTGGAACCGTTAGCGAGCAGAACATAGTTGCGCACTTTTCGTTTCAGGCACACGTCGGTCACCAATCCATGGCCAGTTTCCGGGTCAATACGGGGCAAGTTACCGGCATCAGGATCACCGTTGGGGTTACCGTCTTTCACATCAAACAAAAGCACGAAGTCGTAGCGGTTCTGAACAGGGTTGCTCATAATGTATCACTCCTTGTAGGTTATTGATCTTTCCTGGTGCTCGTGAAAAAAGTTTGGCGCTGATGATAATAGCCAACGGCGAAACGACCTTGATCGGCCATACTTAAATGTGCGGGAAATTCGTTGAGCCCATCCATGATTTCCCCGATCAGCTTTTCCAAATTGACTGCCCTCCCTCGACTTTCCAGCTTGCCCAAATGGTGGTTCTTGAGCTTCATTAAGTGGGGAAAGGCAGAGACAGGCGTGGATGAGGCTGCCCCATAGAAGCGATCGCGAATGGTCGCGTTGATTCCTGGGCTGGCCTCCTCTTGAATCTTCTCCAGCGTTGCGAAAAGTCGCCCCAATCTGTAACCGACATTGTTGTTGCCTGTATCTAAAGACATGCCGACCTCCTTCACGGTTTTTTTGTAGTATCTTGCTTCCCGCGACAGCACTGCTTTGACGAGTGATGCCCGGGGGTAGGTAATTTCACGCTCTGATCGACATCGGCGGATTACTGCGCCGAGCAAGGCTTGAGGATAGGGTGTACCAATAAGAATGGATTTCATGAATTCGCCTGCCAGATTGGGCAGAATATTCTCTGCTTTACCCAAGGCAGCGGTGGCAACCAACAATCGAAAAAGGGAAAGATAGCGGGATTGTTTTGGTGGTCGGACTATTTCTATATCGTCGAAATGTTGTTCGATGTTGGCAGCAATATCCCCAACAGTTCCGGCATACCAGAAACGCACAGCGATGCGTGCTGCGTTAGGGGCCAGACCTAACACAAAAAAGGCGGTATTAGGGTCAAGCTGTGGCGGTGCTCCTGTTTGAGGAGCACGAAATGCCGCGATGAGTTGCTTGTAGTCCTGCTCGGGTTCTCTAGGTTGCTCGCCAAACAACCCACCAAAAACATTTTCAATCTCATGCTTCTTTTCAGCCCAGAAAACCGTTGTAGCATCACCTACCTGCAGTCGCTGCATTGAGCCCTTAGAGAGCAGATGATTCAGCGCAGTCGTATAGGCGAACTCTGCACGTTTGCCGACGGGTGCGTTAAAACTCTGCTCTTTTTTGTACGAAGTAAACGCCGACAAATTGAAGGAAACTATGTTTGCCCCCGATCTTTGAGCCCCGTAAACGCCTTTGATCGCTGTATGCAGTCGTGCAGGTTCATCAGGCTCCCCGGTAATCAGGCAGGTCTGCTGCATACTACCCTCAGCCAACTGGGCCGTCATCAAAGCAGCAACAACCGCAGGCCGTTCACAGATCAGGCAGATGTCCCCCTCCAACTGGAAACTCAGTATTGCACCACTTTCCTCAATCTCTGGCCAGGCCGGGTGGTCGAACACGGCTTGAAAATTATCATTCCCCAAAAATTGCAGGAGAGCATGGATTCCTTCGTCTTCCAGAGCAGGAACAAGGCGCTCGCGTATGGTGTTCAGAAAGCAAAGCTGTTGTTCCACAGCTCTTTGCATGAGCTTGGATAAGTCTTTTTTTGGATCGGATTTGGGGCGACCGAAGACATACGCCGGAGTATCCCAAAGCAGGTTCGCCGCAATTCCACTGGTTTTCTTGACGCCTTTGGGAACGGTAAACTGTCTTGCCGACTTTTCCTTACCTTCACCGCTCCGAGTGTCCACAAGCCCAAGAAAAGAGCCGTCTCGATTCAGTACAACCACAAAGGGAATCGGCTGTTTTTGAAAACCTTCAGTGGCAACATCGGCAAGACCTTCTGTTTGAAGACGACGATAGTAGTCGTTCAGTGAATGGAGGATCATCGCCGAACCTCCGTGCTGTTAAACAAGGGCACATTGACGCTTCCATTCTGAATCTTGGCACGAAACCATAAAGGCATTGGTTCCTCACCGGAATGATCCATGTCGTAGAGCATGAATCCAAGATCACGACTTTCATCAATGGGCTTAAGGTCTTCGATTCGTCCCGATAGTGGCTCAAAATTTGCCGCAAACTCACGGCAGCCGAAGTAAGGTCGATGAAAGCATTGGCCTTTTTCTGAACGACGAAGAAACATTTCCTCGAACTTCCTGAGATTGTCATCATCACCAGCTTGGGCTGTCATTTCGAAAAAAGCATGAATGATGTAGGCAACATCCCGCAAAAATAATCCAGCCCTCTGTTGGCGCTGTTCCTCTACGAACAGGCCATTCGCACGAGGAGACATCACTGCACCAACTTCATTGCGCCGTACCGATGTCCAACGGATAGGCTTGAGTACATCGATCCGGGTAATCTGCCAGCGGATGGCCGGTTTCCATAAAATTGCTTCCAGAATGCCGCGGGCGGCTGATGGGGTTATTACATCGTATGAAACTCGCTCCACTTTCATCTCAGGTCGGGTAAAGCATGCGTTTTCACCCCAGACCTTGAGGCGAAAAGTTCGGCTCTTCAGTTTTTCTGCGGACATTGGTCCTCCCTTCTTCTGAACTTACCCGATCAGCTCGTCGGGATCATAGATGATAGACTTCTCCGGGCAAAATCCCAGATCACCGTTGTAGAGCGTCCCGTGCCCTTGAACATAAATTCCAGGGTGGATTTCTCGAATAGCGCCTTCTGCAAGCAATCGCTGGTGCAATGGTTTCGGCAGATTGACCACGTAGCGCTGGAGTTTACGCAGCAGCCAGCGTTCAGGCCCCATATATTTCAGAAGTTCGAGCAACTTCACACCGGCCTCACCATAGGAAACGAGAACCGGCGACGATGCAGCATCATTGATGAGCTTAAAATTAGCTGCGGCACTACGAAAGCTGAAACGGAGCTTGCCGTCGGGCTTCAAGTCACGCAAGATATTTTTGGCATCCAATCGTTCCTCACCTTGCAGCCAGTAGAGCTCCCGGAAAAATGCCGTCAAACGGGTTGGCGCCAAATGATCCGGCACCTTCTCCCCAAGCAGACGCGCTCCAATCTCAGCCGCCTGCCGAAGGATACCGGCCGGTGGACGGGTGGGTGGGATAAAAACAGTCAACTTGCCTTTTTCCAGTAAGCCTTCTCGATTGCAACGGCCGGCGGCTTGTGCAATGGAATCCAATCCCGCGATGGCCCGATAGACGGCCGGGAAATCCAGATCGACCCCTGCCTCGACCAATTGAGTACTGATGACGCAAGTGGGCAGACCGCTATACAGCCGCATCTTGATCCTGGCAATAGTATCGGAACGATGAGCGCCACACATTAGGGCTGAAAGATGGAAAGTACCTTCGGGCATCAGGGACCAGAGCAGGCGGCAGTCGTCCCTCCGGTTGACGATACACAGCACAGAAGGAAGCTTGGCCAGTTCTTCGGCCAGTCCTTCCCATGTTCCGGCTTCGTAAATATTTTCCGGCAACTGCACTTCAACACGCCTCAGGTGGTCATAAAGTGCGGTGGGATCCTCCATGATTTCACGTATGTTTTCCAATCCCTCAAAGGTGAAACTCGAAGATTTGTGCGGTCCGAGAGCCGGCTGAGTCGCGGTGCAAATCAAGACAGTCACTCCATAATGTTTACGCAGTTCATCCAAGGCCTTGAGGATGGGCCTAAGGAACTCCGGAGGAAAAAGCTGTGCCTCGTCCAACACCACCACACTCCCGGCAATATTGTGCAGCTTGCGGCATCGACTGGTTCGACTGGCAAAGAGAGACTCGAAAAACTGGACGTTGGTTGTGACAATGAGGGGGGCATCCCAGTTTTCACAAGCAAGCCTGGCCTTCGATGTTTGCCCCTCAGCATCGCTTACGTCAATATTGCTGTGGTGCTCCACCACTGCCTCGCCGAATATCTCTCGAAACTGGTTGGCGGTTTGTTCGATGATGCTGGTATACGGAATTACATAGATGATCCGTCGCTGCCCGTGCATGGCTGCGTGATTCAGTGCGAACGCCATGGAAGAAAGGGTTTTGCCCCCACCGGTTGGAACGGTCAGGCTAAAAATCCCCGGTGAGTCTTTTGCCTTTTCAATGCAGCGAGCAAAAACTTGGGCGCGTATCCGGTTGACGGGGGTATCCGGGGCAGTGGCCTGTTTGTGGATCATGTACCTGCCGAATGAATCCATCAATTGCGATAAGGCAGGATAGCCGCTGCGCAGAGATGTCTTTTCCGGTTCGAAAAACTCTTCTGTGTCGAGAAAATCGGCATCGACAACACAAGAGAAAAGTATCCGAATCCAAAAAGCAGGATCGAATCCAGTAGGTTTTTCCTCTGGAAAGCTCTGTTCAAGGATTTCATCAGGGATTCCACCCTCCAGAGCGGCATTGAGCAGGTCCTTATTCAATAGACGATGGGAAAGGGCTGCCTGCCCTGTGCGATCGGCTGTCCAATCGGGTAGCCCTGCGTGATGACCGGCAGAAATGTAAGCAAATAAGCGACCTGCCATTTTGAAGTGCTCCACAGCAAAAATGGCACCCGCAGTGGAATGATCCACTCGAGCCTTGCCCTCCAGATGCCCATCCTCGCTGGCAGCCGCCTTCAGCTTCTTCTGAAAAGCAAGAGCATACTTACCAACGTCATGCCACAAGCCGTTCAGATAGCCCCACTGACGGAAGCCGAAAACGGCTGCAAAATCCGCTGCTCGTTCAGCGGTTCTGTAAAGATGTTCTCGAAGTGTATGGGTTCTGCCATCCTGAGAGATGTGCGCAAGAGGTTCCGGCGACATAAGATTAGTCTTTCTATTTTTTGAGGTGCAAATCATGGCGCAGATTCGTGGAGTGGATTTTCATGGAGTGGATCAAGCCATATCGGCGCACCGACACCCCATAACAGGTTAATAGTAAAAGATATTATTGGTGATACCCACAGGTTTTCCAATGGCCCGGGGCCGTGAAACGGCAGGTCATCGCATCCCCCCACAGAACGGTGATGCGCCAATGCTATTGCTGCGGTAGCACTCGGCGCAGAAAGCAGGTTGACAGAAATGCCGAAGCATGCACGTGAATGAACGGACGGAGAGATGATCCCCGGCAATGGCCGCAGCGGCAGGCGGGAGAAAGCTAGCCGACCTGCCGGCTCATTCGTCGTTTGCGCTCGAGGTGGTGCATCAAATGCACCCTACGCGGGTGGAGGGCGGCGAACCAACACGCCATGCCTGCGTCTGCGGTCCTCAGGGCCTCGGATGACAGGTGGGAAGGAGCAAAGCACGCCCTGCGTCCCAATCTCGAGCCTTGCGGCTACAGCGAAAGGGCCTTGTGGCACAGGTATTCAAAAACGTTGGAAATGTAAAGCATTCCCACGATCTTCTCCCCCTGCATGACGGGCATGCGGCGGATGTGGCGCCGGATCATTATATCCAGGATCCGGATGACGTGGGTGTCCACGGAAACGGTGATGACTTCCCTCGTCATGAGGTCCCTCACGAGGGTGGTGTGGAAATTGCGCCCGATTTCGGCCAGGAGCTTGCTGATTTCGAGATCGTCCATGCCTTCCCAGTTGCGGCTTTTCTTGGGACGCACGTACAGGAGGATGTCGTACATGGAAAGCATGCCGAGGAGCTCCTTTTTCTCGTTGGTCACCATCATTCCGAACACCTTGTGCGGCTCTTCCTCACCAGCCGACAGGAATTTCCGGACCGCCTCGGCAAGGGTCATGTCGGGGCGAAGGGTATTGAACATGGGGGTCATGATATCGCCGGCTTTTGCAATCATCGCTCTGTCCTTTATTCTTTTACAGACCTCGTTCTTCCCTGCGGTCATCTTCGTCAGCAAGCCTATCGGCACCGGGGCGGCAATGGACCCTCCCGGCACCTCCCATCAGATAAATTTCTTAAGGGCTGTCTAAAAAATGAGTCAATCACTCTGAGAATGCACCTTGTTTCGTCATTCCGGCGGTCTTTTAGCCGGAATCCAGGTTTTTCGCTGGGGTGGATTCCGGCTAAAAGACCGCCGGAATGACGAGGAAACGAATTTTTGGACAGCCTCTTATCAGGGTCCGTCAGCGCCCCTCAGCGTTCTTCAGCGTCCCCGGCTGCACCGTGCAAACCGCGGCCTCCGCCGCCGGCCGGCGTCCCGCCGGGGTCGCTCAGCACGGAGGTTTCCACCTTGAGGCGGTATTTTTCGA
The DNA here is from genome assembly GCF_022836495.1 of Desulforhabdus sp. TSK. GTDB lineage: Bacteria > Desulfobacterota > Syntrophobacteria > Syntrophobacterales > Syntrophobacteraceae > Desulforhabdus. Next base: position 14,969 of record NZ_BQXM01000015.1, read on the forward strand.
TCTTGGAAAGCAGCGTCGGCCTCGACAGGCCGAGCATCTTGGCGGTGCGGCTGCGGTTGTTTCCGGCGAGCTTCAGGGCTTCGGAAATGAGCAGGCCGGCAAAGGTGTCCATGAAGGTTTCAAAGAGGTTCTCACTCTCTTCCGACACGAGGGACTTGCGAATCCACTGGCGGATGGCCTCCTCGGGAGTGTCCTCGGCAAGCCCTTTGGACGGCTGGTCCGACCCGATGGCCTGCACGACATCCTCCGGCCCGATGGGGCAGCCGCGGCTGAAGATGAGGGCCTTTTGAAGGGCATTGGCGAGCTCACGCACATTCCCGGGCCAGGCCCGGCTGCTCAGCAGAACGTTGGCGGCCTCCGTGATGCCGGGATTGCTGATGCCCATCTCCCGGGCGAACCGGGCGAGGAAATATTCCGAGAGGAGGGGAATGTCTCCGGCGCGCTCCCTCAGGGGCGGAAGCCACAGCGTCACCACCTTCAGGCGATAATAGAGGTCCTCGCGGAAGCGGCCTTCGGCCAGGGCGGCTTCCAGGTCGCGGTTGGTGGCCCCGATGATGCGCACGTCCACGGGGATGGGCTCCCGCCCGCCCAGGCGCTCGATGCTCTTTTCCTGGAGGAGCCGCAGGATCTTGGCCTGGATGCCGAAGGGCATGTCGCCGATTTCATCCAGGAAGACCGTACCCCCGTTGGCCTGTTCGATGCGCCCCACACGACGGTTCACGGCCCCCGTGAAGGCCCCTTTTTCGTACCCGAAAAGCTCGCTTTCCAGGAGCGTCTCGGGAATGGCGACGCAGTTGATCACCAGGAAGGGCTTGTCCGAGCGCAGGCTGTGCTGGTAAATGGCCCGCGCCGCCAGTTCCTTCCCCGTGCCCGATTCTCCCCGGATGAGGACCGTCGCGTCTGTCGGAGCCACCCGGCCCACCGCCTTGTAGACCTCCTGCATGGCCTTGCTGCGCCCGATGATGGCTTCCAGGGACGGGGATTCGGGAACGACGTCCAGTTCCACCCGCGAGCGCATGAAGCGCCCCGCTTCCAGGGCATGGTTGATGAGGACCAGGATCTCGGGGATTTCGAAGGGCTTGAGGACGTAGTCGAAGGCGCCCATCTTGGTGGCCTCGATGGCGGTTTCCGTCGTTCCGAAGGCGGTCATGATGATGACGGGCAGCTTGGGCTCGATGGCGCGCATGGCTTGAAAGGTTTCGAGGCCGTTCATGCCCGGCATCCGCACGTCCATGATGACGAGGTCGAACCGCTGGGATTCCACCATGGCCAGGCCGGCCTCCCCGCTGCCGGCCGTTCGAACGGCGTGGCCTTCCTGGCTCAGGAGCTTCTCGAAGCTCTGCCTCAGATGCGCATCGTCGTCAACGATCAGGATCGAAGCCAAATCCCATCCTCCTTGCAGGGGATCGTAATGGTGAAGGTCGTGCCCTTCCCCTCGCGCGACCGGACATTCAACCACCCTTTGTGGTCTTCGATGATCCGCGCGGCAATGCTCAGCCCCAGGCCCGTGCCCTCTTCCTTCGTGCTGAAAAACGGCTGAAACACCTTGTCCTGGAGCGCTTCCGGGATGCCGGGGCCGTTGTCGCTGAGGCGGATGACGGCCACGTGGCCGAGCGGCCCCGTCACCCCCTCCTCCTCGCGAATGGCGATCTTGCCGCCCTCGGGCATGGCTTCACAGGCATTGACCATGAGGTTCACCAGGACTTCCTTCAGCTGCTCGGGGTCCCCCTGGACTTCGGGAAGCCGCCGCTGCCGGTAGAGCTCCACCTCCACGCCGTAGGATTCCAGGCGATGCCGCAGCAGCTGGATGGCGCTGTCCACCACATCCGATCCGCTGATGCTCTGGATCTTGAGCTTCGGGGGCCTGGAAAATTCGAGGAAGTTCCGCACGATGGTGTCGATGTGGCGGATTTCGTCGGAAATGACTTCGAAGTCCTCCCGCTGGGTGGGAGAAAGCTCCAGGGAGCGCTCCATGGAAAAGAGGCGCATTTTCACGGAGGTGAGGGGATTGCGGATGCTGTGGGCCACACCCGCCGCAAGCTTCCCCACCATGGCCAGCTTTTCCGCCTGCAGCAGGTGCTCCCGGCTCTGCTGCAGCTGGGTCTGGGTTTGGTCCACATCTTCCATGAGGCTCGTGACCCGGTTGCTGAGGGCCTTCACTTCGTTGACGACACGCCCGCCCTTGGCCCCCTTTTCCGAACCGAACGCCAGGAGGCGTATGGGCTCCAGGACCTGGTGGAAGAGGATGTAAAGGAGCAGAGTGCCCATCACCAGGGCGCCCGGCAGGGCCACGAGAGCCATGACGTGGATGGAGCGGAAAGCCGAGCGGATCTCGCCCCGGGCCAGGACGATGCTCTTCTCGTGCTCCGCCCGGTATTTCTCGCAAAGGTCACAGATGGCATGGAATTCGCCCCGCACCTGCCGGTGCAGCTTGAACCCCTCCTCCCGCTCTCCCCGCTTGTACAGGTCGATGACCGCGTCACGCCCGTAGCTGTAGCGGATGTACCTGGATTCGATGTCGTTGAGGATCTGGCGTTGATCGAGGGTATAGGCCGAGCTCCTGGCCCTGCGCAGCCATTCTTCGAAGGACTGGCGGTGCTGATCGAGCTGCTTCAGCCATTCCGGGTCGTTATCCAGGAAGAAGTAGGTCAGGAACCCTTTCTGCATGACGAGGGAGTTTTCCAGCCCCTGGGCCTCGCTGAGCCCCACCACGTGCGTGTCCAGCACGGAGGAGAGGCTGGACCCGATGCGGGTGATCAGGGAGAGAGTCATGGTGCTCCCGATGACCGTGATGAGCACCAATCCTCCCAGGAGCATACAGATCCGGGTGCGCAGGCTGATATTTTTGAACATGGATCGACTTTCCGTCAAGCGGTCCAACGGCGGATGAGCAACCTCACTGTTGTTGACGTAACGTCACCCCGGTGAAAACCGGGGTCCAGAAAGTCTTTATTTTCCTGGATTCCGGCTTTCGCCGGAATGACGATAGCTGGTTGAGTCAACATCATGGATGAGCAACCCCTGAACCCTTACGTTAGAAGCATTTTCACCCTATGCTGTCATCCTTTACCCATTCTACTATCAGAGGGCAAGAACATATTGAAGAAAACGGTCGATGCGGATAGGATGGATCGCTCAGAGGCACTGGACAGGTATGCGCATTAGGGAATTGAAAACTTCTTTTTTGTAGGAGCGGCATCCTGCCGCGACAATGAACCAGTCGCGGCAGGATGCCGCTCCTACAAAGACAGGAAACCATCAAATCGAAGGTTTTATACTTCACCGAGTATAAAACGCCCGTTCACCTCTTGACCATGCCCCTGGGAGTTATCCGCTGCAGCACGACAGCCACGATCCATGCAGGGAGTCCACCAAACATGCTGAATAAACTGAACATATTCAAATGGTTCAAGCCTTCGAAACCCGCGCCGTCCAGAGACACTCTTTCGGATGTCTTCAAGGTCAAGTACGAACGGTTCAAGGAGCTGCTGGATTCCAATGCCGAGCTTTCCAAGATCATCACGGACATGGAAGAGAAGCTGCAGGGGCACCAGCTGTTCGGCATGGCCTACCTGAGGTCCCAATCGGCGCGGGCCGTCTTCCACACCCTCCGCATGGTGAGGAGCCTGGACGCCCTCTCGGGTCAGAAGTACCCTGCCCTTTTCACCATCCTCGAGGAAATCAACCAGAAGATCAAGGATGACCTGGGAAAGCGCAAGGAAAGTCCCATGACCGAATGGATCCTCCCCTATTCCCGCATCACGAAGGAAATGGTGGACTGGGTGGGGGGAAAGAACGCCAATCTCGGCGAGGTCCTGAACCTGGCGCACCTGCCCATCCCCGAGGGATTCGCCATCACGACCCAGGCCTACAACTACTTCCTCGCCGCCAACGACCTGGTGGATGAAATCAACCGTATCCGGATGGAGCTGAATCCCAACGATCCCGACAGCGTCAACGAGGTGAGCGAAAGCATCCAGCGGCTCATCATCTCCTCGCCCGTCCCCCATGAGCTGAGCAAGGCGATTCTCTACGCCTATGATCACATGATGGAGAACCTGCAGCGGAAGACCGATGGGGATTTTTCCACGAGCGTTTCCCTGCGGAGCAGCGCCATCGGGGAAGACAGCGAGCTCTCCTATGCCGGGCAGTACCTGTCCATGCTCAATGTGTCGCGGGAGCGGCTCATCCAGACCTACAACTTCATCATCGCGAGCCTCTACACGCCCCGGGCCATCGCCTACCGCGTGAGCAAGGGCATCCGGGACGAAGACATCGCCATGAGCGTGGCCTGCCTCCAGATGGTGGAATCGGTGGCGAGTGGAGTGGCCTATTCCCGCCACCCTTTCAATATCCTCGAGGACGATGTGCTCATCAGCGCCGTGTGGGGCCTGGGCCCCTACGCGGTGGACGGCGTCATCACGCCCGATTCCTACAAGGTGGCCAAGAACGACGCCCTCAGCATCCTGGCGACGGATATTTCCCACAAGCCCGTTCAGCTGGTGAGCAACCCCGACGGCGGGCTGATGGAGCTTCCCGTGGAGCCGGAGCTGCAGGACAGCCCCTGCCTGACTCCCGACCAGATCCGACTCCTGGCCGACTACGTCGTGAAGCTCGAAAAGCACTACGGCTGTCCCCAGGATACGGAATGGGCGGTGGACGGAAAGGGGAAGCTGCTCATCTTGCAGACGCGCCCTCTCCGCCTGGAAAGCCCGCCCATTGAGAACTTATGCCAAATCGATGAACAGCTGACGTGCTACGAGCTCCTGCTTCAGGGCGGCGAAGCCGCCTATCCCGGCGTGGGGAGCGGCAAGGTCTACCAGGTCCATTCCGAAGACGATCTCGCCGGATTCCCCGAAGGCGGGATCCTCGTGGCCAAGCATTCCTCCCCCAAGTTCGTCGTGGTCATGAACAAGGCCCAGGCCATCGTCGCCGATTCCGGCAGTGTCAGCGGCCACATGGCATCTCTCTCCCGGGAGTTTCAAGTCCCCACCCTCATGAACCTGAAGAAGGCCACGGCGACCCTCACCAATGGAATGGAAATCACCGTGGACGCCTATTCGGGCAGGATCTACGCCGGAAGAGTGCCCGAGCTCCTGAACTTCCAGGCCGCGCGGGAAGCCCACATGGAGAATACGCCCGTCTACGAGGCCCTGAAGAAGGTGGCCGAGTCCATCGTGCCCCTGCATCTTTACGACCCCAAATCCCCCACCTTCGCGCCCAAGCACTGTACCTCCCTGCACGATATCATGCGCCTGGTTCACGAATTTTCCTACACGGAGATGTTTCAGATCAGCGACCTGGTTTCCAGCGGCGGAGGCTATGCCCTGAAGCTCAATGCGCGCATTCCCCTGGACCTCTATGTCATCGACCTGGGGGGAGGGCTGGAGGACGTGGGAGAGCGGGTGCGGAAGGTGGAAGTGGAACAGGTGGTCTCCAGTCCCTTCAAGGCGCTCCTCACGGGCATGCTCCACGAGGACCTGAAGCACCATATCCCGCGCCCCGTGCAGCTCCAGGGGTTCTTTTCCGTCATGAGCGAACAGATGCTGTCCAACCCTCATGCCGCCGACCGGTTCGGGGACCGCAGCTACGCCATCATATCGGACAAGTATCTCAACTTCAGCTCCCGCGTCGGGTACCACTACAGCATTCTGGATTCCTATTGCGGCCAGACGATGAACAAGAACTACATCACCTTCTCCTTCAAGGGGGGAGCCGCCGACGACCTGCGGAGGATCCGTCGGGTGCGCTCCATTTCCATCATCCTGCGGGAGCTGGATTTTTCCGTGGACGTCATGGGGGACCGCGTGGACGCCCGCCTGCAGAAGTACGATTTATCCGTCATCCAGGAAAAGCTCGATATCCTGGGGCGCCTGCTCATCTTCACCCGGCAGATGGACATGCTCATGAATTCCGAAGGGAGTGTCAACGCCATCGCCACGGCCTTTTTAAACGGGGATTACCATTTCGATCCGACGGTTCCGAGCGGGGAAAGCGCCGCTGAGAATTAGATGCGTCGGCAATCCCGGCCTCAAAAGAAGTGGGACGCTGAGGACGCTGACAGGCGCTGACGCACGCTGACAAGGACAGAAAGAGGAACAGAGGAAGGAGAAGACATCCATGACAACGCCCCCCGGTGGAGGTACAGAGTCCTCCTGGCTGAAGGGCCCCGCCTTTCCCCGCATCCTGCCCTTCGCGCTTTTCATGGCTTTCATCGGGGTGGAAGAATTGTGGAGGTTCCTGGAGGGACAGGGGATCATCCCATCCATCGAGGGCATCACCTTTTATCTCTACCCCATTAAAGCACTCTCCACCGGTGCGGCACTCCTCTACTTTCTTTCCTCCTACACGGAATTGAAGTGGCGGGACCTGTCCCACCTTCCCCATACCCTCCTCAGTGCAGGGGTGGGTGTTTTTGTTTTCGCCCTGTGGATCAACCTGGACTATGCCATGGGCGAAGGGGCAAAGGGGTTTGACCCGACCCTCCTTCCGGAGGGTATCCCTCGAACCGCGAGTATTGCCATGCGGCTTCTGGGAGCCGCCGTCATCGTTCCCGTCATGGAAGAGATCTTCTGGCGGTCGTTCCTCATCCGCTATATCGTCGACAAGGATTTCGACCGCCTGCCCATCGGGCACTTCACCTGGATGTCCTTCGCCGTGAGCTCCGTCCTTTTTGGCCTGGAGCACCACCTCATCGTGGCGGGCATCGTGGCGGGAGTCATTTACAACCTGCTCCTTTACCGCACCAGGAGCATCGCTCAGTGCATCCTGGCCCACGGCATCACGAACCTTGCCCTGGGAATTTACGTGCTGCAGACAGGCCGCTGGGATTTCTGGTAGGAGGGGTTTCCGGGGTTGGCCCGGAACCGTGACGGTGTCGTGAGGCTGGATTCCGGCTTGAAGCATGCCGGAATGACGGGGACAAATGGGCAGCCTATACTCATTGAGGTCCGGATCTTATGATTTGATGGCCCTCTGTTCTTTGTAGGAGCGGCTTCCAGCCGCGACGATGAGACTAGTCGCGGCTGGAAGCCGCTCCTACAAAAACAAAGCTTTGAATCCTTAATGAGTATAATAAAAAAACCGGACCTCGAAAGGTCCGGTCTGCTTACATTTTTACAATTCGATGTACTTCACTGACTATGAGAAACTCCCTCTTCACCGGTCTCTGCCTTCATCGGCACAGTCTCAGTTGAGACTGACGGAATCAGGGAATTTGATACGTCCCATCGGATCGTTGGAAGGTACGGTTCTCCAGGAGCTCAGGCTGCTGTCGTCCGAAAGGCAATCCATTTTTTCATCCGCGGCAACATGATTGACATCGCCGAGTGCCCCGTAAGGACAGAGATGCCGGTGACCTTCATCATCCTTAGCCCAAATCAACGGCTCCGTAGTAAACACTGACAACACCTCCTTTCCTTCCTTTGCTTGTGCTTGAACTTGCCCTTATTAATAATCATCATGTTTGCTGATTGCAAACTCCGGCGCCGGGGGTCAATGTTGTTGGCCTAACGTCACCCCGGTGAAAACCGGGGTCCAGAAAGTCTTTATTTCCCTGGATTCCGGCTTTCGCCGGAATGACGACCATCGGCTAAAACAGCATTGGCCTGGGAGCTCACTTCAGGAGGTGCGGGCCGATGCGGGGGCTTCCTCACCCTTACGGTAGAGGTGCACGTGGGTGACTCCCTGGGAGAGGGGAGTGAGGAGGTGGCAGATGGAATCGGAGATGTCCACGGGGCGGGGCATGGCCACCGTCAGTTGGCAGTGGACTTCGTCCAGGAGGTCCCGGATGGTTTCCAGGGCTTTGGCATCCAGGCGCTCGGCTTCATCCAGGGCCAGGAGGAGCATGCCGCGCCGGCTGCTGTTCCCCTGCTCTCTTCCCATGAAGAAAAGCACCGCCAGGCACAGGGCCAGGTTCACCCCGAGGGTCTCCCCGCTGGAAAGGCCCGTGTCCCGCGTCCGGTCGTGGGCATCGACGATGGTGCGTCGAATGCGGATGTAGGAGCGATAGTCGGCGATCTGCTCTTCCGTCAGGCTCGTGTTGGATTCCTTCCGGATGAAGGCCCGCAGCTTTTCCACAAAATCCTTCAAGGTGACGGCTTCCCCCCGGCTGATGATGCGCAGGAGGCTCTCCAGCTTCTGGAGGGCGTGATAGGCGGGAAGCTCCTCCAGCTCCAGGAAGATCTTCTTGATTTGACCGAAATGCAGGGCCGAGAGGATCCGGTTCACCTTCACCAGCTGGGTCTTGAGATGCCGGATTTCCATTTCCACATTGGATCGCACCTCCTCCACGCGGCTCTTGATTTTATATTCGATCTGCTGCAGCTCGTGCTGCAATCGCCCGTACTGGCTTTCCAGCTGATCCAGGGAGATGCCCGAAGGCAGCAGGAGCTGGAGCAATTGGGGAACCAGGCGATCGGGCTGGTCTTCCTCGGGCAGGTGAAATTCATATTTGCGGGCGACTTCGGCAATCCTGGTTCTGAGGACCTGCACCATGTTGTCCCACACGGCTTTGTGCCGCTCCTTCTCGTCGGGCTTCGCGCCGGGGACGGTTTCGATCTCTTCCTTCGGGTAGTATCTCTTCCACAGCTCCAGGGCGCGCTCATGGTCTTTTTGGGCGTACCGGATGTCGTGCCGGAGCCGGGCGAGGGCCTCACTCTGGGTTCGGTAGCGGTTTCTCAGCTCGCCGTTTTTCCGCTCCCCGAGGAACAACTCGTTTTGAGCCTCCGCACGGGCTGCGTCCAGCTCTTTCACGCGCTGGACAAGCTCCTCGGCGCGCCCGAAGTCCACGCGGCCTTCCAGGATTTCCCGGGGCTCCTCCTCTTCCAGCCGGGAACAGAGGGTCTGGGCCCGATCGAGATCTCGATCGAGGGTCTGCAGGCGCTCCCGGAGAAAGGCCAGCTCCCGAACGTCCCGGGCTTCTTCGTTTCGCAGGGCTTTCCATTGTTCGTCCAGGGTGAGGTGTCGGGCGGCGGTCTCCTCCATGCGCGCCTGGATGTCCGCAGCCTGTTCCGGGGCCTGGACGAAGTCGAAAAGCTCACTCCGCTGAAGGATCTTCTGCAGGAGGGGGTAGATCCGCTCCACCCGGGGAGCGTCCTCCTCCAGGCGGACCAATGCCCGGCTCAGCTCCTCCACCCTGGAGGGAGCTTCCACGTCGGCCAGGGCGTCCAGCTTGGGCAGGAAGTCCTGGATGGCCCGGCGGCGCCGGGCAATGAGATCTTCCTGGAGGGTCAAATCCTCCAGGCGGGCGTCGAGGGCCAGGATCTCTTCCTGGGCCCGCTGAATCTGTTCCCGCCTGGCTTCGGCTCCGATCCAGACGGGGCCATGGGGCGTATACCACCCGATGCCTCCGAAGCCGGCCAGCGTCCCCTCGTCGGTGCGCTCCAGGACACGGAGCTCCTTCCAGACATCGTGGGAAAGGACCAGCCAGAAGGGCTCCTTCCCCCGGGCGAGGGAAACCGGCATGGAACCGGCATTGTCCTGGACCCCGCCCGCGGGGGTTGTCGGCTCCACCGCCCGCGCCAGGGGGCCGATGACTTCCTGCCGTCGCCGCGCCTCCTCCAGCCCGAGGTCATCGAAATGGCGGGTGAAGGCCCGGGCCAGGCCCTTTTCCACCAGCGCCCCGGCGGCTGCGGGCAGAGGTGGCCAGCCGCGGGAAAGCTCGTCAATGAGGGCGCGCAGGGGCCCTTTGGCCCTCTGAAACTCCTGCCGGTGCAGGGCAATGTCCTGTTCCAGGGACCGCAGCTCCGCCTGGGCGGCGTCCAGAAGCTCCCGATCCGGCTCCCTCTGTCCGAAAAAATCCGGCCAGAGCTCCACCATCTTATGAGCCAGCTCCCGGGCGGCGTGGTGCGCCCGCGCCCTGCCCTGCCACTGCCCCAGGAGCTGCCGAAGCGGTTTGAGCTCCTGGACGCGCCGCCGCGCCTCGGTGATTTCGGCCCACGCGTCCTCCAGCTCGCCCCGAGATCCGATGGCTCTGCCCAAGGCCGCACCGGCCCGCTCCAGGTCCTTTTGAAGCTCCTCCCACTTGCGGGCCTGCTCCCGCAGCTCGCTTTCCCTGCTCTTCAGGCGGGCCAGATCATTGGACAGCAGGCCCATCTCCCCCCGGACTTTTTCGGCCTTCTCGCGCAGCTCCGCAATATTCTCCTCGAAAGGGGAAACGGCGTCTTTCAGGGCGGAAAGCTGCCGGGCCACGGCGTCCCGCGCCTGGGAATGCTTCACGTATTCCTGGTGATGCTTGTATTTGCGGCTCCACTCCCCCTGTTCCCGCAGGTAGCGGTCCCGTTCTTTTCCCAGGGTGTCGAGGCGGCCGCGGATTGCCTCCAATTCATCTTTCAGGGCCGCAATGCGCACGTCCAGCTGCTGAAATCGTTTTTCCCCCTCTTCGATTTCGTGAAGGAGATGCTCCTCGCGCCGCTGCGACAGGCCGAGCTGTGCCCCCAGGGTACGGCGGCGGTGATGGTCCAGGTCCCGAGCGCTTCCCTGCAGCTCGCCGCTCAGCTCCTTCAGCTCCCAGAGGTGATTGAGGCGGCGCTCCGTCTGCAGGCGCTCCTGCATGAGCTTTTCCACGTCCTGGAAGGTCAGACGCTTTTCGGGCTCATGGCAGAGGGTGCGCTGGAGGAAACTGTTGAGCTCGCCGAGATGCGGCTGGGTGGCCTGGCGCCAGAGGAGTGAAAACTGCCGTTTTCCGCCCCGCGAGAGATCCAGGGGAAGGAGACCTTCTTCATAGAGAAAACGGTGGTACTCGTTGATACTGGCAAAATCCCGCACCCTGGCGTTGGCGGAAGCGAGTTTGGCAGCCTGGTGGAGGGCTTTGAGATCGGAAGTGACGCGGGCATGGTCGCGGTCCAGGAAGAGCTGTTCAAGGGGAGGAATTCCCAGGAGGGCGAAAGGCTTCAGGTCGACGTATTCCCCGGCGGCCCGCCGGGAGATGAGGACCCCGACGGCCTGGATCGAGGGATGGCCCGCGAGGTGGATGACCGTCCACCCGATGCGGTCCTGGAGCTGTCCGCCCAGATCGCGGTCGTTCTGGCCCGAGGCCACGTTGAGGTGAAGATACCTCTGGTCGGCGAGGATGACCGTTTGCATGGCATCGAGGAGTGTCGTCTTTCCCACACCGTTGCCCCCGGCCAGGAGGGTCAAGCGAGGGTGCAGCTCCACGCGGGTGTAGGGATAGAGCCGGTATCCCACCAGGATCAGCGCCTGGGCATGAATATCCTGCGGGCGGAAGAAGGGAAGATTCACGCATCCTCCTCTTCCAGATCGGCGTCCACGTTGCCCCACACCTGGGCCACCACCTCGTCGATATCCAGGTCCTGGTCGGCTCCCCCGCCACCGCGCGCATGGAGAGCCACTTCCCAGAAGCGGTAGAGCGCTGGCAGCCGGTGAAGGGTGAGGTCTTCCCAGTCGGCGCGGGGACTGGGCCTGAGATCCAGGAAGCGATACCTGGCGAGCTCCTGGAGCTCCCGGCGCATATAGCCCCGCAGCTTTTCGGCCTGGTCTTCGCTCAGCTCCATCTGGCTGAGGTGGCCCGTTTTACGCACAAAGACAGCGCGGAGGAAATGGAATTTATAGCTGCTGACGAGCTTTCGAAAGATGTCCGTCGCCGAAACACCGTCGGACTCCCCGGGGCCCTGCATGAAGAAATGCCAGGCGAGGTAAAGCCCGAGAAAGGTGGCTCCCCTGCTGAGGCGGGACTGGGCCGCCAGCTCCGTCACGGGGTCCAGGTAGAAGAAGGGGCTTCCCCCCAGCTCGCTGCGCTTCAGCCGGTACCCCATCCACTGGAAAAATTGCTCCCAGGCCTGAGGGTGGTTTTCCAGAAAGCGGAATTCCTCCGCCAGGTAAGGATCGATGTGGCGCCCGCCCAGCAGGGCATGGATGACCTTCCGGGCCGCATCGGGGCTCTTCCAAAGGACCGGGAAATCGTCGTCCTGCACCCGGATGTCTTCTCGCTCTTGACCTGACAAAATATGCCGCTCCTGGGTTTTTAGCTGTTAGCTAGTGATCTCTTCACACCGGCACCAGAGAAACGGCCTCCATCATCCACCGGTCTCCCAGGGGCGTCCATTCGCCTTCCCGCTGTTTCAAAATGACGGGAGGCGTCCATTGGGGCCAATCCTGGCTGAGGTACCACAAGGCCAGGGGGGGATTTTCGCGAAACTGCGGCAGCTTCTGAGCGAGAGCGTTCAGCCACTCCCCCAGATCGCGTCCTCCACGCCGAGCGAGGACACTCCACTCTTCCCGGGCCAGCTGCAGGAAAGGCTCCTTCCATGCGGGCTCCACCGGAGGTAACTCGGGTGGGGCATAATCGTCAAGGGTTTTGAGACTCTGTAGATCAAGCACCACCTGTCGCTCCCGCACCTGGGGGCTCCATCGTAAATCCAGGCGCGGCAGGTGCGGCATTTCCAGGACAGGCATGCGCACGACATGCTCGAGGGCGTGGGTGAGGATCCTTTCCTGGATGCGACGCAGGCGATCCCTGGAATCGACGGTGAAAGCCAGGGATCGGAAGGCGACACAATCGTGAATGAAAAGAACGACGTCCTTCAGCATGACATCCACCCGGCTCCGCAGGACATAGAGGAACTGGGTCGACTGCTCCAGGGCGTCATCGAGCCGGGGGCTGTGCCGCCTCACGAGGCTGCGGTGCAGGAGCTCTTCGAGCTTCACACAGGCGGAAGATTCCTGCACGGCATCCACCAGCTCCGTCAGTGCCCTGCGGCAATACTGGATGTTTTGGAGGGCGCCTTCGAAATCCGTCTCATCCCCTCCTGAATAGGTGCGGCGAACCTCCCGCTTGCGCTCGGCCAGGTCCTCCTCGATGGCCAGCAGCTTGAGCTCCACCTTTTCGCGGATGGTTCCCAGCAGCACGTGATCGAGGTACTGCAGGAGGGCGTCATTCCCCTCTCGAAGGGCCGCCGTGACTTCGCGGAAGGCATAGCTCAAAAGGACATTGAGCTGCTCCGAGCTGTAGTCCGTCTCTTCCATGAGGCTCCGGGCCAGGCTTCGGCCCAACCGGGTGAGGCAGTACCCCTGCCTGCGGCTGTCGGTGATGGCCACCCGCAGGACCCCGAAGCGCATGAGTCTTTGAATGATCTGAGGCAGCTGGAGCACCGGGAGGTCGAGCTCCAGGTGGCGGCCCACCTGCTCGATGAGCCAGCGCAGGTCCGCTTCGGCGAGGGCCCCGCTCTGGGTTTCCAGTTCATAGAAGTGGAGCCAGCTCGTCAGGACGAGATCTTCCCGGCTGAGATCCATCCCCCTGGGAAACCGCGCCATGAGCATACGGGATCGGACCACGAGGTTTTGTCGATCCAGACCTTGTGCTTCTGAAGACATGCTCATCCTTCAGTGGAAAGAAAGCATTCCACCCCGACTCCTGCCGAGGCCGGGGTGGAATGCTGTTGACCTAAGCAACTGCGCAGGTGTCTCCCAACTTTCACAACCCGTCATTCCGACATGCTTCGAGCCGGAATCCATGGAATGTTGTGTGAGCCTGGATTCCGGCTTTCGCCGAAATGACGAACGTTGGTTGAATCCACAACGCTGCCCGCCCGTGCTATTGCACAAGGGATCCTGGTGATTATAAAAAGTGTATGCGCTCTTCATCACAACTTCGATTCCAGCTCCCGACACCCCATGGCATTGCAGGGGGGCACCCGATTCCCTCCGTGTGCCGGAACGACTCATGAAATAAAGCTTTGCAGGTGACATTTCGGGCCATGGAGGTTAGTAGAGTTAAAGCATGCGATAGATCTTGTAAACCTAAAAAGATGGAGGCATTCATATGAAAGCGCTTCAACCGCAAGTCATCCAGGAACTGAAGGAAAGAAAGGGCCGACCCGGTTCTCCCGTACTGAGTTTATATTTAAACCTCGATCCCGCAAATCCGGTCAATCTTCGGGGGGGCTACAAGGTTTCCCTGGACGCCATGTTGAAGGATCTAGAGTCCCAGATCAAGGATGAAAATGAGCTCCGCCATTTTCAGGAAGACGCGGAATGGGCGCGCAGGAAGGCTGAATTCCATATCGCCAAGGGCAGAAGCCTGGTTCTTTTTTCCGACGTTTCGGAGTCTTTCTTCTTTGAAGAAGACCTGCCGATTCGCCTGGCGAATCAAGTCTGGTTCGGGGAATCTCCCTACCTTCGCCCCCTCCTGGAAGCGAGAAACGAATATGAACGCTACGGCGTCGTCCTGGCAGACCGTGAGAAGGCCCGCTTTTTCCTGATTTCCATGGGTGAGATCGATGAGATTTCAGACATCTTTCAGGAGCCTCCCGTCAAGCACCGCAGTGCCGCAGGCAGCGACCACATGCGGTCGCAAATGGTCTTTCAGCGGAGAGCCGCCAAATGGAGTGAGGAATTCCTGAAGAATGTGTCGGACACGCTTCACGACATCATGGTGGAATATGATATCGACCGCGTCATCCTGGGCGGCCCCGAGGAAGTGACGGCCGAATTGCAGCGCCTCCTGCCCAAGGCCGTGGTCGCGCGCGTTGTGGACCGGCTGCGGATGCCTGCCTCCGCCAAGACGTCGGAAGTCTTTGAGGTGGCGTTTCCCATCATCGAAAAGATCGAAAGGGAGCAGCAAAGCACCCTGGTGCAGGACCTCATCACCACGGCGCACAAGAGCAAGGCCACCAGCGTGAAGGCCGTCCTCGGATTCGATGCGACTCTCGACGCCATCAACCAGGGTCGGGTGTACCGCCTCGTCTACCCTACCGGGTTGAGCATGAACGGCTACCACTGCACCAGTTGTGACGTTCTGCTGGACCACTCCCCCTCAGACGGCCGGTGTCCGTACTGCTCCAATACACTCCTGGAGCTGGAGGACATCGTCTGGCCGGCCTCGGAGCGCGCTTTGGATATGGGAGGGAAAATTGAAGAAATCCGAAGCGCTGAAGCCATTTCCATGCTGGCGGGCGTCGGTCAGATCGGTGCTTACCTGCGATAGGTTTTTTCAGCTCGAAAGGATGAGTATACAGGTGCGACCTGTTACTTTTACAAGCACATTGCAGTGAAAGTCATCATTCGCCGTGAAAATCCCCCTCAATCCCCGTTTGATAAACGGGGGCAGGGGGGATTTTCACGGTAAATTTCTCTTGCTCATGTAGTTGATCGTATTCCAAGGCTGCCTAACTCGATTCACAGCCAGCCGATAAATACCCATAGCCATTGCCTTTGTCCCATAAATATTTCCCTTTCCTTCAAGTCCTCAAACCAAGAGACCGATAGAGCTAACAGCCTGATCCAGGCGGATACAGACGCATTCCATGCCGGCGGAAGAACGGCCGTTCGTGGGCATGGGACGACAGCAGGGTCGGGCTGAACAGGATCCCCCGTGGTCATTGGGTGTTGCCGGGTCGTGAGAAACCGGGTCGTGACAAAAAAAGGAGAAGGGCTGCAATGAACAAACCTAAAATGGGAATTGGATTCAAGATCTTTGGAGGCTTCATCATTTTGATTTTGATTGGCGTCGCCATAGGATACTCGGGATACTTCAGCCTCAATCGGGTCATCCAGGCTTCAGCCCTTTCACAGAAGGCGCTGGAAGCCAAAATCAAAGTCCTCGACGCCCGCCGCTATGAAAAGAACTACATCATGCGGAAAGATGAAGCATCCTTCAAGGACCTCATGCAGGCCCTCGAGGAATTGAATCAACTTTCCACCCAACTGAAGTCCATGATGGATTCAAGCAAGGATGCGGAACAAATTGCGGAGGCGGAAAAAATCTACAAGAATGCGGCGGATACCCTGAAGCGGTTGGAAAATGAAGATGCCGCCGTTTTCGAACGGCTCCAGCAGACGGCGGGCAGCATCTCCAAGCTGGCCGTCGATGAATCGACCGCAGCAGCACGCAGCATCCAGGAAAGCATGCTCGCCTCCAATGGGATGACCTTGAAGGACAAGGCCCGCGAAAGCATCAAGGATGTCATTACCGTTGCCTACAACATACTGAAATTTTGCAACGAGCAGGGAATGCCGCGCGAGGACATCTTCGATATCCTGCGCAGTATTCACTTTCAAGGGGACAATTACCTCATCGTGATCCAGACGGACATGATGGTGGTGGTCCACGGAGGAGACCGCAACATCGAGGGGAAAGACTTCGGAGGTGTGCAGGACAAAAAGTCAGGCAAGTTTTTCGCGAAGGAAATGGTGGAATCGGCCGTCAAAAAGGGGGATTCTTACACGGAGTATTTTTTCACGAAACCGGGGATGGGGGATGCGGTCTTTCCGAAAGTGACTTATTCGAAATATTATGAGCCGATGGGGTTGGTTGTCTCCGCCGGCGTTTATATGGACGACGTCGAAATGGAGATACAAATCACCAACAATATGCTCAATGAAGGTTTGAGTAGATTGCAGGAGACGGAAGCCATCAAATCGTTGACTTTCGAAGCGCGGCTGAACGCGCTCTACTACTTCGTGTTCAATCGGGACAGCGAAAAGGTGGCGGAGAGCCTCGCCCGGTTGAAGATGCTCCCGACCGTTACGGACGATATTAAAAAGCTGGCCGACGACTACCAGGCGCAGTTCAACCAGCGTGTCGGCAATAGTGACAAGCGGACGTCCACTGTCGATGAAATCGTCCGGATCGCACGCCAGGCAATGGGAGCTGCAGAGGGCATCGAAAAAACGGCCAACGATCTTTTTGACAGCAGCACGGCAACGGGCAAGACCCTGATGCTCGTCTTCATCGTCCTGGGCGCGGCAGGCGGCCTGGCCCTGGCATTCCTCCTGACGCGCGGCATCACCAAGCCCGTGAGCCGGGCCATCGACGGACTCATGGAGGCTTCCGGCCAGGTGGCGTCGGCGGCAGGTCAGGTGGCTTCCTCCAGCCAGAACCTGGCAGAAGGATCTTCGGAGCAGGCGGCAGCCATCGAGGAAACTTCCTCCTCCCTGGAAGAAATGGCCTCCATGACCCGGCAGAATGCGGAGAACGCCGGCCAGGCCAATATCCTCATGGGCGAAGCCAACACTATCATTTCCAAGGCCAATGCCACCATGCAGCACCTCACCATGTCCATGAAGGAAATCACGACGGCCAGTGAAGAGACGCAGAAGATCATCAAAACCATCGACGAAATTGCCTTCCAGACCAATCTGCTGGCTTTGAACGCCGCCGTGGAAGCCGCCCGGGCGGGTGAGGCCGGGGCGGGCTTTGCCGTCGTCGCCGACGAAGTCCGAAACCTGGCCCTGAGGGCAGCCGAAGCGGCGCGGAACACGGCAGACCTCATCGAAGGCACCGTCAAAAAGATCAAGGAAGGGGCGCAAATCGTGGCCAGGACCAATGACGAGTTCACGGAAGTCACCCATGGCGTGACCAAGTCCGGGAAGCTCATCGAGGAAATCGCCGCCGCCTCCCATGAGCAGGCCCAGGGGATCGGCCAGGTAAACCAGGCGGTTTCTCAAATGGACAAGGTCGTTCAACAGAATGCAGCCACTGCGGAAGAGTCTGCCTCGGCATCGGAGGAAATGAACGCTCAGGCGGAACAGATGAAGGAATTCGTGGTGGAGCTGGCCAACCTGGTGGGGGGAAACAGCAAGAAAGTCAGAGCCGGCCAGAAGGCCCCGTCCGAACCACGGCAGGACAAACAGGCGTCGGGCATGGAGGCCCCCTGTGGCGCCAGGACAGCTTCAGGCCGTTCAGGCAGTGTCAAGCATTCGGAAAAAGGGAATGGCAACGGCCACGGGCACACGCCCCTCCGCAGCCGGGACATGCGGGCGGAGCAGTTGATTCCCTTCGATAAGGACGATTTTTCAGATTTCTAGCGCCCTGTCACCTCCCTTGTAGAGGGACCCTCATCGGCTGTAGGGCGGGTTATGGCTTGCTGCCACACCCTACGGCCGGGTCCTTTCAAAACAATTTTATCGAGGCACCCGATGGGCCAACCCGTCGGTCCAGGGTGGCTCCCCCATTTCCAAGTCTTTGAAAGCTCAAACATCCTACCCTTTACCGCTTCACCCTGATGCTGTAAGTACCGGTGCCGCCGGCCTTGTTGTAATGCCGGATCTGCGCATAATATTGACCCGGAACCAGGTTGGAAACGATCCGCGAATTAAGGCCTGCTCCGCCGTCGTCATCCTCGTCGATCAGGCTGGTCGGGCTATTCGGACCGAACAGCTTCATGACAACATCGGTCTGACCACCCGTTTCAACAATGTAGCGGCCGCTGGAAGAGACAGTGAATTTGTAGAGGTCTTCCTCACCCGCAACGCCGATGGCAGCCTGCTTGGCCCCTCCATTGACCTGCAATTCGACGGCCTGAACGGTCGTGCGAGGATAGGCCTTTTCACTGGCGATAAAAGCCTTGTCCAACGCCGACAGTACATCGTTGGCCTTGGTGCCCATGCCACTCTTCACCCAGCTGCCCGGAAAGAAGTAGAGCATGATTGAATCGGGGTCGAACTGTGTTCCCCGTATTTGATCCGCGCTGTATTTTTCAAGCACGTTGTGTCTGATCTGGTCCGGGGTCCAGAAGTTCGGCGGGCCGGCCAGGTCACGGAGCACGACCTCTTCATTCCACTCGATGCCTCCCGCCGGGTTCTGATGCTCGTGAGCAAGACCGATGGCGTGGCCGAATTCGTGCGCCGCCGTGCCGCCATCCAGGAAACCCAGGTTCATGGTGGGCTGGTCACGGGGAATCGACTTGCAGTCGGTGCCGATATAAGACCAGGCCCCGTCATTGGGATCGAATGTGATGCGAATCTCTGCATCCGGGGCGTTATCGAACTCGAACGTGAGATTTGCGTACGGGGTCCACCAGTTCGCCTGCTCCCGGGCGGTTGCCTGTTCCGCAGGCGTTCCGCCCATGAAGCGCACATGGAGTTTCGACCCATTGATCCACAGGTTTCTGACGACAATGATCGCTCTCGCACGTCCTTCGCCGATCTGCAGGGTATGGTGCGGGCGGAGCATATCGCGCGGCAAGAGCCTGTCGTTACATATTTTTAGAATCTCCTTCCATCATTATCTCGAAGAGTCAATTTCCCTTCACTTTGGAAGATGGTAAGCCTATTCATCTTCGGGTGAATGCTCCCTGACAACGGGCGAAGGCGATTCCTTCGCCCGGGAATTCTTCTTCCCCAATTTCCTTACCTGCCCTTCCGGTACCTGAAATGAAGCATCCCCTTGAGTCGCCACTCCTCGCTCGGCGTCCCTTGCGGAGATTGTCTTGACCCGCGCCAGCATTTCGGAAGGCGGGAGATCCCCCCTGGACTCGTCATAGAGGCCGAACCAGGGAAGCCCGTAACGGGTGTATGTTTGTGCGTCGATGGGTGTGGCGGGAGGATTGAACCCCGTGATTTCCGTGAACTGGGCGCTGTTGAGGATATGGACGGAGATCCGACCGTAATTGCCTTCGTCCCAAACGTCGATGCCGTAAGGGTCTGGATATATTTTTTGCTTCATCACACCCCCTGCGCCAAGGCCCATCGAGGGGCTTCCCCCGAGCTTCGGCATGGCACTGGGAACAGCACCGCCCTCACGCTTCAACGGTGGTGCATCCGGGAACCTGCCCGGCTTGGGCTCGAAAACCAGGATTTGCACGCCTCCGAACGTTTCCAGGCCGGTCATCGAGGCCTCTATCGTGTAGCCCAGTCCCAGAGGCATGGCAACAAACTGGCGAATGGTACCGTGGCCGGAGTGAATCCCGTCGAGCCACGGTTGCTCGGGACAGACGACATAATCCTGGGGATCGGCGCGAAGCTTGAAGTCCCAGGCCCCTCCGGAAACCGCGTTGACCCGGCCCACCCCGATCTTCACCGCATTCGGTTTCCAGAGTGCCCCATGGAATCCAAGCCACAACGCCTCCCGTTGAAACATGGGAATGAATGCTCCACCCTCCTCAACCCAAGAGGCAGGCATACTGTCACGGTAGTCTTCTACGCTGAAAATCGGGAATCTGCCCAACCCCGGGGGCAGAGGATAAGTGAGACCGTCGTCCGGAATGCGGAGGGTGCGTTGGAAAGTCACGGCAAAACGCTCTCCGATGCGTATGATATCTTTTTCGATGACGACCTCAAGCATGGCGCATCCTCCCCAATGGGAAGTATCCTGAATGCTTCCATGAAAACTTTCGCCTGATAAACCTGCAGCTAACCTAATCCTTAATTACAAAAATGCAATGGAGGGGGCCGGTGGTCAACGCTGTTGATTCAAGCAATTTTCGTCATTTCTGCGAAAGGCGGAATCCAGAAGAGTTAAGACTTGCTGGACCACGGTTCTCACCGGAGTGACGTTAAGTCAACAACATTGCCTTCGTCCCCTGCCTTGAAATTCCCTGTACAGTGCTTTTCTCGTTGCCATCCATTGTTTTGATGTTAACATTTCGAAGCATCAAAACTGCAAGGAAGGAGTGCGACAATCGATTTATGACACAGGAATCTGGAAATGTATTTCATCTGACTTTCGACGACAAGGAAATCATCCTGGTGGGAACGGCTCATGTCTCCCGTGAGAGCGTCGACCTCGTCAAGGACGTGATCGAAGCGGAAAAACCGGACACGGTATGCGTCGAGCTCTGCCCCTCCCGCTACCAGTCCATCATTGACGCCAACCAGTGGAAAAACACGAACATTCTGAAAGTCATCAAAGAAAAGAAGGCTTTTCTGCTCCTGGCGAACCTCATGCTTGCTTCCTTCCAGAGAAGGATTGGGGAGAAATTCGGCGTGAAGCCAGGGGCGGAAATGGTGCAGGCGCTGCAGTCGGCCGAGTCCGTGGGCGCCGGCATTCACCTGGCGGACCGCGACGTGCGGACAACCCTGTCCCGCACCTGGCGCCTCATGAAGTTCAAGTCCAAGGTGAAGGTGCTCGCCGAGCTCCTGACCTCTCTCGGCGAACTGGAGGACATCAAGGAAGAAGACATCGAGAGCATGAAAAACAAGGATGTCCTTGAATCCCTCCTGTCGGAGGTGGGGGAAAAGCTTCCCGAGATCAGGAACATCCTCATCGACGAAAGAGATCAATATCTCGCCCACAAGATTCGCACGGCTCCGGGTGAGAAAATCGTGGCCGTCGTGGGGGCCGGCCATGTCCCGGGCATTCAAAAATACTGGCAAATTCCTGTCGACCTTGCCGCCCTGGAAGAGGTGCCTCCTCCGGGCAAACTTGCCGGCGTGCTGCAATGGAGCTTCCCCCTGCTCATTGTGGGGCTCATCACTTCAGCGTTTTTTACGGCGGGAGCAGCCACGGGAAAGGATGTCGTCATGTGGTGGGTTCTGGCCAATTCAGGCTTCGCAGGACTCGGAGCCGCCATGGCACTGGGGCATCCCATGACCATCCTCTCGGCAGTCGTTGCGGCGCCCTTCGCCACCCTCAATCCCCTCATCGCTGCGGGCTGGATATCCGGGCTGGTGGAGGCGTTTGTAAGGGAGCCCAAAGTCAAGGATTTCGAGGATCTGGCTCAGGACATCTCGTCCTGGAAGGGATTCTGGAGAAACAAGATCACGAGGATCCTGCTGGTGGTGGTTCTGACCAACCTCGGAGCCGTTACGGGCAATTTTATCGCCATTCCCGTCATATTGAAGCTCGTCGGCTGAGCGCTCAATCTCCCTCCGGAGTGTCAGGCTGGAGGCCATCAATTCAAGCGGGAAACCATGTGGCGGGGGGTCACGGGACATTGTAGATCCACCGTCGCGGTCGAGTCTGTTGTCGTCGATTCGATGACGACGGCTTCCCCCACCCTTAGCCCGTCCCTGTCCAGAACGCTCAGGTGGGATCCCGGCTCCACGCCGTGCTGTGTTCCAAGGGAGAAGGAAATCTCCCATGCCGAGGCTCCCCGCGCCACGTAGTAGATGTCCGCCATCCCTATTTCCCTCATGAGGCGTTCCCGACGCTGGGAGAGAAGAAAGACAAGGAAAAAGGAGAGCAGCGCCAAGGGGAAAAAGATGGCGAAGACCAGCCAGGGAGAAACGTTCAGGGTGCGCTGGATGAAGGACTTGGCATCCCGGCGCATGCTTTCCGCATCGGGGTATACCCGCACGAGCAGGAGCGTGGAAGCCTTGGGGGATGGATCGTTGCGCGGATGCACCGCAACGAGGTATTCTCCCTTTTCCTGCTCGGGACTCACCGTGAGCAGACCCCGCCACATCTTTCCGCCCAGCCAGAAGCCGGAGTGAATGACTTCGAAGGTGACACCGATGCCGTCCGTAGGGCTTTTGTAGGTCAGTTGACCGAGATCTGTGACGTCTTCCTTCAGGTACCCATTGACCGCCACGGACTCCCCGCCCAGAAGCTTGAACAGGTTGGCGGGCTCTCTGAAGCCGACGACAAGTCCGTCCACGACAGCCAGGAGAAAGACAATGCAGCACAGAGCGCCGCATTTCCCCAGTCCATCTCTCAGCCGATTGATTTGATCCAGGCTCATGCTTCCCATTCGAGCTTCTTGAAGCGCAGGCGATTGACGCCGACCTTGGCGAGGATCAGGGTGGGGATGAGCATGGAGAAGAAATACTTCATGAACAGGGGAGTGAAGCGGTCAGGGTTCTGATTGGCAAAATACATGCTGACACAAAGCTCCACGATGAGTGCTATATCCACCAGGGCGATGACTATTTTCTGCGAAAAATTCATGGCGGCGTCCAATCCCTATGTTCAATTATACTCGATGAGGGACAAATTTTTGATTTGATAGCTCCGTGCTTTTGTAGGAGCGGCATCCTGCCGCGACCGGATCGCTGTCGCGGCAGGATGCCGCTCCTACAAAAAAGAGCTTTTCAATCTTTGATGTGTACAGATCTCTACCCGCCGAACTCCTGGACGAAAAGAAGAGAATCCCTTCCGGTCAGGTCAGGAGGTCCGGACACTCCCCGGAAACGATTCTCTTCTTTAAAGCCGGCGGTTTCAACTACTTTTTGAAGATGTCCGTCTTGGAGATGTTCATAAACCTTTTGGCCTTACCCGCTTCCTTGTAGTAGATGCGGACTTCATCCCCGGCATCCCAGGTGGAATCGGGCAGGTTGAAATATTCCTCGGGCAGCGAGAACGTCACGAGGATTTTCTGCCTGCCGGAGTAAATGCTGATGGTTTTCTTGTCCCGGTCGACGGCAGGAAACTTCTTGTCCTTGACCAGCGGATCCGACTTATCCACACCATCTTTTTCTTCGATGAGGGTGTAATTGATGTTCTTGAAATTTCCCGTGCTCGGATCGAAGATCACGATCTGCCGGTTCTTGGTGTCGAGCTTCATGCGCTGCCCGGCCTTGGGCTCCGCTCCCGTGTCCATGGGGTCGGTGGGCAGGGTGTAGGTCACCGGGGGCAGTTGGCTGTAATCCGGGTTCTGAGGATCAGCCGTATTATCGTGGATCAGGGTCACCACCTTTTTATCCTTGTCGAACTTAATCACCCTGCCCTGTTCCACCTTTCCGTAATCGCTGCAACCGACACCGAGCACCAGAGGGAATACCAAGAGCAGGCAAAAAATCAGATTCCGTTTATTGAACATATCCATCTCCCTGTCCATATGAGTACAAGAGATTCACTGAGAGTGCTTTGTCCCCGGCGGGGTCGGCGGTTTTTGCCGGGGCCTCTCTGGAGGACCGCCTGCCCCCCGGGGATTTCGAAAGCACGTCGCTTCGTTTCAGAAGAGCTGTCAGATCGATCCGGACATCTCCATCAGGCAGGCTGTTTGGCCATGGCCGATTTCTTGGCCGCAACCTCCGCCTTGGCGCCCTGGATCATTTTCACGAAGATATAGGCGGAAAGAGCGGTGACCACACCCAGGACCAGGACGGTGGAGATGTTGTCGCAAACCACCTTGTTCGCACTGGTGTATTGGGGAAGCAGCTTCAGAATGATGGACAGAGCGCAGCCGATGACGGCGATACCGAAAGCGACGCGGATACCGTAGCCCTTGATGTACTTTGTGGCAACCGTACCCACCTGGGCTCCGATGGAGGCGCCCACCAGCATGATGATGGCCGCGACCAATTCCGTACGACCCTTGTAGGTATAGGTGGCTGCACCGTAAAGACCGGAGATCATCACCTCGAAGAGGTCGGTTCCAACGGCGACGTGGGTGGGGCAGCCGAGGATGTAGATGAGGGCCGGCATACGGATCAAGCCGCCGCCGATTCCCAGGATGCCTGCCAGCCAGCCCGTGAGGAAGCTAACGCCGATGGGGAGCCATGCGGAGCAGTAAATGCCTGCAACATTGAGATGGATCATGGGAGGGATTTTGATCTTATGGAAGGTCTTGTGCCATTCCACACCGGTGGAGAGGGGATCCACTTCACGGCCTGCGGCTTTGGCTTCCCTGTCTTTCCTCTTCTTTTTGGCAACGTCGTTGAAAACCATCCAGGCGATGAAGGCCAGGAGGACCAGGTAAAGGAGACGAACGACCTTTTCAACGCTCCCCAGGCGTTCGAGCCACATGACCATCTGGGCGCCGACTTCGAAGCCGACGATGGTGCCCACCAGCATGATCATGCCCAGCTTGTAGTCCACGTTTCCGAACTTCCCATGCCGCATGGTGGAAATGAGGGACTTTCCAGCCATGTGGGCGATGTCCGTCCCGATGGCGAAGGCCATGGGGAAGCCCAGGATGTTGAGGCCGGGGGTCACCATCCAGGCGCCGCCCATTCCAAAGAAGCCACCGATAATGCCGACGCCGATTCCCAGGATGATCAAACCGGGCCAGAATATTTTCACTCCCGCGATGGGCATAAGGATATACAACCAATCCATGAGATTACCTCCTGTTTCCATGAGAAGAATGCTCTGTCGAGCGGTCTATTAATGCTCCGAAAGCTCACGATGTTTGAGATCGATCCCGATGTGGCTCATGACGAGATCTGCCAAGACTCCAAACAGCAGTCCGATGGCAGGGATGAGTATAACCGTCAGGATGGTGAACTCCACATGACTCTCGTTGTACATGTTGGCCCACCAGGCCATGATGCCGCTCAGCTTGCGCGTGTCGGCCACGATGACCAGGGGTGCCACATCGCCGCCCCCTGCCGCCAGCACGAGCTTCGGCGCCAGCACGAATGCCATGGTGATCAATCCCAGGAATTTTACCCATAGTTTCTTCATTGTCTTCGACCTCCGCTTCGAGTCTACCCAACTTACACCACCAACCTTTTTCCCATACCTGCCTGTTACCAAAACACCAGCCGCTAAAACTGGAGGATTGAATCCGAGGCGTCCAATTCCCACGTGAAGCATTAAGCAATGGCTGTGCCACAGGATGTACAACATAAATAATCTATAAATATTGTGCGTTTAAATCAAAGAAAGGGGAAAACTTGGATGGGATGTTGCTGAAGAAGTGAAACTTTTGGGTGACAGGGGTGTCATCTGAAAGCGTACAAATTCACAAGACTCAGGCGTGGACCTGCAGGGCGAATTCGTCGATTTTCTTTCGGAAGGCATCGATTTTAATGGGTTTGATGATGTAGCCGTGAGCCCCCAGGCTCAAAGCGCGCGTCACCAGCTCCTTCTGGTGGAGATATGCGTCGATCACCAGGATGAGTCTGGGGTAGAGGGATTTGATTTTCCTCAACAGCTTGAAGTCCTCGGCGCCCGCGGTTCCCAGGTCCAGCAGGAGCAGGTCGAAAGAAATATCCTTCAGAAGATCCACGACCTCTTCCTGCCGCGACGTGAGGTAGCACTTGCAGTCCCGCCGGGATTCCAGGGCCCTCGCAAAGAGCTCTCCGATGTCTCGTTCGGGATCCAGTATCAGAATGTTCTTTCGATGGATTTCATTCACGGTCTTCAAGCTTCCTGGTGAGCACCCGTTGAGATTTCCAGGCTGCGGCCCGAAAAGCGGGCAAAAGCCGAACGCTGAAGGTAGGAGCTTTGGAAAACGGCCCTGGATTTCAGAAGGCTTCTATTACAAAAATCATACCAGAGATTAGAGGCTGTCTGAAAATTCGTTTGCTCGTCATTCCGGCGGTCTTTAAGCCGGAATCCACCCCAGCGAAAAACCTGGATTCCGGCTTAAAGACCGCCGGAATGACGAAACAATGTGCATGCTCAGAGTGACGGACTCATTTTTCAGACAGCCTCTTAGACCGTAGAGTAGAGCGGTTCGGAATCCTCCGGAGGAAGCTCTCGAGAGGATGCCTCATGCACGGGCAGTACGATGCGAAACGCTGTGCCGTGGCGGCCGGACCGGCTCTCCCGGACATCGCTCTCGCACTCGATCGTGCCGCCGTACTTGGAAATGATGCCGTAGCTCACGGAAAGCCCGAGGCCCGTCCCCTCCCCCACCTTCTTGGTGGTGAAGAAGGGGTCGAAGATCTTTTGAAGAAATTCCTTCTTGATGCCGTCCCCCGTATCGGCCACGATGGTCTCCACCCATCCCGGTTTCGCAGCCGGCCGCGTGGTGACGCTCAGGGTGCCGTCGCCATGCATGGCATGAACGGCATTGCTGATGAGATTCAACAGGACCTGCTGCAGGCCCCGCGAGTCCCCCCTGACTTGGGGAAGGTTTTCACTGAGATCCGTCAGGAGCCTGATATTGTTCATGTCGAGGGTGTGTTTCACCACGGAAAGGATCGCGTCCACATTTTCGTTGATATCACAGTGCTCTTCGGATTCTTCGCTGATGCGGGCGAAGCTGAGCAGGCGCTCCACGATGCTCTTGCAGTGGAGGCCGTGCCGTTCGATGGTCTTGAGATCGTTGTATTCCATGGTACCGGGCTCGATTCTTTCCAGCAGGAGGTCACAAAAACCCAGGATAATACCCAGGGGATTGTTGATTTCATGGGCGACGCCAGCAGCCAGAGTCCCCAGGGAAGCCAGCTTTTCCGTATTGATGAGCTGCTTTTCCAGGCTCTTGCGGTCCGTGATGTCCCGCCCGATGCCCAGGATGTCCTGCTCGTCCTGCCCCTGCCCCTTGACGGGTATGTATTGGATGTTGAACCAGAATTCCTCATTCTGGATGTTGAAGAGCGTTTCCGTGCGCCGCGCCCTTCCCCCGTCCAGCACCCCTCGAATCAGCTTCAACTGCTCATCGGCCTGCTCTCTTGGGAGAAACCGGTAGAGGCTCTGGCCCACCAGAACGCTGGTGTCCTCCCCAAAGAGCCTCGACATGTGCTGGTTGGCGGTCTTGATGATTCCATCCCCGTCCAGCGTAAAAATGAGGTCCTCGGCGCTCTCGATGAGGGAACGGTACTTGGCTTCCGAACGCTCCAACTCCTCGGCATAGTGGCGTATGTCATCCGTCTTGACGGTCACTTCATGCTCCAGAAGCGTGGCCCATCGCAATTCGTAAATGACGACGGTGAAGCTTCCGATGAGGATCACCAGGAGAACGATCCCCTGGAGCTGAACCTGCCGATCGTAAACCGTGCCGATGGTGCCTTCGATTTCATGGAGGGGGGCTGCCACAGCCACCGACCAGACATAATCGATGTAGGGGCCTTTGATGGTGACGGGTGCATAGGCGATGAGCTTTTCCATAGGCTCCACCACGTCCCGATGCCACCCGGAGATGTAGACGGATTTGCCCTCCTTGCCCTTCAGCATCTCCTCCCGCTGGATTTGATTGATCTTGGAAAAGGAAATGGCCGGGTTCCTGTTGCTTCGCACTTCGAAGGCGTTCTCCCCCACAAAAGCACGCTCGGGATGGTAGAGAAATGTCCCGGACGAATCCAGCACCCATGCATACCCTGTTTTTCCGGACCGGATGGAAGGGATGATCTGCTGCAGGAGCCGGTTGACATCCAGAGTGGCTTTGAGGTAGCCCGAGAAGCGGTGGGAAGCCCGCGGATGAGCGCTGTCGGTGGAATCCTCATAGGTGGGGGTGATGAGCTCAAAGACCAGGCTCTTTTTGTCCTTGGAAGGGTCCCTGGGATGGATTCCCGTTCCCATGGTTTTGCCGCGATTGCTCAGATCGGCCGCCCAGGAGAGGTACACCCCGGCCTCCTGGTGAACGAGGCCGAAATGCCTCATGCCGATTCCCTGATCATTGGCCACAAAAAGCGTGCTCCCCTGACGGTCCACGCGCCGGATTTCGATGATGTTGTCGCGGTTCAAGACGGGAAGCGTGGAGAGGAGGAGGATTTCATAGGCATCCGAGTCACAGTATTGAATGGTGGGCAGAGAGTTCAAGAGGGCCAGATCCGCAATGGCCATCTGAATGGTGGCCTCCACCTTCTGGGCCGTCGCCCGGGCCAGCACCAGTTGCTGCTCATTGAACTGATCGCGGATGGTCTCTTTCATGTAGCGTGCCGTGGAAATTCCCAGGTACAAGGCCCCACACATGAGCAAAAAAGTGATTCCCCCAAATATTTTCAACACGTTGTGCAATTTGATACGTTCTCTGGATTGCATTGGGTTCAGCGCCCCCTCTGGCAGGCGGAGTGGAAAAGAAGAGATGGAATGCCCTCGCCGGCCTTCACTGGGCCGGCATTGGCGGACAAAAGCAGCTGGGTGAAACTTTCAGGTGACATTCCTGTTGACTCGGACTTTGCCCAGGAGTGAGAATAAAAAAAACTTCCAAAGCAGTGAGGAGACGTTCCGTGCCGGCAAAAATCCTGATCATCGACGACGAAAAAGACATGCTGCTCCTCATCGCGCGCATTCTGTCTGGTAAAACTTCCCTTGAAATCGATACAACGGACAGTCCCCTCCACATCCCGGAGCTCCTGAAGCAAAAAGACTACGACGTCATTGTGACGGACCTGAAAATGCCTCACTGCGACGGCATCCAGGTGCTGGAAATGGCCAAAGAACGGGATGTGAATACGGCCGTTATCGTCATGACGGCTTACGGCACTATCGAATCGGCCATCGAGGCCACCCGCAAGGGAGCTTTTGATTATATCACCAAGCCCTTTCGCAAAGAAAGGATTCTCCATGTGGTGGAGCAGGCCGTCAAATGGCGGCGCATGCAGATGGAGAACCTGTACCTCCGGGAAAAACTGGAAGGGAAGCCCCGCTTTCCCGCCCTCATCGGGAACAGTCCGGCCATGGAGAGGCTGAAGGACCAGATCGACCGGGTGGCCAAGACATCCGCCACCGTGCTCATCACGGGAGAAAGCGGCACGGGGAAGGAACTTGTGGCCCGAGCCCTCCATTCCCACAGCCTTCGGAAGGACAAGCCCTTCATCCCCATCGACTGCAGCACCATCCCCGAATCCATCATCGAGAGCGAATTGTTCGGCCATTTGAAAGGCTCTTTCACCGGAGCCCACAGGGACAAGAAAGGGCTGGTGGAGGAAGCCCACGAGGGCACACTCTTCCTGGATGAAATCGGGGACCTGAACCCCACCATGCAGGTGAAGCTCCTGAGGCTCCTCCAGGAAGGCGAATACAAGGTCATCGGCTCCACCGCCATCCGAAAGGTCGATATTCGCTTTATCGCGGCAACGCATCAGAACCTGCAGGAAAAAATCAAGAACGGCGAATTTCGTGAAGACCTCTTCTATCGCCTGAATGTCATCAATCTCCAGATTCCTCCCGTGCGCCGGAGGATGGAGGACATCCCTGCCCTGGCTCTCTATTTCCTGGAAAAATACTCGATTCTTTACAACAAGAACATCAAGGGCATCGGGCGGGAGGCGCTGGATTACCTCACGCAGCGGGAATGGCCGGGGAACGTGCGGGAGCTGGAAAATGTCATGGAGCGGGGGGTCATCATGGCCCTGGGAGATGAGCTGGAGGTGGGGGACCTCTGGGGACTCGAAGAAAATCCCCCTCCCTCCCCCAGCCTCACGGGACCAGGGGAGGATATCTTTTCACTGCCTTTCAAGGAAGCCAAGGACAGGCTCATGGAGGACTTTCAAACCCAATACATCACCAAGGTACTCGCCCGGCATTCCGGCAATGTTTCTCAGGCCGCCAGGGAGTCGGGGTTGAAAAGGCAATACCTCCACCGGCTCATCCGGGACATCAAGGTGGAATCGAAAACCTTCAGGAAGCCTGAGCCGGCGGATTGACGGAACCTTTCTGAAGACGCTCGTCGCGGGCCACCTTTCTTTCGTAGGCGGCATCGATCTTTTCCATGAGCTCTTCGGTGGGGCAGGGTTTGAGAAGATACTCGTAGCCTCCCAACCTCATGATTTCCACAGCCACATCCACCGAGGCGTGCCCCGTGAGCATGATGACTTCCAGGCCGGGCATTGTTTTCTTGATTTGGGCCAGTGCTTCGATGCCGCTCATTCCAGGCATTTTGACATCCAGCAGCACAACATCGTAATTGTTGTTGTTCAGTTCTTCCAGGGCCGCCTGGGCGCTGCCCACGTGCGTCACCTCCAATCCCCTGGACTTGAGCAGCTTGCTCAAGGTGATCCTGAACCTTTCTTCATCGTCTACAATCAAGAGCTTCGGCTTCGAAGACATGTTCACTTTTCTCCTTTTTTTTGCTGCAGGGGCAGATGCACCGTGAAGGTCGTTCCTTCACCGACATTGCTCTCCACGGAGAACTTCCCCCCCAAACGTACAATGATTCCGTGACAGATGGAAAGCCCCAGCCCCGTTCCCTTGCCTGGGGGCTTAGTGGTGAAAAAAGGGTCGAAAATCTTGTTGAGATGTTCTTTGGGAATGCCGCAGCCGGTGTCCTTGATGACGATGTCGAGGGTTCCGGTGGGTGACAGGGCGGTAGAGACGGTAATGGCGCCGTTTTTCCCGATGGCGTAGGCGGCGTTGTTCAGAAGGTTCAAGATGACCTGGCGGAGCAGAGGGGGATCGGTGTAAGCGAGAGGCAGGCCTGGCTGGTAGGCTCGAACGATGCGGATATCCTTGTGAGAGGCATCCTTTTCCACCAGCTTCACCATGTCTTCAATGAGCTTGCTGATTTCGGTGCCCTGGATCAAAGGGTCCTTTTTGCGGGCAAAATCCAGGAGCTTGTGGGTGATTTCGCTGCATCGCCCCACCTGCTTTGCAATCTCCTGCACGGATTCCACAATGTCTTCCATGCCTTTGACACCGGCGCTCTCGTTTTCCTTCAGGAGCTGGCGTATCCATTCCACTTCCTGACCGATGATGGCGAGGGGATTGTTGATTTCGTGGGCGATGCCCGAAGAAAGCTCACCGATGGAGGCCAGCTTCTGGGATTGAATCAGCTGTTCGTCGAGGAAGCACTTTTGAGCCTGGGCTTTGGCCACCTGGCTCGCCAAGCGCAGAGTGGAAAGCATCGAGAGGCAGCCGACAAGGACCGACAGTCCGGGAAGCACCCGGCCACCTTGCATCCAAAGGGGAAAGGCCAGGATCGCCATAAAAACTCCCGGAATGAAATGGAGATAAATGGAATGCCCCCATTCCCCCAGGCTGGGCAGAGACTTCATGACCGCACCCATTTCATCCAAGATCGTACGGAAAGGGCTCAAATGATGTCCTTGCTCTGGCGGATTTTTTCCTCGTGTAGTGACTTCCTTTCGTAAGCCTGCTGCACTTTTTCGAGCAATTCGTCGATATCCGCGGGCTTCAGGACGTAATCGAAAGCCCCCAGCTGCATTCCCTGCATTCCGGATTCCACGGAGGCATGCCCCGTGAGCATGATGACTTCCATGAGGGGCCTGACCCGCTTGATTTCCTTTAAGGTCTCTATGCCGTCCATTCCAGGCATCCGCACATCCAGTATGACCACATCGAAGTGCTGCTTCTCCAGAATCTCCAGTGCCTTCTTGCCGCTGTCGACCCCAGTTGCGTCGACTTTTCGTCGTTTGAGACGCTTTACAATGGTCTCAAGGAAATCGAGCTCATCATCGACCACCAACACTCGAAAAACATCCATGTCTTCCCCTCACTGCCAAGTTTTAGCCCACCACTCGCCCCAATGCTGTTGGCTTGACGTCACCCCGGTGAAAACCGGGGTCCAGAAAGTCTCTGTTTTTCTGGATTCCGGCTTTCGCCGGAATGACGAAAGTTCATTACGTCAACAACATTGACCACTGGCCCCTCATCGACGTCCATTATGCCTTTTCATGGTGAACGATGGGGATATAAAGAGAGAACGTCGTTCCTTTGCCCACTTCGCTGGCCACCAGGATTCTTCCTCCCAGTTTTTCCATGATGCTGTAGCTGATGGAGAGTCCGAGGCCGGTTCCCGTTCCCACCTCCTTGGTGGTAAAAAACGGGTCGAATATTCGGTTCAAAACATCATTGGGAATGCCCGGACCGTTGTCGGCAACGATGACGACCATGTCCTTATCGCGGGAATTGTAGCTGGTGGTGACGGAGATGACGCCGTCCTTCCCGATGGCATCGATGGCATTGTTGAAAATGTTGAGAAAGACCTGCTGCAGCTGCGCCGAATCGCTGACCGTTTCGGGAAGCCCTTCGAAGTAATTGGTCTGGATTTCGATGTTCCTGTAATGGGCTTCGTTCCTGAGAAAATCCAGAGTCCCGTCCAGGAGCTTGTTGACGTCCACCTTTTCCTGAACCGGCTCCATTCTCCGCGCAAAGCCCAGCAGGCGATGGGTCACTTTTTTTGCGCGATCCACGTGGTGATCGATCTTCTTGACGGCATCTTCGAATTCCTCAAAATTCTCGCTCTTGGAGATGTCCTCCTCCCCCAGCAGGTCTTTCATCCATCCCACCTTCTCCTTGATGACCGCCAGGGGATTGTTGACTTCGTGGGCAATTCCTGCAGCCAGCTTACCCAGGGCGGCCATTTTGCTGGACTGCATGAGGTTCGAATCCAGGATGGCCTTCTCACGCTCGCTCTCCATGAGCTGAGCGACCATGGCACGGGCGACAAACAGCGTCCCCACGATGATGAGGATGAGTCCCAGGAGTCCCAGGCCCACCACCAGAAACCGGGCGTGCTCCAAGGGCAGGAGCTGCTCCCTTGGGTCTTCCTTGATGACCAGCATCCAGTCCTTGTTCCTGAGCCAGGTCGTGGCAAAAATCCCTCTCTCGCCCCCGATTATCATGTCTTCCACATGGGTCCCCACAAACCTCGCCATCTGGAAGTCATCAATTTTACTCAGTAATTCTCCACCATACCGGGGCTTTGTCTGGAGCACGTTGTCGTCGTTGAGGACATAGGCGTCCCCTTTCTTGCCCGACTGAGCGGCCTTCACCATGGAATCGAAAAGGTCTGTATCGATGGTGGCACGCAGGATCCAGGTGTTATCCCCTTCCCGGCGCATGACGGCAATGATGAAATGGGGCAGTTTTCTGAAACCCGTGTAGACGTCGCTGATATAAATCCCCCGCAGCATCACCTCGTGAAACCATTCTTCATCATGATAGTTCAACCCCTTCAATTCGTAAGGTCCGACATAGGCGACATGGTTGCCGCTTCGATCGATGACCCCCAGATCGACATAGGACTTGCTGCGCGCCTGCATGAGGGTGAAGACGGAATTCAAATAGTTCTCGTCCTTCAGTTGATCGAGGCTGTGCGTATAGGCGAGTGTCGTGAGCTGAGAGACCCGCTCATCGAAAAAAAGATCCATGGCGACGCGTCGGTTTTCAGCCTTACTCCTGAGAGTATCCATGATTTTGCTCGTGTAGGAGAAGCTGAAAAGGTAATACATGCTCAGGCCCAAAGCCACGAGTGGAATCAACGAGAAACCGAGCGTAGTCCCGACGATTTTCCACTGTAATTTGCGATAACCTTTATCTTCCATCTGCGCCACCTTAAAGGGTTGTGAGGGAGTAGCCCAATGTGGTTGACTCAAGTTCCAACCCTCATCCCGACCAAAGCCGGAATGCAAGGGAATCCATGCTTTTGGGACCCCGGTTTTCCCGGGGTGACGTCAAGTCAACGACATTGAGGGAGGAGTCCCCGCTGCTTGAGAAGAATTGGACAAGCAACATAATAACGATGCATATGCCAAAATTCAGCAAAAAAATGCGATGGAGTCCTCCTTCATGAGGGATGAGGTGGCGCCGCCCTGTCCTCCGTCGGCCCTCCCGCCGGGGAATTCCGGTCCTGAAGCATGGCGCGCTTCAGCATTTCCTGCCGGTATGCCCGCATGAGATGGCTCCGGGTGACGACAGCCACGAGTCGACGGGACTCTCCCTGAGACTCCACGACGGGGAGTTGCTCCATATCGATGAAACTGAACTTGTTGAGGGCCGACGCCAGGGATTCTTCCGGAGTCACATAGACCACGTTGGAATTTGCCAGATCTCTCGCCAGCACCAGCCCCTTGAAGTCCTCCTCGAAAAGAAACTCCTTCAGATCCGTAAAAGAAATCACCCCCTCCAGGTGGCTGGCCTCATCCACCACGTACAGGTAATTGCCCGCATGGGTGAGGCACCGCTTCAAGACGGTGTCATAGGTCGCAGCGGCAGGAACGGTGACGGCATTCCATTCCATGACGTCCTTCACCTGCAGGCTCGAGAGAATACCGACTTCCCGCCCCGCTTCGATGTCGATTCCCTTGCGGGCCAGGCTCAGGGTGTAGATGGACCCCTTGAGAATGCTCTTCTGTACGAGGGTCGCCAGAATGCAGGAGGTCATCATGGGCAGAATGACCTCGTAGGCATTGGTCATTTCAAAGACCATGATGATGGCCGTCATAGGCGCCTGGACCACCGCGCCCAGCATGGCCCCCATCCCCACCACACCATAGGCACCGGGGGCTGCGGCAATACCCGGTAGCCAAAGATGAAAAAGCTCTCCGCAGGCGCTTCCCAGCATGGCTCCCAGGAATAGAGACGGGCAGAGGATTCCCCCGGAGCCTCCCGACCCGATGGTGAATCCCGTGGCCACCATTTTGAGGACAAGAAGAGCCGTCAGTAGGGTCAATGAGAACTGCCCATAGATGGCCTGGGTGATGGGAAGGTACGAATATCCGAAAATCTGCGGATAGAATACGCCCAGCACGCCCACGAACAGCCCGCCCAGGGCCGGCTTCAGGGCTCTGGGCATGCGGAGTCCGTGGAAGAAGCGCTCCGTTCCCTGCATGATGCGGATGAATCCGACGGAAAAAAGCCCCGCCATCCCTCCTAGAACGGCATAAAAGAGAATTTCCCAGGGGCTGTTGAGGGTGTAGGGAAGCACCGTGAGAACGTTCCCCGTCTTCATGAATGCCCGGGAGAAGGCTGTGGCCACCACCGAGGCGATGACGATGGGGCTGAAGGAGTGTACATTGAATTCACCCAGCACCACCTCCAGGGCAAACAGGACTCCCGCGATGGGGGCATTGAAAATGGCGGCCAGTCCGGCGGCCGCGCCGCAGGCGACGATCACGCGCAGGCGATTCCCGGAAACACGGAGGAATTGCCCCACCCCCGACGCGAGAGCCGATCCGATCTGAATGATGGGCCCCTCGCTTCCTGCAGACCCTCCCGAGCCCAGGGTGATGGACGACATGATCATGCGCAGGAAGGAGTTGGTCCAGCGCATGAACCCATTCTTCAACGCTACGGCTTCCATGGTGGCCGGAACCCCGTCCCGGGTGGCGTCGTTGGGAAAGAGCAAGATGAAAGGGAACAGCAGCAATGCGCCAAGAGCCGGGGTGAGGATCACCCACATTGTGCTGGAGCCAAGTCTTGAAGGGAGCACTTCCCAGAACAGGAAGGTGGCGGCCTCCAGCATCTGTTCAAAGAGGAAAGCTCCTCCCCCAACGACTCCTCCCACGATGACGGCTACAATGATGAGAAAAGTTTGATCACTGACCTGCAGCCGCCGAAGAAGCGCAAGAAACTGCTTCCTGAGCCAGGTCAAATCCAACAAATCCTTCACGGCTCCCCCACAGCTTATATACTCCAAACGGATAAGATCGTGACTTATTGATGATCCTGTAGGAGCGGCTTCCAGCCGCGATGGAAATAGCTGGCTCCATCAGAATCGCGGCTGGAAGCCGCTCCTACAAAAGTCAAGATTTTACCCGTTCGCAGTATAACTTCGATAACTTGTATTTTCCAACATGACGCAGCTGATCCGATTCCCCCTTTAGGGGTGCAGGGGTGTGTAAGTGGTTGGAAGCAAATCCTAACCACCCCCCAATCCCCATCAGGGGGGAATCCTTCTTGTGGCATTTTCACGTTCATCCGCGAAGCCTCAGTTATCTTTAAACTTCCTTGAGATGGGTGTCACGCAGATTATGATGGAGGGGAGAATTCCCGGGCTCCCCAGACAAGGGGGAGCGCCGGGAAAATACGCTGCAAAGGGAGATTTTCCTGTGCAGGGTGAGTCCCTTTGCAGGCGGTCAATGCGGGGTGTGGAGAAAAAGTGTCACTCCAAGTGCCAGGATCCGGACGATGGCACTACATTCCCCTCCATCAGTCGCCGCGCGTCAATGCGATCTTGTTGACCCGGGCCTGGATGATCTTCTGCTGGTGCTGGTCCTTCTTGTTCTTGGCCTCCTGGACCTTCATCATGAGCTGATCGATGTCGCAGGGTTTCATGAGGTAGTCGAAGGCCCCCAGCTTCATCCCTTCAATGCCCGTCTCAACCGTTGCATGCCCCGTGAGCATGATAACTTCCACGAGGGGATACGTCTTTTTTATTTCCCGGAGGGTCTCAATTCCATCCATGCCGGGCATCTTGACATCCAAAATGACGACATCCACGCTCCCCTCCGACCGCAGCTTCTCCATGGCCTCATGACCGCTGTGCGCACTCAGAATGCGCAGATTTCGCTTGCTCAGACGCTTGGTCATAGCGTCCACAAAGGGAGCTTCATCGTCGACTAGCATCACGGTGGGCTGTACCATAGGTTTATTCCCCTTTTTCTATATTTGTATGACTGATGAGACACGGGTCCCCTCTATTAGACTTCCACCACCAGGAGCCAGAAAGTACAGAGGACGATGGTGATGAGGGTGGGAATTGCCGCTATCTGGATGTATTTCATGAAGGAGATGTGATAGCCGGCCCGTTCGGCCATGCCCACCGTCACCACATTGGCGCTCGCCCCGATCATGGTCCCGTTGCCTCCGAGGCACGCTCCGAGAGCCAGTGCCCACCAGAGAATTCCCTGCTCGGCTCCCGGAATCACCGTGGTCAGATAGGCTACGATGGGAAGCATGGTGGCGGTGAAGGGGATGTTGTCCACAAGGGCCGAGGCGATGGCGGAAACCCACAGGATCATGAGAATGGCCAGCACGAGAGACCCCTGGGACATGTCCTTCACCCATTCGGCGATGACCTGGATGAGGCCGGACTCTTCAGCCCCGGCCACCACCATGAAGAGCATGATGAAGAAAATGAGGGTCGGCCATTCGATTTCATGCTCGATCATTTCCACGATGTCCACCCGGCTGATGGCCATGAGGACGGCAGCCCCCACCATGGCGGCGATGCTGGGTTCCATGTGGAGGGCACCGTGGGCTATGAAAAGGGCGATGACAATCGCCATGGTGATACTGCCCTGGATGAGGAGCGTCTTGTTGGTGATCTTGTATTCTTCTTTCAACTGCTCGATCATCTTTTGGACATCCCCCACCTGAGCTTTCAAATAATCCTTTTTGTACAGGAAGATGAAGTAAACCAGGGTGAAGACCAGTCCTATGGCACACACGACGGACAGATTCTGCACAAAGTCCATGAAGGAGAGCTTGGCGTAGGAACCGATCATGATATTGGGCGGATCGCCGATGAGGGTCGCCGTTCCCCCCACGTTGGAAGCAAACACTTCCGGCATGAGGAAGGCGATGGGATCAATCTTGAGGGTCAGTGCGATTTCGATGGTCACGGGGATGATGAGCAGCATGGTGGTGACATTGTCGAGGAACGCGGATGACACGGCCGTGATGACCATCAAAATGGAGGCAAGAGCATACACATTCCCCCTGGCCATCTGGTAAGCCTTGTAGGCCGTCCATTGAAACACTCCGGTTTTCTTGAGGATTCCCACGATCATCATCATGGCCATGAGGAGAAAAATGACATTCATGTCGATGGCATGCATGGCATCTTCAAAGGTGAGGATGACATAATCCGAATTGAACGTCCCCACGAGGTAGGTGATGAAGAGCAGCATGGAAGCCCCCAGGAAAGCCGCCAGCGTCCGGTGCATGAGCTCGAAGGCGATGAGGGCGTAAACTGCGAGCAATACCAGGGTGGCAATCCAGAAGGCCGGAGTGATGGACCGCTGGAGGGTAAAACCGTGGTGAGCCAGGTAGCTGACATTGCCGGCCTCATCGGTTTTTTCCTTCAAAATATTCGTCAGGGCAACGCGCTCCGTCGTCTTGAATGACGGCTTTCCCGCTTCGATCTCGATCCTGGCTCCGGGAAGGGTGCCCGACGGCAGGGAGAGCTCCGCTTCGTAGCGGCCGGCCTTGGAGGTGCTGACCTCCTCTTCCAGCTCGACTTTGGAGCCATTGACGTAAAAATTTACGGTGACCTCTTTGATGGGCTTGCCCTGAGAGTTGAGAATGGTGCCCGCCACGATGAGGCTGTCATGAGGGCCTGGGACCGGCCGGCCTTCTTCGGCAGCAATGGCAGGAGCCGCAAAGAGCATGAAGCACAGGAGAAAATAATAGCAGCGATGGAATCGTTTCATCAAAAGTTTCCTTTCTTCAAGGGTTGAAGATCCTGGAAGGCTTTCTCCGGCTCCGACGTTGTTGACTCAAGGTCGCCCCGCTGAAAACCGGGGGCCGGAAAGCCTTTATTTTCCTGGATTCCGGCTTTTGCCAGGATGACGAAAGTTGGTTCAGGCAGCAGCATTGTCCTCCGGGTCTACCCGGCCACCGTAACGGGCATTCCCATCACAGGCCAGATGACGAGAGCTGCCAAAGCGACAACTACCATGAGCATGAGGCTTGCCGGGAGTCCGTACATGAAGAATTCGCCGCTCGTGAATTGCTTGGAATCGTACGCGATGGCATTGGGCGCCGCTCCCACCAGGAGCAGGAAGGGCATGCCCGCCGTCACGAGGGAGGCGTACAAAATGACTTCCGGAGCCACGCCCAGGTAGGGGGCAATCACGAGGGCCACGGGAAGGGAAATGGCGATGGCCGCCACGTTCATGATGAAGTTGGTCATGATCATGACGAAAAAGGCGATGCCCATGACAAAAACGAACCAGTTGGCCTTCTTGAAAAGCACCAGCCAGTTGACGGCCAGCCACTTGGCCGCTTCCGTCTGCCAGAGGCAGAAGCCGATGCTCATGGCACCGCTGAAAAGCAGGATGATGTTCCAGGGAATGGCTTCCAGATCCTCGATTTCGAGTATCCCCACAATGAAAAAGAGAATGGTGGAAATGAGTAGGATGGCTGACTTGTTGAGTGGCTTCAAGGCCGGGACGAAAGATTGCAGGGACATGATGAGGATGACCCCGAAAATGATGACAGCGGCCAGAATCTCTCTTCGGCTGACGGAACCAAGATCCGTGTAGAGCTCCTTGGCACGGGCCCTCAAGCCCGGAATGGTTTTCTTTTCCGGCTTCAGAAAAACCATGAAAAATCCCCAGAGCAGAAACACCATGGTCCACCCGATAGGAGCCATGTAGTAGGTGAGGTTGAAGAAGCTGACTTCCTTGCCCGTAATTCCCGAAAAGAAGCTGACAGCGACAGCGCCGCGGGCGGCGCCGAGAAGGGTGATGATGCTGCCGGCCCCTGCCACGTAGGCCATGCCGATGAAGAGGGCCTTGCCGAAATTGGATGGCTTGTCATCCTCCCCGTAGAGGGCGTAGATCACCAGAAACAGGGGATAGACCGTTGCCGCCACGGCGGTGTGCGCCATGATGTGCGTGAGAGCCGCCGTCACCACGAAGGCCCCCAGCAGGATCATGCTGGTCTTTTCCCCCACGATGATGAGCATCTTGTACGCCAGGCGCTTGGTGAGCCCCGTCTTGGTGAAGACCATGCCGATGACGATAGAGCCGAAGATGAAGAGGACCGAAGGGTCCATGAAATCCCGAAATGCGTCCTCGGGCTTGCGGATCATGAAAAGGACCTGGAGCACACCGATGGCGAGGCTCGTCACCCCGATGGGCAGGACCTCAAACACCCACCAGGTGCCCGCCAGCAGAAAAACCGCCAATGCTCCCTTCCCCTGTTTGGACAACACAAAATGCTTGCCCATGGGATCGACGGCATCCGGCCAGGGGGGGGAATAATAGACGACAAAGAACAGAATGAGACCCGCCAACAGGCAGATGATGCGGGTCCAGTTGATGTTGCTCGCTTCACGTGTCGCACCCACCTCAGCACTCATACAAACTCCTTATGCTCCGCATCCTTCAGTGCGGTTCGTCGTTTCAAATACGTCACAGCGGGTTGATTTCCGAGATCAAGGCTCTAAAGCGCACAGGCTTTCATGGCGTTGCACACTTCCTCGAAGACGTCGCTCAACCGCAGGATCCCCACGATGGCCTCCCCGCGGGTCACCAGGAGCGACTGGTGCTGCCCCATGATGAGCTGGTGGATGGCCGTATTGAGGGTGGCATCCTCCGCCACGAATTCCCCCTTGCCGGGGGTATTCATGATGTCCTTCACCTTTTTATGCGCCGCCTTCCTGCAAATGTCCTGGAGGGGCTTTTCCCAGAGCCCGTAGTTGCGCAGCATGGAGGTCACGAATTCCCGGCTGAACCCAAACCGGGAAATGGCCTTCATGTCCCCGATATCTTCGTACTTGGGTTCGAGGCTTCGCAGAACATCGATCTGGCTGAGCTTGCCGACAATCTGCTTTTGGGCGTTGTAGACGAGAATGGCCCGGTGCTTCTGGCGTTTGGGATCGAGGCTCTTCTGGGCCTCTTCCAGGGCCACCACGGCCTCGTACAGCGTGGCCTCCTCCGAGACCGTGGCATAATCCTCCAGGGGAACCATCAATTGCTTGACCAGAATGGACTTCATAAAAACACTCCTTGAACAGAATATGGAAAAGCAGTCAGGGCGCTGGAGCGGGGGCTCTTGCCCATCAACCCCACCCTTTCGTCGACAGGATGCGGTCGATCTCGGCCTTGCGAATCCGTTCTTCCTGCTCCGCCTTCCGCTTGTAGGCCGTGACGATCTTTCCCACCAGGTCCTTGGTTTCCGTCGGCTTCATGAGGTAATCGAAGGCGCCGATCTTCATGCCCTCCACGGCGGATTCCACCGTCGCGTTGCCCGTCAGCATAATGACTTCCAGGATCGGCTTGATTCTCTTGATTTCCACCAGCGTCTCGATGCCGTCCCTGCCGGGCATGAGCACATCCAGAACCACCACATCCAAAGGTTTTGACTTGACGGCCTCCAGGGCCTCATCCCCGCTGTAGGCGATGGTGACGTCGAAATCCCGCGTTTCGAGACGCTCCGCCAGCACGTCCACAAATTGTTTTTCATCATCCACCAAAAGCACCCTGATCTTCATTGTCTTCGCTCCTTCATCTTCACCCCTTCCCTCTTTTTCAGTTGGATCACCTGCCCCTTATTATGAACGTACGCGCATACGCGGCTTTCCCTCTCTTTTTTTCTGCAGTCTCTTCCTATAAGCCTCTCCCAAACGCCCCAACAGGGTTTCCATGTCGAAGGGCACGAGCAGTTCATCGAAAGCCCCCGCCTTCATACCTTCGATGGAAAGGGAGAGGGAATGCTCCTCGGAAGGAGTCAGGAGCATGACTTCGGTGAGAGGACGAATGCGTTTGATTTCACGGAGCAGAACCATGCCGCGTTTTTTGAGTTTCCCCAGCCCCAGCAGGACGACATCCACATCGATGCGCTGAATGATCAGCTTCGCCTCGTTCTCGCCACCAGCCTCATGGATCTGATGGCCTTCCAGTCTCAAACGCTGAGAGATGTTGCGGCGAAACACTTCGTCCGCTTCGACAATGAGAATCTTGACTTGTACCGCTTCCAGCAAGCCGAAGCCCCCTGCATCCTGAAAAATCAACATCTTATCCCTGTCTATCGGGCATAAAAAAAGGGCCGCTCCCCACACGTACGTGAGAACAGCAGCCCTCATACAAAAGGCCGCTATCCGCACCTGTGGCGGCAATAGCGGCCCGACTATCAGATTGGTACCCTTCGGAAGAATCCTGCTCGGTGCTTCCGAACCCTGTA
Source organism: Desulforhabdus sp. TSK (assembly GCF_022836495.1). Classification (GTDB taxonomy): domain Bacteria; phylum Desulfobacterota; class Syntrophobacteria; order Syntrophobacterales; family Syntrophobacteraceae; genus Desulforhabdus. The sequence continues at coordinate 56,796 of NZ_BQXM01000015.1, forward strand.
ACCTATTTAAAATTTGGCTGAGCCGGCATCAAGGAACGCCAAACGCCGGCAGCAATGCTCCATTCCTTCGTTTCTTATGGGTCATACCGGACTGTCTTAAAGGGACCGGCAACCTGCTGATACCGAGTACAGGTCCACACCCTCTCCACAAAGCCCCTCACCGTGCCATTTTCCTTCACCTCCTCGCTTAGATAGCAAAGAGTGTTCCATTTTTCACCTAACAGTGATTCCAAACACTTAGCATAAGGAAAGTGGCGTACGAAACAGAGTTCGAAACAATATAAAACATTTTAGTACATTTAGTCAGCTTAAAACGATACATAATGCAACATTCTCAATGAGTGTAATGAGTGATCCACCGGCTTTGCGGAGGAAATGGAGCTCTTTTCCATCAATCGCCGCGCGTCAGTGCGATTTTGTTGACCCGCGCCTGGATGATCTTCTGCTGGTGCTGGTCCTTCCGGCTCTTGGCTTCCTGGACCTTCATCATGAGCTGATCGATGTCGCAGGGCTTCATGAGGTAGTCGAAGGCCCCCAGCTTCATTCCTTCAATGCCCGTTTCCACCGTTGCATGACCCGTGAGCATGATGACTTCCACGAGGGGATAGGCCTTTTTGATTTCCCGAAGAGTCTCGATTCCATCCATGCCGGGCATCTTGACATCCAGAATGACGACATCCACACTCCCTTCGGACCCCAGCTTCTCCAGGGCTTCCTGACCACTGTGCGCACTCAGAATACGCAGATTCCGCTTGCTGAGGCGCTTGGTCATGGCGTCCACAAAAGGAACTTCATCGTCGACCAACATCACTGTGACCTGTACCATCGTTTATTCCCCTTTCTCATTTTCTATCTCACCACCGAGACATCGATCCCGGTCTTCTTTTTGAGCTCTTCCACGTGGGATTCCACGTCCCCTTTGAACAGGACTTTTTCAAAAAAGGTTCGCTCTTCATGGCCTAAAACCAGCAGATCGGCCTTTTCCTCTTTCACGACTTCCTGCAGGGCCTCCAAAATACGCCCGGTCTTGACGATCTTTTTGGGCGTGACCCCCTGGGTCAGGGCCAGCTGCTCGGCAACCCCCAGGATATGCGTCCCCAGGTGCTGCAGGCTCTCGGTGATGGAGTGCGAAGACAGCTCCACCGCAATGCCTTTTCTGAAAAAATCCGTATCCACGACGTAGACGTAGATCAGTTGAGCATCATTCTCCCTGGCCATGACGGCAGCCTTCAATGCCGCCTTTTGGGCGTGAGCGGATCCCGTCACGCCGCACACGATACTTTTATAGGACATACGCTGCTCCTGGATGATCTGCATCTTCAGATTTCCACCACCAAAAGCCAGAAGGTACAGAGAATGATGGTGATGAGGGTGGGAATCGCGGCTATCTTGATGTATTTCATAAACGAAATATGATAGCCGGCCCGCTCGGCCATGCCCACCGTCACGACATTGGCGCTCGCCCCGATCATGGTCCCGTTGCCCCCAAGGCAGGCCCCCAGGGCCAATGCCCACCACAGGATACCGTGCTCCGCTCCCGGAATGACCGTGTTGAGGTAGGCCACGATGGGAAGCATGGTGGCCGTGAAGGGGATGTTGTCGATGAAGGCCGAGGCAATGGCTGAAACCCAGAGGATCATGAGGATGGCCGCCACGAGGGAGCCCTGGGACATGTCCTTCACCCATTCGGCGATGACCTGGATGAGGCCCGATTCTTCAGCCCCGGCCACCACGATGAAGAGCATGATGAAGAAGATGAGGGTCGGCCATTCGATTTCATGCTCGATCATTTCCACGATGTCCACACGGCTGATGGCCATGAGGACGGCAGCCCCCACCATGGCCGCGATGCTGGGCTCCATGTGAAGGGCACCGTGGGCGATGAACAGAGCGATGACAATCCCCATGGTGATCCCCCCCTGGATCAGCAGGGTCTTGTTGGTGATCTTGTATTCTTCCCGCAGGTGAGCGATCATCGTTTGCACATCTCCCACCTGAGCTTTCAAGTAGTCCTTTTTATAAAGAAAGATGAAATATACCAGGCTGAAGACCAGGCCGATGGCGCAGATGACGGACAGGTTCTGCACGAAGTCCACGAAGGAGAGCTTGGCGTAGGAGCCGATCATGATATTGGGCGGGTCGCCGATGAGGGTCGCCGTTCCGCCGACATTGGAGGCGAACACTTCGGGCATGAGGAAGGCGACGGGATCGATTTTGAGGGTGAGAGCGATCTCGATGGTCACGGGAATGATGAGCAGCATGGTGGTGACATTGTCGAGGAACGCGGAAGCCACAGCGGTGATCACCATCAGGATGCTTGCAAGAGCGTATACATTGCCTTTGGCCAGCTGGTAAGCTTTGTAGGCCATCCATTGAAATACACCGGTTTTCTTGAGGATGCCCACGATCATCATCATGGCCATGAGGAGGAAGATGACGTTCATGTCGATGGCGTGCATGGCATCTTCAAAGGTGAGGATGACATAATCCGAATTGAAGGTCCCCACCAGGTAGGTGATGAAGAGGAGGACGGAAGCCCCCAGGAAAGCCGCCAGCGTCCGGTGCATGAGCTCGAAGGCGATGAGGGCGTAAACAACGAGCAGCACCAGGGTGGCAATCCAGAAGGCCGGGGTGATGGCCCGCTGGAGGGTAAAACCGTGATGGGCCAGGTAGCTGACATTGCCGGCGTCATCGGTCTTTTCCTTCAAAACGTTTGCCAGGGCCACACGCTCCGTTGTTTTGTAGGCAGGCTTCCCTGCTTCGATCTCCACCCGCGCACCCGGGAGCGTCCCCCTCGGCAGGAAGAGCTCCGCCTCATAGCGCCCGGCCTTGGAGGTGCTGACCTCTTCCTCCAGTTCGACCTTTACGCCGTTCACGTAAAAATGAACTGCCACTTCCTTGATGGGCTTGCCCTGGGAATTGACGATGGTGCCCGCCACAATGAGGGTGTCCTGTGGCCCTGAGGCCTCCCGGCCTTCTTCGGCTGCCGTCACCGGAGCCGCTGCAATGAAAAATAATGACAGAAAAAAGCAAAAGAGCGCGAATCGTTTCATTTAGGGGTTCCTCTCCTCTCTCGGTAAAAAGCGGGACTGTAGACCGGCCCTTCGGACGTGGCTGGAGAATAAGGCTTTTCGTCCCGCCAGGTCCCAACCGTGTAAAGCACCAAAGGTCGCAGCCTTCAGTCTACCTCCCAAAAGCGGTCGTCATGGCAACTGCTAACCGGCGGCTACGGTGACGGGCATTCCCATGATGGGCCAAATGACCAGAGCCGCCACAGCCACGACAACCATCAATATCAGGCTCGCCAGGGCACCGTATTTGAAAAACTCCCCGCTGGTGAACTGCTTGGAGTCATAGGCGATGGCATTGGGCGCCGCCCCCACCAGGAGCATAAAGGGCATGCCCGCCGTCACGAGGGAGGCAAACAGGATGACTTCCGGCGCCACACCCAGGTAGGGAGCAAGAACGAGGGCCACGGGAAGGGAGATGGCGATGGCCGCCACGTTCATGATGAAGTTGGTCATGACCATGACGAAGAACGCGATACCCATGACGAAAATGAACCAGTTGGCCTTTTTGAAGAGTACCAGCCAGTTGACGGCCAGCCACTTGGCCGCTTCCGTCTGCCACAGGCAGAAGCCGATGCTCATGGCCCCGCTGAAAAGCAGGATGATGTTCCAGGGAATGGCTTCCAGGTCCTCGATGTCAAGGATTCCCACAATGAAGAAAAGCAGTGTTGAAACGAGAAGGATTGCAGATTTGTTGAGTGGCTTCAGGGCGGGAACGAAAGATTGCAAAGACATGATAAGAATGACGCTGAAAATGATCAGGCCGGCAAGAATTTCTCTCTGGCTGACCGAGCCCAGATCAGCATACAGTTCCCTGGCACGCTCACGGAGTCCTGGAATGGTTTTTTTCTCGGGCTTCAGGAAGATCATGAAGAATCCCCAGAGCAGAAACACCATGGACCAGCCGATGGGTGCCATGTAATAAGTAAGGTTGAAAAAGGAGACTTCTTTCCCGGTGATTTCCTTGAAAAAACTGACAGCAACGGCACCGCGGGCAGCACCCAGGAGGGTGATGATGCTGGCGGCCCCTGCCACGTAGGCCATGCCGATGAAGAGGGCCTTGCCGAAATTGGATGGCTTGTCATCCTCCCCGTAGAGGGCGTAGATCACCAGAAACAGGGGATAGACCGTTGCCGCCACGGCGGTGTGCGCCATGATGTGCGTGAGAGCCGCCGTCACCACGAAGGCCCCCAGCAGGATCATGCTGGTCTTTTCCCCCACGATGATGAGCATCTTGTACGCCAGGCGCTTGGTGAGCCCCGTCTTGGTGAAGACCATGCCGATGACGATAGAGCCGAAGATGAAGAGGACCGAAGGGTCCATGAAATCCCGAAATGCGTCCTCGGGCTTGCGGATCATGAAAAGGACCTGCAACACCCCGATGGCAAGGCTCGTCACCCCGATGGGCAAGACTTCAAACACCCACCAGGTGCCGGCCAGCAGAAAGACCGCCAATGCTCCCTTCCCCTGTTTGGACAACACAAAATGCTTGCCCATGGGATCGACGGCATCCGGCCAGGGAGGGGAATAATAAACGACAAAGAACAGAATGAGACCCGCCAACAGGCAGATGATGCGGGTCCAGTTGATGTTGCTCGCCTCACGCTCAGCATTCACTGCAGCACTCATATGTACTCCTTAATCTTTCACATCCTCGATGTTTCTTCCCACCCGGTTCTTCCCCGCCACACGTTCCCCGTGCCGACTCTACAAAGCGCATTCCTTCATGGCGTTGCACACTTCCTCGAAGACGTCGCTCAACCGCAGGATCCCCACGATGGCCTCCCCGCGGGTCACCAGGAGTGACTGGTGCTGGCCCATGATGAGCTGATGGATGGCCGTATTGAGGGTGGCATCCTCCGCCACGATTTCCCCTTTGCCGGGGGTGTACATGATGTCCTTCACCTTTTTATGGGCAGCCTTCCTGCAAATGTCCTGGAGGGGCTTTTCCCACAGCCCGTAGTTGCGCAGCATGGAGGTCACGAATTCCCGGCTGAACCCAAACCGGGAAATGGCCTTCATGTCCCCGATATCTTCGTACTTGGGTTCGAGGCTTCGCAGAACATCGATCTGGCTGAGCTTGCCGACAATCTGCTTTTGGGCGTTGTAGACGAGAATGGCCCGGTGCTTCTGGCGCCTGGGATCGAGGCTCTTCTGGGCCTCTTCCAGCGCCATCACCGCCTCGTACAGCGTGGCCTCCTCCGAGACCGTCGCATAATCCTCCAGGGGAACCATCAATTGCTTGACTAGAATGGACTTCATACAAAACTCCTTGAAAATAAAAATGGAAAAGCAGTCAGGGCGCTGGAGCGGGGGCTCTTGCCCATCATCCCCACCCTCTCGTTGTCATGATGCGGTCGATCTCCGCTTTGCGAATCCGCTCTTCGTGTTCCGCCTTCCGTTTGTAGGCCGTGACGATCTTTCCCACCAGGTCCTTGGTTTCCGTTGGCTTCATGAGGTAATCGAAGGCGCCGATCTTCATGCCCTCCACGGCGGATTCCACCGTCGCGTTGCCCGTCAGCATGATAATTTCCAGGATCGGCTTGATTCTCTTGATTTCCACCAGCGTCTCAATGCCGTCCCTCCCGGGCATGAGCACATCCAGGACCACCACATCCAAAGGTTTTGACTTGACGGCCTCCAGGGCCTCATCCCCGCTGTAGGCGATGGTGACATCGAAATCCCGCGTTTCGAGACGCTCCGCCAGCACGTCCACAAATTGTTTTTCATCATCCACCAAAAGCACCCTGATCTTCATCCCTTCCCTCCTTCGTCTGCCATACCATCCGTCTTTTCCAGTTGATCACGACCTCATCCGAGGGACTTCCCAAGGCTTCCATCGGCCATGTCATCTCCCCCGCGCATCCTTCCATTTCAATCCCTCGCGGCATACGCATAATCCAGGGCCTTCACCAGCTCCCGGATATCCACCGGTTTTTGAAGGTAATCGATGGCGCCCAAACGGCGCACGATCTGCTCGTCGCTTTCGGACCCGTGCCCAGTCAGAACGACCACCTGGATTTCAGGATGGCTCTTTTTGACCCTCCGCAAGACTTCCATTCCGTCCATACCGGGCATTTTCAGATCCAGCAGGATCACGTGGGGAGGATTGTCTTCCACCATCCGCAGGGCCTCTTCGCCGTTCAAGGCCACTTCACATTCCAGTTGACGGATTTCCAGGCGCTCGGCCAGCGCCCGCACCAGTTCTTCTTCATCGTCCACCAGCAACACTTTATATCTGGCCACTGTCCATCCCTCTTCTTTTCGTCATTAGACTCCACTCCACCTTTGCAACGGAGCTTCATTGGCCCTGGGTGCGCGCCCAAGGTTCGCGCACACCCGGAGATTCAAATTTTTACCGGTCGCCTCCATGAGGAGGACCTCCGACTCAAGCTCCGATCCTTCCATGCTACCGCTTCCCGTCGGGTCTGCGATGGAGCGGCTTGCGCTCCTCTTTTTTCCGCATCCTCCCGGCATATGCCTCCCTGACACGCTCCAGAAGCGTTTCCATGTCGAAAGGGACCAGCAGGTCATCGAAGGCCCCTGCCTTCATGCCCTCGATGGAGAGCGACAGGGAGAGATCTTCCGACGGAGTCAGGAGGATGACTTCCGTGTGGGGACGTAAACGTTTGATTTCACGCAGCAGAGCCAAACCACGTTTCTTGAGCCCCCCCAACCCCAGCAGGACGACATCCAAATCCATGCGCTGAATGATCCGCTTCGCCTCATTCTCTCCACTCACATCGAACACCTGATGGTTTTCCATGCGCAAGCGCTCGGAGATGTTGCGGCGAAAGAGATCATCCATTTCGATGATGAGAAGTCTAGCTCCCTTGCTTTCAGGCAACCCGGTCTCTCCACCCTGCTCCCCATGCGTCGGGGAGCGCACGCACGCCTCTAGAAGCCCTTGATCATCCATCCAGAGTCCCCCAACATTCTTCTAAATGAAGAAAAAAGGGAACCGTGGTTCTTGACAGCCCACTGGCTCCCTTCTCATGGCAAGGATTGTGCCATTAATAACAAAATAATTATTACAAATACTTAACGCTGAACAAGAGAAAGATGCACGCAGAATGATCTAAAATGAAACATATTGTTACATTTGATTAAAATCAATATGAAACATAAAGATACAATTCATGAACTGTAATGCATCGAGAGAGGGAGCAGCATCAAGAGGCAGTCGAGGTGATTTGCCGTAGGGGTTTCAAAGGAAGGGCATCCCTTTGACGTTAGAGGCTACGTGCTTTCGCCGTGCAGCTCCCTTCCGGCAGGCCGACGGCAGCCTCCTGACCGTCGCCTTTGCTCGTGCCCGGGTGGCGGTCAGGAGGCTGCACGGAAAGCTGGATCATGACCGGAGCTCAGACGCTCATGCAGAGGATTCCACGGGCAGGGCAAGGGTAAACCCGTACTGCGCCGGGCCGCATATGAGCCTGCCTCCGAGAATTTCCATGACAGCTCCACTGAGGCACCAAGGCTCGCAGGTGGTCACACGGCCGGCAAACATTTCGGTCCCCTCCTCGGTACCGGAGCAGGTCATTTCCACCAGAACTTCATTTCCACTGGTTTTCACCTGAAGCGTCACTTCGCCTCCCTGGGTCAACTGGCTCCACAGGGCCTCAAGAGCATAAAACATGGCCAGGTGGAACTGCAGGGGGGATGTCACGGCGGTGGATTGCCCTTCGACGGGCGGCAGGGCCTTGAGCGTCACTCCCTTCAGGCGGGCAAACCGTTCACAGAGGAGCACCATCTGTCTGCAGGCTTCATCCAGTTCCACGGACCCGAGAGCGACATCGGGAGTGTGGGCCAGGCGGTTGAGGCGGGTCGACAGCTCCACTCCACGCCCTACCTGCTCCAGCACGGTGGAAAGCGCCCGGTTGAAACGCTCCCGGTGGGGAAAGGATCCTTCGGGAGTCATGGACAGGAGATCTTCCATGAGGCCAGTGGATTCCTTGATGATGGCCAGGACGTTTTTCAGCTCATGAGTAAAACCCGCTGTCACCCTCCCCAGGAAAACTGCTTCTCTCTCGCCCATTTCCCACCTCCCACCGGTCGATTGTCTCTCGGCATCAATCCTTACGGTTCTCCCGCTCCTGGATCTTGGCATAGGCTTCCTTCATGGTCCGGGTCAGGGTATCCATGTCCACAGGTTTTTCCAGGTACGCACAGGCCCCCATGGCCAGACACTCCTTCTCGATTTCTTTGGAGCCATGACCTGTCAGAACGATGACCTCCACGTTGGGATGCTCCGTCTTGACCCGGCGCAGGACTTCCAGACCGTCCACACCAGGCATTTTAAGGTCGAGAACCATGACCTCGGGCTCTTCCTCGTCCACCATCGAAAGGGCCTCGGCACCGTCGTAGACGGCAGCCGCCCCCATGGAGCGCATCTGCAGTCTCTCGGAAAGGGTCTGAGCGAATTCCCGTTCATCGTCCACCACCAGGACCTTCGAGGGCAGGGGAACATCAAAATCGAACTTCCGGTAGATATCCGTCTGATAATAGCCGGAGCCCACCTTGGTCTGGACACCCTTCACCCCGGGCACTCCCTGAACAATGCGCTTCAACTCCTCTTCCAGGGAGGAGAGCATGAGCACGTGCTTGTTGATGACCAGCGTCACCTCCCCCTCTTTGGCGGAAACGGAGACATAATGCCCCTCCTTGACGAGCTTCATCTCCACCTCAGCTGCCAGATTGAAATCCTCCACCGCCAGGCGGGACTTATCCGAAACCTTCAGGACATCCTTCTTCACGTTGGTGAATATGAGAGCGGCCGCTTCTTCCACACTGGTCTTGTCCATGGGAATGAGCATATCGTAAAGCGCCGGGTTCCAGGGATCCTTCTGATTGAAGAGGTGTTCCACCCAGAGGACCCTGCTTTCATCCTCCTTGTGGATTGTTTTCAGGGCGTCCTTTTCAGACAGGGATTCCCTTTCTGCAGCCACGGAGACTCGATATTTGAGGTCCGCGATGACGCAAACCTTGAGGACGTGGGAAATGTCGGCAGGGATCATGAGGCCTGAAAATCCCCTGAACAGCAGATTGTCCCTGGATTTCAGGATCTGAGCCAGGGTCATCTTCATGCAGGCCAGGGAGCGTTCTCTTTCATGAGTGAACTTATTGAAGACTGAGGTCTTACCCATGAGGGCCTTCGTCAATTTACCCTCGTCCATCCCGAACTGAGTACTTGCTTCAGCGATCAGCGCCTCCTCGTTCATCAATGTATAGCCCGACATTTCAACGACTTTTCGGGCCACTTCGTCGCCGTTACAATAGGAGCCGCTAAAAAGAGTGATGACAGACATGGTATCTTATCCTCCAGAAAAAGGGCGGAACGGCCTTTATTATGATATCAACGAATGAAACAAACCGACAGCAGGGGACATGCCTCCTCGTTGCACTGAGTATGCGCCCGCTTGTGCACGATCTCGACCGCCTGCTGCATGGTGGGAAAGATATTTCCCTCACCTATTTTTTCATATAAGTGGGTGCGTTTCATCACTGCAAGGACTTTTTCGTTGACCCCCGTAAAAGAGATGTCGTAGCCGGCGCTCCGAATGCGGTCGACGATGAGGGAGAGCATTTCTTCCCCGGACGCATCCAGATCGTTGATGGCGTTGCTCACGATGAGAATGTGCTTGAGCTCCCTTTTTTTCAGCATCAAATCGGAAATCTGGTCTTCCAGATACCCGGCATTGGCGTAGAACAGGGAGCCTTCAAAGCGAATCATGGCGATATGCCTGCATTCCTTGAGGCCGAATTCCTTGGCGCTCCGGTACGATCGATCCGGGGACATGGAAAGGGTGGTGACTTTGGGGCGCATGCTCTTGTAGAGGAACATGCCCAGGGAGAGCAGCACACCCACCATGATTCCCTTGTCCAGGTGGGGCGCTGAAATGAGGGTGCAGATGAAGGTGATGATGGAAAAGAGGCCGTCATACCATTGAGCCTTCCAGGCATGGATGAAGCCGCTCACGTTGAGCAGACCTGTGACCGCCATCATGATGACCGCCGCCAGAACAGATTGAGGCAAGTGATAAAGAAGAGGGGTGAAGAAGAGGAGCACGATCCCCACGGTAAGGCTCGTAAAGACACTGGCGAGGCCGGTAACGGCTCCCGTCTGGATGTTCACCGCCGACCGTGAAAAGGAGCCGGACACCGGGAAGCTTTTTCCAAAAGCCCCCAAAATATTGGCCAGTCCCTGCCCGATGAGCTCCTGGTTGGGGTCGAGGCGCTGTCCTGTTTTGGCGGCCATGGCCTTGGCGATGGAGATGGCTTCCATAAATCCCAGCAGAGAGATGATGGCCGCGATGGGCAGCAGGTGCAGGGCGACCTTGAAATCAATCTTGGGAAGGCTGAGAGACGGCAAACCTGCCGGAATGGCCCCAATGACGCTTCCTCCGCCCTTCATGGGCAAGGCATTGAGATCCAGGGCCTTATTCCCCACGCGCAGCCTCCAGACCCGCCCGTCGGTCTGAGCTCCCGTCGGCTCCTGCCCCCGGATGTGGAACGTGAGCTTCCCGTCCGGATCCTGCACACCTACAAAGAGAAATTCCCGCAGCTTCGTTCTCAAAACGTGGGCGTCTTCCTTGAGCTGTTCCATGCGGGTGGAGACGACCAAAGCCTGGTGCTGCAGATCCAGGTAGGGGGTCGAACGGGGCCCATAGGAGTGCTCGGCCTCGGCAATTTTGCCGGTAAGGGTTGCCCGGTCCGCGCCGAGCTTTTCATTTTCCTTCACCGCCGCATTGAAATCGGCGATCAGCTTCTGCGCATCCTCCGAAACGATGGCCTGGGCGGGGGCGTTGGCATTGTGCTCGTAGCCGGTGGCCCAGGAGATGACAGTGGTGACGACGACAGCCGCCAGAACATAGGGAATCCGTTTATCCAGGCGTTTCAAGCCGTACATGATGGCAAACGCCAGGACTCCCAGTCCCAGGGTGGGCCAGTGGGTGTAATCCATCGCCGCGCGAAGGACCCGGTAGATGGTTTCGTAATGATGCTCTGCACTGTCTACGGACACATTGAACATTTTGTCCAGCTGGGATGTTGCGATGATGATGGCGCCCGCATTGGTGAAGCCGTTCACAACGGGGTGGGAAAGGAAATTCACCACCAGGCCCAGGCGCAGGACCCCGAGAGTCAGCTGAAAAATTCCCACGATCAGGGCCAGGAGAATGGCGTAAGCGATGAAGGCCTCGCTTCCGGTAGTGGCCATGGGACCCAGGGCTGCCGAGGTCATGAGGGAAACGATGGCCACGGGACCCGTGGCCAGTTGCCGACTGGAGCCGAACAGGGCCGCCAGAAAGGGCGGAAGCAGGGACGCATAAAGGCCGTAGTGCACGGGCATTCCAGCAAGCTGTGCATACGCCATGGACTGGGGAATCAAAATCAACGCCACTGTGAGGCCGGACACGAAGTCCAGTCGCAGGGTCATGAGGTTCACGTCCTTGAACCAGTCGATAAACGGAAAGATTCGCCGTATCATAAATCCAATGTCCTCCCACCCTCATGCTTGTGCCGAATCACTTTTTCCCGAAGTGTGCGCTCATCCGTCAGCACGGAGTCGCCCCTAAAACCGCCCGCTCACAACTGCCCCCCGGAATCCCACCTTTCTCTGAATCGGAAGCAATGCCCTTCATTTTTCTTGCACCGACTCCATTGCCTTGCGGATTTTTTCTATGAGCTCCCCAATGTTCAGAGGCTTCACCAGGTAATCGAAGGCCCCCAAACGCATGCCTTTCATCCCGTCCTTTGTGGAGCTGTGTCCCGTGAGCAAAATGACCGGGATGTCGGGATGCCACCGTCTGATGCGCTCCAGGACCTCCAGGCCGCCCATGCCCGGCATCATCATGTCCAGCACCACCACCTGGGGGGGATCCTCCTCGATCAGGCGCAAAGCCTCTTGTCCATCGAAAGCCGTTTGGGCTTGCACGCCCCGCAAATGCAGTCGCTCGGAGAGCGTCGTGACAAATTCCTTCTCGTCGTCCACCAGAAGCACTTTCCATTCGTTCATGGTGTTAAGCTCCCACTCCGTTCTTGGGTTTCTTGGGCAGATAGACCGTCATGGTGGTCCCTTTGCCTTCTTTACTCTGCACCTCGATTTCTCCTCCAAGCTTCTTGATGATGCCGTAAGTGATGGGAAGCCCAAGTCCCGTTCCGGTCCCCTTTTTTGTGGTGAAAAAGGGTTCGAAGATGTGCTTGATGGTCTCCTCGGACATACCGCAGCCATTGTCCTGAATGGACACCGCCACGGTATCCAGGTCCTTCTCGTAGGAAGTGACAGTGACGGCCCCACCGTCTTCCACGGCAGCATAGGAGTTGTTCAAAAGATTCAAAAAGACCTGCTGCAACTGTCCCCGATCGGAAGCGATGCGGGGAAGATCCGGGGCAAGTTGAAGCCGCACGTCCAGGTTCCGGTAGAGAGCCTCTTTTTCCAGGAAAGTGAAGGTTTCCTGCAGGACCTCGTTGAGGTCCAGCACCTCGATCTGCACCTCCATGCGGCGGGCGAATCCCAGGAGCCGATGGGTGATGGAGCGGCATCGGTTGATGGACTGCAGAATGACGTCGGTGAGAGAGGTGAATTTTTGCTTCTCCGGAAAATCCTTGCTGTATTCCAGGAGATCCATCATCAATCCGGCTTTTTCGTTGATGATGGCCAGGGGATTGTTGATTTCATGGGCCACGCCGGCGGCGAGTCGCCCGATGGAAGAGAGCTTGTGGGTGTGCTCCATCTGGCGGAAAGCGGCTTCCCGCTTCTCGTCGCTTTCCTGCATCCGCCTAACCATGACTTCGGTGAGCTTGAGGATGACCAGAACAATGACAACCACGCTGAAAACGAAGATAAAAAATATCTCGGTTTTGAGGGTGTACCAGGCCCTCAATACTTCCCCCTCGTGTTTCACCACGGCCAGGATGTAAGGTGAATTCACAAAATAGGTATAGGTCACAAGAACGTCTTGCCCATGTGAGTCCCTCATCTGCACGACATTGGCTTCCGTGCTGAAGGGGGGCAGAGGCATGGGAAATTGGTCGAGGATGCCCCCATACCATCGGGAAGGGGTTTGGAGGATGCCGCTCTTGTTGAGCAAAAAGGCGTCGCTCCTGGGGTCCAGTTGCATGGAAGCAATGAGATCGTTGAATTTTTCCGTATCGATGGTGGCTCGAAGGATCCAGGTCTTTCCCGCATCTGTCCGCCGCTGCACGGCGAGGACCAGGTGGGGAAATTTTCGGTATCCCATGAAGACGTCGCTGACATAGGTGCCCCGGATCACCACTTCGTGGTACCAGCTCTGTTCCGTGTAATCCTTTCCCTTGAGGTCATAGGGCCCGACGTAGCTGATCTGGATGCCCCTTTCGTCGATGAGGCCGATGTCGATGAACCCGCCGAACTCCTGGCGCATCACCCGAAAAATGCGATTGAGAGCGTTTTCATCGGCCAGTTCCTCCAGGGGATAGGCCGAGGCAATGAAGCTGACGGTGGAGAGGCGCTGTGCGAGGAATAACTCAAAGGAATGTTTCGTTTTGTTCACCAGGACCCGCAGGGGGTTGACGATTTCGTCCTTGAGGGCGTTCTGGTACTGATAATAGTTGACGACTGCCATGAAAAAGAGCGGCACTATGGTTGTGAGGAGCATCAAAATGAGCATGTTCCGGCGGAGCAAGCGGTAGCGGACGGGGGATTCCCCCTCTTCAGGAAACTCTAACAGGTGAAAACTTTTGAACCACTCATGAATTTTCATCCCCTTCCCTCTGCCTCCGTTTGAGCAGGATGTCTCCTGACTGAAGCGTTCCCTGCCGGTAGTGGTCCATCACCACGTTGGCGGGGCCTATGACGGAATCCAGAACCTCGACGCGCTTCCAAACCAGATACTGGTAGTACTCCTCCTCGATGCCGCCGCAGATGACGGTCTGTACATCCTCGGTGAGAACCATGTGGCATAGCTTCTCCGCCGAAGCCTGGGGGAGCACCAGGATTTTTTCGTCCACCACCTGGCCGTCCTCTCCCATGGAAGCGATGAGGACTTCCGTTGCCAGATCAAACCGTGGAGCCACATCATTGCCGTAGAGCGAGATCAAGATTTTTTTCACGATGCCAGCCCTGCCTTGAAGTACCAAATTGTCTTAACCAAGTACAGCATTTTCATGAATCCATTCCATATTGTTTCATTTTCCTCCAGAGGGTGCTTCTGCCCCATCCCAGCAGCTCGGCGGCCTTGCTGCGTCGCCCTTTGGCTTTGACCATGGCTTCCAGAATCATTTTTCGTTCCATGGCCGCCCAGTCGAGAGATTCTTCACGATCCCCCACGGGTACGGCAAGAACGGAGGGAGACGGCTCCTCCCGGGCCGGTTCTCCGTATGGGGGTCTGGATTCCGTCAGGTAGGCGGGCAAATGCTTGGGCAGGATGAGATCTTCCTGGCAAATGTTCAGGGCGTATTCCACGATGTTTTTGAGCTCCCGCACGTTTCCGGGGTAGCTGTAGTCCAGGAGCACCTGCAGGGCTTTGGGTGAAAAGCCCTGCACCGGCTTCTGGAACTGGGAAACATAGGTATGGAGAAAATGATCCAGCAGGAGACGGATGTCATCCCCTCTTTCCCTCAATGCCGGAAGCTGCAGGCGCACGACGTTCAACCGGAAGAGCAGGTCCTCCCGGAACCGCCCTTCATGGACCATCCGCTCCAGATTCCGATGGGTGGCGGCGATGACGCGCACATTGACCTGAAACCCCTTGGTGCTTCCCAGGGGGTAGACCACTTTGTCGTCCAGGAAGGTGAGGATCTTCACCTGGAGGGAAAGGGGAAGGTCTCCAATCTCCGTGAGATAGAGCGTCCCATTGTGGGCCAGCCGGAATCGTCCGGGCTTGTTCTCCACCGCGCCGGTAAATGCGCCTTTCTGGTGGCCGAAGAGCTCGGATTCCAGGAGGGTTTCAGGCAGAGCCCCGCAGTTGACCTTGATGAAGGCATCCCTGGCACGGGGAGAGGCCTGGTGGATGGCCTCGGCCACGAAGTCCTTTCCGGTTCCCGTCTCCCCCGTGATGAGGACGGAGGAATCGGATTGGGCGATGATGGGCAGGACCTGGAAGAGCCTCTCCATCTGGGGGCTTTTCCCCACCAGATGCCCGAAGCTGTAGGGCTTGCGATTGCTGCTGTCCATGGCACGCAGGGCGCGGACGTCTTCCACGGCTTCCAGATAGCCGACCACTTTGCCCTCGGCGTTTCGAAGGGGGGCAAACGTTACTCGAACGGGGATCTTCTGACGATCCCGATTGATGATGTCCCCTTCCTGGACGACGGGCTCGGACGCAGCCCGCATTTGTAGAAACGGGCAGTTGTCAAAGCAATTCTTGTTGCGGAGGATGTAGGAACAGGGAATGCCTTCGGCTTCCTGCTGTACGAAACCAGTCAGCCCTTCCAGGGCCCTGTTGACGAGAACGATGCGCCGCTCTGCATCGAGAACGGCCAGACCGAGGGGAATCTCATCCAGAAGAAACGGCAGGGGAACGGGGAGATTGAAGAGGCCAAGAATGTTTGCGGCGGATATAGGTGTCATTTTACCGATTGGAAACCTCTTGTTGAAGGTTCAGCAGAGGGCATCCTCATCGGGATGCTCCTGGGTGAAGCCATGAAGAATGCCCAATTCCGTCATGGTGCGGAAGGCTCTGTCGTATTCCTCTTCCGTCACCCTGCGGTGTAGAGGGGGATTCCCGAAGGCCTCGTGGGCGGGAAAATACTGGCACATGAGGCTCACCCACACTTCGGTACCCAGGGTACGCACCAAGAAGTCCAGATTGTCGGCGGTTCCCGAGAGGTCCTCAGGCAGGACCAGGTGCCGAACGATCATGCCCCTGCGAGCCAATCCGTCGGCGTCGGTCCTGAGATGCCCCACCTGGCGCCACATTTCCACCAGGGCCGCCCGATTGACGGAGACATAGTCCGGAGCGGCGGAAAGGTAGGCGGCGACCTGTGGGTCCGCATACTTGATATCCGGAAGATAAATGTCCACGATCCCTTCCAGGAGGGCGAGGGTTTCCAGACGCTCATAGCCGCTGCTGTTGTAGACGATGGGAATGTTCAGTCCCAGGGGGACAGCATGCAGCAGCCCCCCCACAAAAGCCGCCACCTGGTGGGTGGGGGTCACGAGATTGATATTGTGAGCGCCCTTTTTCTGCAGTTTCATCAGACCCGCCGCCAGTTCTTCAACACTGAAGCCCCGTCCGACACCCAACTGGCTGATGGGATAGTTCTGGCAGAAGCGGCACTTCAGGGTACAGCCAGAAAAAAAGACGGTCCCGGAGCCCCGGGAGCCTGAGAGGGGAGGCTCTTCCCATGGATGGATGCTCAGGGCCGCCACCCTGGGTTCGGCACCCACACCGCAAAATCCCGTCTGCCCGGCTTTGCGGTCCACACCGCACCGGCGGGGGCAAAGGGTGCAGCAGCGCAGGGATTCATCCAGGATGCGGGCGCGTTCAGCCAGCACCCCTGTTTCAAAAAGCTCCAGGTACCCGGGCCTCCGGATGTCTTCACCCAGCATTGCGACCCGCTGTATGGCTCCAGTGCTCACCGTCCCAGAGCCCCATGACCGTTCCCGAGGCTCGCACATCGTAGCCGCCGAGCCCCGTAACGGTGCCGCGAAAGGATTCGGACCCTATGATGTCCAAGAGGAGGCGGATTTTCGGATCATCCCAGCTCGATTCAGGGATCACCAGGTCATAGCGCTCCTCGGCCACAGGGATGAAATCCAGCCCCAGGGCCCTGGCGGAGGAATAGATGGCCATGCCCGCGTCGGCTCGCCCGCTGAGGACACTGACGGCCACCGCCATGTGTGTGAATTCTTCCTGATCGTAGCCGGAAACCGCATCAGCGGACATCCCGGCCTGGGCCAGAGTGTAGTCGAGGAGGATACGGGTCCCCGATCCCCCCTGTCGATTGATGAACGTCACATCCCGGCGCACCAGGTCCGCAATCCCCCGGATGTTCCTGGGATTTCCCGGCTGCAGCAGAAATCCCTGCTGACGGTAGGCCAGCTGCACCAGCCGCAGGGGGATTCCCTTCAGGTAGCGCTCGACGTAGGAAAAGTTGTATTCTCCCGTCTCCGTGTCCAGAAGGTGTGACCCGGCCAGATGTGTCTGCCCCCGGCGCACCGCCATGAGGCCCCCCAGGCTTCCCACATTGCTGGAGGAGAGGTGCACCCGGCTGTCGCGTTCTTTGAGAGCGTTGGCCAGCACATCCAGGGTATTGTCGTGGCTGCCGATCATGATGAGGGTGTGGTCCAGCTGCTCCTCGGGACGCAGGAGGCGCACCCGCACCCTTTCTCCCGCATCCATTCCTTCCAGGTCCTGAGGAATGCGTATCATCCCGTCGGCGCGCGTGAGAGAAGTGAGGACTCCCGCTCCCCGCTGCAGCGGCATGGCAATGAGCTCTCCCTGGACTCTTCCCAGAATGACGCGGACGAACTCTTCCAACCCGAGCCTGGACGGAGTCTTTCTTCCCAGCTGCGCTTCCACGTGGGGCCGGGAAGGATTCGCCAGGCCCTGCAGACCATGCAGGAGCGGCGTGACGAACTGATCGAAGGCCAGGATCGCCGAAACGGGATAGCCCGGCACACCGACGACAGGCTTGCCGCCGATCATCCCCAGGATGGTGGGCTTGCCCGGCATCATCGTCACGCCGTGTACGAATACCTCGCCCAACTCGCCGATGATGGACGCGGTATAATCTTCCGAGCCCGCCGAAGACCCGGCGTTGACGAGGATGACGTCGACGGGGGAAGCTGCGGCTTCCTCCAGAGTCCCTTTGATGCTGTCGTAGTCGTCGGGGATGATGTCCCTCAGGATGGGCTCTCCTCCGCATTCCTTCACCAATGCCGAGAGGACCGTCCCATTGAATTCGATGATCTCTCCCGGAGCCGCCTCGGCGGCTCGATGGGCCGAAATCAGCTCGGTACCCGTCGGTTGTATCCAGACCTTGGGAGCAGCATGGACGGAAACATGGAGCACGCCGGCGGCGAGAAGGACTCCCAGGTCGGCGGGACGGAGCTTGTGATTTACGGGCAACAGGAGCTCGCCGGCCACAATGTCCTCTCCGACTTTTCGGACATGCTGCCAGGGAAAGGCGGAGGAGCGGATTTCCAGCTCGTCTTCCCCAACGCCCTCCACGTACTCAATCATGATCACCGCATCTGTTTCCGGGGGGAGCGGATCTCCCGTATCCACCGGAAACGCCGTTTTTCCCCTGAGGAGGCGAATGGGATTCACGTCGCTCGCACCGAAAGTGCTCCCGGCCTTGACCGCGATACCGTCCATGGCGGCTCCATGATAATGCGGCACCGAAAGGCGGGCGATGACGGGCTCGGCCGTGACACGGTGCAGGGCGTCCAGCGACGGCACGATCTCCACGGGGCTTCGACAGGATGCCACCTTCTCTTCCCAAATGCGCCGGGCTTCCTCCAGGGTTCGCATTTTCAGATAGATATTTCTCTGGGCTCTTTCCATTTCGAACCTCTCGCTGCTTATTCCTTGGAGGTTTTTGGGAACGCTGACGACGCTGACTGAAGCGCTGATTGCCGCTGCAATTTGTTGTGTTTTTTCAGCAGGTGACAGACTTCAGCCTTCCGAGGCTGGTTGACGGCCTTATGCATTCCCTCCGAGCCCGAACTGCCTCCGAAATTCCTCTCGAAAGCGCCGGACACTGCCCAGATAGACTTCCGCGATTCTCACCTGCTCCAGAGCGTCCAGCTTCACCTGGATCCAGTCTTCTATGCTATCCAGGCTCTTGAACCACCGACGGAAATCCTGCTTGTCGAGCATTTTGGGAGGCTGGATCACAAAGCTGCCCCCCCCGTGATGGTGGATGCGCTTCTCCTGGAAAAGGGCGTTGTAGTCTGCGCTGTTGACTCCCACCACATCCATGAAATTATCGAAAGCCCTCACCAACGCGCCGGTTTGCCAATGCCCCTTCAAGACGGGGAAAAAGCCGCTGTTGAAAACGATTTCCACCCCTTGCTGTGCCAGCTGCCTTGCGCTGTCGGGCTGGCCCCAGAAATCGACGCCGACGGGGATCCCGATTTTTCCGAAGTCGGTGGCGAAGGCCCTGTAGATGCCGTCCCCTGAAGTAATTCCCATGTGCTCCCGTTCCACTTGCGTCACATTCCGTTTGCGCTGTCTTCCCAGCAGACGCCCGGCCCGATCGAAGAGGGTCGATGTGTTATAGAGGTGGTCCCCTTCCGCTTCCACCATGCCGGCAATGATATAGGCATTGTGCTGACGGGCCGCTCCTGCAAGCTCCCGCTCCCCCTGGTAGGGAAAATATTCCGGGAAGCAGATGACGTCCACCTTTTCCCCTCTGCAACGATCGAGCAATTGGAGCGCATGCCCGATGTTTCTGGGATCGTCGAAAGTCGGATAGGGTTTGGGTTGAATCAATGCCACGCGAATGGTATCCAGCATTTTTCCTCCTGATTCATGACGACCGACCCTTGGCAAAGTTCATGGCTTTCGAGGTGCGCTTCGGTCTTTCCACCGCAATTCCACGAGGTAAGGAAAATGATCCGACGGGTATCGGCCCGCCTCGTGATCCCGGACAATGAAAGCTTCCAGCACCTCCAATTCAGGGCTCGTGAGGATCCAATCCATGCGGAACTTTCCCGGGGTCCCTCCAAAATTATGGTGCGTCATGCTTTGTTCGTTTTCTTCTTTTCCGAGAGCATACCAGCTGTCTTCCAGTTGCGTCTCCGGGTTCGTCAGCAGAGCGTGCAGGGGTGAACCGGGCCGGTCGTTGAAGTCCCCCATGAGCAGGCGGGGCTCCGAACGTTCCTTCAACCACTCGACGAGCATGCGGGTCTGCTCCAGACGGGCCTGGCTGCCCAAATGGTCCAGATGGGTGACCACGGCCCAAAAGGTTCGGCTCGTCTCCTCCTCACGCAGCAAAGCGTAACTCATCATGCGGGGAAAAGCACTGTCCCAGTCTTTGCTCCGGTGGATCCGCGGGGTGAGAGAAAGCCAAAACTCGCCTCCCGCCAGGGCATTCAACCTGTCGGTCCGGTAGAACAACGTCGGGTACTGGCATGTCTCATCCCACGTGCGCTGAGGAGTATACATCCTGTATTGGGGGAGCCGATCCTGAAGGTATTCCAGTTGGCGCGGTGTCCCTTCCTGGGTTCCCAGGATGGCGGGAGCGTATTTCCGGATGACATCGACGACCATGTGACGGCGCTGCCCCCAGCTGTTTTCTCCATCCCGATCGTTTTCGAAACGGAGGTTAAAAGTCATGACTTTCATGGACACGTTTCATCCTCTTCAGAGTAAGGGCTCAGGCAATCACGACAAGCTGCACGCTCAATTCTTTACCCGTTTTTGGTCAAAATGGCGAACACGAAACGAGCGCATCTTCATTTTCATGGTCTGGCAGGCAAGGAGGACAGCGATGCACCGGGAGCGTATCACTGTGACGATTGGCACATGGTTTCAAAATTCTTGTGCAATAATATTCAGAAATATGCTAATGATATCCATATGTTCCTTTTTTCTTGACAAGCGAATTGGTGTCAGATTAATAGATGCAATCATCGTGAAAAATCGGACTAAGAATCCCACTGCTGCCGGGTGAGGGGCTTCCCTTTCACCTGAGATTGACGGAGCAGCGCGAAACATCGAGCAGATTCCTTACACCCGGACATCCAATTTTGAGGAGCGGAGCAGCCGAGGCTTATCTATGAATGACGAAAAAAACAATGGTTCCGGTAAACGCATTGTAGGCGGCGTCATTTTCGTCGCGGGATTCATCATCGCCCTGATATTTGGCTGGGTGGTCTTTCCCAACCTCCTCTATTCCCAGCGGCCCCAGCCGATGGAATTCAGCCATGCAGCGCATCAGGACAGCACCTGTGAAGATTGTCATTTCTTCCGGGACGACGGGACCTATTCCGGGATTCCCAGAATTGAAAAGTGCAAGGAATGTCATGAATCCCCCATGGGGCAGACGGAAGACGAGCGGATACTCGTCGAGGAATTTATCCAGCAGGACCGGGAGATTCCCTGGCGGATCTATTCCTGGCAGCCGGACAATGTCTATTTTTCACACGCTCCGCATAAGGTCAAGGGAGTGGAATGCGTTGTTTGTCACCGGGATGTCTCCAAGGAGGAAAAGCTCCCTCCCTACAAGGAAAATCGCCTGACGGGTTACAGCATCAATACAATGAAAATGGATGTTTGTGAGAAGTGCCATGCTGAACAGGGGGCCAACAACAATTGCGGAGTCTGCCACAAATAGCCCGACCCTCCACGTCGGCTGACAGGATGGAAGCGCTCAAAACACGGCATTGACAAGAGGTTCAATGGAATGAAATTCGGTAGGAGAGCTTTTTTACAGTTTGCTGCTGGAGCGGTGGGTGGCACCCTCCTCTCACCGCTGCCCTGGAAGTTGGTTGACGACGCATCCATCTGGAGCCAGAACTGGTCCTGGCGGCCGTCTCCCGAACGGGGTCCGGTGACCCGAAAAGCCTCCGTCTGCACCTTGTGTGACGGGGGATGCGGCATTCAGGTACGGTTGGTCAACAAAAACCGGGCGATTTCAGTGGAAGGAAATCCCCGTCACCCCGTCAACGAGGGTGGGATTTGCCCGCTGGGGGCAGCCGGCGCGCAGTTTCTCTACGCTCCCTATCGTATTTCCCAGCCAATGAAGCAGAGCAAGAAGAGGGGCGACGCCACCGGGTTCAAGCCCATCAGCTGGGATGAAGCGGTGGGAGAGCTCCAGAAAAAGCTTTCAAACCTCCGAAAGGCGGAAACTCCCCACACCGTGGCAGCCATCACCGGCCATGCCCATAACAGTATGCAGGATCTCTGGCAGCAATTTTTCACGGCCTACGGCTCACAGAACCTTTTTACCATGCCCAGCCATCGTGATAGCCTCCAAGGGGCGGGCCTGCTTGCACTGGGGAGGGAAGCCCCCTTCGCGTTCGACCTGGAGCACGCCTCGTTTATCCTGAGCTTTGGGGCGGACCTCGTCGAGGGGTGGGGAAGCCCGGGCCGTATGCAGACCCTTTTCGGAAAATGGAATGCCAGTGAGGCTGAAGGTGCTGCCGTGAAGCTCGTCCAGGTGGCATCGCGATGCTCGATGACAGCTGCCAAGGCGGACCGCTGGATTCCTGTCCGTCCCGGCAGTGAAGCCGCGCTGGCCTTGGGCATGGCTCACGTCATGGTGAAGGAGAAGTTGTACGACGCCTCGTTCATGCAGGACCACGTTTTTGGATTCGAAGACTGGACGGATACAAGGGGAAAGCCCCGCCAGGGTTTCAAGAGCTTCCTCATGGCAGCGGAAAACTCCCTGGAAGCCGCGTCGCAACAGACGGGGCTCGAAGCCCCCCGCATTGTCGACCTGGCCAGGGAATTCGCCGCCCAAAACCATGCGGTGGCCGTATGGGGGGGAAGCGGGGGCAATCTTCCGGAAAATACCTATCACGATCTGGTCTTTTTCGCTCTCAACGTGCTCAAGGGAAACCTGAAGCCCGGCGGCATGCTCTCCCTGGCCGCCACAGTCCCACTGGGTGAGCTGCCTCAGATCCGGGGAGACGAAACCGCTCGAAAGGGGCTCGCCCAGAAAAGCGCCGACCAAATCGGCGATGAAAAGCCGTCTCTTACGGGCAGAAATCTTTACGCATTTTTGAGCCTGGTGGCCCAAGCCCCTCCCTACCCCATTGAAATCCTGATGATCCACGAAGCGAACCCTGCCTATGGTCTGGCCGGCAAACAGACTTTCGAAAAGGCGGTGGAGCGTGTCGGATGGATGGTCTCTTTTTCGTCCTACATGGATGAAACAGCCCTCCTGGCGGACATCATCCTTCCCAACCACGCCGCACTGGAACGTCTCGACGATGTCATCGGCCTCCCGGGGTCGCCTCTCGCCTATTATGCGGTGGCTGCTCCCGTTTTGCCGCCCCGGTTGAACACCCGCCACACGGGCGATGTGCTTTTGCAGCTGGCCAGGTCCATGGGCGGTTCCGTCGGCGAGGCGCTCCCCTGGAAGAGCCATGAAGAATTCCTGCAGGAGCGGGTGAAGGGGCTGGCGGCCGCTGAAGGCGGTGCCGTGTTCGAAGAGTCCCCCTCAGATTGGGGGAAAGTAAAAGTTGGGAGCACTCCCCATCGGAACTACACCGACGGGGCGGGTCTCTGGAAAAAGCTGTCAGCGGGGCACTGCTGGTATGACGCCCCCAGGGATCCGCTCCAGGAGATCCGGAGTGCCTCGGGAAAAATCGAACTGGCGTTTCAAACCCTCGATTCCAAAGGCTGGGCAGTGGAAAAGGACGAGCTTTACCTGCCCCGCTTCGCCCTCCAGGCGCCTTCGGGAGATCCCAAGGAATACCCGTTGCTTCTCCTTCCCTACCGAATGAGCTCCCTGTCCTATGGATATCACCCCAATCCCCCTTTCATGACCAAGACCGTTTGGGATTTCGTGTTGAAAGGCAAAGAATCCTTCGTAGAGCTGCATCCCGGGACGGCCCAGTCCATGGGCTTGAAGGAAGGGGATCGGATCATCCTCAAGACTCCGGGGGGCGAAGCCACCGTGCGGGTTCATCTCTTTCCGGGCGCACGCCCGGAAGCCGTGTATATGCCTTTGGGCCTCGGGCGCAAAGGGTATGACGCCTATATCGGCGGCAAGGGAGCCAATGTCAATTCCCTGCTGGATGTACAGGGGGACCCGTTGTCCGGACAAGGGATCGCATGGAGCGCCCGGGCTCAGTTGAAACGTCTGGGATAGGCGCAGAGTAACGTGATGAAGGGGTAAACCGTGAGTGAACAAGGGCATAAACAGGGTGCCGTACGCTTTGGAATGGTGATCGACCTGGACAAATGTACGGGCTGCATGGCATGCAGCGTGGCGTGTCAGGCGGAAAACAACATTTCATTTCGAGAAGATGAAAGCAACAAGCTACGGTCTATCAGCTGGATGGAAGTGTTCTATCTGGACAATGATCAGGACTACGCCAATTATCAATACACCTATCTTCCGCGTCCGTGCATGCACTGCGATGCACCACATCATGCACCGTGCACCTTTGTATGCCCCGTGAATGCCACAACGCGGGATGAAGAGAACGGCATTGTCGGGCACATCTATCCTCGGTGCATCGGTTGCCGATATTGTATCGTGGCTTGCCCCTACCATGCACGGGATTTCAACTGGTGGGATCCAGCCTGGCCGGAACCCATGGAAGCCATGCTCAATCCTGAGGTAAGCCCCCGCATGCGCGGCGTTGTCGAAAAGTGTACGTTCTGTCACCACCGTTTGCTCAAGGCACGCGCCAAGGCCTTCCTGGAAGAACAGGACCTCTACGAAGTCACTTACATGCCGGCCTGTGGAGAGGCCTGTCCCACCAAAGCCATCTCTTTCGGAAATCTGAACGACGCAGAATCCCAGGTGGCGAAACTTGCCAAAGATCCACGGGCCTTCAGGCTGCTGAGCAAATTGAATACGGAACCGAAGGTGTATTACCTCAGCAAGCACGAATGGGTGAGGAAGCAGGGCGATAAACACTTTCAAAATTCTAATGGGAATAAGAGGGGTTGATGATGGACAAGGCGTTGATTCCCGAAGGAGTGAAGCGGTGTCCGCTTCCTGTGTTTGGGATCTGGCTTCTGGTGCTGCTGGCTTTCATCGGTTGGGGAGTATACGCCGGAGTCGCCGTTCTGATACAGGCATTGCACCTGACGGGCTTGAACGACTATTTCGGCTTTGGACTCTACATTACCGCGGACCTGGCCATCATCGCCCTGGGGGCTGGAGCCTTTTTTTCAGGCTTTCTCTACTATGGACTTTCCAGATTATTCCCCGCTCTCAAGGAGCTGCATAAGATCATCAATCTCGCCGTCATCGTGGGATTCGTCTGCTACACGGGTGCGCTGGCCGTACTCCTTCTGGAAGTGGGGCAGCCGCTGCGGGCCTGGTTCGGCTACTGGCATGCCAACGTACATTCCATGCTGACGGAAGTGATTTTTTGTATCACCTGCTATGCCATTGTTCTGGTGATCGAGTATGTCCCCATCATCCTCAGCAACCGCAAGCTGGAGGCCATCCGTTCCGCAAGAGTCTTCGGCCACACCCTGCATGACCTCATGGCCATCTTCGCCCTCACAGGCACCTTCCTGAGCTTCTTCCACCAGGGCTCTCTCGGAGGGGTTGCGGGAGTCCTCTTTGCACGTCCTTTCGCCTATCGAACGGGTTTTTTCATCTGGCCCTGGACCTTTTTCCTTTTCATCCTTTCGGCCATTGCATCGGGCCCCGCATTCACGGCCCTCGTGTGTCGGTCCATGGAGGCCGTCACCCGTAAAAAACTCGTTGACCGAAGCGTTTATGAGCTCATCGCCAAGATCGTGGGCACTCTGCTTTCCATCTACATCGTCCTGAAGATAGTCGACACGGTCTACTGGGCGCTCTTTCAATCCCCGCAGTTCGGGTTCAACCTCGGCGATTATTACAGGGCTCCTTACGGCATGTGGCTGCTCTTTGTGGAGATCATCGTCTGTGGAGTGCTCCCCACCGCTGCGCTGCTCTATCCCCGGACTCGCCAAAGCAATATTGTCATGTTTTTGAGCTTCCTTCTGGCCTGTGTCGGGGTTACCATCAATCGCTTCGTCATGACGATCCAAGCCATTGCGGCACCGGTCATGCCTTTCGACAAATGGGAGGTCTATGTACCCACCGTCTACGAATGGGCTCCCATCATCGCCATGATCGCCTATTGCGCGTTGATACTCTCCCTCTCGTATCGCTATCTGCCGCTGTTTCCCAGGGAAAAAGAGCTCAACCCCACTTCATGATTTTGGGATTTCCAGCCTCCCCCTTTGAAAACCTTTGACAGAAACAAGAAAGAGTCCTCCTCCCGAAAGAGGGGGATTCTTTTTTGTGGGCTGTCAGCTGTTAGCCTTTAGCTGTTAGCTAAAAGCTAAAGGCTAAAGGCAACTTCACAGAAAGGGATGTCCATACTTTTTCCCGTCATGCCGGCGGTGACACCTCGTAAACGCTGACGGGAACGTCGATTCCCTTCACCTGGATTTGCCGGGGATTTTCCACGGCAATCTCGTCTTTCACCCATTCATAAGTTCGCTGCGAGATGAGGATGCCGCCCACGGGAGCATTGGATTCCAGGCGCTGAGCGAGATTGACGGCCGCCCCGAGCACCGTATAGGAAAGGCGCCGGGTGGATCCCATATTTCCCACCACCACTTCCCCCGTGTTGATGCCGATCCGTATTTGAATGGGGATACTTCCCTCCTGTTCGGATTCCCGCCCCTGCTGCCGGACCTTTTGCTGCATCTCCATGGCCGCGCGCACGCAGCGGAGCGCATGGTCGGGTTGAGGCTCGGGGTCTCCGAAAAATACCATCAGTCCATCGCCGATGTACTTGTCCACCGTGCCTCCATGCTTGAATACAATTTCCACCATCGCCTCGAAGTAATCGTTCAAGGATTTGCGTATCTGGTCCGGCGACAGGTGTGCGGAATGAGTCGTGAAGCTCTTTATGTCGCTGAAAAGAATCGTCAATTCTTTCTTTTCACCTCGATTGGATATCATTTCCGGGTGGTTCATGATCTTTTTCACCACCGAGGGAGCGAAGTAGGCTTCAAAGGATTTACGCAGAGCGAGCTTCTCCTGCTCCTCTTTGAAATAACGATAGGCTGTGATGGAGATGAGAGAGAACCCTATGAAAAAGAGCGGCCGCACCAAATGCAGCAGCACGTTCCCATACAGGAATGCGAACGCGACACCGGCAGCATAGGCCAGCGCCAGGCCCGAGCTCGAGAGGAGAAAAGACAGGGAGGAGAACCGGAGGGCGAGAGTCAGCAGGAGGACGCCAATGGCGGCCTCCAGGGGCAGCATTTCCGTGAGGGAAAACTCCTTCAGGAAGGATTCCGTCAAGAGGGTATGGATGACATTGGCATGCAAGCCGCTCAAGGGGAAATTCACATCAGCCGGAACGGGGCCGATGTCTGTCGAGCCCGTAGAGACGTCGGATACCACGACGATCTTTCCAGCCAATTCCTTTTTCCATCGCCCCATTTCGTAGGAGTCCTGGGAGGCTCGATAGACATCCGCAAAATTGTAGTGGTCCATCGCCTCCCACGGGCCGAGGATATTGATGCGCATGTTGCCCTGGGCATCGATGGGAATGGTGATGTCATGGGGTTCCGCGCCGGGTTTGCGGGCGTCCCTCAAGACAATGGCGCGACCGGGAGTGATGTGGATCCCTCCCGGAGATACGCCGAGATAGTCACAGGCCACACGGAAAGGAAGGCTGGGGTAGTAACCATCCTGAAATTTCACCAGGAGAGGCACACGGCGGAACACCCCGTCCACATCGCTCTTAATGCTGATAAAGCCCAGTCCCCGGGAGTGTCGAGCCAGGTCGATGAAGGTCGGAAGAGGCTGAGAGCCTGTAAAGAACTCTGATGCAGCGGGTTCCGACGGCACAAGCCATCGTGTCGCTCGGAGATAATCAAGGGATGCGTCGTCGAGGAGAGATTGGACCTGGGTCGAAGCGTCCGTCACGAGGCCAAAGGCAACTCCGAAGTATACATTCCCGGCCTCCTTTGTGGCACGTATCAAGGCCTCGTCATCCTGAGCGTTGGATCGCGCGGCGAAGATAAAATCGTAAGCCTGCACGGCCGTACCCATGGCCGCCAGATTCTCCATCAAGCGCGCGTAGTGGGACCGATTGAGGTAAAAATTGTTCAGGCGCAGAATCGTCGAATTGTTGAGGTCCACATGGACCACCGTTTTGTCGTAATGGGGTCGAAAGAGAGGGATGGACGACCGCAGTACGAAAAGCTGGTCGGTAGCCTGTGCATTCCAGGGCTCGAATACCGAAGGCAGGATGGAGAAACAGAGATGTGCTGAAAAGAAAGAGGCCACGATCAGTATGATCGTGACCCCGGCATTGCGTCGGCTACTGATGCTCAATGGTATAGGTCCGGGCAAGGGAGCCGCTGCAGGTGACGCTTTCCGCAAGAGCAGCGACATCAGGCTGGTTGTTTCCCTGGACTTTTTCCAGACCGCGAATGGCGCCTCCGATGGGCACAGGCCGTTCAGCGGGAGCTACCAGTTCATGGCGCTCTTTCTTGATCTCCTGGATTTCTTCGAGGATCTGCTTGATGAGCTCAGATCTCCGCGCCGCATTGGCAGACTCATACTGCCGGAACAGATCTTCTATGGAGGCCAGGCGTTTGGCCGATGCCAAGACATGAAAGGTCTCGCTTCCCACATGCTGGTCCAATTCGAACCACGCATCCCCCTGGGGGATGTAGTAGCGCTTGGCAATCTGATAATCCGTGTTCAACTGGTCCAGGTCATAGGGAAACAGCATTTTTACCCCGTCCTTGGCATTGTGGTAGATGACATAAACGAAGCAGTTGGATTCAAGCTCGACCATCATCTTGAACTGATCCCCCGTCTTCAATGTCATCTCCTCGCCCATGCGCTCGAGCTTGCGGTCGTCGCCATTGGCAAGGAGAGCGCCAAAAGCCCAGCGGAACCCTACGCCTTCCTTGCTGGGGCCGGCAGCTGCGCAGCTTCCCGATTCCACGAACAAGGCACACAACCCCAGCAGAAAAAACGACAGCCCCAGAGCCATGGGCCTTCTACGCTTTGTGTCGATCATGTGCCAACCCGATGAAAACATAACCCCTCTCCTTTCGGTTTTCGGCAGTGTCGCCAAAAACGGAGTCGAGACTTTGATGGAATTGACCTTCTTAGATGTTAAGCTTCTAAGGCTCCCGCACGAGGCGAAAACCAAGATCGTCGTTCATTCCGCCGGGCAAACCGGCCGCACGAAGGGCGCATCGCGTCCTCGCCGGTTCTCCGTGCCAGAAACCGCCGCGAATGACATGCTCCACACCGGGCTTGTCCCCGGTAAGCGCGGGATTCATCCTTTGGTGCTTCGTATAGGCGTCGGCACTGTAGGCATCGGAGCACCATTCGGCGACATTGCCCAGCATGTCGTACAATCCGAACGCATTGGGTTGAAAACTGCCCACGGGAGCCACGACGGCATAACCGTCGTCGCAGTCATGAGCGTTCTCCATGGCCCATTGACGTGTGGTGCTCTGATCTCCGACATTTTCAAAGGTGCAGGCCCGACCCGGTTCGCTGCCCCAATAACGGGCGCCGTCAGTTCCGGCCCTGCAGGCAAATTCCCATTCCGCTTCAGTGGGAAGCCGAAACTTGTACTGCCCGCCATTCTGCTCGGCAAGCCATTGCGCAAACGCCGTCCCGTCTTTCCAACTGACAAAAACGGCGGGCTGCTTATCCCCGTTGAGGGAATGTCCCTGGTAATCCCGGCTGTCATGTTTCGGCTGAAATTTCTTGAATTCCCCGTTGGTGACTTCGGTCTTACCCATCCAAAAACCGTCCACACAGACCTCGTGCACCGGGCCTTCATCCGCTTCGCGTCCGATCTCCGTCTGAGGGCTCCCCATGAGGTAGCAGCCACCGGGCACCCAGACAAATTCCATTCCGGTGACCGGCTCCTTCCAGGTTTTCAGAGCAGGGCGGACGGGGGTCTCGCTGCGGGGGGCCGGCGGCAGAGGCACAGGTGCATTGCGTTCGGCAGTGTATACAGGCGTTTCTCCCCCGGCGGGCATCTTGAAGTAAAAATCACCCTCCAGGGACGACGATTCCCAGGGAACCTGCTTCCCCTCCGTGGATTCTCGAACGGCAGAGCGCACCTGCTTGAATACGTCTTCGATCTTGAGGCCGGGCTGCTGCATCACCCTGATGAGCTCACCGGTATACACTCCATGTTCCTGCGGACCGTCATTGGCCACGGAACCGGGAGCCGTGGCATAGGCGATGAGCGTCCCCGTGGGAGCGTTCACAGAGGCCAGGCCCAGCGCCTGGGAACGGAAGCTCCTGGAAAAGGGATTGTCGCGGCAGGCATCCAGAATCACGATATTCAGCCGGTTGCGGGCGTAGTCCATTTCCGTCAGGACCGACCCGACGTCCACGGCCTCGTATTCCACCTGTTTTTCGTGCTCGATGTTGGCGGCAACGGGAATCAGGTAGTTGCGGCCGTTCACCTGCATCCCGTGCCCGGCGAAATAGAAGAGCCCCACCCCGCCTTTGAGAATCTTTTGACCAAAGGCCTGAATTTCGCGCTTCATATCCTTCTGATTGATATTTTCGCGCTCGATGACTTCGAAGCCGAGCTCGCTCAACGCCTTTCCCATCGCACGGGCATCATTGATGGGATTTCTCAGGGGAGCGGTTTCATAAGCACCGTTCCCGATGACAAGAGCGACACGTTGTTCCGAATTCATAGGAGGGGATACGCTTCGCTGCTTCACGACGATACCCCGGTCTTGAGCCTGAACCTGCCCCCATCCCCACAGAATGATAAAGAAACATACCAGGAGATTTCTCATGATGGAGTGCTGCATATTTTCCCTTGTGAACCTCCGGAATCCAATGAAAAAAGGGAGTATCCCCCAAAAGGCTCAACTCCCCCACTCGGATCATTCTGATTTTCCGTTGGCAGGGGGTGCAGCTCCTGAACCCTGAGAGACAGAAAATTCCCCACGCCAACCTCTTGAGAGGCCATGTGAAATCTTTGAACACCAGGATTACGCAACCAGATCCAAAGTCGCTTCAAAAACGACTCCAAATATGCTGTCCAAGAGAGCATCACTGACGAAACCCTCCCCCTGCTAAGCCGGAAGCGGTCATATCATTTTTGCCAGGCTTTGGCAAAAGATTTTGAACGGGCGCCCGTAAGCTCCAGGATTGCGGAACCCCCGATCCATATCCATAAGAAAGGCAACTCCGAAAACAATAGGATTATATTCCTGCACACCTTACAAAAAAAGGCAATTCGGATGATCCGAACACGTGCCGGCACAGCATCACCCATCCGGCTGCATGCGCTGACATTCAGTTGCTCCGTGACGATATGCCTTGCTTCATTGGGTTGAGAGAACTACCATGGGTGGACAGTCTTGAGAGGGAATGGTTAAAATAGATGAAAAAGGAATCGAAAAAGAGAAAGGAGGTATTCCATGAATAGAATAACGACCATTAAAACCGGTGCTATATTTTCAGCCGCATTGTTTCTTCTTTCCGCATGCTCGGGCATGAGCTCGACCCAGCAGCGAATGCTGAGCGGCGGAGCGATTGGAGCAGGGACAGGAGCGGCTGTCGGTGCCATTACAGGGGGATCTGCCGCCACAGGAGCCGCCATCGGTGGCGCTGCAGGCGTAGCCGGAGGTTACCTTTACGATAAGAGCAAAAAATAGAGCATCCGGACCCCCTCAAGACACGTGGTGGGCTCATCGTTTCGTTCAAGCGGTAGCACATTGAGCACACTGGAACGTGAGCCGGCGCCAAGGAACAAAAGATTGGTTGCAGGTGGTATACAGTTTGAGGTCACAACCGTGAAAATCATCTGCAACCCATCGATGCTGCCGCCATGGGGAAATGAAACCTGGGAGTCGCCCTTGTGAAAAAACGATGGCGGCTCCCAGGCTCTTTTAGGAATTTGCTTCGGAAACGCTAACTGGTCGGCCGAAATATGACCCTCCGTCAGCTGCCGGTATCGGTCCATTCCCGGGAAGATTCCACGTGGTAATCCAGTGATCGGATACGGTAGGTCTCTCCGTGTCGGGTCAATACGAGATGGAGAGCTCCCGCGGATTCCGTGTGAGTCTTGTCCTCCTGCACCGATTCCAGCACAAATCTTCCTTTGACGTCCGCACTCTCTCCCGCCGCAGGGGTCAAACTCAGAACCTTGACGGAGTATCTCAATTTTTCAGCTTTCTGAAAATTGCTTTGATAGACAGAACGCAGTGCGGCAAAGGACTCACCATTCTCCAGAGCATCTCCCTCAAACAAGCCTTCCAAAGCCTTCAGGTTTCTTTGTTCGTAAACTCTCGTGTAGCGATTCAGAAATGCCTGGACTTCCCGGAGATTGGGAACATCCTTTTGGGCAGGCTCGACGTGGCTCTGCACTTCGGCCGTGGTATCCTCTCGGGCAGCCTGGGAGGACTCCGCCCTGGCTGCACGACTGACAGGCGGGCGAGGCTCTGCCTTCGCCTCTTGAGTCGTTTCCGTATGATAATCGAGCTTTCGCACGCGATAGTCGTCATGGTAACGGGTCAGAAAAAACCGAATAGGACCTTGAAATCCTTTCTTGCCTCTTCCCGAGTCACCTGTTTCCAAAGAGAATCTTCCGGACACCTCTATCCCTTCATCCGTTGTCCGCGATTGGATGTTTTGAATATCATATTTAATTTTCCTGGCTTTTTTGAAGCTCTCCCGGTAGGACGGCAGTTGCTGAAGGAATGGTTCACCATTTTCCTCGGCGTCCGCAGTAAAGAAAGATTTCAGCGCATCGAGATCCTTACTTTCGTACGCGCGCGTGTAGCGATCCAGGAATGCTGCGATTTTTTCTTGGGGCTCGGGGGGAAGAGCTGGTTTGGTCTGCTGGCCGGCCTCCGAGGAGGCCGGGGCGCCGGGAGGAGCTTGAAGGACCGCTGCCGGAGGATCGGAACTTTTGGAGGCAGCAGCTATACCGCAGGCTTCCGCAATGCGGGCATTTCCAGAAGGTTTTGACTGTATGAGACCCTTTTTCATTCCAGCATCCTTGAGACCCTGATCTTTTTCCGCTGCTTTTTCCCTGCCCATGGTGGGCTGAAGGGGTTTTTCGGCAGGCTTTTCCGGCGATTGAGGCGCTGAAGACTGCAGGAGCTCCCTATCGACTTTGGGGTGCGATTCGAGAAGGTCAAGAGGAGCATCCCCGCGTGCTCCCCCCTGCGGTTTCTCCGTCGCCGTCCTGTCCGGAGTTTTCGATGTCGGAGGATGGAGCTCTTCCATCTGTGGCGATGGGA
This sequence comes from Desulforhabdus sp. TSK, assembly GCF_022836495.1. Classification (GTDB taxonomy): domain Bacteria; phylum Desulfobacterota; class Syntrophobacteria; order Syntrophobacterales; family Syntrophobacteraceae; genus Desulforhabdus. The sequence continues at coordinate 89,728 of NZ_BQXM01000015.1, forward strand.
AGGCGAGGATCTTTTCGGCTGAAGCCAGCAGGGATTGCGGCTTCTCGTTTCCAGTTGGGGTCGGCGCTGCCGCCCCCAACTGCATCGGGGCGGAAGAATGAGCTCCGACGGCATTTAAGGATGAGGACCCCTTCCCTGGTTCGAAGAGCAAGTCTCCAAAATAGGAAACGACAGCGAAACCCACCGCCATGAATGCAGCGGCAATCAACCGAGGTCTCCAGATGCCGCCATGAAACCAGTTGGCAAGGGTTGAGGCCGTTCTTTTCTCGGAGGAGATCTTCGGGGCCTTCCCCTTCCCTTCCAACGACTCCAGATCGTAGGTGCTCCGTGACTCCACTTGGCTCAACACTTCATAAGCCCTGCGGACGAGCTGGAAATGCTCTTCGGCGCTTTTCACCCCGGCTTTCAGTTGCGGCTCCAGCAAACGACTCAAGTGCCGATAAGCCTTTTCAATCTCCTGTCCCGTGGCATTCCTCTCCACCAGGAGGACTTCGTAATGATCCAGTTCATTCTCGATGAGTTTGTAGGTGCTCCGTGCTGGGGCATTATTCATAAGGTGCTCATGGGGCCTGCCGGCCCGGATCGGTCCAGGAGGATCCCCTGGACGGGTCAACTATTTGACTATCTCTCATAGACTTCCTCTCCACCTCCTGATGATGCAAAAACATCGCCACTCGTAAAAACGCTGTCCCGCCCGTTTCAGCATTTCATGGCAAGTGCGGAATGAAGACAGGAAAAGGAGAGGCGGACAAGCGGTCCAGGTTCACCGGATACGGCCGCCTCAGGCATGGATCTCCATGGCTTCCCCATTCGCGGGTTGAAGGGGCCGGAAAGATCATGTATTGATACCCTCGTTTATACAACGCAAGACACGGGGCAGGACGGGTAGTATTCTCGAGACAGCAGCAGGGAATTTGCAGACATGGAAAAGACCTTTCACCTATTGGCTGGTCACTTCATTGACGGAACAGGATGTTCCATCAAAAAACAGGTCCTTTTATCGGTACGCGACGGATCCATTCTGTCGTTGGAAGAGCTGCGACCGGGCGATATTGAAGGTCTTGGAAAGATCCCTTTCCTCGACTTTTCCGACTGCACCGTTTTGCCCGGACTGGTGGATGCGCATGTCCACCTCACCATGTCGGGAACAGTAGATCCACGGCTGCGGGAGCACCAGCTCGATTTCAGCTATGAAGAAGCGGAACAGGCGATTTCTAAACACCTTTTTCAGCATTTGTCCCATGGAGTGGTAGCCGTGAGAGACGGTGGGGACGCCTCAGGATATAGCCTGCGCTACAAGCTTGCGGGGACATCTCCTTCGCCCGCCCCCGTCCGATACAGGGTGGCAGGGAAGGCATGGCATGCCCCTGGGCGCTATGGTCGCCTCATCGGGCGGAGCCCTGAAAAGGGAAGGACATTGGCTGAATCCATCACGCAGGAGCCTGTCGGTCCCGATCACATCAAAATAGTCAATTCAGGTTTGAACAGCCTGAAGCAGTTTGGAAAGATGACTCCCCCCCAGTTCGGCAGCGCAGAGCTGAAGGCAGCCATCGCTGCCGGCCTCCGGCGCGGATGGAAAACGATGGTCCACGCCAACGGTGACCTTCCCGTGGCACAGGCCCTGGATGCGGGTTGTCATTCCATCGAGCACGGTTTTTTCATGGGACGGAGCAATCTCGAGAGGATACGCGACTTGAGGGTTTACTGGACGCCTACGGCCTGCACCATGAAAGCCTATTGGGAACAGCTTCCGTCAGATGGGGTCGAAGTCGACATTTCCCGGCGAAACCTGGACCACCAAATGGAACAGATCTCTTACGCTCTCAGGATAGGAGCTCCCCTCACCGTGGGAACAGACAGTGGAGGGTTGGGACTGCATCACGGAGCTTCCATCATCGAGGAGCTCAAGTTGTTCGTGTCTGCCGGCTTTTCGCTGGAGGGAGCGATTCAGTGTGCCAGCTCCAATGGAGCTCAGCTTCTGGGACTCGACAAGACTCTCGGGACCCTGCGCCCGGGGCTCGGTGCCACCTTCCTCGTGGTCAAAGGCGCCCCGTCCAGCCTGCTGACGACATTGCAGCATCCTGTCGGCGTTTATGTGGACGGTGTGCCTTCGGTTGAAAACCTGCCGGACCCATGCGATTGTACCGTTTGAATGGTGATCGGCACTTCGCTGTCGCGCGCCGGGAAGGAAAGGGGTGAACCCTGTCCTCATCACGGTTTTTGCATATTGATCCTTTTCCATCGGGAGGGAATCTGCTATAGATTCAACTTAAGTTTAGACGTGCAGGGCTTTTCAACTGCTATCCCCATGATTATTGTCAGCGTTTGTGTATTCACGGCACGAACGCCCGCACACCCACAGGAGCCCTGGCACAAAGACTGAAACTGGAAATTGTTTCATGCCTTGAGGGGATAAGGTACCGGCGGCATCCATGAGCGCTTCCGACAGGGAACGCGACTCATGCTGGCGAAAATTCCCCTCGTATTTTTATGGCAGACCAACGTTTCTCGAGAATTCGCATTTTATTTAAGGAGGCTTGTCTCTTGAGTCCGTTTTATAAGAATTTAGCCCTTTGGTTGGTCATCAGCCTCATGGTGGTTCTGCTCTTCAACTTGTTTCATCAACCCCAGCACGCAAGCAGTGAAGCTACCTACAGTCAGTTTCTCGCGGCCGTTCAAAAGGGCGAAGTCTCTCAGGTCATCATTCAGGGAGATCATATCCTTGGGACATACAACAAAGACGGGAAGACTTTCAGAACATTCATGCCCCGTGATTCCGACCTCATTCGCACCTTGAGAGAGCACGGCGTCGATATCCAGGCCAAACCGGAAGAAGAATCTCCCTGGTACATGACGATCCTGATCAGCTGGTTTCCCATGCTCCTTCTGATCGGAGTGTGGATTTTCTTCATGCGCCAAATGCAAATGGGCGGGGGGAAAGCCATGAGCTTCGGGAAAAGCCGTGCAAGATTGCTCAATGAAACCGCTAAGAAGATCATGTTTGACGATGTGGCCGGCGTGGACGAGGCCAAGGAGGAGCTCCAGGAGATCGTGGAGTTTTTGAAAGACCCCAAGAAGTTCACCCGCCTGGGAGGTCGAATCCCCAAGGGAGTCCTCCTGGTGGGAGCGCCCGGAACGGGAAAAACTCTCCTGGCCCGGGCCATCGCGGGTGAAGCGGGCGTTCCTTTCTTCACCATCAGCGGCTCGGATTTTGTCGAGATGTTTGTGGGCGTTGGAGCATCCCGCGTGCGGGATCTTTTCATGCAGGGCAAGAAGAATGCTCCCTGTATCATTTTCATCGATGAAATCGACGCAGTGGGTCGTCATCGCGGTGCGGGACTCGGTGGAGGTCACGACGAACGGGAACAGACCCTCAACCAGCTCCTGGTGGAAATGGACGGCTTCGAATCCAACGAGGGAGTTATTCTCATTGCTGCCACGAACCGCCCCGACGTTCTGGACCCAGCCCTCTTGAGGCCGGGACGCTTCGACCGGCAGGTCGTGGTTCCCGTACCGGACATTCGCGGCCGAATTGGGATCTTGAAAGTCCACATGCAAAAGAAGCCTCTCGCTCCCGACGTCGACACCAAAACCCTTGCCAAGGGGACGCCCGGGTTCTCCGGTGCAGACCTGGAGAATCTCGTCAATGAGGCAGCGCTGCTTGCGGCTCGGAAGAACAAGGACCAGATCGACATGTCGGATTTCGAGTCTGCCAAGGACAAGGTCATGATGGGACTTGAGCGCAAGAGCATGATCCTGAGTGAAGAAGAAAAGCGCACAACGGCATTTCATGAGGCGGGTCATGCTTTGGTGGCGAGGCTCCTGCCCAATGCCGATCCCCTGCACAAGGTCACCATCATTCCCCGGGGAAGGGCGCTCGGGTTGACGCAGCAATTGCCCCAGGACGATCGACACACTTACTCCCGAGACTACCTGCTGGATACCATCGCCATTCTCATGGGAGGGCGCGTGGCCGAAGAGGTGGTTTTGAACCAGCGCACCACCGGGGCGTCCAACGATATCGAGCGTGCGACCCAGATGGCGCGGCGCATGGTGTGCGAATGGGGTATGAGCGAAGTCCTGGGCCCCTTGAGCTTCGGCAAGCGGGAGGAACAGGTTTTCCTGGGACGGGACATCGCCCAGCACCGGGATTACAGTGAGACCACCGCAGTCCAGATCGACAAGGAAGTCCGAGGCATCGTCGAAACAAACTACCAGCGGGCCAGGGACATTCTCAACGGCAACATGGATGTTCTGGTAGCAATTGCTGAAGCGCTCCTGGAGAGGGAAACGCTGGATCTTCGGGATATGGATAAGATCATCGAGGAAACCAAACCGGAACTGCTGGTGCAATTTCCGGCGAAACCCGAGCCTTCCGAGCCCCAGCTCCCGTCCGACGATTCCGTGGCTCCATCCGAGCCCGCATTGCGGAGGTCTCCAGAGACGGGAGAAAGCACCGAAAAAGAGGATGCCTCCAATGCCGGTGGCGAGCCGCCACAGACTTCGGAGAAATAAGTCCATGAGCGTCTTTCCGCGCAGGCATTACACACTCCGAATGCAATCGGGAGGTCTGGAACTGGGGCGCCGCACGCTGGTCATGGGAATCCTCAATGTGACCCCGGATTCGTTTTCCGACGGAGGCAGGTACCTCAGCCGCCAGGCAGCCGTCCAGCGGGCTCTCGACCTGGTCGTGGCAGGGGCCGACATCCTCGACATCGGGGGGGAGTCCACGCGGCCCAATTCCGATCCTGTCGCTCCGGATGAGCAGTTGGAACGTGTCCTTCCAGTCATCGAGGCTGTACGCGAAAGCAGCGATATTCCCATCTCCATCGACACCACCTCCGGTGAGGTGGCCCGGAAGGCCCTCGACGCGGGGGCCAACATCATCAACGATGTCAGCTCACTGCAGTTCGATGAGGAAATGGCCGGAGTTGCGGCCGATTCCGGCGTACCCCTCATCCTCATGCATATGCAGGGCAAGCCCAAGACCATGCAGGTCTCTCCGACTTATGCCTCTCTTTTCTCGGAAGTCATTGCATTTCTCGAGGAGCGCATCGCCTTTGCCACCCGCAACGGCATTCAGCGTACCCAGATCATCGTCGACCCCGGGATCGGCTTCGGAAAAAACATCCATCACAACCTTCTGCTCATCCGGGATTTGGAACTGCTTCGCTGCCTTGACCGTCCCATTCTTCTGGCCGCATCCCGCAAACGGTTTATCGGAACGATCCTGGACCGTTCGGAAGAGGACCGGGAGGTAGGCACAGCTGTCGTCAACAGTTTTGGGATTGCCGCAGGGGCTCACATCATTCGTGCCCATGACGTGGAGATCCACAAGCAGGTAGCCGTCATGAGTGACGCCCTTCGAGAGGCTGTCTGACGACATTTTCTTCGGCTGTACAGGTGATGGCCCCGGCTCCGGTCAGGAGGAGAATCAGGAAGTCAGAGATTCCCTGATTCAGGCTGTGGATCTGTGGGACGGGTTTTTATCTATCGTTTTTGAGGAGCATATTGATGGGGAAGCTTTTTGGGACGGACGGCATCAGGGGTGTGGCAAACGAATGGCCCATGACGACAGATCTCGCCATGAAGGTCGGTTTCAGCACGGCTCATGTATTCAAGAGCACCCGAAAGCGTCCCAAGATCATCATTGGCAAAGACACGCGTCTTTCGGGCTACATGATTGAAAACGCCATAACGGCAGGCATTTGTTCCATGGGGGTGGATGTGCTTTTGGTGGGACCCCTCCCCACACCCGGAATCGCCTTCATCACCACCAGTATGCGAGCGGATGCGGGTATCGTCATATCCGCATCGCACAATCCATTCGAATACAACGGCATTAAGATTTTCGCCGCCGATGGTTTTAAACTCCCCGACGAAACGGAAAGCCACATCGAGGAATTGATCCTGAGTGGAGAAATAGAACGGCTTCCCCGCCCCTCGGCATCGGAAATCGGTCGTGCCCGAAGGATCGATGACGCACAGGGACGCTACATCGTTTACCTCAAATCCACCTTCCCCAGAGATCTCTCCATGGATGGGTTGAAACTGGTCATCGACTGCGCCCATGGAGCATCCTACCGCGTAGCCCCTACGGTGTTCGAGGAGCTGGGTGCGGAAGTGATCGTCGTGGGAAGCAATCCCAACGGCGTGAACATCAATCAGGACAGGGGATCTCTGCATCCGGAGTACATGGCGGCTCTCGTTCGTGAGCATGGGGCCAACGCCGGACTGGCCTTCGATGGAGATGCAGACCGGGTCATCGTAGCCGATGAAAAAGGCGAAATCCTGGACGGGGATCAGCTCATGGCCATTTGCGCCAGCCACTATCTGAAAACGGATGCCCTCAAGGGAAAGACCCTGGTGGCCACCGTCATGAGCAATCTGGGGCTGGAGGTCGCCCTGCGCCGCCAGGGTGGATGCCTGCTCAGAACGCCGGTGGGCGATCGATATGTTGTAGAGCGCATGAGGCAGCTCGATTGCAACCTGGGTGGAGAGCAATCGGGACACCTGGTTTTCCTCGACTGCAGTACGACAGGTGACGGCATTCTCTCGGCGCTTCAGATCCTGGCCGTCATGCTCCGCGAAGGACGCCCCCTTTCGGAGCTCAAAAGGATTATGCAGCGTTATCCCCAAACGCTTGTCAATGTCTCTGTCAGCCGAAGACGATCCATCGAGGAAATCCCCGAACTGGTGCGCCTGCAGGAAGGCTTGGAGCAGCGCCTGGGAGAGGAAGGACGGTTGGTGATTCGCCCTTCAGGTACGGAGCCCGTGATTCGCATCATGGTGGAAGGGTCCGATTCCAAGCTCATACGGGAAATTGCCGAGGAGATGGCCGAGAGCATCAAAAAGCACATGAGCGGCGATCCACTTTAAGCCGGCACGCAGTATCCACCCCCCTGAAATCCACAGTGAGGAAAAACGCATGCTTCTGGCCATGGACATCGGCAACACCAACACGGTTTTGGGACTCTTCAAGGATGATCAGCTCATCGACGAGTGGCGCATCCGGACGGATGTCAACACAACGGTGGATGAATACGGCATCGCCATCCGCAGTCTCTTCGCAGCCCATGCGCATCCCATCGAAGAGGTTCGCCATGTGATCATCTCCTGCGTCGTCCCCCCGGTGCTCAATGCCCTGGAACGGTTTTGCAGCAAGTACTTCAACATCGCCCCCATCATCGTGGGGCCGGGAATTCGCACGGGAATGCCCATATTTTACGACAACCCCAAGGAAGTGGGGGCCGACCGCATCGTCAATGCGATTGCGGCCTATGAGCTCTACAAGAAAGCCCTCATTGTCGTAGACTTCGGAACGGCCACAACTTTTGATTACGTTTCGGATCGCGGGGAATATATGGGGGGAGTCATCAGTCCGGGGATCATGATCTCTTGCGAAGCCCTCTTCTTCAAAACCTCCAAGCTGCCCCGCGTGGAAATATTCGCCAGGCCCCGCTCCGTACTGGGGAAGACCACCATCACCTCCATGAACGCAGGAATTGTGTATGGATATGCAGGCCTCGTGGAAGGCATCATCAACAGGATGAAGCGCGAAGTCAATGCCGACATCAAAGTGGTGGCCACGGGAGGATTGGCCCTGCTGATCGCCAGCGAATGCCCCGCCATTGACGAAGTGGATGATCATCTGACTCTGAGGGGCCTCCGGATCATTTTCGAACGGAACCGCAAGGACCAATGATTTTTCGCCCCCTCGAACCCGGTGATCGCATCGCCCTCGTGGCGCCTTCGAGCCCCTTTGACACAGACAAATTCCATCGGGCATGCCGTTTGATCGAGGAATCAGGCTTTCACGTCATCCCTGGGAAGCATGTTTACCACAAACGCGGCTACCTCGTGGGGACTGAGGCGGACCGTGCGGAGGACCTCATAGGAGCCGTCACCGATCCGACGGTAGCCGCCATCATCGGCATCCGCGGAGGATACGGGAGTGGTCGGCTGCTTCCCTGGCTGCCTTTTTCGACCCTCAAGAAATGCCCCAAAATATTTCTGGGCCACAGCGATATCACTTTCCTTCACCTGGCCTTTCAGTCCCAGATGCAGTGGGTGACCTTCCATGGCCCCAATCTCGTGGATCTCGACACGGTACCGGAACGCTGGGAGAATGTCCTGCGGTCCCTCACAGGAGAAAATGATTTTTCATGGGACATCAACCAATTCCAGGTCCTCCGATGCGGTCGGGCCAGTGGTCCCCTCACGGGAGGAAACCTCACGTGCCTCACCCATCTCATCGGCACCCCCTATTTACCCGACCTGACGGGAGCTTTGCTCCTCGTGGAGGACTGCAATGAAGCCCTCTACCGCCTGGACCGTCTCCTGCTTCACCTGAGACTGGCCGGAATACTGGAGCGTCTGGGAGGATTGATTCTCGGACGTTTCCAGGGATGCGGCGATTCCGACAAGATTTGGGAAATGGTCATGGAAGCCACGAAACCCTTCGGGTTTCCTGTCATCGCCAATCTCCCGTTCGGGCACACCCTGGAAAATCAGGTGATTCCTTTCGGTCTGGCTTTCACCCTCGACACACACGCCGGCTCCTTCCATCCATTGCGGCTCCCCTTTTCCAGAGCATTGCCCAAAAACAACCCTGCGGGAGAGCAGTGAGGGAAAGTCGGCCATGAAAGAGCAGCTCCTTCCCCCGGACAGCATGTGGATCAGGCACACAGCCCTGGACCGTCTTTTCAACGAGGCCCTGAGCCGGCGCGTCTTCTCGGGAGCGAGCCTCCTCATTGGAGCACCGAGCGCCATCCTTTATGAAAAAACATGGGGTTATACACAGTGGGGAGGCTCTCTCATAGATTTTCAGACCCAATTCGATCTGGCCTCCCTGACAAAGCCCCTTTGCACAACGGTTCTTTCCATGACGGCAGTACAGGAGAAGAAGGCAGAGTTGGACGATACACTGACCCGGTTTCTTCCTTCGGCCGGACTGTCTCCCGAAAAGCGCCGGATCACCCTGAGACACCTCCTGAGCCATTCTTCCGGCTTTCCAGCTTATATCCCCTTCTTCAAGGACCTCATTACCCTTCCCTCCCGCGAAAGGCCTGCGGCACTCCGGGCCTGCATACTGAGCACCCCACTCCAGTCGGAGCCAGGAAAGACACCTTGTTACAGTGACCTGGGCTTTATCCTCCTGGGAATGGTCCTGGAGGAAATTTTCGACGCCCCCCTCCTGGAACTGTATTCCCGGTGGATCCAGGCGATGGTCCGGACTTCCGCGCACCACCCTCTTCCCGGCTTCGCCCCGTCGGGGTTCCCTCATTTTCGGCCATTGAGAGTTTCGGGCGACCCCATGTCCCGACCAAAAACCACTTGTCACTCAGGGACTTGGAAGGACGGCAGAGAGGCAGCGTCATTCTATCCCTCCTCCCAGGGAGAGCCCACAAAGGGCCAGGATTTCAAGGCCTTTGCAGCGACGGAATATTGCCCCTGGCGGAGGCGGCTCCTGCGTGGTGAGGTCCACGATGAAAATGCTTATACCTTGGGGGGGATTACAGGCCATGCGGGGCTTTTTGGAACAGCCCGCCAGGTTTTTCACCAGCTCTCACTCCTCTGGAGGATCTATCTCGGGAGGATCTCCGACGGTCCTTGTTCCCGGGAGACTGTCCAAACCTTTTGGACTCGTTCCGACCCGCCTTCCCACGGCACGTGGGCACTGGGATTCGATACCCCCAGCGCCGCACAGTCCAGTGCAGGGGATCTCTTTTCACCCGGCAGCGTCGGCCACCTGGGCTTCACAGGGACATCCTTCTGGTTGGATCTCGAGAAGGAGATTGTCGTGATCCTTCTCACCAACCGTGTCTACCCCAGTCGGCAAAATGACAAGCTGAGGGTGTTTCGTCCGTTGCTTCACAACCTGATCATGGAATCCTTCAATGGAAAATGAAAAAATCACAACGGTTTATATGATGGGTATCGGCGGCATCGCCATGGGTACACTGGCCACCATGCTGAAAGAAAAGGGCTATTTTGTCGTGGGATCGGATGTGAACCTCTACCCTCCCATGAGCAATCACCTGGAGGCCCTGAAAATTCCCGTCTTTCAGGGCTATGACGGCGCCAATCTCTCGGCGTATCCAGTGGATCTGGTGATCATCGGCAATGTCATCCGGCGGGAAAACCCCGAAGCGCAGAAAGTCCTCGAGGGCAATATTCCTTACCTTTCCATGCCCGAGGCCATTGCGCAGTTTTTTCTCTCCAAGCATCGAAGCGTCGTGGTGGCCGGCACGCATGGCAAAAGCACCACCTCTTCACTCCTGGCCTGGGTGTTCAGTCATGCAGGGCTGGACCCGTCTGCCTTCATCGGGGCCTTTCTCAACAACTGGGAGCGCAGCTACAGAGTCGGAAAAGGTCGCTACATGGTGTTGGAGGGGGATGAATATGACACCGCTTTCTTCGACAAGGGATCCAAGTTCCTCCATTACCGACCGCATATTGGAATCATCACCAGCATCGAGTACGATCATGCAGACATCTTTCCCACTTTCGATTCGGTAGTAAACGCATTTCAGCGTTTTACCGGGCTGATTCAGCCGGAAGATTTTCTCATCGTCAACGCGGATGATCCGCACTGCATGAAGGTGGCACGCCAATGCCGGGGAAAGGTCATTTCATATGGAATGAGTGACACAGCCGATTGGCGCATCCTCCAGGTCGAATTTGGCCCCCAAGAGGTCGCTTTCACCTGCCGGTCTCCGCATTCCGACCACCCGCACCGGATGATTTCCAAGCTGCCCGGACGACACAATCTGAGCAATATCCTCGCTGTTATGGCGGCCTCCGACCTTGCAGGCCTGAGAATGGAGGAGGTGCAGGAGGCGCTCCTGGCATTTCGGGGAGTCAAGAGACGCCAGGACATTCTGGGAGAAGTGAAGGGAATCCTGGTCATGGATGATTTCGCCCATCATCCCACAGCTGTCAGAGAGACCCTGGAGGCATTGAAGCTCTTTTATCCCGACCGACGCCTCATCGCCGCTTTCGAGCCCAGGACCAACACGAGTCGGCGATCGGTTTTTCACGACGCCTACACGGAGGCATTCGATGCGGCCGATTGCATCTGCATCAAGCAGCCACCCGGCCTGGAGGCGATTTCCCAGGAAGAACGGCTCAACGCCAGGGGATTGGCCGGGGATATTCTCCGGAGGGGGAAAGAAGCGATTTTCTTTGAAGCAACCGACGAGCTTGTTGCGTTTCTTAACCGCTACTGCCGCTCCGGGGACTTGGTGGTGTGCATGAGCAATGGAAGTTTTGACGGCCTGCCCACAAAGCTGCTGGAACGTTTGACCGTGCAGGAAAAGTAAAAGCCATGCCGCGCATACTGTTGCACACATGCTGTGCACCCTGTTCCATTTACCCGTTGCAGCAGCTCCGCCGCCAGGACTGGGCCGTGCATGCGTTTTTTTACAACCCCAACATTCATCCCTACCAGGAATTCGAGAGAAGGCTCAATACCCTGGAAACCTACGCACAGAGCGTGCAACTGCAGGTCATTGTCCGCCCGGATTACGACCTGGAAGGATTTCTGCGTGCGGTTGTCTTCAGGGAGCAACAGCGCTGTATCTACTGCTATTCGGTTCGCTTGGAAGCGGCTGCCCGCCTGGCCAGAAAGAGCGGCTTCGATGCCTTCACGACAACGCTTCTTTACAGCCGCAGACAAAAGCACGATCTGATCCGTTCCATCGCAGAGCAGGCATCACGCACATTCGGGATTCCCTTTTACTATGAGGATTTTCGGGAGGGGTGGCGAGAGGGACAGGAAAGGGCTCAATCCCTTGGAATCTATCGGCAGCAATACTGTGGGTGTATCTACAGCGAAAAGGAGCGTTTTTGTAAAGCGAAATGATTTTTGGGTTTGAATCAGGCGAGTCCTGAAGAAGCAATCCCGACTTCACACCTCGCCCGATCCCTCCGCAGAGCACCCAAAAAATATATAACGTCTTATTCCTGGAGCTTCAGACTTCTTTTATCTCTTCGATCATCTGAATGGCTTTGGTGGGGCACTCTTCAGCGCAGATGCCGCACCCTTTGCAGTAATCCAGGTCAATTTCCACCGGAATGGAGCGTTTGACCACTCCCTCGGGACAATACAACCAGCAGATAAAACATGAGGGGCGTTGGTTCTTGGTGGGAGTGCATTTCGTGTGATCGATTTCCGGCCGCGACGACCGCCAGTCGCCGGTCTTTCCGGCTTCCCCCTTGCACAATGTCGAATGGGCATAAGTAAACTTGTCAATGTTCTCGCTGCTCATCAAATCTTCCTTCCAAAGTTCGCTGGTCTCCCGCACCGCAATGATCAAGCGCAGGCCAGGGTGCATTCGTGTATGACTGCCGTTCCCGCATAGGCCTGGCGCGCTCCGTGCACATTTTTTTCTCCGGCTTCACCGGAGAAATGATTTCGCAGCGCCTTCTCGATGCTCTCCTGACAGATCAGCCCTGTCGCCTTGGCAAAGCCTCCAAGAATGGTTGTATTGAAGAGGACTGATCCTGCGACGATGAGGCCGGATTCCCTTGCCCATTTTTCAGCATTGGTGGTGGCAACATTGACGGGATTCTTGAGGACAAACTCTTCGGGCGCCTTGGAGGAGTTGATCAACACGATTCCATCCGGACGGACACCGAAGGATACGTCCACAACGCGCAAGAGAGTCTCATCAAGCACCACTACGACATCCGGGTGCTCCACCAAAGAGAACGTGCGTATGGGCTCCCGAGCAAACCGGTTCGTGGCGATGACGGGCGCTCCCCGACGTTCAGCGCCAAAGAAAGGAGCGGCTGTCACCCCTTTATACCCGTCATAATATGCTGCCTGCGCCAAAATCATGGCCGCGGTGACAGCACCCTGCCCTCCACGCCCATGCCACCTAACTTCAATACACTTTCTCTCCATCTGGCAATGACCTCATCTGATTTTCAGGAGTTCTGGAATATTGATATCAATACACTCGTTTTTCGTGATGGAAATCCTCCCGCTGCATTCAAAAATCAGGCGCGAAAAGACAGCCGGATATGACATGGGGGACAGATTCTGCTCCCCATGCTTAATAGCGTGTTGCTCTTTCGGAGTCAACAGGACCGGATGCTTTATTCTTGATCTGAAAACTTCTTTGGGCTAATTCCTTCTAAAATTGCAGTAAAAGCGAGAGAGGAGGAACGATAGGACATGGAAGCGGTTGGACAACTGGTGAAATCTGTTCCATTGGAAAACGGCCTGACTGTTTTTTTTCACTCCGTTTCCAAGAATCTTCCGGGAGGGCGCTGTCAACTTCACCTTCTTATTACCATTCCCCTGGAGATCAAAGAAGGCTACTTCCAGGGGTGTGAAAGCGACGGTACCGCCATCGAGGCATTTCGGAAAGCCGGCCCCCCGGAAGGATTATGCTTCAGGCAGGAAAAGGTGCGCAATTTCACCGAAGAAAGCGAGGTGGAAAATGTCCTGGGGACCATGTGCGACGATTTTCTGAGGGCCAGCCGGAGTTACCTTTCAAAGGCGGACTTTGAAAAAAAGTCCGTGCTCAGAAAATTCATGGAATGGAAGGAAGGCGAGGCCATTCGCAAAGCTCGCGAACTGGCACTGCAGGCTTCAGATCAGGGTGTCGCACCCGGCGAACGAGGCGGAACCGCCTTTTGATCCCCAGGAGCTAAGGGCGAATGGTAACAGGAGTGCCGATGCCGGCGATGTTGAAAAGCTCATCCATATCGCTGGCATAGAGTGCGATACATCCATTCGTCCAGTCTTGATGGGCCCCTCCTGCATGAATGGAAATCTGTCCCCCCAGGGCATTGCTCTTCTGGGATGGATCTTTCGATCCGTTGGCCACCTGGGTCTCCCTGAATTCCGAGGGACTCAAAATACCGGCGAAGAAAGCGCGCTCCAGATGCTTTTTGTCGGGGTAGTTCAAAACGAGAGATTTACCAAAACGACCGGCCGAATCCCGTGTGCAGATCTTGAACTCACCCTCGGGCGTCCGCCCGTCTCCATCCTTCTCTTTATCGCCCTGGGGGGTCGAGCCCAGGGCAACGGGATAGTCCCTCACCAGCACATTGGATTGAATGACATAGAGGCGGCGCTTTTCCTTGTAGATATAAATTTCAGGCGACTGGATACTGGCCAGAGGAGTGAGGTAGTCTACCTTGAGGGTTCCCTTTTCCTGGGACGTATTCTGCTGCAACAGCTTGCTCTCGGCCTTGCGGGTCCGATCCTTTCCGGAAGCATCGAGCTTGGTCCCGGAATTTTGCATGGAGCAGCCGGAAAAAAGCACTGTCAAGACGAGCATTGTGACTGGAATACGGTACGTGCCACCCCACCTGGAAATTTCCATCGATATTCATCCCCCTCAGTCCATACCCTTTGCCATCCTCTTCCTATAAGGTTGTTTACTATCATAGAATCTATCCCAATCCAAAATATTTTTCATGGAAAGGGGGGCTCCTATACGCACGATTCATGCGCCGAGAGCACGCTTCTGCACTTCAACGATTTTCGGACTGATGAAGATGAGCAATTCAGCCTGCTCCTGGCTGGAAGTATCCCTGCGGAACAGCCTTCCCAGCAGGGGGATCTTGTTCAGTCCGGGGGTTCCCGAATCGCCGGTTTCAGATCTGTCCCGAATCACGCCGCCGATGACGATAACATTACCGTCATCCACCAGGAGCTCGGTCGTAATCTCCCGTTTATCGATGGACGTCTGCCCGTTGAACTCAGTTCCCGGTTCATCCTGCTTGGCGAAGATCTTCAATCTCACCTTCTGATCCGGAGTGATATGGGGCGTCACCTTGAGCTCCACCGTCGCATCCTTGAACTCGGTAGAAGTCGCGTTTGCATTCCCCAGTCCTATGTTTTGATAGGGAATTTGAGTTCCCTGCTTGATTTGAGCCTCGACGTTGTTGAGGGTAAGCACCTTTGGAGATGCGATGATTTTCAGGTCCTGAGAAGTCTCCAGGGCGGAGATGGTGGCCTCCACCTGCAGAAAAGTCTTTCCGATGAGCTGCCCCATGTTGAACCCAAAGGTGGACGGGCCCGGTGGGGGAACATTGATTTGAAACTGCTGGGTGAGTCCGGGATCGACGGTGGTGTGATCGGTGGAGAAACTCCAGTTGATCCCAAGACTCCTGGATGCCTGAGAACGCAATGTCACGATCCTTGCCTCTATGAGGACCTGCGGGGTCGCTTTGTCAAGTCTTGCCAGAAGTTGACGGGCACTCTCTATGCGAGCGGGATAGTCTGAGTAAATGATGAGGCTCGTGCGCTCGTCAATGGCGACCCTCCCCCGCTCACTCTTATTTTCCGTCATTTTAGCGGCGATATCCTGGGGCTGCGCATAATTGACCGTGAAATAGACCGTATTGATCTCTCCCAAGTCTTTGGCCACTTCCTGGAGGTCCTGCCTTGCCCGTATTTCTTCGGCTTTCTGGGTCCATTCTCCTTTGAGCTTATCCTGCCTGGCGATGCGAATGACATTCCCTACCTGCTCTTTTCCCAGGTCGTTCATGGCCAGCACCATATCCAGGATCTGGTCCCAGGGAACCTGCTCCACTTTGAGGGTCACTTTACCCGCCACGTCAGGTTCGATGACAATGTTCTTGCCGGTGATATCGGAAAGGAGCCTCAAAACATTTCGCACATCCGCTTCCAGCAGATCGAGGCTGATGGGCTTTCCGGTATACTGCTTCACCAATGCTTGGTGGGCAGGTTGGGACTCGGTCAAGGAGACATTTTCCAAACGGAAAGCGGGAGCCTCTTCCGACACGGTGGAAACAGCCGGCCGGACCGACCGCCTCACCGGCTCCACCTCATGGTATGATGAGGCTTTCTTCAAAGGCACCATGGACGCTTGGTATTGTTCCTTCGGGACATCCTCGGGAACGGGCTGCCTGGGGGATTCGTTCACTGGAGGCGGGAGCGGCTCATCTTTCACGAAGTGTAAGGTCAGTATCAGCTCATCGCCGATGCTGTCCAATATGTAATTTTCCAGCGGTTGTCGGCAATTCCCCACAATCTCGAGTCCCCGGGTCGAGCCGGCCTCCGGGTAGCTGAGACTCAATCGGCTGGAATTGCTCGGCAGAACGGGTAGATTGGCTCGGTCGTCGATGTCTCCCAGATTGAGGGAGAACCCCTCGCTTCCCAGTTTTTCGAGGTGATAGTCACGCAGAGGACCCGTGGCACCCATACGCACCACGGTGGCAGCGGCTTCATCCAGCACGTCCACCCGGAGGAGACTCATGGAAGGTTCCGGAGCCGGGGGCACCTGGAAGCTGGTGTCATCCCCTGTTGTATTTTCGGACAAAGTGTCAGTTTTATGACCGGTCCCCACATTGCCTGTTGCCGCACATCCTCCCATGAACAAAACAAAGACGGCAACAATCATTGAGCTTTTTGTGCTGCGAGCGAATCTACCCATGGTCTCCCCTCTTTCCCCTCTCTGACTTCCACTCAAAAGCTCAGCCCCCGGCTCCCCTTGTATCTTTAAATAGGGATTGAAGGACTATTTTTTCGCTGCCTGTTTTGCAACACCCTCCGTCTGGGCGGGCATCTCCAAAAAGCGATAGGTCTCTATCGTACAGTCGACCTTGAGGAGAGAGGAGGGTTTCTGTCGAACCATACCCAGACTCTGCACTTTGAGAATGCGATTCAATTTACTGACTTTGTCAAAAAAGCTGCCTACCTCATGGTACGTTCCCACAAGATCCAGGCGTACCGGTATCGTTGCGTAAAACTCATGAGGCTGCTCCGCTTGTGGCTGAAAGAGAATATTCTCGAGGCCAACTTTTGCCCCCAGTTCCGATACACTTTCCAGGAGACCGGGAATTTCCTTCTGATCGGGAAGGAGTGTCAGGAGCTGTGAAAGCTCCTCCTCCGATTCAGCCACCTGCTTTTGAAGAATTTCCACCTGTGCGGACGCCCTCTTCAGGGAGGCCAATCGATTTTCGAGCCCGGAAATGCTGCTCTCAAGTCCTTGCACCGCCTCCAGCTGATCTTTGTAGACGAAGAAGTAGAACCCTCCCACCAGCACGGCAAAAGTCCCGACAAACAGCAGGAGCCTCTGAACGAGGGTGAGGGAGGAAATTTTTTCGTTCAGTGCTGAATTTTCAAAGAATTGCATCATCATGGCTGCTTTGCCTCAGGTTGTGCTGGGGGTGCTGACTGCGCCGATGGCGTCGAAACTTGAGAGTAAGGCATGAACTGGTAGCTGATCTGAAATTCTCTCAATTTCATATTGCTGATCAATGTTTGACGTGAGTGCGTCAAATTTACGCTGGCCTTTCCCACATAGGGTGAGGCCTGCATGTTCCTCATGAACTCCACGATAGCCTCATTGCTCAAAGCCACACCGTCCAGAGTGATACCCGCTCCGTTCTGGCTCAACTTTTCAAACCACATCTTGTCCGCCGGCAGTTCGACACTCAGGAGAGCCAGCATGCGCACGGCCGTATCCCTGTCTTTCCGAAGTCCCTCGATGACAGTGCGCTTCTTATCCACCAGTGCCTTCCTTTGGGTCAGTTCCTTCAGCATCTGTTCAAACTTGGCGTACTTCTTCACTTCTCCCTGAAGTTGTGCCTGGCGCTGAGTGAGACTTTCAATCTTGTTTGCCTCCGTATGCCAGAGATACCCCATGACGGCTGAAGCAACAATTATACCGAGCACATAGAAAGAAACGAATTGTCGGACTGTTTCCCTTTTCTGCTTCGTTCGGGCCGGAAGTAAATTGACCTGTATCATTTCTCATTGGCCTTTCTCAGGGCAAGGCCCAGCACAATAGCCATCTGAGGGCCAAGATGGTTGAGATAATCCGGATCAAAGACTTTCGAATCGTATGTAATGTCGGCAAGAGGATTGAAGATCTTCACCATCATATCCATATTTTCCTGGAACACCTGATCCAGACCTGGAATGTTGCAAGATCCACCGCTCAGAAAGACCTTTTCGATTTTTGTTTCGGGATAATTGCTGTAATAAAAATCAATGGCCCGTTTACACTCTCCCACCCAGTTTCGCACCGTGGAGGTAAAAATATCCTTCAGCTCGTTCCGGGAGACATTTTCAGATACTTCTCCCAGCTTGATCCGCTCTGCTTCATCATAGGAATTTCTAAAAGCCTGGCGGATCTTCTCCGTGATTTGAGCGCCCCCGATGGATAACCCTCGAGTGAAGACGGGCACCCCCCGGTCTACGATGCTCATGAGCGCCTTCGTCGCACCAATGTCGAGGAGCACGAGGGTCTCCTTCTCCGGAAATCCATGGGTGACTTCAAAGGCATTGCACAGAGCAAAAAAGTCGACATCGAGCACGGCCGTCTGCAACTGGGAGGATTGTATCAGCCGTACATAATCCCTGATGGAATCCTTTTTGGAAGCCACAAGCAACACATCCATGAAGTTGAGACGATCCTTGGTCAGCCCCAGGATCTGGTAATCCACGTCGACTTCCTCGACATTATAGGGAATGTACTGCCTGAGCTCGGATTGCATACGCGCCCGCAGTTCTTCGTCCGTCATGGTCGGGAGCTCCAGCTTTTTGATCATGACTTCGTATCCCGAGACGGCACAGGAGACATCCTTGTCCTTAATCTTCAGATGGGACACAAGCCTTTGAATGCAATGGGACAGCAGTTCAGGCTGGGTCATCCGGCCTTCGCCAAACGCCTCCCTGGGGATGGGAATCACACCGAGGTTCAGCAGCTTCAGCCTGGAATCCTTTTCCTCAACCTGCAGGATTTTGATGGTGTGCGAGCCGATATCCAAACCGATTACATTCTGTTTTTTCCCAAACATAGAGAGGTTTCGCTCCAAAAGCACTCGAAGGTTTTGATTGACTTTTAACCACTTTTCTACTTTATCATCACGGCTTACGGCCTCACAACGAATGGACCAGATTCAGGATGGACCGAATCGACTTCAGACTTCCAAAGGAGGGTTTTTAAGTTGCAACGCACAAACGAGAATGGAATAGAGAAAAAACGTTCAAAAAGCATGCTGCGGGAATATACGGAAGCGATCCTCATAGCCGTACTCCTCGCATTGTTCATTCGCGCTTTCGTTGTACAGGCCTTCAAGATTCCATCAGGTTCCATGAAAGATACCCTGCTCATCGGAGACCATATCCTCGTCAATAAGTTCGTCTACGGAATCAAGCTGCCTCTCCTGGAAAAGGAGCTGATCCATTTCAGCGACCCCAAACGCGGAGACATTGTCGTGTTCCGCTACCCTGTCGATCCGTCCAAGGATTTCATCAAAAGGGTCATCGGCCTTCCGGGAGACACGGTTCGCATTCAGGACAAGAGGGTGTATGTCAATGACAAGCTCCTGGTCGAACCTTATGTCGTCCACAGTGAGTCGAAAATACTGCCTGCAAGTGTCAGTCCAAGAGACAACATGGAACCGATTTTAGTTCCCCCCCACAGCCTTTTTGTTATGGGCGACAACCGGGATGAGAGCTACGACAGTCGGTTTTGGAAGTTCGTGGACATGAATGAACTGAAGGGCGAAGCCTTCATCATTTACTGGTCCTGGAACGGTGAGGGGAAACTGACCTGGAAGCCGTCGGAGAGCTTTATTCGATGGAATCGCATCGGCAACCTGCTGCATTGAAGCTTTTGAGGCCGGCAGCACCATCCCTGCCCCTTCATGGTGCTGTCCCGTCGCCCACAATCTTTCTCACCAGGTGCGGTCCCTCGGGGCTGCACCTGATTTTCTCTTTCGGAAAGTTTTTTTCGCCCGCCTGAATTCAATTGCCGCTGCTTCCATCCCCAACAGAGTGCCGGCCATTTCCCCAGGGAATCCTTTGCGCTTCCAGCCCAGGGGGATGGAGTGTGCTTGCGAGTTGAATTGTTATGGAGCGTAAAGCAGACAATCCTGGCAGTCGGTCCAGTAGGTATCGAGCTCGTCGCTCCAGTCTGCTTCCAGCTCCAGGATAGCCTTCCCGGCTTCCAGCTGCTGCCGCAGGATACCGTCACCCAGAAGGATGTCTATGGGCAGTTTTTCCCACTCGTATTCATAAGGAGGAGGCAGCCAGAGAAATTGCTCGCCATGAACCTGCACGAACGCCTGGAGCAGAGCCAATCCCAGGCGGTAGGGCCGAAACCGATCCCGATCTGTCACGTGAATCTGAAAACCGTAACAGATTTCTCCCTGCCATTTGTCAAAAACCGGTTCAAAACAAACGGGACGAAGAACGACACCCTCCAGCTCGGTTTTCTTCAAGCACTGGCCGATTTTTTTGGGGTCCAGGAAGGGAGCGCCGAAGAGATGAAAAGGAAGTGTCGTTCCGCGGCCTTCGCTGACATTGGTACCCTCCAGGAGCACCATGCCGGGATAGACCAGAGCTGTCTCCCAGGATGGCATATTGGGGGAAGGATAGACCCACTGCATCCCCGTTTCAGGGAAAAAATCTCTCCGGTTCCATCCCTGGAGGGGAATGACATCCAGGTCACAGGGGATCCCGCACCGGGAGACGATATAGCGCGCCAGCTCCCCCAGGGTCAGGCCATGCCGCATGGGAAGGGGATAGCGCCCCACAAACGAACGGTGATCGTCCCGCAACAGGTTGCCCTCCTGGTGCATCCCCCCTATGGGGTTTGGCCTGTCGAGCACCACCACCTTGACTCCGGAGCGTGCGGCAGCCTCCATGCAGAGTCCCATGGTGACTCCATATGTGTAAACTCTCGTCCCCACATCCTGCAAATCAATGAGCAGCACATCAATCCCCTCCAGCATTTCAGAGGTCGGCTGACGGACATTCCCGTACAGGCTCCAGACACGGATGCCGTGAGTGGCATCCCATCCATCATCCGATTCCTTCATGTTGGCCTGTTTTTCGCCATAAAATCCATGTTGAGGAGAAAAGAGCACCTTCAATGCCCCCCCTGCATCCATCAGGAGATCCGGCACACCCAGAAGAGACTGGCTGACCGAGGCCTGGTTCGCCAGAAGGCCCAATCGAGCGGAGCGGAGCCAGGAGGGAGGTTTTTGCGCAAGGACTTCGCAGCCTAAACGGAGCTCTGAGGATTTCATCTGTACATGCCTCGCTGTTGGGATTTTGAACAGAAAAAGGGCGTATCGCCCATGTGGGGATCATCCATGCGTGGTCTGACGATATGGATTGTATTGCAAAGCAGAGAAGAACGAATGTTCTGCGGGAAGGACTCTGTCAGGCTTGCGGGGAAGGTTCGGCAGCACTGAGCGGCAGGTGAATGATGAATTTGGCGCCTTGTCCGATCTTGTTCTCCAATTCAATCCATCCCCCGTATTGACGTACAATCTCCTGGCAATGGTACAGGCCAATCCCCATCCCCATGCTGCCGGTAACGCCATTGCTGGAGGATTTGGTGCTGAAAAAGGGCTGGAACACCTTCTCTTTCAAGGAGTCGGGAATACCCGGTCCACTGTCCTGAATGTACACATGGATTCCTGAACTGTCGTGCCAGGTTTTCAGCCTGATCTCTCTGGTGGATGACTCGTCCTGCATCGCCTCGGCAGCATTCCGCAGAATATTTCCAAAAACCTGGCTGAAGTCGGCCGATACCCCTCTGAAGAGGGGCAAATCGGAAGCAAGATCCCATACCTTCTTGATGTCCGATTGAAAATAGGGGTGAGATTCCAGGAAAAAGATCTCTTCTTCCAGAAGCTCGTTCAGGGGCAGCCATTCTGTCTGGCGTGTCTGAGATTCCTTCACACGTTTCACAATGGTTGCCATGATTTTTCGCATACGGATGGCTTGGTTCTTGATACTGTTGATATTCTCCACCTCAGGGTGAACCAGCTGCAGCAGCTCCGCCTGCCCCATGATGTAGGTCAGAGGGTTGTTCAAGTTGTGGAGAATCCCCGCAACGAGTCGTCCGGTATGAATGAGGGGCTCGACCTCGGAAAACCTTCCCACCTGTTCTTTCCACTGTTCCTGAAAGACACGGAGCTGCTCCCTGAGATCGAGAATTTCCTTTTGAACTTCCTGAGCCGATTGCAGTGACGCACGCGCCCTGTCCAGGGTTGCCTTGAGGGAAATGAGGTCTATGGGTTTCGTGATAAAATCAAATATGTTCATCCTTATCCCATCGATTGCGGATTCGAGCGTTCCGTATCCGGTGACGACAATGATGGGGGTGCGCGCATTGATTTTTCGTATTTCCCCAATCAGTTCAATACCCGACATGCCCGGCATACGCAAATCGGTCATGACGAGCTCCGGCTGAACCGCTCGGAAAATATCAAGCCCCGTTTGACCTTCCATCGCCTGATGGACGTCATAACCTTCGTCGTCCAGAAATTCTGTAAGACCTTCAATGACGGATGGCTCATCGTCTACGATCAAAATAGGAGTATCTCCACCTGCCATTTCAAGTATCCTTCTCTCTTCTAGACGACTGTCCCAGTGAGCTTTCAGAGACTGGCCGGAAAATCAGCCTTCCCTGCAAGCACCCCTCAGAAATGCCAAGACGCCAAATCCCATTGCATGAAACCGAGCTCTCAATTCTTTCCGCACAATGGGCCCTCATGGCTTTTGTTCTCAAGGCGCTTTGTCGCATGGATGAGCAGGGACATACTCTATGCCTTCAAAACATTTTTTTCAATGATTTTATGCCATACTCATCCAAGGGGTTCAGTGAAGCACAGCGCGCGTAATTTCTTCCACTTCATCGATATCCAATGGTTTCCTCAAGTAGCGATACACTCCGTACTTGTTGGCATCTTCTTCATATTGAGCCTGGGGCAGTGCGGTAACGATCACCACCTTCGTGGGGAGGCTTCTGTCCCGAATCCACTTGAGAACTTCGATTCCATTCATGCCGGGCATCTTGATGTCCAGAAAGAGGAGGCCGGGGTTCTTTTCGTCGAGCACGCGGATCGCTCTCCTGCTGTCACTGAACATATGCAGGGGGTAATCATCCCCCAGAAGGGCATCGAATGAATCGAGTATCCCCTGATCGTCATCCACTACAAAGATCTCTTCTAAGCTTTTCATGGTCCATGCTCCTCAAGGTCCTTTTCCACACCCTTCCCGAAAAAGACAATATAGGGTGAGTTGGCTTCACTCCATTGATGTCGTCCATAGCCATGCACTGCAGGGAGGGCTCTCTCTGTCAAGCTCCAGAGCGGATGCCGCACCTTTCACAAATGTGACAAATCGGTCGGCATGACATGGCAGTGCACTGATTCTTCGACAGGGAAAACCGTGCTGGAACATGCTGCGATTCTTGTCGCGCGCTGGGAATACCTCATAACAAGAAGAGTGCCACACACCTCTTTAAGGCTAAGCTTTTGAATTAAGAAGGATAAAACCGATCCTAGGATTTATGGAGGGAGAGCTCGGGACGATTGTGCACAGGATTGAGGGCAAATTACATGGATCCGTGGTCACCAGAGGGAGGAAGAAGCACTTCTTCGCTGCAGGGCAGACACACAGAAAAGCAAGTGCCCGCTCCCGGGTGGCTGGAAACCTCTACATGTCCGCCGTGCTCCGTGATCACCTTGTGCGTGATGGCCAGTCCAAGCCCCGTGCCGGCATCTTTTGTCGTGTAGAATGGATTGAAAATGTTTTTCACGTCTTTTGGTATTACCGGCGGTCAGCAAACCTGCCAAAATGGCCGGTTGGAAAGTCGTCCATCGCGATGAAAGGGCGTAGCTCAGCGACGTTGTCTCTTTTTGAGAACAAAAAAAGGCCACTGAGGGATCTAGAGCCCTCAATGGCTTACAGCTTCTTTTTTGATTACTTCACTTTTCTTCTATAGCTACTTCCCCCGAGGATGAGGATTTCCGAGCGAAAAACGAGACGATCGGCTATCGCGGTGGCCACAGTGGTG